>NZ_JBQVSQ010000001.1:0-952579 GCF_052952715.1 Burkholderia sp. YIM B11467
CGATGAAGAAACTCGCTCTCTCGACCCTCTCGCTCGCCCTGCTGGGCGCCGCTGGCGCTGCTCACGCTCAATCGAGCGTGACGCTGTACGGCGTGATCGACACGTCGATCGCCTACGTTCACGGCAATAACGGCCAAGGCATCAACTCGTGGCAAATGCTGTCGGGCAACCTGCAAGGCAGCCGCTTCGGCCTGAAAGGCGCAGAAGACCTCGGCGGTGGCCTGAAGGCGATCTTCCAGTTGGAAAACGGTTTTGATCCGGGCACGGGCCACCTGAACCAGGGCGGTCGCATGTTCGGTCGTCAGGCATTCGTCGGCCTCGAAAGCAAGCAATACGGTACGCTGACGCTCGGCCGCCAGTACGACCCGGTCGTCGACCTGGTCCAGGCAGTCACGGCTGACAACTACTTCGGCAGCACGTTCGCAACGCCGGGCGACGTCGACAACAACGACAACAGCCTGCGCGTCAGCAACGCGATCAAGTACACGTCGCCGGTGTTCGCCGGCCTCCAGGTCGAAGGCATGTACGCCCTCGGCGGTGTTGCAGGCAAGACGGGTTCGGGCCAGACGTGGTCGGTCGCAGCCGCATACAACAACGGCCCGATCGGCGTTGCTGCTGGCTACTTCTACGCGAACAACCCGACGCCGTCGGCAGGTGTCCGCAACAACTGGACGTCGACGACGTCGGACAACATCGTCGACGGCCCGATCAACGCGGGTTACGTGTCGGCTAAGTCGATCGCCATCGCGCAAGTCGCAGGCCAGTACGTCATCGGCCCGGTCACGCTTGGCCTCGGCTACAGCAACTCGCAGTACAAGCCGGACGCATCGTCGGGCTTCGGCTCGACCGAGAAGTACAACACGGGCCGCGCGTTCGCGACGTATCAAGTCACGCCGCCGCTGCTGCTGGGCCTCGGCTACTCGTACACGAAGGCGAGCGGCAACACGGACGCCAAGTACCATCAGGTTTCGCTGGGCGGCGATTACTCGCTGTCGAAGCGCACGGACGTGTACCTGGTCGGCGCGTACCAGCACGCAAGCGGCACGCAGCTCAACGCAGACGGCACGACGTCGGCAGCGCAAGCATCGATCGGCTCGTACGGCTTCGCCGGCACGAAGTCGCAAGAAATGGTCGCTCTCGGCCTGCGCCACAAGTTCTAAAAACGATGTATCCGGTGTGCATGGCGTCTCCGACGCCTTGCCGCCGAACTGGAAAGCCAGCCTTCGGTTTCGACCGTGGCTGGCTTTTTTTTTCGTCCGTCGCCGGCGGGCCGGAATGGCTTGCGCGGGACGGCGAGCAGAGACGATGCCGACGCACGACCGCCGGCCGGCAGCGGCGCCTGGAGGCTGCAATGCGCCGGAAACGCCGCTTCCGGATGCCCGGGCAGGTCGCCATCTCTCCACCAGGCGACTACCATCCGCAGTTGCCGGCGCCGTTCATCCCGTGCGACGGCGCATTCGCCCCGGCATGTCGATTGCGGCGGCCGTCGTGCGTCGTATCGATGTCGGCACGCGGTTTGCGCCCCGGCCAATACAGACAGGAGATTCGCCATGACGATTCAGAAGATCACGCCTTTTCTCTGGTACTCGACGGAAGCCGAAGAAGCAGCGGCCTTCTATGCAGGCATCTTTCCGGATTCGCGCGTCGTGCGCGTCACGTCCGTGCCCGGCACCGACGGCACCCGGATGGTCGAATTCGAGCTGTTCGGCCAGCCGTTCTTCGCGATGAGCCACACGCGCACGGAGTCGTTCAACCATACGATCTCGCTGCTGGTCAGTTGCGGCGATCAGGCGGAGCTCGACCGCTACTGGAGCGCCCTGCTCGACAACGGCGGCACGGCGGACGGCTGCGGCTGGCTGAGAGACCGCTATGGCGTGTCGTGGCAGATCGTTCCCGCCGATCTCATTCCGATGATGGCCGACCGCGACGCGGTCAAGGCAGCGCGCGTGGCCGCGGCGATGATGCAGATGACCAAGTTCGACGCCGCCGCGCTGAAGGCCGCCTATGAGGGCACCGGGGGCTGACGAAACGCGTCGTGCCGCGGATGCGTGACGGCGCGCCGGTCTAGCGCCGCGCGAGTCGCCGGCGAGCGCCCGACCGGCTGCTTGCGCGTGCGGCGTCTGTGCAAGCGCTCATGATCCGCGGTGGTTCGGCCCGCATCCCGATCACGTGCACCGTGGTATCCGCCGCTACGCCGACAGCATCGATTCGACGGTCCGCCGCGCGTAGCCGATGAAGGCGGCGAGCGGTTCACCCGACAGGATCGCCGCGCCCGCTTCGCCATCGAGATAGGCGGCACGCGCAGCCGCTACAACCGGCCGGTATGCGTCCGGCAGACGCTCCAGCACCCCATGCCGCGGCGACGTCCTTGGGCGCGATCCTGCCGGTCGCGGCGCTGTACCCGATGCGCGCAAGCGCGAGCACCACGTTGCACGCGTCGCCGCGCCAGTCCGGTTCGGTATCCCACTGCGCCACGGTAGCGAGAAGCGCGGCCTCAAAATCACACGCGGGCACCGGCTCGAACAGCGCGGCCGCCGGCGGCCCGACCAGCGCGACACTGTGCTGCCGCGCCTTCGTCAACAGGATCGCCAGATCGTGATCGGCGAGCGCCGGTTCGACGATGCCGGTTTCGAGATCGCGGCGCAGCCACTCGCCGAACTGCAATTCGCGCCGCGCCGGATGACGCCACGACACCACCTCGCCGTGCGCGACGACGGTCACCTCCAGCGCACGCAAGCCGCCTGCGCGACCGGGCGGTGACGACGCAGCGAGCAGGTCGAGCATCAGCGCGCGCCGTGCGGGTTCGTCGAGCCGCGCCGCCACCGTCACCAGCAGGTCGATGTCACTGCGTGGCATCAATCCGCCGTCGAGCGCCGATCCGAACAGGTGGATCGCATTCAGCATCGCGCCGAGATGCCGCTCGATCGCGGAGCGCGCGGCGGCCACCTGCCCGACGATTTCAGTCGGAATGCATTCAGTCACGATGCGCATGCAACGGGCACGGCGTGCCGCGAATGGAAAACAGCAAGCGTGAATGAAGATTGCCGTTCGACATTGCGCAGGCGCGGTGCGTCATTCGCCACACGTTGCGCGTCGAACCGAACATCGCTGCCGCACGATTTGCGCAGCGCAATAAAAATCCCCGCACGCTTTCGCGTACGGGGATCGTCGGACACTGCAACGGCTGCCGACATGCATCGGCAACCGTTGCGCGGCATTACGCCGCCGCGTCCTTCAGCTTCTTCAGCGCACGTGCCTTCACGCGCACGCTGGCCGGCTTCGCCGGGAACCAACGCTCTTCGCCCGTGAACGGATCCTTGCCGAAGCGCTTCTTCTTCGCCGGCACGACTTGTGCCGTGATCTTCAGCAGACCCGGCAGCGTGAACTCGCCTGCGCCCTTCTTGTGGACCGAGCCCAGCACGACGTTCTCGAGTGCGGCGAGCACTGCCTTGACCGCCTTCACTTCCACGGCTGCGCGCTCAGCGATGTGCGTTGCGAGCGATGCCTTCGTGAACTTGTCCTTCAGCGGCGTCGGAGCAGCGGGCGCCTTCGCGACGGCGGCCTTCTTGGCCACTACTTTCTTCGCGGGCGCTACTTTCTTAGCAGCCACTTTCTTGGCCGGTGCGGCGGCAGCCTTCTTGGCCACCTTTTTTGCGGAAGTCGCCATGTTTCTCCTACCAGGTGTGGTCGTTCGTTGGATACACGAAGCGTGCAATGCGCGCGCTTCAACGCCGGATTCTACAAGCGCCTTGACGCTTCGTGCAGTACTTTTATGCGTTTTCGCGGGGTTTCCCGCAGGTTTTGTTGCGCCCGACCGACTTCGCCGATGCTCGAACGTCGAAAAACCTCGTTACGTATGCGTCCGAACGTGAATTACGTTCGATATTTGCGCACCTATACTGGGCTCGCTCAATGCCCGGATGCCTCCATGCGCGAAGCCAGATACGTCAAAGGACTCGACGGCCTGCGAGCCATCGCCGTCATCCTCGTTTTCCTGTCCCACAAAGGCCACGTCCTTGCCGTCGACGTCGGCAAGCTTGGCGTGTGGACGTTTTTCCTCATCAGCGGATTCCTGATCGTCGGCGAGCTGCATCGCAACCGCCAGGCGCTCGAGTGCGGCACGATGACGCGCCGCCACGCGCTGGCGCTGTTCCTCGCGAAACGCGCGCTGCGGATCTTCCCCGTGTACTACCTGCTGCTCGCCGCGCTCGCGATCGCGCACGCGCTCTTCTACCAGCGCGGCGTCAATCTCGGGCTCGCGTGGCACGCGGTGTTCCTGTCGAATTACTGGATCGGCGTCGTCAAGGACGGCTGGCCGGGCTCCACGTCGCACTTCTGGAGCCTCGCGGTTGAACAGCAGTTCTATCTGATCGCGCCGCTCGCGCTGCTCGCGGTACCCGCCGCGCGACACGTCGCGCTCGGCATCGCGGCTATCGCGCTGTGCGCGGCCGCGCATCTCGCGCTCTACCTGTCCGACGCGTCGCCGGTGCTGATCTACGCGTTTTCCCCGTGGAATTTCGCGCTGATCGCGCTCGGCGGCGTCGGCGCGATGGCGCTCGCCGATCACGGCCCGGCCACCCTGCGCCGCATTCCGCCCGGCTGGCTCGGCGCGGCAGGCGTCGTGTTCTTCCTCGTGCTGCCCGCGTGTACGGCGTTGCCCGACGCGGTCGCGGGGCTCGCGGATCTCGGCCTGTCGGCATCGCTCGGCGCGCTGATGCTGTGGATCGTCAGCGAACCCGAGCATCCCGTCGTGTCGCTGCTCGACTGGGCGCCGCTCGTCTATCTCGGCACGATCAGCTACGGCTTCTACCTGTTCCACAACCTGATTCCCGCGCGCTTCGGGATGCTGCCCGCGCACTTCGCGCACGTGCCGATACCGGAAATCGTCCGGGAAGCGCTGCCCGAGATGCTGCAATTCGCGCTCGCCGTGCTGCTCGCGCACCTGTCGTGGCGTTATCTCGAAAAGCGGCTGCTCGACTTCAAGAAGCCGATCGCCGCGATGCTGGCCCGGCACTTCGTCGCGCGGCCGGGCACGTCGGCGCGTTGAGCGCCACGCAGACGGCGACACGAAGGAACGGGAAAAACGCGATGCCGGTAACGGCCGGAAGCTGATGCACGACGGCGCGGCGTCATTGACCGACTCCGGCAGGACCGACGCCAGCACACACGTCAATGCGCATCGCGCAACCATACCGACGATCCGGTCGGCCGGGCGAGCGCTTCGGCACCGGTTTCAGACGTCGCGCCAGACCGCGACCGAGCGCCCCGCTCCACACACGGCACCACTCGTCACTCGAACCCGACACAACACGACACACCGGCGGCACGCACCACGATCGCGCATCGGCAAAAGCAAAAAAGCCCCGGCGCGCGAGCGGCCGGGGCCAACGGAACAACCACCACCTGAAACAACGGAGCGCGCGGCTGCTTAAGCGACAGCAGCCAGCGCGGGCAAGCAGGTACGCAGGTACGCCTCGAATTCGCGGCTCACTTCCGGGTGCTGGAGCGCAAGCTCGACAGTCGCCTTGAGGTAGCCGATCTTGCTGCCGCAGTCGAAACGCGTGCCGAAGTAGCGATACGCGAGCACCTGCTCGTTCGCGAGCAGCGACTGGACCGCGTCGGTGAGCTGCAGTTCGCCGCCCGCGCCCGGCTTGAGCCGGCGCAGGTGATCGAAGATCGTCGGCATGAACACGTAGCGGCCGACCACGCCGAGGTTCGACGGCGCATCTTCCGGCGCGGGCTTCTCGATGATGCCCGACAGCTTGATGATGTCCTCCTCCCATTCGCGGCCTTCGACGACGCCATACGAGCGGCTGTCCTCGCGCGCGATCGTCTCGACCCCGATCACCGAGCTGTGATAGTGGTCGAACACGTCGACGAGCTGCTTGAGCACCGGCTGCTCGCCGTGCAGCAGGTCGTCGGCGAGGATCACCGCGAACGGCTCGCCGTGCACGAGCTTCTCCGCGCACAGCACCGCGTGGCCCAGGCCGAGCGCTTCCGGCTGGCGCACGTAGAAGCAGTTGACGTTGCTCGGCTTGATGCCGCGCACGAGCTCGAGCAGCTTTTCCTTGCCGCGCGCCTCGAGTTCGGCCTCGATCTCGTACGACTTGTCGAAGTGATCCTCGATCGCGCGCTTGCTGCGCCCGGTGACGAAGATCATTTCGGTGATACCGGCGTTGATCGCTTCCTCGACCGCGTACTGAATCAGCGGCTTGTCGACGACGGGCAACATTTCCTTCGGGCTCGCCTTCGTAGCCGGGAGGAACCGCGTGCCGAGACCGGCAACGGGAAACACGGCCTTGGTGACTTTCAACATGTTCGCATCCTGATTGCGTTGACTGCGCCGCGTCGACCAGCGACCCGGCGCGATGGTTTTCCGAACGGCATATCGAGAATCGACGGCACTGCCAATTCCACTCCGCTCATTTTCGATATGGGCCGATTGCCCCATGATTCCGAAAAAAATATAATCCTTTCAACCCGGTCGATCTTGCCGGACCGAGTGCCGCAGCGGAAACAAATTACCGATTTTCCGGATACAAATGCTTACGATTCGAATTCCTCGATATAGGGCACGCCGCCCCGTTCGAGACCCGGGCGAATCGGTTCGTTCTTCAGCGCCTCGCGGTACGCCGACAGCACGACCATGACCAGCAGTACTGCCGCGCTCGCGATCCAATGCATGTCCATCTTGCCGCTCCTTGCATCAATCAACTGGAGCTTCAAACTATCAGAAAAAAATCGGTAAATAATTGAAGCGCCGCTGGAACCGCTTTCAGATCCGGATAAAACCATCATGCGGAATAGCATTATTTCCGCGCGATATTTTTTTATTCATTGATCGAATTCTTGCGCATTACGATTGGACCAGACTTCCCATTCGTCCGTGCTCCACTCCATCCGTCGCAAGGAATCGAATCGCATGCAAGCTTTCAGCGGATCGTCTCTGACCGCGCCGCCCGTCGCCGATCGCAAGGAACACGTGATCGACGCGATGCGCGGCTTCGCGGCGCTGCTCGTCGCCTATTTCCACTGCCGCCAGGTCGTCTGGGTCGGCATGCAGAGCTTCCATCACGCTTACGGTCATGCGCTCAACCCGAGCGCGATCGCCGGTTACCTGACCTTCCCGTTCGCGTGGGGTTCCGCCGGCGTGCCGATCTTCTTCGTGATCAGCGGCTACTGCATCCACCGCAACGCGGCGCTCAAGCTCGCGGCCGATCCTACGTACCGGCTCGACGCGCCGAACTTCTGGGCGCGCCGGTTCGCACGCATCTACCCGGTGCTGCTCGCCGCGCTGCTGTTCACGCTCGCGCTCGACGCGGTCAGCCTGCAGATCGAGCCCGTCAGCCACAAGATCCGCGACATCGGCGTCACGGCGTTCCTCGTGAACCTGTTCTCGCTGCAGGGCGTCGCCGGTTACACGTACGGGTCGAACGGCGCACTGTGGACGCTGTCGCTCGAAGTGCAGTTCTACGCGATCTACCCGTTGCTGTTCGCGCTGCGCCGGCGCATCGGCATGCCGGCCGTCGTGGCCGCGGTCGCGGTCGTCAACGTCGCGTCGGCGTGGCTGCTCGAACGGCACGACCTGCAATTCTTCACGTCGTACTGGCTGTCGTGGACGATCGGCGCGTGGATCGCCGACGTGCGCGCGCAGCAGGCCCGCGGCGCGGCCACCGTGCCGTCGCGTGCGTGGTACGGCGCGGCCGCCGTGCTGCTGGCCGCCGGCTGCGGCGCGTTCCATTTCGGCCAGTACGGCGCATTCCAGCTGTGGTCGGCCGGCTTCGCGTGCTTCCTGTACCGCGCGCTCGCTCGTCCGCCGCGCCCGACGCCGCCGCTGCGCGTGCTCGGCTGGTTTGGCGACTTCAGCTACTCGCTGTACCTGATCCACCTGCCGCTGTTCGTCTGCCTCGGCTCGGTGCTGTTCCACTCCGAGCTGCAACTGTCGATCTGGCCGTCGTTCGCGTTCATGGCCGCCGCGATCCCGGTCGCGTACCTGTTCTACCGGCTGTTCGAACGGCCCGCGATGACGTGGTCGGCCAGCTTCAAGCCGACACGCAGCACCCGCGTGGTCGCATCGACGCCCGAACGGGCTACCTGACCCGGCCGGTCCGCTTCCGGAGGAGCCCCCGCGCGGCATCTCGCTGCGCGGGGGCTTTTTCATGGCCGGAGCGCGGTCGCACGCCGGGTTGAGCCGGATGTGCAACCCTCCTCCGTCCGGCCGCGCTACGGCCCGCGTGGGCCGCTTCTGACCGGCTTTCATCACGTGCTTGCCGCCGCGTCGCCTTCGCTTCGCGCATTGCCAGCGGCGCGCGATCCCGCTCGGAACGGCGATCGGCCCGGCTCGTGCCCGATACGGCAGGCAGCAGCCCGCCCGCAACTCGCGCGACACGGCACCCGAGCCGAAAAGCGAAGCCCCCACGCAGCACAACGCCGCCTGGGGGCCCGTTTACCGCCGGCTCGCGCCGTTACTGCTTCTTCGCTTTCGCGGCCTTCGCCGTATCCGCGAGGATCTTCTCGACCCGCTGCACGTAAGTCTCGGTCCCGAACCGGCGCACCGCCGTCGCGCGCCCGCTCGCGACGAGCCGCTCGCGCAGCGCGCCGTCACGCTTCAGCGTGTCCAGCGCATCGGCCAGCGCGGTCACATCGCCCGGCTCGCAGAGCAGCCCGTTGTCGCCATCCTCGATGATCTCGACGACACCGCCCGCGCGAGCCGCGACGACCGGCCGGCGCGCGAGCATCCCCTCGACGATCACGCGCCCGAACGGCTCGGGCGTGATCGACGTGTGCGCGACGACGTCGACCGCCGTCATGCACGCGGCCACGTCGCGCTGGAACCCGAGGAAATGCACGCGCTCGTCCATCCCGTGCCGCGCGACGGTTTCGTGCAGCTGCGCCGCGTATTCGTCCTCGCCGAACAGCGGCGCGCCGACCAGCACCACGTGCATGTCGGGATGCCGCGCGGCGGCCTCCAGCAGCACGTGCTGCCCCTTCCAGCGGGCGAGACGGCTGAACGAGCCGACGAGCCACGCGTCCTTGGGCAACCCGAGGCGCGCGCGCAGCGCGGCCTGGCTGACGCCTTCCAGCGCATCGAACGGCTCGGCCGAAATGCCGTTGAACACGACGTCGACGTGCTGTGGCGTGAAGCCCGTCAGCGCGCGGAACGCCTGCGCGGACGCGTCGGAGTTCGCGATCACGCGGGTGACGCCGAGCCGCGCGCAGTATTTGATCGCCAGCAGCTGCTTGCTGCCGAAATGATCGGTGCTGACGATGTCGCGCAGGTGCCACACCACCGGCTTGCGCGCGAGCCGCCCGGCGAGCGCGGCGACCACCATCGCGCGTTGCGTATTCGCGTAGATCACCTCGGCGCGGCGTGCGCGACGTGCGACGTCGCGCACGAGCCGCACGAGCTGTTTCAATGCGCCGGCCGACACACCGCCCTGCTTGCGCACGCCCGCGAGCGCGCCCTGGTCGACCACGTCGACACGCGCGCCGATCTCGTCGAGCGCCGCGCGGAACGGGCCGTCGTCGAACAGCAGCACATCGGCGTTCGCGCGCATGTGCTTCATGATCTCGAGCAGCGACAGTTCGGCGCCGCCGAGCACGCCGCTCTGGTCGAGCACCAGCGTCGCCGGGCCGCGTGCGGCCGGCATCGGCGCGACGGCCGTGCCGCGCTGCGCGGTCGAGCCGGGCAAAGCCTCCTCCACATAATCGAGGAAGCGCCGCCGGAACGTATCGGCCGAAAACCGCTCCGCGTTCGTGCGACACGCATTCGGCGTAAAACGCTGCGGCGCGCGCTCGAAATCATCGACCGCCGCGACGATCGCGTGCGGCGTCTGTTCGTCGAAGAACAGCCCGGTCGGGTTCGGGGCCGATCGCGGGTCGAGCACGGTTTCGAGCGCGCCGCCCTTGCCGTACGCGATCACGGGCGTGCCGCAGGCCTGCGCCTCGACGACCGAGATCCCGAAATCCTCTTCGGCCGCGAACACGAACGCCTTCGCACGCCGCATCCGGTCGTGCAGCACCGCGAACGGCTGGTAACCCATGATCTCGACGTTCGGGCCGGCCTTCGCGCGGATCTTCTGCATCTCGGGGCCGTCGCCGATCACGACGAGCTTGCGCTCAGGCGTGCGCGAGAACGCATCGACGATCAGGTCGATCTTCTTGTACGGCACCATCCGCGACGCGGTCAGGTAGAAATCCTCCTTCTCCGCGTTCAGCGAAAACGCGTCGACGTCGACCGGCGGGAAGATCACCGCCGCGTCGCGGTGGTAGACCTTGCGGATGCGCCGCGCGATGAACGCGGAGTTCGCAACGAAACCGTCCACCGCGTTCGCCGTGCGCGTGTCCCAGTTGCGGATGTAATGCAGGATCATCCGCGCGAGCAGCGATTTCGGCCCGTGCGTGAGGTTCGACTGTTCCAGGTACTGGTGCTGCAGGTCCCACGCATAGCGGATCGGCGAATGCACGTAGCTGATGTGCACCTGGTCCGGCCCCGTCAGCACGCCCTTCGCGACCGCGTGGCTGCTCGAGATCACGAGGTCGTACTCCGACACGTCGAGCTGCTCGATCGCGAGCGGCATCAGCGGCAGGTAGCTGCGGTATTTGGTGCGCGCGAACGGCAGCTTCTGGATGAACGACGTCGTCACCGGCTTGCCGCGCACGAACGCGCGGTCGTCGAGGAAATCGACGAGGCTGAACAGGTCCGCGTCGGGAAAGCACGCGACGATCTGCTCGAGCACGCGCTCGGCGCCGGCATAGGTAACCAGCCAGTCGTGGACGATCGCCACGCGCAGCGCGCGCGCCGGATGGCGCGCGTCGGCCCGTTCGGCCGGCAGCGCCCGGCGCAGCGCGGCGGCGTCGCCCAAGTCGGCCACGGCCGCATCGGCGGTGGCGAGATTCAATACGGCGTGTTCCGCCAGATCGCGATTCATACGGTTTTCCTCGCATTGAGACGGACAAACAGGTCGCGCACGAGCGCGCGCAACCCCGGTGTCATCGTGAGCGACCACGCGACGTTCAGTACCAGCACGACCGCGCACATGCCGATCGACTCGCCGAGCCCCGGCCACGCCTGCGCGAGAAACAGGCTCGCGAGCAGGAAGGCGAGGTGCGCCAGCATGTCGAGCACGATCGCGCGCATCCGGATCGCCGACAGATAGAGCAGCACGCCGTAATCGACGAACGCGCGCACCGCGACGACCACCGCCGCGCCGATCAGCCCGAAGTGATGAATGCCGAACCACAGGCCGCCGACGAAGAACGGCATCTCGACGAGCCCGGCGAACGCCGCGCGGGCCGGGTTGACCTGCGACTGGATCAGGATCCGCGTGACGCTCGCCTGGCCGACGAGCCACACGCTGATCACCAGCACGCGGCCGACCGGCGCCGAATGCGCGGCGAGATCGGCGCCGACCCACAGCGTGAGGAACGGCGCGAGTGCGAAAATTGCAACGATGCCGACCGGCGTGAACACGCCGTTCAGGAATTCGAGCGACTGGCGCGCGAGCGTGTCCGCGTGGTCGCGGCCGACCGCCGACAGGCGCGGGAACAGCGTGCGCACGAGCGCGTTCGGCAGCATGTTCAGGCGCGTGACGAGGTTCTGCGGCACCGTGTAATAGGTGACGAACTTCGCGCCCATGCCGGCGCCGAGCATCACGCGGTCGAGCGTGTCCGCGATCATGCTGGTCGTGCTCGCGATCAGCATCCAGCCGCCGAAGTTGAACAGCCCTTTCGCGGTGCCCCACTGCGGCGGATCGATGCGCCGGATCCCGAGCACCTTGATGCTCGCGTGGCCCAGCATCACCGCCGCGATCAGGCGCGCGACGACGGCCGCGGCAAGCACCGTCTGCAGGTTCGGCGCGATCCACCACGCGGCGCCGAGCGGCAACAGCTGGAACAGGAACGTGCCGATCGTCTGGTTCGTGTTGAACACGCCGAACCGTTCGGCGCCGTTGATCGCGCCGGCGAACACCCACGACACGTTCGCCAGCGGAATCGCGAGCGCGAGCCACGGCAGCGCGAGATACACCTCGTGCTGCATCGCGGCCGACACCTTCGTGAAATACGCGGTGTAGATGAACGCGCCGAAATAGATCAGCAGCCCGCCCACAATGCCGGTGCCGAGATTCAGCCAGAACGCGCTCCAGAACACGCGCGCGCTTTCGTCGTCGTTGCCGCTCGCGAGCGCCTTCGAGATGTGGTTCTGCGCGGCCATGCTCATCCCGAGATCGAGGATCCCGAAATAGCCGATCAGCGTCCACACGAGGCTGACGACGCCATATCGCTCGACGCCGAGCGCGTGGATATACGCGGGCACCGTCACCAGCGACACGAAGGTCGGCAGGATCAGCCCGATGAAGTTGATCGAAACGTTCTTGAGTATGCCTTTGTCCATGTTTGAGCCTTGTGTGACGGGGACGACGACGGCGCGCCGCCCGTCACGGTTTCCAGCGATACATCAGCACCTTGCCGCGCGCGTCTTCCTCGACGAACACGAGGTATTCGCCGTTCTCGCGCTTGAAGGCGCTGATGCCGAACGGCACGTCGACCCAGCCGGATGCCTTGCCGACCTCGGTGCCCGGGCTCATCACGCCCACTTCCTTGCCGGTGTCCTTGTCGTACACGTGGATCTTGCCGACCGGCTCCACGGTGAAGATGTAGCGGCCCTCGACCGTGATCCCGATCAGGTCCAGGATCGGCTTCGCGTCGAGCTGCCACGGCAGCGCGACCGTGTAGCGCACGACGGGCGAGCCGGTCGACCACTTGTCGAAGCGCACCAGCACGCGGCCGACTTCCTTGTTGATGCCCGGCTGCGGCGGCGCGTCGGCCGTGTAGCCGGTCACGTACAGCGTGTCCGTCTGCGCGTCGTAGATCGAGCGGCGCAACTGCGTGAACGGCTGCGGCATCGGGTAGGTCGTGACCTTGTCGTACGAGTAGATCGGGTTGCCGGCCTTGTCGACGCCGCCGTACCGGAACCGGTGAATGCCGCGCACGTCGCTCGTGCGCCAGATGTCGCCCTTCGTGTCGACCCACCAGCCCCAGCCGCCCGCTTTCGCCTTGCCGGTCGTGTTCAGCTCGAATTCGTCGGCATCGAGGCGGCCGTTGCCGTTCGCATCGCGCCACAGCCAGTCGCCGCCGGGCGGCTTGTTCGGCACCTTGTCGACCGGCCGCGCACGGCCCGCGATCACGCCCGACGGAATCGCGACCTCGCCGTCGCGCTTCGCATCGAAGCGGTAGATCTTCAGGTGGTCGGCGTACATGTCGGTCAGGTACAGGAACGTGCGGCCGTCGACGCGGCGCGCGATCGGCATGCCCGGCCACTGGTCCGTATGGAACACGGGGTCGTCCGGATACTTGAAGCGGTTCGACAGGAAGCCGACGTATTTCCAGTCCTGGCCCGGCGGCTTCGACAGGTCGAGCTCGAAGCGCTTGTTGCCCGTGTACACGCTGTTCGGCCGCGCGGGGTCGAGCCACGCGCCGTCGACGAACAGCAGCCCCTGCACCTGCCAGCGCGGCTTGCCATCCGGCGCATAGCTTTCGAGCACCGCGCCGAGCCCCGCGCCGATCGTGTCGTGGCTCAGCCCGATGCCGTTCATCGACACATAGACGTTACCCGCGCGGTCGACGCCGACGCCCGTCAGCCCGTTGAAGCGCTGCGGCCCCGGCCGCCCCGGCACGGGGCCCGCGAAGATGCCGCCGCGCTCGCCGAGCGTGCCGGACTGCGCATAACCCTTGCCGCCTTTCGAGAAGATCAGGATCTGCTGGCGCGGCCCGTTGTCCGCGACGAGCACGCGCCCTTTCGCATCGACGGCCACGTCCACCGCGTCGGTGCCGTCGGGCAGCGCGGGCGCGTCGTCGATCTTGCGGCCGTCCGCGCGCATGTGCACGAGGTGCGCGGGCCCGCTGATCGTGTCCGTGAGCAGCCACAGCGTGCCGTCGCCCGCCAGCGCGATGCGGCCCGGCTCGTGCGCGCTCCACGTGCCCTTCTGCTGCATCGTCTCGGCGTCGTAGACATCCACCGCGTCGCGCGACGGGTTCGTCGCGAACAGCGTCTTGTCGTCGGCCGCGAGGCCGCCCACTTCCGCCTTCGCGTCGCCGACTTCCGAGCGCGCGGGAGCCGGCACCTCGTTGACCATCATGAAGCTCGCGGCCATGCGCGCGCGGCCGGTATCGGCCCGGCCGCCCGGCGCCGGCTGCGGCGCCGCGCGAAACGGCGCGGGCTGCTTCAGGTCGCCGATCGTGCGCCGCGAAATGCCGAACCACTGCTTGCCCTTGTCCGGCCAGATGCCGGGCGACTGAAGGTGGCCGCGCTCGTTGCCAACGCCGATCGCGACGTACGCATACTTGCTGTTCACGGCGATTGCGTTGCCGCCGAGGTTGCCCCAGCCGTGCGTGCCGCCGGCGAAGCCGAGCATCTTGCCGTCCTGGTAGACGCTCGCCTCGGCCCCGCTCTCGTCCCACGGTGCATTCGTATACACCTTGCCTTCAGGCGTCACCGCGATCGCGCGGATGTCGATCTGCGTCCAGCTGCCGTCGCCATAGCCGAACGTGTTGCCGATCCACGACGTCGTCGCGGGCAACACCGTTTCGGCCGGTGCGGCGCTCGCCAGCAGCGCCGCGCCTACCGTCATGCCAACCAGAATCAGACGTCGCAATGCGCTTCTCCAGACTTGATGCGGAAGCGACCGGCGCGGCCGCGGACTGCCGCCGGCGCACCCTGTCGCTACTAAATAGGTTTCAAACGTCGCGATGCAGGTTACAAGCAAAAATAATCACAAGAAATTTGGAAATATTTGGGGATGTTTCCGCCTGAAATATCGAACCGGAACAATCGAAAAAAATCCCTTCGATGCGGAAATAACGACCGCACCTCCCGCCACGGCCCGTAGAAAATGCCGCTCCGGCACGCCTGATGTGGCGCTCCGCCTGCAAACCTTTCATCCCGCGACTGAAACCGGCGGCATTTGAATGTTTTCAAATAGATAAATGCCACGCTTTTTTTTACCGATTTCTTTTCCCTAGAATCGATTTCGAATCAATATTCCATTTAAAGGCATGCAATACGAACACGCATCGGATGCACGTCGCGAAGGAACCGCGCAATGACCGGCCTTGCGCGACCCGCCGACCTCGCCTCGCCGCAACACGGCCGCATCGTGCAGCTCGACGGGCTGCGCGCGATCGCGGTGGGCGCCGTATTCCTGCAGCACGCGCTGAAGGCGCCGCTATGGATGGGCGTCGACCTGTTCTTCGTGCTGAGCGGCCTGCTGATCACCGGCATCCTGCTCGAACGCAAGGCGCGCGGGCAGTCGTACTTCAGCCACTTCTACGCGCGCCGGGTGCGCCGCATCCTGCCGCCGTACGTGCTGCTGCTGGTGGTCTCGACGATCCTGTTCGGCGCGAGCTGGCTGCCGCACTGGCCGTGGTTCGCGTTCTTCTCGACCAACATCGGGCTGTCGCTCGGCAGCATCGGCCACGACAGCCTGAACGTGCTGTGGTCGCTGGCGGTCGAGGAGCAGTTCTATATCTTCTGGCCGTTCGTCGTGCTGTGGTGCTCGGAGCGCGCGCTGCTGTGGGTCGCCGCCGCGCTGATCGTCGCAGCTCCCGTGCTGCGCGCGATCGCGACGCCGTGGTTCGATTCGTTCTGGCCGATCTACTACCTGACGCCGTTCCGGATGGACCTGCTCGCGGCCGGCGCGCTGCTCGCGATCGTGCTGCGCCGCGACCGGCGCGCGCTGGAGGCGTTCTACCCGCTCGCGATCGTCGGCGCGCTCGTGTCGCTCGCGATCCTCGGCTGGCTGCACCTGTCGTTCCCGCGCTTTCGCGCCGCGAACACGCCGCTGTCGAATGCGGCGCTCTACAGCATCTCGCTGCTGCTGTGCACGTCGATCGTCGTGATCGCGCTGCGCGGCCGCGGCGTCGTGCAACGCGTGCTGACGAATCCGATGCTCGTCTACGTGGGCACCGTCAGCTACACCGTCTACCTGATCCACCTGAGCGTGCTGTACGCGCTGTGGCCACTTCACCTGAACCGCTTCGTCACGGCCGCGCTCGCGCTCGCGATCACGCTCGCCTACGCGACCTTGAGCTGGTACGGCTTCGAACGGCGCCTGACGCGCGGCCCCGCGCGCAGCCCATTGCCGGCCGCCGCAAGCACGACCGCCTGAATTTCTCTATCCAAGTTTTCGACAAGGACAACGCCATGAGCCAAACTCGCAAGAAGGCCATCATCACGGGGATCACCGGACAGGACGGCGCCTACCTGACCAAGCTGCTGCTCGACAAGGGCTACGACGTCACGGGCACCTATCGCCGCACCAGCTCGGTCAACCTCTGGCGCATCGCCGAGCTCGGCGTCAACACGCACCCGAACCTCACGCTCGTCGAGCACGACCTGACGGACGCCGGTTCGAGCATGCGACTGCTGGAACGCACGCAGCCCGACGAGCTGTACAACCTGGCCGCGCAAAGCTTCGTCGGCGTGTCGTTCGAGCAGCCGTCCACGACCGCCGACGTCACGGGCCTCGGCCCGCTGCACCTGCTCGAGGCGATCCGCGTCGTGAGCCCGAAAACGCGCTTCTACCAGGCGTCGACGTCCGAGATGTTCGGCAAGGTGCAGTCGATTCCGCAGACGGAAGCGACCTCGTTCTATCCGCGCAGCCCGTACGGCGTCGCGAAGCTGTTCGCGCACTGGATGACCGTGAACTACCGCGAGTCGTACGGCCTGTTCGGCAGCAGCGGGATCCTGTTCAACCACGAATCGCCGCTGCGCGGCCGCGAATTCGTCACGCGCAAGATCACCGACACCGTCGCGAAGATCAAGCTCGGCAAGGCGACACGCCTCGAGCTCGGCAACCTCGACGCGAAGCGCGACTGGGGCTTTGCACTCGAATACGTCGAAGGAATGTGGCGGATGCTGCAGGTCGACGAGCCCGACACCTATGTGCTGGCCACCAACCGCACCGAGACCGTACGCGACTTCGTGCGGATGGCGTTCGCGGCGGCCGGCTATCAGATCGAATGGACCGGCAAGGATGAGCAGGAGCGCGGTCTCGATATGGCGACGGGCAACGTGCTCGTCGAAGTGAATCCCAAGTTCTACCGCCCCGCGGAAGTCGATCTGCTGATCGGCTGCGCGGACAAGGCCAAGAGCAAGCTCGGCTGGGCGCCGGAAACGACGCTCGAACAGCTTTGCCAGATGATGGTCGAGGCGGACCTGACGCGGAACCAACACCATGACACGTTCTGAGATCGAACACGCCCCGCGCCGTGCATTCGTCACGGGCCTGACGGGTTTCACCGGCCGCTACATGGCGCAACATCTCGAAGCGGCCGGCTACGAAGTCTGGGGCACGGTCGCGCCCGGCTCGCCGCCGTCCGACGATCCGGTGTTCGCGAACTGCACGCTGCTGCCCGTCGACCTGCTCGACGCGGATGCGGTACGCGCGGCCGCGGCCGACGCACGACCCGATGCGGTCGTGCATCTCGCCGCGCGCGCGCATGTCGCGCAGGATGACCCGTCGCAAACCTACGCGGTCAACGTGGTCGGCACGCGCAACCTGCTGGCCGCGCTCGCGGGCCTCGACCGCCGCCCGTCGGCCGTGCTGCTGGCGAGCAGCGCGAACATCTACGGCAACTCGACGGCCGGCGTGCTCGACGAAAACGTCCCGCCCGATCCCGCGAACGACTACGCGATCAGCAAGCTCGCGATGGAATATGCGGCGAAGCTGTGGGCCGACCGGCTGCCGATCGTGATCGCACGGCCGTTCAACTACACGGGTGTCGGGCAGAGCGATGCGTATCTGCTGCCGAAACTCGTCGCGCACTACGCGCGCAACGAACCGCGGATCTCGCTCGGCAATCTCGACGTGCGCCGAGATTTCTCCGACGTGCGCGACGTGACGGCCGCCTATCTGAGGCTGATCGAAACCGCGCCGGCCGGCGAGATACTCAATGTCTGCTCGGAGCGCGCGTATTCGCTGAACGAAGTGCTGGCGATACTGTCCCGCATCGCCGGTTACGTGATCGACGTGACGGTCGATCCGCGTTTCGTGCGGCACAACGAAGTGAAGAGCCTGAGCGGGTCGCGCGACAAACTGCGGCGCGCGGTGGGCGAACTGCCCGTCACGCCGCTCGACGAAACTTTGCGGTGGATGGTGAGCGCGGTGCGTGACGACATGCCGTCCGCACGTACGCCGAACGGATCGCGCACGCGCGAAGGCGTACGCCGTGACTACGGTGCCGATGGCGACAGGACGCCGGCGCGCCCCGTCGCATCGTTATGAACCCGCTCAGCCCCCGAGACCACGCGCGAGATCGTTGCGCAGGTCGCCCGCGTCCTCGAGGCCGACCGACAAGCGGATCAGCCCTTCGGTGATCCCCGCCGCCGCACGGGCTTCCGGCGTGATGCGGCCGTGCGTCGTGGTCGCCGGGTGCGTGATCGTCGTGCGCGTGTCGCCGAGGTTGCCGGTGATCGAGATCAGCTTCG
Source organism: Burkholderia sp. YIM B11467 (assembly GCF_052952715.1). Lineage (NCBI taxonomy): Bacteria > Pseudomonadati > Pseudomonadota > Betaproteobacteria > Burkholderiales > Burkholderiaceae > Burkholderia > Burkholderia sp. YIM B11467. Next base: position 18,488 of record NZ_JBQVSQ010000001.1, read on the forward strand.
TGCTGTCGATCACGCGCCATGCATTCGCGCGCTGCTGCTCGGGCGTGTCGCCCTTCAGCTCGAACGACAGGATCGCGCCGCCCGCCTTCTGCTGACGCTTCGCGAGTTCGTGCTGCGGGTGCGACTCGAGGCCCGGATGAAACACGCGCGCGACCGCCGGATGCGAATCGAGCCAGCGCGCGATCTCCAGCGCGTTCGCCGATTGCTTCTCGACGCGCAGCGACAGCGTCTCCATCCCTTTCAGCAGCACCCACGCGTTGAATGCCGACAGCGTCGGGCCCGCGCTGCGCACGAACGGGAACACCTTGCCCATGATGAATTCCTTCGAGCCAACCAGCGCGCCACCGAGCACGCGGCCCTGCCCATCGAGGAATTTCGTCGCCGAGTGCATCACGACGTCCGCGCCGAGCTTCAGCGGCTGCTGCAGCACCGGGCTGCAGAAACAGTTGTCGACGACGAACAGCGCGTTCGCGGCCTTCGCGATCTTGCCGATCGCCTCGATGTCCGCGAGTTCGGTCAGCGGGTTCGACGGCGTCTCGAGGAAGAACATCTTCGTTTCCGGCCGCACGGCTTCCTGCCATGCGTTCAGGTCGGTCGGGTCGACGAAGGTCGTCGTGATCCCGAACTTGCTGAAGATTTGCGAGAACATCCCGAGCGTCGAGCCGAACAGGCTGCGCGAGCTGACCAGGTGGTCGCCCGCCTGCAGCGCGGACATCACGACCGACATGATCGCGGCCATCCCCGACGCGGTCGCGATGCACGCCTCGCCGCCCTCGAGCGCCGCGAGACGCTCCTGGAACATGGTGACGGTCGGGTTCGTGAAGCGCGAATAGGTGAAGTAGTCTTCCGAATTCGCGAAGCGCTCGGCCGCGTCGGCCGCGCTCGAGAAGCAGAAGCTCGACGTGAGGAACAGCGCTTCCGAGTGCTCGTTGAAGTCGCTGCGCAGCGTGCCCGCGCGCACGGCAAGCGTGTCGAAGTTGAGGGAGTCGTCCATGTTCCGTTTTCCGTATTCGATGGTTGCGCGTGTCGCGCAAACCTGACCAAAACCAGGCCAAAACAAAAAGCCCGCTATGCATCGGCATCAGCGGGCTTCGGGGTACGACAGCGATCGACTCGGGCCGACTTCCGCCGGCCTTCGCTTTAGCTGTTTTGGGAAGTTGCCCCGCGTCCGCAAGCTGATATCAAATCGACGCAAGGCCACATCCTATCACGCTTCGGCGAAAGCGTACGCCGGTGTCACTCGACCGACAATTGCAGGTTCATCTGCGAGCGCTCGGTCTCGCCGGCCGTGTCGCGATCGGCCTGCGACGCCGGCGTGAGGCGTGCGCGCTCGACCCTGTCGAGATACTCGGGCGTCACGTCGCCGGTGATGTAGTTGCCGTCGAAGCACGACGCCTCGAAGCCTTCGAGCTTCGGGTTGATGTCGCGCACCGCGCGGCGCAGATCGTCGACATCCTGATAGATCAGGTGGTCGGCGCCGATGATCTTCGCGACTTCGTCGTCGGTGCGGCCGTGCGCGACGAGCTCGCCGCGCGTCGGCATGTCGATGCCGTACACGTTCGGGAACTTCACCGGCGGCGCCGCCGACGCGAAGATCACCGACTTCGCGCCCGCATCGCGCGCCATCTGCACGATTTCGTGCGAGGTCGTGCCGCGCACGATCGAATCGTCGACGATCAGCACGTTCTTGTCCTTGAACTCGATGCTCATCGCGTTGAGCTTCTGGCGCACCGACTTCTTGCGCACGGCCTGCCCCGGCATGATGAACGTGCGGCCGACGTAGCGGTTCTTGAAAAAGCCTTCGCGATACTCGACGCCGAGCTTCGCGGCGACCTGCATCGCGGCCGGGCGCGACGAATCGGGAATCGGCATCACGACGTCGATCGGCACGTTCGGCAGCTCGCGCTTGATCTTCTCGGCGAGATAGTCGCCCATGCGCAGGCGCACGTTGTAGACCGGCACGCCGTCGAGACACGAATCCGGACGCGCGAGGTACACGTATTCGAACATGCACGGGTTCAGCGTCGGCTTTTCCGCGCACTGCTGGCTGTGGAAGTTGCCGGCCGGGTCGATGAAGATCGCTTCGCCGGGCCGCACGTCGCGCACGAATTCGAAACCGATGCCTTCGACCGCCACCGACTCCGACGCGACCATCCACTCGGTGCCGTGCTCGGTCTCGAGCTTGCCGAGGCAGAGCGGACGGATGCCGAACGGATCGCGGAACGCGAGCAGGCCGTAGCCGGCGATCAGCGACACGATCGCATACGAACCCTGCAGGCGGCGATGCACGCCCGACACGGCCTTGAACACCGACGCCGGATCGAGCTCGAGGCCCGTGGTCGACAGTTGCAGCTCGTGCGCGAACACGTTGAGCAGCACTTCGCTGTCGGAATTGGTATTGATGTGCCGGCGATCGATCCGGAACATCTCGTCCTTCAGTTGCGGCCAGTTCGTCAGGTTGCCGTTGTGCGCGAGGATGATCCCGAACGGCGCGTTCACGTAGAACGGCTGCGCCTCGGCTTCGCTCGTCGCCGAACCGGCCGTCGGGTAGCGCACCTGGCCGATGCCGTAGGTGCCGGGCAGGCTGCGCATGTTGCGCGTGCGGAACACGTCGCGCACCATGCCGTTCGCCTTGTACATGTGGAAATTGCTGCCGTCCGCCGTCGCGATGCCCGCTGCGTCCTGACCGCGATGCTGCAGCAGCAGCAAGCTGTCATAGATCAGCTGATTGACCGGGGATTGGGAGATAACGCCTACGATGCCGCACATGGCATGTCCTTCAGAATGACAAAATCGGTTCCGTCCTGCCCGGCCGCGTCGTCACACGCGTACGTACTGGGCCATGCCGTCGGGCAGGAGCTGCTTCAGCTCGTGCACGCCCTGTTCGGCAAAAGGACGCAATAGCGCATTGCGCCAGAAATCCTGTTTGGGCAGTTCGGTCAACCCGGCCGCCGCGACCAGCAGCACCACCAGCACGCAGCCGCGGACGAGCCCGAACATCATGCCCAGCGAGCGGTCGACGCCGCCCAGGCCACTCGCCTGTGCGATCCGCGACAGCAGCGCGTTCGCGACACCGGCGACCAGCACGACGCCGATCACGAGCAACGCGAAGGCGATCACCCACTGCGTCAGCGCGCCGCCCGGCCAGTTAGCCGGGATATATGGCACGACCAGCCCGACGTAGCGGCCCGCGATCACGATCGCCGCAATCCAGCCGATCAGCCCGAAAATCTCCGAGACGAAGCCGCGCCACGCACCGCGTAGCGCCGACAACACGATCACCGCCAATACAGCGTAGTCGAAAGCCGTCAGCATCGTGCGTTATTGCGTCAGACCGGCTTCGCGCACCTTCGCGATCGCGGCGGAAGCCGCCGAGCGATCCGCGAATGGGCCCGCACGCAGCAGTGTAGCCGTGCTGCCGTCCGCCTGCTTGCGATGCTCGACATATGCGGGCACGCCCGCCGATTTCAACTTGGTGGCCCACGAACGGGCCGTCGCGTCATCCTTGAACGAACCGAGCTGCACCGCGAAGCGCGCACCGGCCGGCGACGCCGGCGACGATGCATCGCCGCTGTCCGGGCTCGCGGTGTCGGCATTCGCGACCGTCGCGGGCGCCGGCTTCGGCGCGGCGGGCTTCGGCGCGGCCGGTTTCGCCGCGGGGGCGGCCGGCTTCGGCGGCGTCACGCTTGCCGTGGTCGTCGTATCGGGTTTCGCGGCCGGCTTGTCGGCATCCTTCGGCGCGGGCGCCGGGACCGCCGCGATCGCGGCATCGGACGCCGGCGGCTCGTCGTGCGCGACGCCCGCCTGCACATCGGATGCGTCGTCGTCGCGCGGCGCGACCGCCTGGTGCGCGGGCCGGTTCGGGATGTCGATCGCGATGTCGTCCGTCACCGGCTTCGGGTGCGAATCGAGCACCATCGGCAGCACGATCACGGCGGCCACGACGAGCGCGATCGCGCCGACGAGGCGACGGCGCGCGCGTTGCTTTTCTGGAAGGGTCGGATCGAGGAGCAGCGCGTCCGATTCCGGACGCTCGGTGCGGCGTGAGCGTCGCTCGACGCGTTCAGTGCGCTCCGTGCGCACGTTCCGGGAGGTCCCGGTGCGACCGCCGCGCCGCGTGGGCGCGTCGTCGTCTTTTTTGCCGAACGAGAAAATTCCCATGAATGGCTGAGTCCGAAACTGCCCGTCAGTCAGTGTTGCTGCGATTTACGGTAGGCCAGCACGCCGGCAACCGTATGGAAACTGCCGAAAACCACGATTCTATCATTCTCGGATGCTCTTTTTAGTGCATCGCGAAACGCTTCGGCGGGCGACGCGTAACGCGTCACGCTCGAATCGGCCCCCTCCTCCACGCCGGCCTTGCGCAGCGCGGCTTCGAGCTGCTCCGCGGAGGCCGCGCGCGGCAGCGGCAGGTCGGTCACGCACCAGTGGTCGATCTCGCCCTTCAGGTGCCGCAGCACGCCGTCGATGTCCTTGTCGTGCATCGCGCCGAACACCGCGTACGTGTACGGGAAGAAGCCCATGTTGCCGAGATTCTGCTCGAGCACGGCCGCCGCGTGCGGGTTGTGCGCGACGTCGAGCACGATCGCCGGCTTGCCGGGCAGCACCTGGAAGCGCCCCGGCAGCTCGACGTTCGCGAGCCCGAGCCGGATGTCCTGCGCGGACACCGGCAGCAGCGGGCGCAGCGCCTCGAGCGCGGCGAGCGCGGCCGACGCATTGATCAGCTGATTCGCGCCGCGCAGCGCCGGATACGCGAGCGCCGGATAACGCTTCTCGCGACCGAGGTAGCTCCACTGCTGGCGCTCCGCACCTGCCTGCGCCTCGTAGCGGAAATCGCGGCCGACGAGCCACAGGTCGGCGCCGATCGCTTCGGCGTGGTCGACGAGCGTCTGCGGCACGGCCGGATCGCCGCAGATCGCCGGCTTGCCCGCGCGGAAGATCCCGGCCTTCTCGAACGCGATCTTCTCGCGCGTGTCGCCGAGATATTCGGTGTGGTCGATGTCGATGCTCGTGACGATCGCGCAATCGGTATCGATGATGTTGACCGCGTCGAGCCGGCCGCCGAGGCCGACTTCGAGAATCACCGCGTCGAGCCCGCGCGACGCGAACAGATGCAGGATCGCGAGCGTCGTGAATTCGAAGTACGTGAGCGACACGGGCTCGGGCAGCGACGTGCGCGCGGCTTCGACGGCCTCGAAGTGCGGCAGCAGTTCGTCATCGGTGACGTTCTGCCCGTTCACGCGTGCGCGCTCGTTGAATTCGAGCAGGTGCGGCGACGTGTGGCAGCCGACCTTGTAACCCGCGCGCACGAGAATCGTCTCGAGGAACGCGCAGGTCGAACCCTTGCCGTTCGTGCCGCCGACGGTGATGACGGGGCACGCGAATTCGAGCTGCAGCGCCGTCTTGACCTGCCCGATGCGGGTCAGGCCCATGTCGATGCCGACCGGGTGCGCGCGTTCGAGATGCGAAAGCCACGCGTCGAGAGTGGGAAAAGTGCTCATCGGATCAAATCTGGATCGGTACCGCCACTACGCCAAAAAACGAAGCGCGCCGCCTGACGCTGAAGCCAGGCGACGCGCAGAGTTCACCACCTTGCGCCGGTCAGGCCAGCGCGTCGGCCGGCTGTCGCTGCAGCAGCGCGAGCAGCTGCGCGATCTCGTCGCGCATCTTGCGGCGGTCGACGATCATGTCGATCGCACCCGTCGTCAGCAGGAATTCGGCACGCTGGAAACCTTCCGGCAGCTTCTCGCGGACCGTCTGTTCGATCACGCGCGGGCCGGCAAAACCGATCAGCGCCTTCGGTTCGGCGATCACGACGTCGCCGAGGAACGCAAAGCTCGCCGACACGCCACCCATCGTCGGGTCGGTCAGCACCGAGATGAACGGCAGCTTCGCTTCGGCCAGCTTGGTCAGCATCGCGGTGGTTTTGGCCATCTGCATCAGCGACAGCAGGCTTTCCTGCATCCGTGCGCCGCCGGACGCCGTGAAGCAGATGAACGGCACGTGCTGTTCCAGCGCGTTCTGCGCGCCGCGTGCGAAACGCTCGCCGACGACCGAGCCCATCGAGCCGCCCATGAACGAGAACTCGAAGCAGGCCGCGACGACGGGCAGCGTGTGGATCGCACCGCCCATCACGACCATCGCGTCGGTCTCGCCCGTCTCGTCCATCGCTTCCTTCAGACGATCGGGGTACTTGCGGCTGTCCTTGAACTTCAGCGTGTCGACCGGCACGACTTCCTGGCCGATCTCGTAACGGCCTTCCGGATCGAGCAACCCATCGAGACGCTCGCGCGCGCCGATGCGCATGTGGTGATCGCACTTCGGGCACACGTGCAGGTTCGCGTCCACGTCGTTGCGGTACAGCACGGCCTCGCAGGACGGGCACTTGACCCACAGGCCTTCCGGAATGCCCTTGCGGCTTTTCGGGTCGGTCTGCTTGATCTTCGGCGGCAACAGTTTGTCGAGCCAGCTCATCGTATGATTTCCTGTTCCGTGGCGGGCCGGGCCGCGTGGCCCGTTCCCGCCTTCCTATGTTGGTGTTATCGCGCCGCCTTGCCCGCGCCGTCCAGCGCGGCACGCAGCTCGGCGATGAACGTCTTCAGCGCGGCGGCGGCGCCTTCCGGCGCGGCGCTTTCGAGCAGCTGCACCAGACGGCTGCCGATCACGACGGCGTCCGACACTTCGGCCACCGCGCGCGCCGTTTCGGCGTCGCGGATACCGAAGCCGACGCCCACCGGAACCGGCACGCGCGACTTGATGGCCGGGATTTTACCCGCAATGCTTGAAACATCCAGATTTCCCGCACCGGTCACGCCCTTGAGCGACACGTAGTACACGTAGCCGCTCGCGATCTTGCCGACGTCGGCGATGCGTTCGTCGGTCGACGTGGGCGCGAGCAGGAAGATCGGATCGATCTGCGCGGCGCGCATCTTTTCGGCGAACACGCCCGCCTCTTCCGGCGGATAGTCGACGACGAGCACGCCGTCGACACCGGCCGCCTGTGCTTCGGCCGCGAACGCGTCGACGCCCATCCGCTCGATCGGGTTCGCATAGCCCATCAGCACGACGGGGGTTTTGGGGTCGGTTTCCCGGAAGCGCTTCACGTCGGCGAGCACGCTCTTCAGCGTGACGCCGCGCGCGAGCGCACGTTCCGACGAGCGCTGGATCACGGGGCCGTCGGCCATCGGGTCCGAGAACGGCACGCCGAGTTCGATCACGTCGGCGCCGCCTTCGGCGAGCGCGTGCATGAATTCGACGGTCTTCGCGGGGTCGGGGTCGCCGGCCGTGATGAACGGGATCAGGCCCTTACGGCCTTGTTCGGAGAGCGCGGCGAAGGTCTGCTGGATACGGGACATGGCAATTTTCCTGGATGCATTGCGTTCGGCGATGCGGCGGCGCGATTCACGCGCATGCCGGCGCGGCGAGCGCGTTCACGCGCTCGTGCGCGATCGCACAATAACTTTCGTTGATCTCGTAGCCGACGAAGTCGCGCCCCTGCCGTGCGCAGGCCACCGCGGTCGTGCCGCTGCCCATGAACGGATCGAGCACGCGGCCGCCCGGCGGGCAGCTTGCGAGCACCATCCGCTCGATGATTTCCAGCGGCTTCTGGGTCGGATGATCGACGCGCTCCGCGTGCTGCCGGTGCAGGCGCGAGACCGACCAGACGTCCTTCGGGTTGTAGCCCATCTCCAGCCACTTGCTGCCTTCGAACAGCTTGCGCGAGCGGGCCTTCTTCGTGTCGGCGTCGTACGGGATGCGGACCGGATCGAGATCGAAGTAATACGCCTTGGAAACCGCGAAAAAGCCGATGTTGTCGTGCACCGACGTGAAACGGCGCGTCGTGCCGCCCATGCTCGGCACGCGCCGGTCCCAGATGATCTCGTTGACCATCGTGAGCTGCGTCTTCAGGAAACTGAAGATTTCGGGCGCGTACTGCCATGTGCAGAAGATGTACATCGACCCGCTCGGCTTGAGCTTCGGAATCGCCAGTTCGAGCCACTCGCGCGTCCACGCGAGAAACACGTCGCCCGACAGCTTGTCCGAGTCGTTGCCGTAGTCCTTGCCGAGCCCGTACGGCGGATCCGCGACGATCAGGTCGATCGACGCGTCCGGCAGGTGCGCGGCATGGGTCAGGAAATCGCGGTTATGCAGTTCGATACCGGACGGCAGCGCGCGCGGCACGGCGGCGGCAGGCTGAACCGCCTCCGCCTCGCTCGCGGCACCGCCGCCCGGTTCTTCGATCAGGTCACGCATCGGTCGGGGTCAGAGCTCGATACCCGATCGCTCGGCGACCGTGTGCATGTCCTTGTCGCCACGGCCCGACAGGTTGACGAGCAGGATCTTGTCCTTCGGCAACGTCGGCGCGAGCTTTACGCCATATGCGATCGCGTGGCTCGACTCGAGCGCGGGAATGATCCCCTCGATCCGGCAGCAGTCGTGGAACGCCTTCAGCGCTTCCTCGTCGGTGATCGGGACATACTGCGCGCGGCCGCTGTCCTTCAGCCATGCGTGCTCGGGGCCGACACCCGGATAGTCGAGGCCCGCCGATACCGAATGCGTCTCGATGATCTGGCCGTTGTCGTCCTGCAGCAGGTACGTGCGGTTGCCGTGCAGCACGCCCGGGCTGCCGGCGATCAGCGACGCCGCGTGATGGCCCGTGTCGAGGCCGTCGCCGGCCGCTTCGACGCCGATCAGCTGTACCGATTGATCATCGATGTACGGATAGAAGATGCCCATCGCGTTCGAACCGCCGCCGACGCAGGCGATCACCGCGTCCGGCTGCCGGCCCGCGAGCTCGGGCATCTGCACCTTGCACTCGTCGCCGATCACGCGCTGGAAGTCGCGCACCATCATCGGGTAAGGATGCGGGCCCGCGACCGTGCCGATGATGTAGAACGTGCTCTCGATGTTCGTGACCCAGTCGCGCATCGCCTCGTTCAGCGCATCCTTCAGCGTGCGCGAACCCGACTCGACCGGCACGACCGTCGCGCCGAGCAGCTTCATCCGGTAGACGTTCGCGGCCTGCCGGCGCACGTCCTCGGAACCCATGTAGACGATGCACTCCATCCCGAAGCGCGCGCAGATCGTCGCGGTCGCGACGCCGTGCTGGCCGGCGCCGGTTTCGGCGATCACGCGCTTCTTGCCCATGCGCTTCGCGAGCAGCGCCTGGCCGATCACGTTGTTGATCTTGTGCGCGCCCGTGTGGTTCAGGTCCTCGCGCTTCAGGTAGATCTGCGCGCCGCCGAGCGTCTCGCTCCAGCGCTGCGCGTGATAGATCGGCGACGGACGGCCGACGAAATGCTTCAGCTCGCGCTCGAATTCGGCGACGAAGTCGGGATCGTTCTGGAATTTTTCATACGCCGCGCGCAGTTCGTCCAGCGCGTGAATCAGCGTCTCGGCGACGAACACGCCGCCATACGGGCCGAAGTGGCCGCGACTATCAGGAAGGTTGTACATGGTGTCTCTCTCGATCGGTCGATGCGCCCCGCTTTCGGGGCCGCACCGGCTTGCATCACCCGGCGTCCGCTTCGCGCACCGCGCGTACGAACGCCGCCATTCGGGCATGATCCTTCACGCCCTTCGCGCCCTCCACTTCGATGCCACTCGAGACATCGACAGCAAACGGGCGCAGCTGGCGGATCGCATCACCGACGTTTTGCGCGTTCAAGCCACCACTCAAAACGGCCCGACGCGCGAGCTCTGCGGGAATAAGAGACCAATCGAAGACCTTGCCGCTACCACCGTAGTCCGGCACCAGGGTGTCGAACAGGAGGCCGCGCGCTTTCGAATAATGAAGGTCCGATTCTACCAAATCGGACGGCTGCGTCGAGGGGCCGACGCGCACCGCGCGCAGCCACGGCAGGCGGGCCGCGCGGCCGAGCGCATCGCACTGCTCGGGCGTCTCGTCGCCGTGGAACTGCAGCAGCGTGAGCGGCACGTCGCGCACGACGGCCTCGATCTCCGCTTCGGTCGCATTCACGAACAGCCCGACCACCGACACGAACGGCGGCGCCAGGCGCGCGAGTTCGGCCGCCTGTGCGATCGTCACCGCGCGCGGGCTCTTCGGGTAGAACACGAGGCCGATCGCATCGGCGCCGAGCGCCGCCGCGTGCAGCACGTCCTCGGGACGCGACAGCCCGCACAACTTGATGCGCGTGCGCGGCGGCAGGCCGGCCGCGGCGGGAGTCGAAGGAGAAACCGCGTGATCCGTCATGATTGAAGGTCCAGATCGGCCCAGACGCTGCTCCACGGCATGCTGCCGAGCTGCGCGGGCGGGACGGCGAATTCCGCCGGGTAGCCGACGTGGGCGAGGTACAGCCCGTCGGCCATGAACGTGGGCGCCGCGAGGCCGCGGTCGCGCCCGGCCAGCACGTCGGCGACCCAGTCGGCCGGATAGCGGCCGCGCCCGACCGCGACGAGGCAGCCCATCAGGTTGCGCACCATGTGGTGCAGGAACGCGTTGGCACGAAAGCGGAAATGGATGAAATGGCCCGCGCGCCGCACGTCGATCTGATACAGGTGTTTGACCGGCGTCTTCGACTGGCATTCCGACGACCGGAACGACGAGAAGTCGTGCTCGCCGATCAGGTGCGCGGCGGCGGCGCGCATCGCGTCGTCGTCGAGCGGCGTATGGATCCAGCCCGCGCGGCCGGCCAGCATCGGCGAACGCACGGGGTGCACGTACAGCACGTAGTAATAGGTGCGCTCGAACGCCGAGAAACGCGCGTTGAAGGCCTCCGGCATCGGCTTCGCCCATTGCACCGACACGGTCGACGGCAGGAACGCGTTGGTGCCGCGCACCCACGAGAAATCGTCGCGATCGAGTTCCGTGTCGAAATGCACGACCTGCCCGAGCCCGTGCACGCCGGTGTCGGTCCGCCCTGCCACCGTCGTGTGCAACGGCACCCGCGCGAACTCGGCCAGCGCGTGCTCGAGTTCATTCTGCACGGTCTTGCCGTGCGGCTGCGCCTGCCAGCCGCAGAACGCCGCGCCGTCGTACTGGATACCCAGTGCGATCCGCATCACGCCTCGTCCGCCAGTTTCGCGAGCAGCGCACGCGCGTCGTCGCGCGTCGCGGCGTCGTTCGCGTCGACCACTTCCTGCAGCAGCGTCCGCGCGCCGGACAGGTCGCCCAGTTCGACGTACTCGGACGCGAGATCCAGCTTGTTGCGCGCGATGCGTGCGAGTTCGCCCGGCGTCAGCGCGGGCAGCGCGGCGCCCGGCGTGGACGGCAGGTCGAGATCGAAATCGAGCTTCAGCGCACCGAACTGCGCGCCGCCGAGCGGCGGCAGCGTCGACGTCGCGGACGGGCCGCCTGCGTGGCCGGCGGGCGTAGCCGCGTCCGGGTCCCAATCGAACTCGTCATCCTGGTCGGCCGGATGTTCCGGGGTCGGATCATCCGAGCCAATCGGCGGGTGCGGCGCGAATTGACCGTTAGTTGCGATTTGATCGGTGTTGGACGGCTCTGCCCGAGCAGCCGGCTCGTCCGATGCCAGCGACGCCGGCGACAGCTCGTCAGGTGCGCGCGGCGGCAGCGGCATGTCGAGGCTGTTGAGCGCGCTGATCGCGTTCTGCATCAGCGCCGCGTGCTGCGCTTCGGGCGCCAAAGGCGCGGCCGGCGTCTCGGCCGACTGGTCGGCGGCGGCCTCTTCCACCGGTTCCGTGTCGTGCGGCGTCGGCGGCGTGGCCGCCTCGCTCGCGGGCGGGTCTTCGGCGTGGGCGGACGGCGACTCGAGCTGCTCGTCATGCGGCTTCGCCGCTTCCGGCACCGTCGCGGCATCCGCATCGTGCGGCTCGATCGTCTCCGCCGCTGCGGCAGTCGCCGCGGCAAGGTGCAGGTCGGCAGCCGCGTCGCGGGAGACCGGCATTTCGGGCTGGATCGGCAGTTCGCGTTCGACGGCCGGCGCAATATCAGCTTCCGCAGCCGCGGCACCGCCCGCTGCGGCAGCCGCCGTACCCGTATCGTCCGTGCGCCGGCCCTTGCGGCGCTTGCGCCACATGAAACCGGCCGCGAGGACGATCACGGCCGCGCCGGCCACTGCGGCCGGACGCCAGTCCATCTGCTCGGCACGGCGCGCAGGCACCGCCACCGGTGTCGCCGGTTGCACGGGCGCCGATGCCGGTTGCACCGCGCTGGCGGCTACGCCGGACGCGGCTTCGCCTGCTGTCGACGCGGCAGCCGACGCACCCGCATCGTTCGCGGCCGCACGCGGCGCGGCAGGAGCCGGCGCAGTCGACGGCGCGACGTCGTTCGGCCCGGCCGGCTTGCCGATGCCGTGCTTCTGCAACTCCATCAACACGCGGTTCTTCAGCGCCAGCAATTGCTGCAGGCTCGACGGCCGCGGCTGCGACGCGCCCGCGACGGGCGCCGCGCCGGCCGGTTCGTTCGCGCCGGAACCCTGGCTGCCCGGCGCAGGCTGGACCGCAACCTCGCTCGCGGACGACGGCGCCGACTGGATCGCACCGCTCCACACGTGCGGGCCGCTTGCACCGGCCGCGGGCGCCGCCGGCTGCATGTTGTCGACAGCCGACGCGCTGACCGAAGCCGACGCCCCCGCAGCCGTCGCGACGCTCGCACCACTCACCGGAGCCGCATGCACGGCCGGCGCCACCGACGCGGATTGCACGGCCGACACCGGATGCGGCGCGGACGCGCCATGCTGCGCGACCGCCACCCCGCCCGATGCGGCGGCGGGCGCCGAGGCTGCCACCACACCGGAAGCACCAGAGGCACCGGCCGGCGCGAGTGCCGCGCCTGTCGCGTCGAGCGCGGGCACGGTCAGCGTCGCACCGACTTTCAGGCGACTCGCATCATGCTTCATGAACGCCTGCGGATTGGCGTCGAACAGCGCGCGGCCGGCGCGCGCGAGCACACCGGGATCGTGCGACTGCGTGGCCGCTTTCGCGAGATCGTTCAGCGACTGGCCCGGCTGGACCGTCACGGTAAGCGGCGCGGCGCCGGCAGCGGAAGCCGGCAGTTCGCCGGTGCCGGCCGCCCAGGCCGACGCGGCTGCGCCGAGCGCCAGGATCGCCAGCGCGCCACGCACGGCGCGCGACAGACGGGACTGACGCGGAAACAAGGAAATTCGGGACATCGTTGGCTCTATCGCCGCGCGCGGGCGCGGCTCGGATTCGCGGTTGGAAGCGTCAATAAAGTTGCCGCAGAAATGCAAAAGCGTCGCGCGGAACGCGACGCTTTAGGCGGGTCTGTGCGTCGTAACCGCGTAGTTTACTTCACGCGATCGGGTTCGGGCCGAATTCGTCGCCCGCAGGTGCAACCGGCCGCGCCCCCGCCCCGGTCCGCACGCTGCAGCCGGCGTGCCAGGGTGGTCAAAAGAGCGCTCCCCGATGAACAAAAGCCCTCGCATCCCGAACGAATCATGCGGCTTTCGGGCGCGCACCGGAGGCTCGCCCGCCCGGGCGCCCGACGCGGAACCGCGGCCGCGGAATCGGGCGCGCGCGCTCAATAATTCGCACCGCCTGCCGTTAATGGATTAACAGCCGACAATCAAAACAAATCCCACCGCCCGGCCAATCCCATTCCAATAAATTTCAATTGAACGATAAGAAGGCAATTCCCCTCTCTTATCGTCGAATTGAACATTTCAACCCTGAAAGCCCCGCCCCATAAGGCTTACAGCTCATATCGCCCTCCCCATTGGTCGTACAAAAGCAATCGTTTCACCGGCAATTCAATTACATTACACAAAATTACACAGATCAAATAATTGCGGTCGCTACGATCGACTTCAAACAAGAATCGGCGCAATTCGACCATCGCGTTCGCACATGCCGGAAAGGCGGGAGCGCGGGCCGGGCTGACGCCGTGAGGTGCCAGGGGGTCATCGCGCAGTCGCACGACTGCATTCACTCACCAGCTCGTTACGGGGATCGAACATGGGCTATCAGCAGGGTTTGAGCGGGTTGGCCGGCGCGTCGAGCAATCTCGACGTGATCGGCAACAACATCGCGAACGCAAACACGACCGGCTTCAAGCAGGGCCGCGCGAACTTCTCCGACATGTATGCGAATTCGGTCGCGACGTCGGTCAACACGCAGATCGGCATCGGCACGCAGCTCGCGTCGGTGCAGCAGCAGTTCGGCCAGGGGACGATCAATACGACCCACTCGTCGCTGGATATCGCGATCAACGGCAACGGTTTCTTCCAGATGTCGAACAACGGCGTGACGACGTACTCGCGTGACGGCACGTTCCACCGCGACAAGAACGGCGCCATCGTCGACTCGCAAAACCGCAACCTGATGGGCTATGCGGCAGGCGCGGGCGGCGCGATCAACACCGCGGCGACCGTGCCGCTGCAGGCGCCGACCAACAACATCGCGCCGCAGGCGACGACCAAGATCACCGGTCAGTTCAACCTGAACTCGCAGGACAAGGTGCCGGCCAAGACGCCGTTCAACGCGACCGACAACACGACGTACAACTACAACTCGTCGATCCAGGTCTACGACACGCTCGGTGGCTCGCAGCAGGTCACGATGTATTTCACGAAGGGCGCGGCCGGCACCTGGCAGGCGTACGCGGGCGTGCAGGGCCAGACGCCGACGAATCTCGGCACGGTCACGTTCGACACGTCGGGCCGGATCAGCTCGACAACCTCGGCCGCCACCGGCCAGCCGACGCCGAGCCTCGGCCAGTTCGCGTTCTCGGTCCCCAACACGACGGGCGGCGCGAACCCGCAGAACCTGACGCTCGACCTGAGCGGCACGACGCAGTACGGCGGGAAGAACGGCGTGACCAATCTCGCGCAGGACGGTTTCGCGAGCGGCACGCTGACGACGTTCTCGATCGGCCCCGACGGCAAGCTGACCGGCAACTACTCCAACGGCCAGAGCGCGCTGCTCGGCCTGATCGCGCTCGCGAACTTCAACAACCCGAACGGGCTCGTGAACATCGGCGGCAACCAGTACACCGAATCCGCCGCGTCGGGCGTGCCGCAGATCTCCGCGCCGGGCAGCACGAACCACGGCACGCTGCAGGGGAGCGCGCTGGAAAACTCGAACGTCAACCTGACGACCGAGCTCGTGAACCTGATCACCGCGCAACGCAATTACCAGGCGAATGCGCAGACGATCAAGACCCAGCAGACGGTCGACCAGACGCTGCTGAACCTGCGCTGATCCGCGCATGAAAAACGCGCCGCGCCAGCCTTGACATCGTCAAGGCCGACGCGGCGCGTCATCTTGTGCAGCCCGGCCCTCGGGCCGGACCGGCAAGCGGGCTTACTTGTCGAGCAGGATGCGCAGCATGCGGCGCAGCGGCTCGGCCGCGCCCCACAGCAGCTGGTCGCCGACCGTGAACGCCGACAGGTATTCGCCGCCCATCGCGAGCTTGCGCAGGCGGCCGACCGGCACCGTCAGCGTGCCGGTGATCTTCGCCGGCGACAGGTCGCGCATCGATGCTTCGCGCTCGTTCGGCACGACCTTCACCCAGTCGTTCGCCGAGGCGAGGATGCCGTTGATCTCGTCGAGCGGCACATCCTTCTTCAGCTTGATCGTCAGCGCCTGCGAGTGGCAGCGCATTGCGCCGATCCGCACGCACAGGCCGTCGACCGGGATCGAGCCCGGCTCGCCCATGGCCGGCTTGCCGAGGATCTTGTTGGTTTCCGCGCCGCCCTTCCACTCTTCCTTCGACATCCCGTTGCCGAGATCCTTGTCGATCCACGGGATCAGCGAGCCGGCGAGCGGCACGCCGAAGTGGCTGGTCGGCATCGCATCGCTGTTCATCGCGGCCAGCACGCGGCGGTCGATGTCGAGAATCGCGGAAGCCGGATCGGCGAGCTGCTCCTGCACCGCGCCGTTCAGCGTGCCCATCTGCGACAGCAGCTCGCGCATGTTCTGCGCGCCCGCGCCCGATGCGGCCTGGTAGGTCATCGCCGTCATCCAGTCGACGAGATTCTCGCGGAACAGGCCGCCCAGCGCCATCAGCATCAGGCTGACCGTGCAGTTGCCGCCGACGAAGTTCTTCGTGCCCTTGACCAGCGCGTCCTTGATCACGTCGAGGTTGACCGGATCGAGGATGATGACCGCGTCGTCCTTCATCCGCAGCGACGATGCCGCATCGATCCAGTAGCCGTTCCAGCCGGCCGCGCGCAGCTTCGGGAACACGTCGTTCGTGTAGTCGCCGCCCTGGCACGTGATGATCACGTCGCACTTCTTCAGCTCGTCGACGTTGGTCGCGTCCTTGAGCGTAGTCTCGTTTTTCGCGAACGACGGCGCTTTGCCGCCCGTGTTGCTGGTGCTGAAAAACACCGGTTCGATCAGGTCGAAATCGCCCTCTTCCTGCATGCGCTGCATCAGGACGCTGCCGACCATGCCGCGCCAACCTACGAGACCTACGTTCATGACTAACCCTTTGATGGAGCTTCCCCGCCATTTCCGTCCCCGCTGTGACCGCGCGGGGAAAAAGGCGGGCACGACGGACGATCAGCGTTTAATGATCGTTTTCGTGGTAATGGTTTTCGTGATGACGATGGCGCGCGCACCCGCACGGGCAATGTTGCCGTGGAGTTTCAAGACCGGGGAGATCAGGGAAATATGCGCCATCGTTCGAGTCTACACAAAGCCGGTTGGCCGCACAACGGCCAACCGCGCGCAAACCGGCCGATTTTGCGGCCCGTTCGCGCCCTTTCTACATGATTGCCTGCGTGGTTGCCGCGCCGCTTACAGCGCCGCGATCACCGCATCGCCCATTGCGGTCGTGCCGACCAGCTTGCCGCCCGGCGTCGCGATGTCGCCCGTCCGGTAACCCTGTTCGAGCACCGTTTTCACCGCGCGCTCGATGCGATCGGCCTGCTCCGCGCGATTCAGCGAGTAGCGCAGCAGCATCGCGGCCGACAGGATCGTCGCGAGCGGATTCGCGATGCCCTTGCCCGCGATGTCCGGCGCCGAACCGTGCGACGGTTCGTACAGGCCCTTGTTGTTCTTGTCGAGCGACGCCGACGGCAGCATGCCGATCGAGCCCGTCAGCATCGACGCTTCATCCGACAGGATGTCGCCGAACATGTTGCCCGTCACGACCACGTCGAACTGCTTCGGCGCCTTCGCGAGCTGCATCGCCGCGTTGTCGACATACATGTGCGACAGCTCGACGTCCGCGTATTCCTTCGACACGTCGATCATGATGTCGCGCCAGAACTGCGACGTTTCGAGCACGTTCGACTTGTCGACCGACAGCAGCTTCTTCGCGCGCTTGCGTGCCGCCTGGAACGCGACGTGCGCGATGCGGCGCACTTCCGGTTCCGAGTAGCGCATCGTGTCGAAGCCTTCGCGCTCGCCGGCGAACGGGCCGTCCGGTGCGGCGCGCACGCCGCGCGGCTGGCCGAAGTAGATGTCGCCGTTCAGTTCGCGCACGATCAGGATGTCGAGGCCCGCGACGAGCTCGGGCTTGAGCGGCGACGCATCGACGAGCTGCGGATAGCAGATCGCCGGACGGAAGTTCGCGAACAGCTCGAGATGCTTGCGCAGCCCGAGGATCGCCTGCTCGGGGCGCAGCGCGCGCTCGAGCGAGTCGTACTTCCAGTCGCCGACCGCGCCGAACAGGATCGCGTCGGCTTCCTTCGCGAGCTTCAGCGTCGCGTCGGGCAGCGGATGACCGCTCGCCTCGTAGCCCGCGCCGCCGACCGGCGCCTGCTCGAGCTCGAACGTCTCGTCGAGTGCGTTCAACACCTTCACGGCTTCATTGACGATTTCCGGACCGATGCCGTCGCCGGGCAGCACTGCAATCTTCATGCGTTATTCCTGACTGGGTAGGTTATGGAGGCAGGCCGACGAGCGCGCCGACAGCGCGCCCGCCTCGAAGGCGATATCAGCCGACCAGCTTGGTGTTGAGCCACGGCTGCTTCACGAGCCGTTCTGCTTCGAACTGGCGGATCTTGTCCGCGTGGCGCAGCGTGAGGCCGATGTCGTCGAAGCCGTTCAGCAGGCAGTACTTGCGGAACGCGGCGATCTCGAACGGATACTCGCGGCCGTCGCCCGTGCGCACGACCTGCGCGTCGAGGTCGATCGTCAGCTGATAACCGTTGAACGCGTACGTGTCGTTGAACAGGTGATCGACCTGCTGCTCGGTCAGCACGATCGGCAGCAGACCGTTCTTGTAGCAGTTGTTGAAGAAGATGTCCGCGAAGCTCGGCGCGATGATCGCGCGGAAGCCATACTGCTGCAGCGCCCACGGTGCGTGCTCGCGCGAGCTGCCGCAGCCGAAGTTCTTGCGCGCGACCAGCACCGACGCGCCCTGGTAGCGCGGCTGGTTCAGCACGAAGTCGGGATTCAGCGGACGCTTCGAGTTGTCCTGGCCCGGCTCGCCGTGATCGAGGTAGCGCCATTCGTCGAACGCGTTCGGACCGAAGCCCGTGCGCTTGATCGACTTCAGGAACTGCTTCGGGATGATCGCGTCGGTGTCGACGTTCTCGCGATCGAGCGGCGCCACGACGCCGGTATGCACATTGAATTTTTCCATGATCCGTCTATCCGGTTGGAGGGCCGGCGTTCAGCCGGCGCACATCGACAAATTCTCGGCGGGAATCGTCACTCCGCGGCGCGCTTCAGCGCGTTGCCGGCGGCGTTGACGTCCTGCCCGAAGCCCTGGACGGTATTGCAGCCGGCGAGGCCGAAACCCAGCCCCGCCAGCGCCAGCGCGGCGACCAGCCGCGCGATGACCTTGGATGCCGTCACGCGTTACCCCAGCTTGCGAATGTCGACGAAGTGACCTTCGATCGCCGCGGCGGCGGCCATCGCGGGGCTCACGAGGTGCGTGCGACCGCCCGCGCCCTGCCGGCCCTCGAAGTTGCGGTTCGACGTCGACGCGCAGCGCTCGCCCGGCTCGAGCCGGTCCGCGTTCATCGCGAGGCACATCGAGCAGCCCGGCTCGCGCCATTCGAAACCGGCGTCCGTGAACACCTTGTCGAGCCCCTCGCGTTCGGCCTGCGCCTTCACGAGGCCCGAGCCCGGCACGACCATCGCGAGACGCACGTTCGACGCGATGCGACGGTTCAGCTTCTTCACGACATACGCGGCCGCGCGGATATCCTCGATCCGCGCGTTCGTGCACGAGCCGATGAAGATCTTGTCGACCTTGATCGCTTCCATCGGCGTGTTCGGCTCGAGCGCCATGTAGGCCAGCGCGCGCTCCATCGCGTCGCGCTTGACCGGATCCTTCTCGCGCTCGGGATCGGGCACGCGACCGTCGATCGACGTGACCATTTCCGGCGACGTACCCCACGTGACCTGCGGGACGATCTCGGCCGCATTCAGTTCGACCACGCGGTCGAACTGCGCGCCTTCGTCGGACTTGAACTGGCGCCAGTACTCGACGGCCTGGTCCCATTCCGCGCCGGTCGGCACGAACGGACGGCCCTTCAGGTAATCGATCGTCGTGTCGTCGACGGCGACCATGCCCGCGCGCGCGCCGGCCTCGATCGCCATGTTGCAGACCGTCATGCGGCCTTCCATCGTCAGCGCGCGGATCGTCGAGCCGCCGAATTCGATCGCGTAGCCCGTGCCGCCTGCCGTGCCGATCTTGCCGATGATCGCGAGCACGATGTCCTTCGCGGTACAGCCGCGCGGCAGTGCGCCCTCGACCTTCACGAGCATGTTCTTGCTCTTCTTCTGCAGCAGCGTTTGCGTCGCGAGCACGTGCTCGACTTCCGACGTGCCGATGCCGTGCGCGAGCGCGCCGAACGCGCCGTGCGTCGACGTATGCGAATCGCCGCACACGATCGTCATGCCCGGCAGCGTCGCGCCCTGCTCCGGCCCGATGATGTGGACGATGCCCTGGCGCACGTCGTTCATCTTGAACTGCGTGATGCCGAACGCATCGCAGTTCGAGTCGAGCGTATCGACCTGCAGCTTCGAGACGGGATCGGCGATGCCGTGGCTGCGGTCCGTGGTCGGCACGTTGTGGTCCGACACGGCCAGGTTCGCGCTGATGCGCCACACCGGACGCTGCGCGATCTTCAGCCCTTCGAACGCCTGCGGGCTCGTGACTTCATGCAGCAGCTGACGGTCGATGTACAGCAAAGTCGTGCCGTCATCCTCGGTGTGGACCACGTGGGTATTCCACAGTTTGTCGTAGAGAGTCTGTGCCATGGGTATGCGGGGTCGTTGTGACTACAAGCCTTACGGATGCGGTCGATTATGCCACGCAGAACGCGTCACGGCGCAGGCCGGATGCGAAAAAACCCATTAAAAACAGTGGTTTGGCTAGTAGTGCCAATACCTGTATCGGCATTACCCGGCAAACGGGGCGCGCGGGATCCGGTGAACTGCGATCGCGGATCGCGTCGCCCGGATCGCGCGCGCCGGGCCGAAGCCCCGCGGCTCAACCGTTCGGATATTCGCGGTTGATCAAATCGAGCCGCAGCATCGCGAGCTGCATGCCGACATTGCTCATCAGGTACAGATCGCGGCGGCGCATCGCCGGCTGCTGCGCGGATGTATCGTAGAGCGACGGCAGCGCCAGCCCGGCCGGCACCGCCGCCTGCATCCCCGCCGCATTCGACACGCGCACGGCGATCGACGCCTGATCCGCGTGCGTGACGATCCCGACCGCGCCGAGCGCCGCGGCCGAGCCAGCCTGCCGGACGATCGCGGCGGCGACGCCGTCGGGCGTCGGGATCGGGCTGCCGGCAACCGCGGCAGGCGTCGCGATCGACGTCACGCCGGCCGTCAGCCCGTACTTCGACGCGAGCACCGTCGCGACCTCCTGCTGCGCGAAAACCGGCATCGCAATCGTCTGGCGAAGCCGGAACACCGCATCGGCGATCGCTTCGTTCACCGGCCCCGGTACGGGCACGGTGCCGGATGCCGGCGCGCGACTGCCGAAGCCGTACGCAATGATCGTGCGGATGCGGCTCGAATCGACGGTCGGCGGCGTCCACGAGAAGAAGGTGTCGAACAGGTAGCCGGTCTCGTCGGCAGCCGTTGCTTGGTCGTTCAGCTCGGTCGTCAGCTTGCCGAGCATCTGGCGTTGCAGTTCGGCATCGGAAACCGGTGCGTCGCTCGCGAAACTCGGCGCGCTGGCGGCGCACGACGCGGCGAACACGGAAGTGGAAGCCAGGAAATGGCGGCGGGTCGTCATGGTCATAAAATTTGAGTGGAGAACGGAAGGCGTCAGCCCTTCGGGAACGCCTGCATCGTCGCGGCCATCGCGCGGCCAAGCATCTGCGCATACATGTCGTGCACGAGATACAGGCTGCGATTGCGCGTCCACGGCTGGCCCGACTGCGGGTCGTACGTCGTCGGGAGCGGCACCTCGGCAACGGCTGCCGCCTTCATGCCCGCCTGCTGCGAGGTCTGGATGCAGCGCTTCGCATGGTCGCGATGGCCGACCACCGCGACAGTGCCCATCGCGGCCGCGCCGCCCGCGCGCGATACGGCCACCGCCGCGACGCCTGCCGTGCTCAGGTACACGATCGAACCGTCGCTCGCGATCACTGGCTCGATCGACGACAACACGTCGGTGCCCATCCCGTATTTCGACACGAGAAAGCGCGCGATTTCCCACTGCGCGTAGACCTTCACGGGTTTCAACTGGCGGATGCGGTACACGGCATCCGCGAGCGCTTCGTTGACCGGCCCCGGATCGGGCAGCGCGGCCTGGTTGCCGCCGTTGCTCGACGTGTTGCCGCTCGCCGCGTTCGGACGATTGCCGAAGCTGTACGCAACGATCGCGCCGACCTGCGCGGCCGGGGCCGTCGGCAGGTCCCACGTGAAGCCGACGTCGGTCAGCGCCGGCACGATCGCGTTGACCGTCGCCGCATCGCCGAGCTGCGCGTTCAGTTTTGCGGACATCTGGGCAGCAAGCGCCGTATCGGTGATGGGCGCCGACGTAACGTCGTCGCCGCCGCATGCGCTCAGCAGCGGTGCCGCAGCAACGGCCGGTGCGGCGGCAAGAAATTTTCTGCGTGAAGAGGCCGACGGATTCAGATTCATAAGAAATACGAAACGATGCGAACAGCGCCGGCGACGAGTCGCGGCGATGCAAATCGCGGGTTCACGGGAAATGACAATCGGGCACGTCGCGCGGTTGGAAGACGGGCGACAGGATCGACGCGCGGATCGGATCGCAGCACGCTGTCGATCGACGATGCTGGATCGTAGTGGGCGTTTATTAAATTGCGGTGAACCTGTCGATCGAATGCAGGCGCATCGTGACGCCGTTTCACCGATGGACGATTTTGTTTCATGCGTGGCGAACAGGCTTGCCGATGTTTCATCGGTGGCGAGCGATGCGATTCGCGTGCATCGTCGCGCGCTGAACCGTGATCGCCCAATTTCGCGATACGATGATGCAACGCACGTCCCCACGATCGGATCCGGAGCCCACCACGATGAAGCTCGGCCTGAACGAATCGCTTGCGCGCCTCGACTACGAAGGCACGCTGTTCATGACACTGTTTCGCCACGGTTCGCTCGACGTCGAACTGTACCGGCCGCGCGTCGAGGACAAACAGAAGCCGCATACGCGCGACGAGGTTTACGTGATCGCGACCGGCACGTCGCGCTTCGTCGTCGACGGTCGCGAATGCGACGTCGCGGCCGGCGATGCGCTGTTCGTCGCCGCGCACGCGGAGCATCGCTTCGTCGGCTTCTCCGACGACTTCTCGACGTGGGTATTCTTCTACGGCCCCGAAGGCGGTGAACGCGGCGAGTGAAGCGTCACGCGTAACGCGCGCAGCGCTTTTCCCGTGATCTTCTAGACTGTCTATTCGCAACGGGCGGCGCACGGCCGCCCGGTCTTCACGAAACCGCCAACAGCCGGTTCAGCGGACAGGAGCACAGCATGCGATATGAACTCTATTACTGGCCCGAGATCCAGGGCCGCGGCGAATACGTGCGGCTCGCGCTCGAGGCGGCCGAAGCCGACTATGTCGACGTCGCGCGCGAATCGGGGCGCGGGATGGGCGTGTCGGCGATGATGCGCATGATGGACAGCACGAAGGCGGAATGCCTACCGCTCGCGCCGCCGTTCCTGAAGGCCGACGACATCGTCGTCGGGCAGACCGCGAACATCCTGCTGTTTCTCGGTACGCGGCTCGGGCTCGCGCCCGACGACGAAGCCGGCCGGCTGTGGGTGCACCAGCTCCAGCTGACCGTCGCCGATTTCGTCACCGAGATCCACGACACGCATCATCCGATCGCAAGCTGCCTGTACTACGAGGACCAGCAAGCGGAAGCCGCCGAGCGCGCGGCCGATTTCCTCGAGAACCGGCTGCCGAAATTCCTCGGCTACTTCGATCGCGTGCTCGAACAGAATCCGCACAAGGGCGGCTACATCGCCGGCAGCGCGCTCAGCTACGTGGACCTGTCGATGTTCCAGCTCGTCGAGGGCCTGCGCTACGCGTTTCCGAAGGCGATGAAGCGTGCGGAGCGGAAGGTCGCGGCACTCGTCGCGCTGCACGACCGCGTCGCGCAGCATCCGCCCGTCGCGCGCTATCTCGAGTCGGAGCGCCGCATCCCGTTCAACGACATGGGGATCTTCCGGCACTATCCTGAGCTCGACAAGTAACGGCTGCCGACACACGTGCGTCGTCGCGCGCGGCGGCACCATTCCCGTTCACGCGACCACGCATGTGCCGCAGAAGGTGCTCGCGTGGGTCGACTGTCCGGCCTGAACGCGGCGGCTCACTCAGCCGCCGCGAACCCCTGCAGCCCCGCGTCGAAACGGCACGTGCACTACGCGCCGCTCGATCGCTCGCGCGGCTCCGCCGCCGCATCGATCGCCTCGACCGAGCGCGTCAGCCACGGCCCGATCTCCATCTCCTCGTAGCGCACGAGCCGGCTCTTGCGCGCACGGCGATACGCCCACCAGATCGCGACGAACAGAGGAATCCACACATAGATCGACAGCACTTCCATCCAGTCGATGCGGGCCGCGAAGAACGCCTGGTAATCCTGCCCGAGCGAGATCACGATGCAGATCGCGATCGCGAACAGCGGCCCGAACGGGAACCACTTCGCGCGATACGGCAGCTGATCGAGCCGGTAGCCCTGCTTCAGGAACCCCTTGCGGAACCGGTAATGGCAGACCGCGATGCCGAGCCACGCGATGAAACCCGTGATGCCGACCGTATTCAGCAGCCACAGATAGATGCTCTGGTTGTTGGTCAGCGACGTGAGGAAGCACAGCCCGCCGACGGCCATCGTCGCGTACAGCGCGTTGCGCGGCACGCCGCCCGGCGACAGCGTCGCGAACATCGCCGGCGCGCGCCCTTCCGAAGCGAGGTTGTACAGCATCCGCGTCGCCGCGTACGTGCCGGAATTGCCGGCCGACAGCACGGCCGTCAGGATCACGAGATTCATCGCGCCGGCGGCAAGCCCGAAGCCCGCATGGCTGAACACCAGCGTGAACGGGCTCACGCCGATGTCGGTCACGTCGCTCTTCAGCAGGTTCGGGTCCGTGTACGGCACGAGCAAGCCGATCACGAAAATCGCGAGCACATAGAACAGCATGATCCGCCAGAAGATCTGCTTCACCGCGCGCGGGATCGTCTTGCGCGGATTCTCCGATTCGCCGGCCGTGATCCCGACCAGCTCGGTGCCGAGAAACGAGAATCCCGCGATCAGCGCAACACTCATCATCGCGTGCACGCCGCCGACGAACGGCGCGTCGCCGGTCGTGAAGTTATGCCAGCCGACCGGATGCCCGGTGCCAAGCACGCCGGCCGCGATCAGCAGCCCGGCCGCGATGAACGCGATCACGGTGACGACCTTGATCAGCGAGAACCAGTATTCCGATTCGCCGAAGCCGCGCACCGACAGCGTATTCAGCAGGAAGATCAGCACGAGAAAGGCCGCACCCCACCATACGCCCGGCACGGCTGGAAACCAGTAGCGCATCACGATCTGCGCGGCCACCAACTCGATCGCGATCGTTACGGCCCAGCTGTACCAGTAGGTCCAGCCGAGCGCGACGCCGAAGCCTTCATCCACGTATTTCTCGCCGTAGATCGCGAACGAACCCGACACCGGCATCAGCGCCGCCATCTCGCCGAGGCCCGTGACGACGAAATAGACCATGATCCCGATCGCGATATACGCGGCGATCGCACCGCCCGGCCCCGCCTGCGCGACCGACGCGCCCGACGCGACGAACAGCCCCGTGCCGATCGAGCCGCCGATCGCGATCATCGCGATGTGGCGGCCCTGCAGACGGCGCTTGAGCGTCGTCCCGGACGGTGCGGCCGTCTCCGCTGCCGCTTGCAAAGCATCCATAGTTTTCACCTTGATTGGATTTCGGTTCGATCGATTTGATTCGGAATACAAATCGATTGATTCGGTCATTCGCATGGAAGCCGGACCTTCCCGGCCGCGTCAAACGACGCTGCGCTTGATCGCCTGCAGTTCAGCCGTCGTCACGATCTTTTCGATCCGGAACCGCGGGCTTTCCAGCCAGACGTTCGCGATCCGCCGGTACTCGTCGAGATCCTCGCACGCGAGCCGCACGAGAAAATCGAACGTGCCGCTGACGAGCCAGCAATCGAGCACGGCCGGATTCGCCCGCATCTCGTCCTCGAACGGCGCCTGCGAACGACCGTGGTCGGCCAGCACGATCTGCGCGATCACGACGACCGGCTTGGTCGCGCGCGGCGCCTTGATCACCGCCCGGTAGCCTTCGATCACGCCCAGCGCCTCGAGTCGCTCCACGCGCGCCTGACATGGCCGCGGCGTGAGGTTCACGAGCTCCGACAGCTTCCGGTATGAAATCCGTCCGTCGGTGCGCAGAATGTCGAGGATCCGGAGATCGATCTTGTCGAGCTGCATCTTCTTGTCGGTCATCCGCGTTCGCTCCGGTCAGGTCGTGGCTGGTGCGCGGAACGTCTCCTTTTCCGCGCGGGGGCCACATTATCCGGCCGAAGCGGCCGCGCGCCAATCGGCTAGAACCGCAGCGACAGGCAGGTCAGGCCGCCGTCCATCTTGCGGAACTCGCTCGTGTCGATCACGTGCAGCGGCAGCCCGAGCGACGCGATCGCATCGTGCACGCGCGGATAGCCGGCCGGCGTGATCAGCGTGCCGTTCACGCGCAGCGTGTTGCCCGCGTATTCGTCGGCAGCCGAGATCGCGATCCGGCGATAGTCGGCGAATGCCGGATGCGCGGCCAGCGCTTCGGTCACGAGCAGCGTGTCGTCGCCGAGCGCGTTGACGACCGATTTCAGGTGCAGGCCGGCGCCCACCGGCACCGCGACGACCGAATAGCCGTAGCGCGACACGAGCGATTCGAACGCGGCGATGCCTTCGGCGTCGGTGCGCGCCGTCAGGCCGATGTAGAAGCGCTTGCCGACCAGCATCACGTCGCCGCCGTCGAGACGGCCTTCCTGCATCGGCAGCAGGTCGCGATGCGCGGCGAGCGCCGCTTCGATATGCACCGTCTCGCCGCGCCGTGCGGGCGCACCGGGGCGCGTGATCACCGCGAATTCCGGCGTCACGACGGCGACGTCCTCGACGAAGTGCGAATCGGGGAACGCCTCCAGCGGCGGCAGCTCGGTCAGCGCGACGCCGAGCGTGCGCAGCGCGTCGCAATACGCGTGGAACTGCGTGAGCGTCTTGTCATAGTCGGGTGCGCCGAGTTCGGCGGTGGTCAGGCCCGCGGCACAGGACGGCGCGGGGCGGCGAACGATCGCTTGCGTAAATTGCATCGACTCCTCCATGGTCATCGCCACACCCGTGCGGGGCACGGGGCAGCTGCGTTGTGTCCGGACCATTATCGGAAGCCAAATTGCGCAATTCGCGTCGATTTCGGCTGCGCCGACAGCCGATTGCGTCGAATTGCATGCGGCAGGCAGCGGATTCGGCAGACGGCCGACCGCTGCATCGCGAACGGCCGCTTTCGCGCGCGGCGCGCCCGTTACGCGCCGGGCCCGAACCCCATCTGCGCGCGGCCGAGCGCCGTGAGATCGCCCTCCCCGCCGCGTCCGTCGAATTCGACCTCGAAATGATCGGCCGGGAAGTCGGGCGGGCTCTCGCCACGCAGAAACGTGGCCTGCTGGCGCTGCAGGTACGCGTCGTTCTTCGCGCAGCCGGGCGCGGCCGCGATGTACATCACGTTGCTGTCGCCGCTGCCGCGATGCGCATCCTCGACCGCATGCACGACGTCGCCGTGCCAGAACACCGCGTCGCCCGGCGCCATGTGCGGGATCGGCACCAGCGCATCGAGCAGCAGCGCGTGCCACTCGGGCCGGATCGACAGCGCGCGGCCGGGACGTGCGCCGCACAGGTCGTCGTCGGCCACATCGTCCTGCAGCGCGCGCAGCACGACATAGGCCATCGCGTTCGCCACCGGAATCAGCTGCAGCGTCCCGTCGCCCGGCCCCTGCGGCGTCAGTGCGGTCCAGCCCTGGAACGTGCGGAACATCGAACACACGGCCGGCGACGGAATCTCCTCGACGTCGGGGCGAAACGCGGCATCGAACGGGTCGTAGTCGCGCCAGCGACCGGCCAGCACGTGACGGTAGACTTGGCGGAAGTTCGCGCCGAGCCAGCGCTCGACGGAGCCGCCGTCGACATGCGGCGACAGCCCGAGCGACGTCGAACCCGGCGGCCGGCGGCGAATCCGGTCCGCATAGGCGGGCACCTGGTCGGGATCGAAGTGCGTGTGCGCGCCGTCCGCATGCCGCCACAGGCGGTTCAGGAATACACGCGCCTGCGTGAGCGCCCGCGACTGGCGCGCGGCCAGCTGCGGCTTCGACCAGTAGACGCCGTAGATCTGCGGCTTGCCCGACGCGAGATTGCCGAAATAGCGGTCCTCGGCACGCGCATTCAACCGGTCGGCGAAGCGGTTCGACTCCAGGTACGCGCCGATCTCGTCGTTCCAGTCGCGCGCCTGCTGCGCATCGAATACGCCGCGAATCACGACCGCGCCGTGCGTGCGGATCGCGGCAATTGCGTCCGGATCGACGGTCCCGCCCGCGATATCCGCGAACGGCACCACCGGAATCACGTCATGGCCATGCGCATGCGCGCGGCGGATCGCGTCGACCTGCCGCGCGATGTCACCCTCCAGCTCGCGGAACGTCGCCGCGTAACCGGGCAGGTCGGCGCGCAGCGCGCGTTTCGCCGCGCGGATCGCGGCGGGCAGATCGTCAATCGTCAGTTGCATCGTGGTCTCCTCGCTGAAGCGTGTCGTGATGTGCTGTCAGCGTACGGCGAGCGCACGGCCACTATCACTACTATCCGGTCAACTATCGATACAATCCTGACAACCGTGCGTTACTCGGGACGATGACAGACCACGCAAAGCTTGTTGCCGTCCGGGTCGCGAAAATAGGCGCCGTAGTAGTCGCGGTGATAGTGCGGTCGCGGGCCCGGCGGCCCTTCGCAGGTGCCGCCGTGGCGCAGCGCGAGCGCGTGGCAGCGATCGACGTGCGCGCGGGTCGGCGCGTCGAATGCGATCGTGTGGCCATTGCCCGGTTCGGGCGCGCGGCCGTCGAGCGGCTGGCCGAAAAAGAACAGCGGCCGGTCGGTATCGGCCGGCATCCAGCCCGACCAGCCGTCCGGCTCGCGGAACTTCAGGCGCAGCCCGAGTTCCGCGAAAAGCGGCGCGTAGAAATCGTAGGCGCGCGCGGTGTCGCTGACGCCCACGCAAACATGTGAAAACATGGCATTGCTCCGTCGTGACGATCGCTCACGATCATGCCACGGCGCGGTGCCCGCCCTCACCCGGAGGCCGCGATGAAACCGCAGTACGAGCACGTGACGTTCGCGACGGGCTGTTCGATCCGCGTGTATCACCGTCAGCTCGCGCGCATCCCGTTCGAATGGCACCGCCATCCCGAATACGAACTGACGCTGACGCTCAACAGCCGCGGCCAGCGCTTCATCGGCGATCACGTCGCGCGCTACGCGGACGACGATCTCGTGCTCGTGCCGCCCAACCTGCCGCATACCTGGTCGTCTAACGCGCGCATCGACCGCGATGCGCCCGAAGTCGCGCTCGTCGTCTGGTTCGATGGCGACTGGGTGCGACGGCTCGCCGACTGTTGTCCCGAATATGCGCCGCTGCGCTCGCTGCTGCGACGTGCGGCGCCGGGCCTGCGCTTCGATACCGACACGGCCCGCGCGATGCGCGCAAGGCTGCCACACTTGCTCGACCCTGCTCCGCGCATACGGCTCGCGGCCGCGCTCGACACGCTCGCCGACCTCGCGGAAGCCGGCGGCGAACCGCTCGCCACCGCCCATGCCTACGACCGGCGCGACGGAACGTCACCACCCGCCGATACGGCCGCGCCCGAAGCCGAGCGCCTCGATCGCGTGCTCGACGCGATCGACCGGCACTTCCATGAACCGCTGCGCATCGACGCGCTCGCCGCTGCCGCGCACATGTCCAAACGCACGTTGCAGCGCCTGTTCGTCCGGCATCTCGGCGAAAGCGTCGGCCGCTACGTGCAACGGCTGCGGCTTGCGCACGCGTGCCGTCATCTTGTCGGCACCGACTGGCCGATCGCGATCGTGGCCGCGCGCTGCGGCATTCCGAATCCCGCGAACTTCAACCGCCAGTTCCTCGCCGCACGCGGAATCACACCCGGCGCATACCGCCGGTTCTTCCTGCAACACGGCCACCCGCCCGACGACGACGCACCGGCGCTCGAGACGCGACCACCGTCGCTGGAGCGCCGCACCGATCCGGCGCGCAAATGAAAACACCCCGACGGGATGACCCGTCGGGGTGTCGTGGCGTTGCGTTTCGCCCGACGCGAGCGGCCTGCCGGCCGTTCGCGCCGCGCACGACTTAACGTGCGCTGATCGGCTTCGCTTCGCGCGGCGAATCGCCGATGAACAGCTGGCGCGGACGGCCGATCTTCTGTTCCGGATCGGCAATCATTTCGTTCCACTGTGCGATCCAGCCGACCGTACGTGCCATCGCGAAGATACACGTGAACATCGACGTCGGGATGCCCAGCGCGCGCTGAACGATGCCCGAGTAGAAGTCGACGTTCGGGTACAGCTTGCGCGACACGAAGTACTCGTCTTCCAGCGCGATCTTCTCGAGCTGCATCGCGAGCTTGAACAGCGGGTCGTCGTGCAGGCCCAGTTCGTTCAGCACTTCGTAGCACGTCTCGCGCATCAGCTTCGCGCGCGGGTCGTAGTTCTTGTACACGCGGTGACCGAAGCCCATCAGCTTCACGCCCGAATTCTTGTCCTTCACCTGCTTGATGAATTCGGGGATGTTGTCCGGCGAGCCGATCTGCTCGAGCATGTTCAGCGCGGCTTCGTTCGCACCACCGTGCGCCGGGCCCCACAGACAGGCGATACCGGCCGCGATACAT
Organism: Burkholderia sp. YIM B11467; assembly: GCF_052952715.1. NCBI lineage: Bacteria > Pseudomonadati > Pseudomonadota > Betaproteobacteria > Burkholderiales > Burkholderiaceae > Burkholderia > Burkholderia sp. YIM B11467. The sequence goes on from NZ_JBQVSQ010000001.1 coordinate 48,769, forward strand.
GCGAACGGGTTCGCGCCCGACGAACCGGCCAGGCGGACCGTCGACGTCGATGCGTTCTGCTCGTGGTCGGCGTGCAGGATCAGGATACGGTCGAGTGCGCGGACGAGCACGTCGTTGACCTTGTACTCTTCGCACGGGTTCGAGAACATCATGTGCATGAAGTTCGCGCTGTACGACAGCGAGTTCTTCGGATACACGAACGGCTGGCCAATGCTGTACTTGTACGCCATCGCGACGAGCGTCGGCAGCTTCGCGATCATGCGGATCGCCGACACTTCACGGTGACGCGGGTCGTTGATGTCGAGCGAGTCGTGGTAGAACGCGGACAGCGCGCCGACCGCGGCGACCAGGATCGCCATCGGGTGCGCGTCGCGGCGGAAGCCACGGAAGAAGAAGTGCATCTGCTCGTGCACCATCGTGTGCTTCGTGACGGTGTCGACGAATTCCTTCTTCTGCGCCGCGTTCGGCAGCTCGCCCTTCAGCAGCAGGTAGCAGCTTTCGAGGAAGTCCGCATTTTGCGCGAGGTTGTCGATCGGGTAGCCGCGGTACAGCAGTTCGCCCTTGTCGCCGTCGATGTACGTGATCGCCGAATTACAGGCTGCCGTCGACATGAAGCCCGGGTCGTACGTGAACTTGCCGGTCTGGCCGTACAGCTTGCGGATGTCGATTACGTCCGGGCCCATCGTGCCCTTGTAAATCGGCAGTTCGACGCTCGGCGAGTTGTCGCTGAACGATAGCGTGGCTTTAACATCAGACGGAGTCATGGCACATCCTCAATCGAAATAAAGAAACGGGATTCGATAACGGGCGTAACGCGTTACACGTTGCGCAGCATCTCCAACAGCCGGTGAATATCCGGGCTGTCTAGGTCGCCTTCTGGTTCCTTGCGCGCGAGGAGCAAGTCCATCAGGTCGTTGTCGCTCAGATCGAGCAGGCGCGACAACGCGCCTACGTCTGCATCGGTGAGGTCATGCTCGTATCTGCTGAAGAAACGCTCGAAGATGATGTCGTTTTCCAGCAGACCCCGCCGCGCGCGCCAGCGAAGGCGCGCGCGGCGGTGCGGGTCGGATTGATGCGAATCGTCGCTCATTGCAACCTTAAACCGCGCGGCGGACCATCAGTTCCTTGATCTTGCCGATCGCCTTCGTCGGGTTCAGGCCCTTCGGGCAAACGTCGACGCAGTTCATGATCGTGTGGCAACGGAACAGACGGTACGGGTCTTCCAGGTTGTCGAGACGCTCGCCGGTGGCCGTGTCGCGGCTGTCCGCGATGAAGCGGTAAGCCTGCAGCAGGCCGGCCGGGCCGACAAACTTGTCCGGGTTCCACCAGAAGCTCGGGCACGACGTCGAGCAGCTCGCGCACAGAATGCACTCGTACACACCGTCGAGCTCGTCGCGTTCTTCCGGCGACTGGAGGCGTTCCTTCTCCGGCGGCGGCGCGTCGTTGATCAGGTACGGCTTGATCGAGTGATACTGGTTGAAGAAGTGCGTCATGTCGACGATCAGGTCGCGCACGACGGGCAGGCCCGGCAGCGGGCGCAGCACGATCTTCTGCGGCAGGTCGTTCAGGTTCGTCAGGCACGCGAGACCGTTCTTGCCGTTGATGTTCATCGCATCCGAACCGCACACGCCTTCGCGGCACGAACGGCGGAACGACAACGTCTCGTCCAGTGCCTTCAGCTTGACCAGTGCGTCCAGCAGCATGCGCTCGTGCTGGATGTCGAGCTCGTACGTCTGCATGCGCGGCGCTGCGTCCTTGTCCGGATCGTAGCGGTAGACTTCAAAAATGCGTTTTGCCATTTCGGATTCCTTTGACTCGGCTTAGAACGTGCGCGGCTTCGGCGGCACGGATTCGACCGTCAGCGGCTTCATTTGAACCGGCTTGTAGTCGAGGCGATCGCCTTCGCTGTACCACAGCGTGTGACGCAGCCAGTTTTCGTCGTCGCGGTGTTCGTAGTCGCTGTGTGCGTGCGCGCCACGGCTTTCCTTGCGCGCTTCCGCCGACACCATCGTCGCGCGGGCGACTTCGATCAGGTTCTCCAGCTCGAGCGCTTCGACGCGCGCGGTGTTGAACACCTTCGACTTGTCCTTCAGGTGGATGCTTTCCACGCGCTCCTTCAGGCCGGCCATCTGGTCGACGCCTTCCTTCAGCAGTTCGGACGTGCGGAACACGCCTGCGTGCTTCTGCATCGTCGAGCGGATGTCGTTCGCGACGTCCTGCGTGTATTCGCCCGCCGTCGACTTTTCGAGCTTGGCCAAACGCGCCAGCGAGAAGTCGGCCGCATCGGCCGGCAGCGGCTTGTGTTCCTTCTGGTTCTTCACGTGCTCGACGATGTGGTTGCCGGCCGCACGGCCGAACACCACGAGGTCCAGCAGCGAGTTCGTGCCGAGGCGGTTCGCGCCGTGCACGGACACGCACGAGCACTCGCCCACTGCGTAGAAGCCGTTGACCGGTTCCTTGTGATCGCGCGACGTGCCGACGACCTGACCGTGGATGTTGGTCGGGATGCCGCCCATCTGGTAGTGGATCGTCGGGACGACCGGGATCGGTTCCTTGATCGCATCGACGTTCGCGAACTTCAGCGCGATTTCGCGGATCGACGGCAGACGCTTCATGATCGTCTCGGCGCCGATGTGCGACAGGTCGAGCAGCACGTGGTCCTTGTTCGGACCGACGCCGCGGCCTTCCTTGATTTCCTGGTCCATCGAACGCGACACGAAGTCACGCGGCGCCAGATCCTTCAGCGTCGGCGCATAACGCTCCATGAAGCGCTCGCCGTTCGCGTTGCGCAGGATACCGCCTTCGCCGCGCACGCCTTCGGTGATCAGCACGCCCGCGCCGGCCACGCCGGTCGGGTGGAACTGCCAGAACTCCATGTCCTGCAGCGCGATGCCCGAACGTGCGGCCATGCCGAGGCCGTCGCCGGTGTTGATGAACGCGTTGGTCGACGCAGCGAAGATCCGGCCTGCACCGCCCGTCGCGAACAGCGTCGTCTTGCCTTCCATGATGTAGACGTCACCCGTCTCCATCTCGAGGGCCGTCACGCCGAGCACGTCGCCGTCCGCGTCGCGGATCAGGTCGAGCGCCATCCATTCGACGAAGAACTGCGTCTTCGCCTCGACGTTCTGCTGGTACAGCGTGTGCAGCAGCGCGTGACCGGTACGGTCGGCGGCCGCGCAAGCGCGCTGGACCGGCTTTTCGCCGTAGTTCGCGGTGTGGCCGCCGAACGGACGCTGGTAGATCGTGCCGTCCGCGTTGCGGTCGAACGGCATGCCGAAGTGCTCGAGTTCGTACACGACGTTCGGCGCTTCACGGCACATGAATTCGATCGCGTCCTGGTCGCCGAGCCAGTCGGAGCCCTTGATCGTGTCGTAGAAGTGGAAGTGCCAGTTGTCTTCGCTCATGTTGCCGAGCGATGCACCGATGCCGCCCTGCGCGGCCACCGTGTGCGAACGGGTCGGGAACACCTTCGACAGCACGCCGACCGACAGGCCCGCGCGCGACAGTTGCAGCGCAGCACGCAAGCCGGAGCCGCCCGCGCCGACGATCACCACGTCAAACTTGCGACGCGGGAGGGAAGTTTTGATTGCAGCCATTCTTTACACTCTCCAGAGAATCTGCGCGGCGTAGCCCGCACATGCGAGCAGCCAGACGATGGTCAGCGATTGCAGCAGCAGGCGCACACCGACGGGCTTCACGTAGTCCATCCAGATGTCGCGCACGCCGACCCACGCGTGGTAGAAGAGGGAAAGCAGCATCACGAAGGTCGCGAGCTTCATCCATTGCGCGGAGAAGATCGATGCCCAGCCTTCGTACGAGAAGTCGTGCGCGCCGAAGAACAGGACGAGCAGAATGACCGTGTAGACCGCCATGATCGTGGCGGTGATACGCTGCGCAAGCCAGTCGCGCAGGCCGTAATGTGCGCCGACGACGAGGCGCTTCGAGCCGATTCGGTTGTTGGCTGCCATTTTCTTAGAATGCTCCGAACAGTTTGAGTGCCATGGCGATCGTCAGTGCGATCGAGACGACAAAGACGACGACTGCCGTCCGCTTGCCGCCTTCCTTCGTGACGGCGTCGTGGTTGACGTCCATCAGCAGGTGGCGAATGCCGGCGCAGAAATGGTGGAAGAACGCCCACGACAACGCGAGGACGATCAGCTTGACGATGATGTTGGAGAGGAAAGCCTTGAAGACTTCGAAGCTGAGCTCTGACGTGAGGCTTTGGTCGAAGAGGAACAGCAGGAACGGCAGGAACAGGAACAGCAGCGCGCCGCTGACTCGATGGAGAATCGACAAAGTCGCTGCCAGCGGCATGCGATATTTCATCGTGATATCGCTGAATCCGATGTTCCGGTATTCCGGCCTCGGCTTTCTTACTGCGTCAGTCATGCTAGACCCCTACTATGTTGTCACACTAATCCGCGATTTTAGCGCCTTTTTATATCGCGCTGCAGCGAAAGTCTGCTCTGGATAGTTGCGCGAACAAGAACAAAGGCGGCCCGAAACGTGCTTCGCGAGCGTGGGGAACGCGAATGCACTCGGCCTGAGCCGAATCATCGTCAACTCAAGTCATTCTGATAGTAGTACCCGGTTGTGACATACCAGCCGCGACGCACTTCCACCGGCCGATCCCCGTATGTATAGGACACGCGCTCGACCGACAGCAAAGGAAAACCCGCCGGCACGTGCAGCAGGTCGGCAACCGCCGGCTCCGCCGCCACCGCGCGGATCTTCTCCGTCGCGCGGATCATCCGCGTGCCGAACTCCGTCTCGAACATCGCGTAGAGCGGCCCCTTGTAGTCGCTCAGCCGCTCGAACGTGAGCCCGCGAAACATCGCGCCCGGCAGCCAGATCTCGTCGAGCACCGTCACCTCGCTGTCGAACTCCAGCAGGCGGCGCACCTGCACGACCGGATCGGCCGGCTTCAGGTCGAGCTGCCGCGCGATCTCGGCCGGCGCGCGCAGGCGCCGGCATTCGAGCAGGCGACTCACGTGCGGATGCTCGGCACCGTCGTCGGCCAGCAGACGAAGAAAGCGAAACTGCGCGCGATCCTCATTGTGCGTTGCAACAAAAGTACCCTTGCCCTGCCGCCGGACCACGAGGTTTTCGGCAGCCAGTTCATCGATCGCCTTGCGAACGGTGCCCTGACTCACCTTGTAACGGGCCGCGAGCTCCACTTCACTCGGGATGATCTCGCCCGGCTTCCATTCACCGGTTTCGAGACTTTGCGTGATCAATGACTTAATCTGCTGGTATAACGGGCTGAACGTCGGCGACGGAGACGCCGCAGGCGAAGCGACGGGATCACCCGCGCCCGGCTGCCCTGGGCCGCCTGCGCCGGTCTGATTCGCGGTATTCGCCTGGTTCGATGTCATGGCGCGCATTTCATCACAAACCGCACTTTTTCGTCCACTCAATTTCCGCAAAACATCTGTCTTATATAAGACATATGATACCGTTTGACAATGCGCGTGACGGCTCCTACACTCCCGGTCGAGCAAGGGTTCGCGGGTGCAAGAGCGCGTCCCCGGCTACGTGCCACGGCCGTCTCCAGGTTCACCGCGTCTGCCATCGCGAGTCCTCCGCCCTGCTTCAATGCAACGTTACGCACAACGCGCATAGAATGGCGTTTTCGCTAGCGTCCAACGCTTCAACCGTCCTGGAGATTTTCAATGGCTAAGCCCGCAAAGCGCGTTGCCGTCACCGGCGCCGCAGGTCAAATCGCTTACTCCCTGCTGTTCCGCATCGCGAACGGCGACCTGCTCGGCAAGGACCAGCCGGTCATCCTGCAACTGCTCGACCTCCCGCAAGCCCAAGCCGCCGTCAAAGGCGTGGTGATGGAGCTCGACGATTGCGCGTTCCCGCTGCTCGCGGGCGTCGTGATCACCGACGATCCGAAGGTTGCATTCAAGGATGCCGACGTCGCGCTGCTGGTCGGTGCACGTCCGCGCTCGAAGGGCATGGAGCGCAAGGACCTGCTGTCGGCGAACGCCGAGATCTTCACGGTTCAGGGCGCTGCGCTGAACGAAGTCGCGAGCCGCGACGTGAAGGTGCTGGTCGTCGGCAACCCGGCGAACACGAACGCATACATCGCGATGAAGTCGGCGCCGGATCTGCCGAAGAAGAACTTCACGGCCATGCTGCGCCTCGACCACAACCGCGCGCTGTCGCAGCTCGCCGCCAAGTCGGGCAAGCCGGTCGCGTCGATCGAGAAGCTCGCCGTGTGGGGCAACCACTCGCCGACGATGTACCCGGACTTCCGCTTCGCGACCGCCGAAGGCGAATCGATGCTGAAGCTGATCAACGACGACGTGTGGAACCGCGACACGTTCATCCCGACCGTCGGCAAGCGCGGCGCGGCGATCATCGAAGCGCGCGGCCTGTCGTCGGCCGCGTCGGCAGCCAACGCGGCGATCGACCACGTCCGTGACTGGGTGCTCGGCACGAACGGCAAGTGGGTCACGATGGGCATCCCGTCGGACGGCTCGTACGGCATCCCCGAAGACATCATCTACGGCGTGCCGGTCGTTTGCGAAAACGGCGAGTACAAGCGCATCGAAGGCCTCGAAATCGACGCATTCTCGCGCGAGAAGATGGACGGTACGCTGGCCGAGCTGCTCGAAGAGCGCGACGGCGTCGCCCACCTGCTGAAGAACTAAATTCAGCACCGTGACGGGCCGCCTCCGGGCAGCCCGGCACCGCAGGGCCGGCACGCAGCACCGCCGTCCCTGCAGCCCGATCCGATCCGGGCACGTTTTGCCGCCCCGCGCTCGCCGCGCATCGGCCCAGAACGCGCCCGAATCCGATTTTCTCCACGTTGACCCGCTTCCCTGACGTAGAAGAGATGGCCGCGCTCACTCCTGCACAAGTGCTGTACGACGGGGCGTCCCCGCCCGCGATCCTGCCATGCTGCGATCACTACGCGGGCAGCGAAAAGCTGATGCGCAAGTCGCTCGCGCTGCAGGCCGAAACGGGCCCCGTGTTCGACATCACGTTCGACTGCGAGGACGGCGCCGCCGTCGGCCAGGAAACCGCGCACGCGGAATTCGTCGCCGAACTGCTCGGCAGCGCCGAGAACCGCTTCGGCCGCGTCGGCGTACGCATCCACGACTTTTCCCATCCGCACTGGCGCGACGACGTGCGCATCGTGCTGCGCGCCGCACGCGCCCCCGCCTACATCACGCTCCCGAAGATCGCGAACGCCGCCGACGCGGCCGAAATGGCCGCGTTCATCGAAGGCACACGCCGCGAGCTCGGCATCGCGCAGCCGATCCCGGTCGACGTGCTGGTCGAGACGCACGGCGCGCTCGCGCAGGCCGCCGCCCTCGCCGCACTCCCGATGGTCGGCACGCTGAGCTTCGGGCTGATGGACTTCGTCTCCGCACACCACGGCGCGATTCCCGATACCGCGATGCGCTCGCCCGGCCAGTTCGAACACCCGCTCGTGCGCCGCGCGAAGCTGGAAATCGCCGCGGCCTGCCATGCGCACGGCAAGACGCCGTCGCACAACGTGACGACCGAAGTGCGCGACATGGCCGTCGTGGCCGGCGACGCGCGCCGCGCGCGCGACGAATTCGCGTTCACGCGGATGTGGAGCATCCACCCCGCGCAGATCCGCCCGATCGTCGACGCCTTCGCGCCGCGCACCGACGAGGTCGCGCTGGCCGCCGAGATCCTGCTGGCCGCGCAGGCCGCCGACTGGGGCCCGACGCGCCACGGTGATACGCTGCACGATCGCGCGAGCTATCGCTATTACTGGTCGGTGCTGCGCCGCGCGCGCGCCACCGGCCAGCCCGTACCGGCCGAGGCCGCGCCGCTGTTCGGCCCGGCCGCCGCGGGCGACGCGCCGTGAGCGTGCGCCGCCGCGCCGATACACGTGTTTCATGCATTCGCAGAGGCGCGAACCCGACAGAGGTTTGCGAAACGACAAAAAACGTAACGGAGCCCGAAAACCTGATGGTTGCGCGGCCAAATAGGTGAAAATAGCGGCCGCTGCGCGCTTTCGGGGCGCGTGCAGTTTCAAACCGGTCGGCAGTTTCGATTGCCGGCCCTTGTCAACTGATTATCGAAAGGTTCTGACTCCATGAAGAAACTCCTGATCGCTACCGCCATCGGCGCCTTGTCCGCCACGATGCTGGTGTCGGCTCCGAGCGCGTTTGCCCAGGGTACGACCACGACAACCGCGAAGAAGGCAACGGCCAAGCGCCCGGCGCCGGCCAAGCGCATCATCCCGCGCAGCAAGAAGGCACAGGCGCGTGCCGCAGCGAAGGTCGATCCGGTACCGGACGGCGCGGTGAAGTGGTCCTGTAAGGAAGGCCTGTCGTTCGATCTCGCAGGCGACATGAAGCGCGACCAGGTCGTCACGGTTCACTGGGCGAAGAAGAACTACAAGCTGCCGCGTCAGACCACGACGACGGGCGCCGACACGTTCTACGATCCGGCAGCAGGCTTCAAGCTGGTCGTGATCCCGACCAAGGCGATGCTGTTCTCCGACGCAAACGGCGGCGAGCGTCTCGCGGACGAGTGCGTGACGCCGGAAATGACCCAAGGCACGCCGGCGCCGACGCAGTCGAACGAGCTGAAGCCGGCAACGAACTAAGCGCGTTCCCCGCCCCTCGATGTCCGCCCCGGTCTCCAACGTCCGCCCTGCTCCGGATACGGTACTCGTCGATATCGTCGACTACGTGCTGAACGCCGGCATCGACAGCGCGCTCGCGCTGGAGACGGCGCGTCATTGCCTGATCGACACGCTCGGATGCGGACTCGAGGCGCTGTCCTACCCTGCCTGCACCAAGCTGCTCGGCCCCGTCGTGCCCGGCACGATCGTGCCGAACGGCGCGAAGGTGCCCGGCACGTCCTTCCAGCTCGATCCCGTGCAGGCCGCGTTCGGCATCGGTGCGATGATCCGCTGGCTGGACTTCAACGACACCTGGCTCGCCGCCGAATGGGGTCATCCGTCCGACAATCTCGGCGGAATCCTGGCGACGGCCGACTGGCTCTCCCGCACGGCCGTCGCGGCCGGCCGGAAGCCGCTATCGATGCGCGACGTACTGGTCGCGATGATCCAGGCCCACGAAATCCAGGGCTGCCTCGCGCTCGAGAATTCATTCAACGCGGTCGGGCTCGACCACGTGCTGCTCGTGAAGGTTGCGTCGACGGCCGTCGTCGGCCGGCTGCTCGGGCTCACGCGCGACGAGCTGATCAACGCGGTGTCCAACGCGTTCGTCGATGGCCACGCGCTGCGCACCTACCGCCACGCGCCGAACACGGGTTCGCGCAAATCATGGGCGGCCGGTGACGCCACCTCCCGCGCGGTGCGTCTCGCGCTGATCGCGAAAACGGGTGAAATGGGCTACCCGTCGGCGCTCACCGCGCAAACCTGGGGCTTCTACGACGTGCTGTTCGATGGGCAGCCGTTCCGCTTCCAGCGCCCGTACGGCACCTACGTGATGGAGAACGTGCTGTTCAAGATCGCGTTCCCCGCCGAATTCCATGCACAAACCGCCGCCGAGGCCGCGCTGCAGTTGCACGCGCAGCTCGCCGCGGCGGGCCGCACAACTGACGAAATCAGCCGGATCACGATCCGCACGCACGCGGCCGCGATCCGCATCATCGACAAGCAGGGCCCGCTCGCCAATCCGGCCGACCGCGACCACTGCATCCAGTACATGGTGGCCGTGCCGCTGCTGTTCGGCCGGCTGACCGCGGCCGACTACGAAGACGCGGCCGCGGCGGACCCGCGCATCGACGCGCTGCGCGCGAAGACCGTGTGCGTCGAGGATCCGCAGTTCACGAAGGATTATCACGATCCGGACAAGCGATCGATCGCGAATGCGCTGACGATCGAGTTCACGGACGGATCGAAGCTTGCCGAAGTGGTAGTCGAGTATCCGCTCGGCCACAAGCGACGCCGCACGGACGGCATCCCGCTGCTGGTCGAGAAGTTCCGGACCAACCTCGCCCGCCGTTTCCCGGCAAAACAGCAACAAGCGATTCTCGACGTGTCGCTGGACCAGGCAAAGCTCGAAGCGATGCCGGTCGATGAGTACGTCGACTTGTATGTGATATAGCCGTCAGATACAGGACTCTTTGTTTCCTAGCCTTAAACCCAGGAAAATCACCATGGCCCACAATCTCCACAAGACCCTCAAGGAATTCGACAGCGGTTCCGGCAAAGGCAAGTTCTACTCGCTGCCGCAACTCGGCAAGGAGCTGAAGACGAAGATCGAACGCCTGCCGGTGTCGATCCGTATCGTGCTCGAGTCCGTGCTGCGCAACTACGACGGCAAGAAAATCACGGAAGAGCACATCGCGCAGCTCGCGAACTGGAAGCCGACCGCGAAGCGCGTCGACGAGATCCCGTTCGTGGTGTCGCGCGTCGTGCTGCAGGACTTCACGGGCGTGCCGCTGCTCGCCGACATCGCGGCCATGCGCGGCGTCGCGGAGCGCACGGGCAAGAACCCGAAGAAGATCGAGCCGCTGGTCCCGGTCGATCTCGTCGTCGATCACTCGGTCCAGATCGACTACTTCCGCCAGAAGGACGCGCTCGACCTGAACATGAAACTGGAATTCCAGCGCAACAACGAGCGCTACCAGTTCATGAAGTGGGGCATGCAGGCATTCGACACGTTCAAGGTCGTGCCGCCGGGCGTCGGCATCGTCCACCAGGTGAACCTCGAATACCTCGCGCGCGGCGTCCACAAGAAGGCGGACGGCGGCGACACCGTGTACTACCCGGATACCCTCGTCGGCACGGACAGCCACACGACGATGATCAACGGCATCGGCGTGGTCGGCTGGGGCGTCGGCGGCATCGAGGCCGAAGCCGGCATGCTCGGCCAGCCGGTGTACTTCCTGACGCCGGACGTCGTCGGCGTCGAGCTGAAGGGCAAGCTGCGCGAAGGCGTGACGGCCACCGACCTGGTGCTGACGATCACCGAAATGCTGCGCAAGGAGAAGGTCGTCGGCAAGTTCGTCGAATTCTTCGGCGAAGGCACGAAGTCGCTGTCGCTGCCGGACCGCGCAACGATCGGCAACATGGCGCCGGAATACGGCGCGACGATGGGCTTCTTCCCGGTCGACGAAAAGACGATCGACTACTTCGAAGGCACGGGCCGCACGAAGGCGGAAATCGCCGCGTTCGAAAACTACTTCAAGGCGCAGAAGCTGTTCGGCATTCCGAAGGCCGGCGACATCGACTACACGAAGACGGTGACGCTCGACCTCGCGACGGTCGCACCGTCGCTGGCCGGCCCGAAGCGCCCGCAGGACCGCATCGAGATCGGCAACGTCAAGTCGACGTTCACCGATCTGTTCTCGAAGCCGGTCGCCGACAACGGCTTCGCGAAGAAGGCGGACGACCTGAACACGCAGTACACGACGAGCAACGGCGTCGACGTGAAGAACGGCGACGTGCTGATCGCCGCGATCACGTCGTGCACGAACACGTCGAACCCGAGCGTGCTGCTGGCCGCCGGCCTGCTCGCGAAGAAGGCGGTCGAGGCCGGCCTCACGGTCGATCCGAAGATCAAGACCTCGCTCGCGCCGGGATCGCGCATCGTCACCGAATACCTGACGAAGACGGGCCTGCTGCCCTACCTCTCCAAGCTCGGTTTCGAAGTCGCGGCGTACGGCTGCACGACCTGTATCGGCAACGCGGGCGACCTGACGCCGGAACTGAACGAAGCGATCACGAAGAACGATATCGTCGCGGCCGCCGTGCTGTCGGGCAACCGCAACTTCGAAGCGCGTATCCACCCGAACATCCGCGCGAACTTCCTCGCATCGCCGCCGCTCGTCGTCGCCTACGCGATCGCCGGCAACATCACGCGCGACCTGATGACCGAGCCGGTCGGCAAGGGCAAGGGCGGCCGCGACATCTACCTCGGCGACATCTGGCCGACGAGCGATGAAATCCACGCGCTGCTCAAGTTCGCGCTCGATCCGAAGAAGTTCGAGGACAACTACGCGAAGCTGACCAAGAAGGGCGACCTCTGGAGCAAGATCGAAGGCGAATCGGGCCAGGTCTACGACTGGCCGAAGTCGACGTACATCGCCGAGCCGCCGTTCTTCGGCAACGACTTCTCGATGGAACCGGCTGCGTCGATCCCGACGGTCAAGGGCGCGCGCGCACTGGGGATCTTCGGTGACTCGGTCACGACCGACCACATCAGCCCGGCAGGCTCGATCAAGGAAGACTCGCCGGCAGGCAAGTGGCTGAAGGAAAACGGCGTGCAGAAGGCCGACTTCAACAGCTACGGCTCGCGCCGCGGCAACCACGACGTGATGATGCGCGGCACGTTCGCGAACGTCCGGATCAAGAACCTGATGATCCCGGCGAAGGCAGACGGCTCGCGCGTCGAAGGCGGCCTGACGATCCACCAGCCGAGCGGCGAACAGCAGTCGATCTACGATGCGGCGATGCAGTACGTCGGCGCCGATACGCCGACCGTCGTGTTCGCGGGTGAAGAGTACGGCACGGGCTCGTCGCGCGACTGGGCCGCGAAGGGCACGCAACTGCTCGGCGTGAAGGCCGTGATCGCACGCAGCTTCGAGCGTATCCACCGCTCGAACCTGGTCGGCATGGGCGTGCTGCCGCTGCAGTTCAAGGGCTCGGACAGCATCCAGTCGCTCGGCATCACCGGCGAGGAGACGTACGATATCGAAGGCCTCGGCGACGATTTCAAGCCGCAGCAGGACGTCACGCTCGTGATCAACCGCAAGAACGGCGAAACGCAGCGCGTGCAGGTGCTGCTGCGTATCGATACGCCGATCGAAGTCGACTACTACAAGCACGGCGGTATCCTGCCGTTCGTGCTGCGCTCGCTGCTCGCAGCGTAAGCGCCCTGCTTTTGCAGGTGCCGCAGCCGCCTCGCGGCGGTTGCGGCCGATTTGGTGCCCGACCTCGTGTCGGGCTTTTTTTTGCCTGCGCGCTACGCGGCGCTGCCGCGCGCCTTTGCGCCCGTCCGTGCGTTCTTCTTCAGATGCGTGCGGTTGTATTCGATCGCCGCGCGCACGAGGGTCTTCAGCGCCCGCTTGTCGATCCGGTCGCCTTCGAAGAAGTCGATCGCGCGCCGCGCATTGCCGTCGAGGCCGTCATTGAACAGCGCGCCGGGATCGGGCAGATGCGCGCCGTGCATGAACGTCAGCTTCACCTTGCCCTTGTGCGCGTTCGCGACCGCGATCATCCCGTCGCACGACCACACGGGGCTGCCCATCCATTTCCAGTCCTCGACGATCCCGTTGTCGGCCGCGAGAATCGTCTGGCGGAGATCGGCGAAGAGCGGGCCGCGCCAGTCGGCGATGCCGGCGATCAGCGCGTCGATGCGCTCCGACGGTTGCAGGTCCGTGGTACTCATGCGCGGGCCTCCGTGCCTTCGTCGGGGCGTGCCAGCACCTGTTCAAGCGACTCGAAGAACCGTACCCAGCCGTGCTGCGCGCCGCGGTACGCTTGCTCCTGATCCGCGCGGAAGCCGACCTGCTCCATGCGCAGGTGCGTGCCGGCCGGCGTCGGCGTGAGCGTCCACGTGACGACGCTTTCGAGGCCGTACGCGGCCCACGTGTAGGACAGCGCCCGCGGCGGCTCGATCGTCAGGACCGTGCAGTCGACCGAGCCCCAGTCCGCTCGGAAGCTGAACGCGCGGCCCGCGACGGGTTCGAAGTCGCTCTTCATCAGCCACGCCTCGATCAGGTGCGGTTGCGTGAGCGCGCGCCAGATCTTCTCCGGCGGATGAGGGAGCTCCCGTTCGACGACGACGGAGCGCGTTTCGGTCGTGGCTTGGTTCATTACTGATCCATCCTTTTCAGAAGATCTTCGAGGGCATCGAACCGGTTCTGCCAGAAACCGGCCATCTGGCTTGTCCAGTCGATCAACGGGGCCAGCGCTTGCGGCTGCGCGCTGTAGTGCGTCTGCCGGCCTTCGTGACGGTCGCTCACGAGCCCGGCCTGCTTCAGTACGCCGAGATGCTTCGAGACGGCCGGCTGCGAGACGCCCGCATGTGCCGTCAGCGCGGCAACCGTCAACTCGCCGTCCGCGCACAGCCGCTCGAAGAGCGCGCGGCGCGTCGGATCGGCAAGCGTCCTGAAAAGCATGTCGTGTGCGTTCTGCATGTCCAAATCCATAACCCGGTGGTTATGAATCGAAGGATATCCGCTGATCGGCGCAAGTCAAGACGGAATTTCGCGAACGACGTCGTTCGAACTTGCGCGGGCCGCGCATCCGGCGCATCGGCTCGTGTCCGCCCCGGAATTCGAGCGTTTCCTCTAATCCGCCATCGCGGCACGCGATCCGAAAGCCCCCTGCAAGACTGCCCGGTGCGCTGTTCCACAGTTCGGGAAACGTTTGCGATCGGCCGGCCCCTTTCTTGTGCACGCGCGAATCCGTTCCTGCCGTGTCGCTTCGTTTGACCACATAGTGCGACGCGGCACACGGCAGCGGCCGGTCGCCCGTCACGCGTTCGCGTGTCGATCCGCTCCGCGATCGCGCGCGTTCCGCTGCCGCGACGAACAACTCGTGCGTGCGAGCGTCGCGCCCTGCCGCGCCGCCGTACCGCGAACCGGTTCCGTTCGCCGGGCTCGCCATTGCATGCGCGTACGACGCATCGCGTGCAAGCGCGGGCGCGGATGTCAGAACTGACAGCTATGGAAACTGGCAGCTACCCGAACGGCACCGACGCCCTACGCTCGTCACCGCTCGCGGCCCCACAAGGGTCGAGGGCTCCAGCAACGTCGTCTCTCCTAAAAAGGACTCCCGATGAAAAGGAACGCCTGGTTTGCCCTGCCCCTGCCGTCGCCCCGCCGCCTTGCGTGCGTGGCACCGCTCGTGTTCGCCGCCGCTGCGGCGCATGCGACGACGGATTGGGTCGATACTCATACGAAGGCCTTTCTGACCGGCCCGCAGTTGATGGCGCGCAGTGCCGCGCCGTCGCTCGAACTCACGGCCGGTGAAACGACCAACGTCGTCGTCAGCCTGAAGCTGCGCAACGCCGCGCAGCTCAAGCAACTGGCGCGCGACGTGAACCGGCCCGGCAGCGCGCACTACCGTCAGTACCTCACGCACGAGCAGTTCCTCGCCAGCTACGCGCCGACCGAAGCGCAGGTGAAGTCGGTCGTCGATTATCTGCACAAGAGCGGCTTCGTGAACGTCGTGGTCGCGCCGAACCGGCTGCTGGTGTCCGCGCGCGGTACGGCCGGCACCGTGAAGACCGCGTTCAACACGTCGCTCGTGCACTTCGAGTATGCGGGCCGCTCGGGCTTCGCGAACGCGTCGACCGCGCAGGTGCCGCGCGCGCTCGGCGACGTCGTCGGCTCGGTGCTCGGGCTGCAGAGCGTCGCGCATGCGCGGCCGATGCTGCGCGTCGGCAACGTGGCGAAGCCGCAGGCGCTCGCGGCCGGCACGGCGACGGGCCACTATCCGAAGGAATTCCCGGGCCTCTACAACGCGACCGGCGTGCCGACCGCGGCCGGCGTGACCGTCGGCATCATCACGATCGGCGGCGTATCGCAGACGTTGCAGGATCTGAGCCAGTTCACGTCGAGCAACGGTTACCGCACGGTCTCGACGCAGACCGTCCAGACCAACGGCTCGGGCGGCAGCTACAGCGACGACCAGGAAGGCCAGGGCGAATGGGATCTCGACAGCCAGTCGATCGTCGGCTCGGCCGGCGGCCAGGTCGGCAAGCTCGTGTTCTACATGGCGGACCTGAACGCCAGCGGCAACACGGGCCTCACGCAGGCCTTCAACCAGGCCGTGTCGGACAACACCGCGAAGGTGATCAACGTGTCGCTCGGCTGGTGCGAGACCGACGCGAACGCGGACGGCACGATCGACGCCGAGGAACAGATCTTCACGACGGCCGCGGCACAAGGCCAGACGTTCTCGGTATCGTCGGGCGACGAAGGCGTGTACGAGTGCAACAACCGCGGCTATCCGGACGGCTCGAACTACACGGTGTCGTGGCCGGCCTCGTCGCCGCACGTGCTCGCGATCGGCGGCACGACGCTGTACACGACATCGTCGGGCGCCTTCTCGAACGAGACGGTGTGGAACGAAGGCCTCGACGGCAACGGCAAGCTGTGGGCGACGGGCGGCGGCGTCAGCACGATCCTGCCCGCACCGTCGTGGCAGTCGGGCAGCAACCGTCAGTTGCCGGACGTGTCGTTCGACGCCGCGCAAAGCACGGGCGCGTATATCTACAACTACGGCCAGTTGCAGCAGATCGGCGGCACGAGTCTCGCCGCGCCGATCTTCACGGGCCTCTGGGCGCGCCTGCTCGCGGCGAACGGTACGGGCCTCGGCTTCCCGGCCAGCAACCTGTATCGCGCGATTCCGTCGAACCCGTCGCTCGTGCGCTACGACGTCGTGTCGGGGAACAACGGCTATCAGGGGTATGGCTACACCGCGGGCACCGGCTGGGATTACACGACCGGCTTCGGCAGCCTGAATATCGCGAACCTCAACAAGCTGATCAAGTCGGGCGGGTTCTAAGCGACGTGTGAAGGACGGCGCGCGACGGTGGTGGGTCGCGCGTCGGTTCGTGGCTTTTCCTTGACCTACTCCGCCGCGGGCTCCTTCGCACGCTCCGGCGCGGCCGGTACGCCGGCCCGATGCGACGGCGCAAACAGCCGCAAGCCGCTCGCGACACTCGCGGCCCCGGCGAAGCCGGCGCCAAGCATCAGCGCCAGCGTCGGCCCGTGGCGCCCCGCGATCCCGAACGACAGCGCGACGAGCGCCGCGCCCGTCGCCTGCCCGATCAGCCGCGCGGTCGCGATGATCCCGCTCGCGCCGCCGCTGCGCTCGGGCGGCGCGCTCGACATCAGCGCCTTCAGGTTCGGCGACTGGAAGAAACCGAAACCCGCGCCGCACAGCATCATCCGCCAGCCGATATCGATGACGCCCGGCAGCGCCGGCAGTGCCGCGAGCGACACCATGCCCGCGCTCAGCAACGCGAGCCCGATCGCACCGAGCAGGCCCGGCGGGTAACGATCCGACAGCCGGCCCGCGATCGGCGCGGCAAGCGCGACGATCGCCGACCACGGCGTCATCAGGAACCCCGTCTCGACCGCGCTGCGATGCAGGACGGTTTCGAAATAGAACGGCAGCGACACGAACGCAAGCCCCTGCGCGGCGAACGCGCACACGGCGGTCAGCGCGGACAGCGTGAATACGGGCCGGCGAAACAGGTCGACCGGCAGCATCGGCGCCGGGTGCCCGGCCTGGCGGCGAATCAGCAGCCAGCCGAACGCGAGCGCGACCGCGGCCGCCGCGAACACGACGGAAAGCGGCCCGCGCTGCGCGAATTCGCCAAGCGCGAAGATCAGCGACGCGAACGTGATCACGTTGAACAGCGCGGCAATCGGATCGAACGCATGCTTGCCGCGCGCCGTCTGCGGCAGCGACGGAATCGCCACCGCGAGCGCGAGCACGCCGAGCGGCACGTTCACCGCGAACAGCCACGGCCACGCGGCGACCGACAGGATCAGCGACGCGATCGTCGGCCCCACCGCGAACGACACGCCAACGACGAGCGCGTTGAAGCCGACCCCGCGCCCGAGCCGGTGCGCGGGAAACAGGCCACGGATCAGCGCGACGTTGACGCTCATGATCGCGCTCGCGCCGAAGCCCTGCACGATCCGCGCGGCCGTCAGCATCGGCAGCGTCGACGCGAGCGAACAGCCGAGCGACGCGAGCGTGAACACCGCGAGCCCGGCGATATACACGCGCTTGTGGCCGACGATGTCGCCGAGCGACGCGAACGGCAGCAGCGTCGCGACCATCGCGAGCTGGTATGCGTTGATGATCCACACGGACGCGGCCGGCGATGCATGCAGGTCGGCGGCGATCGCGGGCAGCGCGGTGTTCGCGATCGCGGTGTCGAGCGTCGCGAGCGCGACGGCCAGCAGCACGGCGGACATCGCGCGCCAGTTGACGGCCGGCTCGCTGGCGCCGGCGGGAGAAGCGAATTCGGACAAGATGGGGCTCGGCTGACGAGCGACGCGCGGCGTCGCGGATTGAGCGGCGCGGCGGCGTGCGTGCCATGCGGTGAAACCGGCTCGCGTGCCGTCGCGAACCGTATTGTTGCAGAGCCGCATCGAACGTGCAGGCGGCCGCGTCGTCAGTCAGCGAAACGAAAGCTTGCGTGTCGTTTCGCCACGTCGTTGTTCGCGCAACGAACTGCGCCGGCCCGCTGCCGCCGTCAAGTCACCGCGCGCCGCGCATTGCGGCCGCGCAGCCATTCGAGCGCGAGCAGCAGGCTCGTCGAGAAGATGATCAGGATCGTCGCGAGCGCGGCGATCGTCGGGCTGATGTTTTCGCGGATACCCGTGAACATCTGGCGCGGCAGCGTCGTCTGGTCGGCGCCCGCGAGGAACAGCGTGACGACGACTTCGTCGAACGACGTCGCGAACGCGAACAGCGCGCCCGACATCACGCCCGGCGCGATCACCGGCAGCGTCACGCGGAAGAAGGTCGACACGGGATTCGCGCCGAGCGACAGGCTCGCGCGCACGAGGTTCTGGTTGAAGCCCTGCAGCGTCGCGGCGACCGTCGTCACGACGAACGGCACGCCGAGCGCCGCGTGCGCGGCGATCAGCCCCGTGTAGGTATTCGCGAGCCCGAGCGGCGCGAAGAACAGGTACATGCCGACGCCGACCACGACGACCGGCACGATCATCGGCGACAGCAGCACGGCCATCAGCAGCCCCTTGCCTCGGAAGTCGGCCTTCGTGAGACCGATCGCGGCGAGCGTACCGAGCACGGTCGCGACGATGGTCGCCGACGGCGCGACGATGAAGCTGTTCTTCGCGGCCATGCGCCACTCGTCCGACGCGATCAGGTTCTCGTACCAGCGCGTCGAGAAGCCCGGGATCGGATAGACGAGGAACGTGCTCGACGAGAACGACAGCGGCACGATCGCGAGCACCGGCAGGATCAGGTACAGCAGCGTCAGCACGACGAGCACGCGCAGCGCGACGTACCACGCGCGCTCGACGAACGACATGTGCGGCGCGAACAGCGGCCTGGCGAGTTTCATGGTCGGATTCCCTTTCCCGTTTCCTGGTGCGCGGCGCTCAGCCGAGGCTCACGTTCGTGCGCGTGAAGCGCCCGTACACCGCGTACAGCACGAGCGTCGCCGCGAGCAGCAGCCCGCCGAGCGCGCACGCCATGCCCCAGTTGATCGTCACGTTCGTGAAGTACGCGACGTAGTAGCTGACCATCTGGTCGTTCGGCCCGCCGAGCAGCGCGGGCGTGATGTAGTAACCGATCGCGAGGATGAACACGAGCAGCGCGCCCGCGCCGACGCCCGGATAGGTCTGCGGCACGTACACGCGCCAGAACGCGGCGAACGGGTGGCTGCCGAGCGACACGGCCGCGCGCTGGTAGGTCGGCGGGATCGACTTCATCACGCTGTACAGCGGCAGGATCATGAACGGCAGCAGGATGTGCGTCATCGAGATGTACACGCCGACGCGGTTGAACAGCAGCGTCAGCGGATGCGAGATCAGCCCGCTGCCGATCAGCGCCTTGTTGATGAGCCCTTCGCTCTGCAGCAGCACGATCCACGCGGCGACGCGCACCAGCACCGAAGTCCAGAACGGAATCAGCACGAGGATCATCACGAGGTTCGCGCGCCGCTCCGACAGCGTCGAGATCCAGTACGCGAGCGGATAGCCGAGCAGCAGCGCGAACAGCGTGACGGCAACGCCGATCACGAACGTGCGGCCGAAGATCGCGAGGTAGATCGACTGGTCGGGATCGGCCTGCACGATATGACCGAAGCCGTCCTGCTTGTGGTCGAGCGCCGCGAGCAGGTAGAACGGCGACATCTGGCTGCCGTTCTTCGCGATCGACTGCCAGTACGCGACGTCGCCCCAGCGCGCGTCGAGGTCGATGATTTTCGCGCGCGTCTGCGCGGGCGTCAGCGCCGCGTCGTTGTCGCCCTTCAGCGGCATCGCGCGCGCCGTCTTCGCGACGAGCGAGCGATAGCCCGGAATTTCAGTGTTCAGCCGCCGCGCGAGCGCGCCCATCGCCTCGCTGTCGGCCACCTTCGTCATGTCGGCAGCGAGCGCAACGTATGCGGCGTCGGCCGGCGGCGCCTTGCGGTCCCAGCCCGACAGCGCGGCGATCGTGTTCGGCAGCGCGGTCGCGATCTCGGGGTTCTGCACCGCGCGCGTGAGCAGCGTGCCGATCGGCACGACGAAGATCAGCAGCAGGAAAATCGCGAGCGGCGCGACCAGCAGCAACGCCATCGTGCGCTTGCGGGCCTCGGCGGCCTTCAGCTCGCGCTTGAGCGCGGCGGTCGACGGCGAGGAAGGCGCGATCGTCATCGTATTCAACGGTTCTCTCCGGCCGGGCACGCTCCGGCGGAATGCCGCGCGACGCGATTCACGCGCCGCGCGGCCGGTTGCATCAGGATGCCTGAACGGTTACTTCGTCGCCCACGCGGTGAAACGCTGCTCGAGCTCGTCGCTGTGGTCGGTCCAGAAGCCGATATCCTCCAGCACCGCGTTCTTGCCGTTGGCCGGCGAGTTCGGCAGGTTCGCGAGCGTCTTCGCGTCAAGCGACTTGATCGCCGCAATGTTCGCGGGGCCGTACGCGATGTGCTGCGCATACGCCTGCTGCGGCTTCGGCGTCAGCGAATACGCGATGTACTGCTCGGCCAGCGCCTTGTTCGGCGAGCCCTTCGGAATCGCCCAGTAGTCGAGGTCGTAGATGCTGCCGTTCCACACCACCTTCAGGTTCTTGCCTTCCTTCTGCGCGGCGTCGATGCGGCCGTTGTACGCGGTCGACATCACGACGTCGCCGGCGACGAGGAACTGCGGCGGCTGCGCGCCCGCTTCCCACCACTGGATGTACGGCTTCAGCTCGTCGAGCTTCTTGAACGCGCGATCCTGGCCGGCCTTCGTGCCGAGCACCTTGTACACGTCCTTCGTCGCGACGCCGTCGGCCATCAGCGCGAATTCGAGGTTATAGCGCGCGCCCTTGCGCATCCCGCGCTTGCCGGGGAATTTCTTCACGTTCCAGAAATCGGCCCAGCCGGTCGGTGCCGACTTCAGCTTGTCCGCGTTGTACGACAGCGCCGTCGACCACACGAAGAAACCGACGCCGCACACCTGCGGCGATTCCGGAATCAGGTCGGACTTCTTCGCGATCTTCGACCAGTCGAGCTTCTCGTACAGCCCTTCGTCGCAGCCGCGGTTCAGGTCGCCCGATTCGACTTCGACCACGTCCCAGTTGACGTGCTTCGCCTCGACCATCGCCTTCACTTTCGCCTGCTCGCCGTTGTATTCCACGGCGGTGACCTTGTTGCCGGTTGCCTTCTCGAACGGCTGGTTGAACGCGGCCTTCTGTGCGTCGCCGTTCGCGCCGCCGAAGTTGACGACCGTGAGCTCGGCGGCCGAAGCCGATGCGCCGACTACGGCGAGCGCCAGTGCCAGCGCGGTACGACGCGCGGTAAAGCTTGCTCGGTTCATGGTGGTTCCTCTCCTCTCGTGGTGGAAGTGGGCAGTTGTTGTTGACGACGTGCTACGGAAAATCGGGGAAGCCGTGCTCATGCGAACACGCGCAGGTGTTCGGGCGCGAATGCGAGCGAGACCGGCGCGCCGGGCGAGAACGCGTCGAGCGCGCCGGTGCCGAGCGGCACCTTCACGAAACATTCGTCCTGGCCCGGCAGCGCGCAGCGCATGCGCACGTGATCGCCGAAATAGATGAGACTGCGCGCCTCGCCGCTCAGCCGGTTGGCGGCGGCGCCGTTCGCGTGCCCGTTCGCGCCGTGCGCGGCGAGGCTCATGCGTTCGGGGCGGATGCACGCGACGGCCGACGCGCCCTCGGCCGCGTCGCCGATATGGCGGCCGACGAGCTTCGTGCCGTCGTCGAGCCGGAACTCGCAGAACTCGCCGTCGACGCGCGCGATGGTGCCGCGCAGCCGGTTGCTGTCGCCGATGAAGTTCGCGACGAATTCGTTGCACGGCGATTCGTACAGGCGGTCGACGGTGTCGAGCTGCTGCACGATGCCCTTGTCGAACACGGCGACGCGATCGGACATCGTCAGCGCCTCGCCCTGGTCGTGCGTCACGTAGACGAAGGTCACGCCGAGCTTTTCGTGGAGCGCCTTCAGTTCGTATTGCATGTGTTCGCGCAGTTGCTTGTCGAGCGCGCCAAGCGGCTCGTCCATCAGCACGAGCTTCGGCTCGAACACGAGCGCACGCGCCAGCGCGATGCGCTGCTGCTGGCCGCCCGACAACTGTGCCGGATAGCGTTTCGCGAAGCGCTCCATCTGCACCATCTTCAGCGCGTGCGCGACGCGCTCCGCGCGCTCGGCGGCCGGCAGCTTGCGCACGGTCAGCGGATACGCGACGTTCTGCTCGACCGTCAGGTGCGGAAACAGCGCGTAGTTCTGGAACACCATGCCGATGTTGCGCTTGTGCGGCGGCACGTTGTTCAGCAGCTCGCCGTCGAGGCGGATCTCGCCGCCCGTCGGAAACTCGAAACCGGCCAGCATCATCAGGCAGGTCGTCTTGCCCGAGCCCGACGGCCCGAGCAGCGTCAGGAATTCCCCCTGGTGGATATCGAGGTCGAGCGATTTGACGACCAGCGTCTCGCCGTCGTAGGTCTTCCGCACGCCGCGAAAGCTGACGATCACATCATCGGACTTCATCGTGGCTGTCCCCTTGCTTCGCGACAATTGATTTTGAGATGCGAGCCACTATACGGCGCACACGGTTCTACAATAGGGAACCATTTCAATATTACTAGTAGGACCACTTTGGATACCGTGATCCTCGCCGACTGGCTCTCCGCCCACCTCGACCGCGGCTCGTCCGAGCCGATGTACCGGCAGTTGCTCCAGCAGATGCAGCAGGCCATCCTGACCGGGGAATTAGGGCCAGGAACGAAACTGCCCAGTTCCCGCACGCTCGCGGCGGACCTGTCGATCGCGCGCAATACCGTGCTGCACGTGTACGACCAGTTGACGGCCGAAGGCTACGTGCTGACGACGACCGGCAGCGGCACCTATGTGGCCGACACGCGCCCGGACGCCGCGGCGATCCAGGCGCCGGGCGCCGCGCCGCCGCCGACGGACGCCGATGAACCCGCGCCGGACGCACAGGGCAGCCTGTCGATGCGCGGCCGTCAATTGATCGAGCACGCGGGGGTGTCGCGGCGCCAGTGGGGCGCGTTCATGCCGGGCGTACCGGACGTGTCGGAATTTCCGAGCCGCACCTGGAGCCGCCTGCAGGCGCGGCTGTGGAAGGAGGCGAACCCCGAGCTGCTGACCTATGCGCCGGGCGGCGGCTATCGGCCGTTGCGGCGCGCGCTCGCCGATTACCTGCGCGTCGCGCGCTCGGTCAAATGCTCGCCGGACCAGGTGATCATCACGACGGGCATCCACCAGTCGATCGATCTCGCGGTGCGGCTGCTGTCCGACATCGGCGATCGTGCGTGGGTCGAGGAACCGTGTTACTGGGGCGTGCGCAGCGTATTGCAGGCGGCCGGCCTCACGCTCACGCCGGTGCCGGTCGACCAGGAAGGGCTCGATCCGCGCGCAAGCGACATGCAGCACCCGCCGCGGCTCGTGCTCGTCACGCCGTCGCATCAGTACCCGCTCGGCATGGTGATGAGCCTCGCGCGGCGCCGGATGCTGCTCGAATACGCGCGCCAGCACCGCTGCTGGATCATCGAGGACGACTACGACAGCGAATTCCGCTACGGCAGCCGGCCGCTCGCGTCGCTGCAGGGGCTCGACGACGGCGGCCGCGTGATCTACGTCGGCAGCCTCGGCAAGATGCTGTTCCCGGGGCTGCGGATGGGCTACATGGTCGTGCCCGAGCATCTGGTCGACACGTTCCGCACGGGGCTGTCGGAGTTGTATCGCGAGGGCCAGCTGATGCAGCAGGCCGTGCTCGCCGAATTCATCATGGATGGTCACCTGACTTCGCACGTCAGGCGGATGCGCACGCTGTACGGCGAGCGCCGGCAACTGATGATCGACGCGATTCGCGCGCGCTTCGGCGATGCGCTGCCCGTGATGGGCGACGAGGCCGGCCTGCACCTGGTGCTCGGCCTGCCCGACGCCTGCGACGATCGCGCGGTCACGCAGAGCGCGTTCGACGCGGGCGTGATCGTGCGCCCGCTCACCAGCTACTACAGCCGCCAGGACACCGCGCGGCGCGGCCTGCTGCTCGGTTATGCGTGCGTCGCGCACGAAGGCATCGGGCCCGCGTTCGACACGCTCGCGGATACCATCGAGCAACATCTGCCGCGACACATCACGCGCGCGGCATAGG
Organism: Burkholderia sp. YIM B11467; assembly: GCF_052952715.1. Taxonomy (NCBI): domain Bacteria; kingdom Pseudomonadati; phylum Pseudomonadota; class Betaproteobacteria; order Burkholderiales; family Burkholderiaceae; genus Burkholderia; species Burkholderia sp. YIM B11467. The sequence continues at coordinate 73,054 of NZ_JBQVSQ010000001.1, forward strand.
GCCGGTCACGCGCGGCGCGCCGCCTTCGTCACTGCGCACTGCCCGCGCCGCGATCGAGCGATGCCGCCCGCACTGCTTCGCCGGGTTTCGTGAACACGCGCTGCCGCAACGCGGCGATCTGTGCATCGCGATCCTGCGGCGACAGGCCGGCCGACTCGATCTGCGCACGCTGCGTTGCATAGTCCGCGTAACGGCTCTGCCACGATGCGTCGTCCTGCTGCATCTGCGCGACGCGCGCGGCGGCTTCCGGGCCGAGCGTCTGCGTCAGTTGCGCACGCATCGCATCGGGCGTCGCGCCGCTCTTCTGCAATTGCGCGATCTGGTCGATCGCGGCCCGCTGCTGGTCGACCCGCTGCTGCGCCGCGCGTTCATCGGCCGGCATCTGCTGCTCGAGCGCCGCGAGCCGCTCGGCCTTCTGCGCATCCGTCAGCGTACGATCCTGCGCGATCTTCAGTCGCGCGAGATCGTAGCGCTGCCGCCACTGCTCCGCGCCGAAAAACGGCTGGCTCCAGTCGCCGAGCGTGCGGTACGCGATCGACGCGCGCTGGTCGAGCGCGAGCTGCAGCACCCCCAGGTCGGACTTGTCGACCGCGCCGGCATCGCGCAATTTCGCGAGCGCGTCGAGATACGCGCGATACCGGTGCCAGACGTCGAGCGCCTCGGCCTGCGCGACCGTGCCGTCGAGCTGCGCGGCGATCTGGCGTATGACGAACGCATCGAGCGCGGCCGCGCTCAGGTCGCTCTGCGCGGTCAGGCAATAATCGAAGAAATCGCGCACCGCGCGCGACTTCGCAAGATGGCCGCCGGCATCGAGCGGCAGCCGCGGCGCGCTGGAGCCGGCCAGCGACGACGGCAGGCCCGTGCTCGCCGGCAGCGCGGCCTGCGGCGGCGCGGCAGCCGCCCCGCCTGCCGCGGCTGCGTCCGGCAACTCGCCGGCCGTGCCGGTACCGCGATGCCATCCCGCACCACTCCACATCGCGACGCCGGCGATCGCCGCCAGCCCCACGACACCGTAGACCACAGCGCGCCGCGCCAGCGGCGCGCGCCCTTCACGTGCCGTCATCGATCACACGCCCGCGAGCTTCAGCCGGTTCGCATGCGTGCGGATCACCGCGACCGGATCTTCCGCATTCGCGCCGCGCACGCCGAGCAACTGGTTGATCTCGTCGAGATGGTTCCACTTGTAGCTCGTGCTCAGCACCTGGCCGTACAACGCGCTGCACTTCGACACGACCCCGTCGTTCTGGCCCGAACCGCGGTTGATCATCACCGTGCCGGTGCCGAACAGCGCGAGCGTCGACGGGTCGAGCGCGTTCGCCGGATCGATGAGCGGAATGGTGCTCGTATCCGTCGCACCCGTGACGCCCAGCACGGAGATCGTCGGCTGGATCGCGGTGCCGGCCCACGAATACAGCAGATGCGTGTTGCCGCCGACGGTTTCCGTCGGTGCGCCGGTCTGGCAACTGCCCGGCGCGCCAAGGCCAACGCTCGGGTAGTTCTGGTTGTACGTGGCGGCCTGTGCGGTCGTCAGCGTCTTCAGCGCCGCGAGCGCGTCCTGGTTCGTGTTGTTGCTGCTGCTCGTGAGGATGCCGAACACATTGACGAACGCGGCGATCACCGTCGACGACAGCCCGGTCGGATCGTACGCGAGCACGCCCTGCACGAAGTCGGCGAACTCGGAGCCGCGATGCGGCGTGCCGATCGTCGTCACCGACGCGACCAGATCGGGCGCGACGGCCGCGACATAACGCGACGTCAGCCCGCCCTGGCTGTGACCGACGAGATTGACCTTGGTCGCCCCCGTCGCGGCGAGTACCGTCTTCACGTAGGCCAGCAACTGTTCGCCGCGCCCGTTCGGGCCGTCGTCGCTCTGGAAGCCCGACAGGTTCGCGACATAGACGGTCGCGCCATGCTGCTGCAGGTCCTCCTGGATCCCGTACCAGTACTCGAGCACACCTGCGTATTTGTCGGTTCCCGTGAGCCCGTGCACGAGAATGATCGGATAGCGCGTCGCCGCGTAGTTGTCGGCGGGCGCACTCGCCGCCATCGCCGCGTGCGTCGTCGCGAGCGTCATCGCCGCGGTCATCCCCGCGAACGGCGCGACGCTCATCGCGCATGCCACTGCCCCTGCCACCACCCTGGAACGCATCGATCTGGCCATGCATGTTCTCCTGATTATTGTGCTGCCGGTGCGAATGAACTCGAATCGACGCACGTTGCGCCCTCGTGTGCGCCGTGACCGTCGAATGCGGGAGTGAATCACGAGTCGCGAACGTTTGCGCCCTGACTAGACACGGTTCTCTAATCGGTTGACGCGCCCCGCCCGTTCGGGCGGGGCCGCGTTCGTGCGCGCGTTTGCTGCAACGCACACGCGCCGCGCGCTACAGCTTCGCGCTCACGCGCAACCACGCGGTACGGCCCGGTTCCATCACCGGCGCGTTCGCCGGATAACCGAAACCCGCGTTGCCGGCGAGGTTCAGGTGCTCCGTGTAGGCCTTGTTCAGCACGTTGTCGACGCCGACCGAGATCTGCACGGTCTTGCTGACGTTGTATTGCGTATGCAGCGACAGCACGCCGAATCCGGCGCTCGGACCGAAGTCCTTGCCGACCACGTTGCCCTCATTCAGGGCATATCGATGCTGCGGCGCAACGATCCGCCACAGGCCACCGGCCGACCATGCACCGCGCGTGTATTCGAGCCCGATGCGCGCCTCGAGCGGCGGCATCTGCGGCAGCGGATCGCCGCTCGCCACGTTGCGCCCCCACGCATACGCGAGCGACGTCTCGACGCGCAGCGGCGCGACCGGCCGCCACGACACGCCCGCTTCGCCGCCCATGATCTGCGCGTTGACGTTGGTGGCCTGCGTGGTCGAGCCCATCATGCCGGCGCTGTAGTTGAACAGGATGAAGTCCTGCACGTAGCCCGCATAGGCCGACACCCATGCGTCGAACCGGTCGCTCTTGTATTGCGCGCCGATGTCGAGCTGCGTGGTCTTCTCCGGCTGCACCGACGAAAATGCGTTGACCGAACCGGCCGGCCCGCGATTCGCGGAGAACAGCTCCCAGTAGTCGGGGTAGCGCTCCGCATGACCGATCCCCGCGTACCACGTGACAGGCAGCGACGCGAGATCGCGTTCGTAGCGCACGAAACCGCTGGGCAGCACGCGCGCTCGATCGTCGTCGAAGGTCGGATTCGGCTTGCTCATCATCATGCCGCTCACCGTCGCGCGTTTGTCGCGTGCGCTCGCATAGTCGATGCGCGCGCCGCCGATCACGCGCGACACGTCGCTCGCATACCACGTCAGCTCGCTAAATGCGCCCGCGTTCCACATCGTCGCCTGTGCATCCCACGGCTGGTCGCCGTAGTTCTGCGACCCCATCGCCGAACGCGAATCGAGCCGGTTCGATTGCGCGTCGACACCCGTCACGAGCTTGAAGTCGTCGCCGAAACGGAACGTCGCCGCCGCGCGCGCGCCGAACGTGCGGCGCCGCACCTCGGCCGCCATCCGCATCGGCATGCTGCTGGTCGGGTCGGGCTGCCGCAACGTGTAGTTGTCCATCACGTGGTCGGCTTCGTTGTAGTACACGCGCGCTTCGATGCGGTCGAGCACGTCGCCGAGATGCCGCTTGTCGAACGACAGGCCGAACGTCTCGCGGCGGAAATGCGCGCCGTCCATCCCGCGGCCCGCGTACTTCGCGTAACCGTCGCCCGTGCCGGCCGTCAGTTCGACGCGCGTGTGGTCGTCGGGCGTCCAGCCGAGTGCCGCATCGGCGTTCCACTTGTCCCACTGCGACGGCACCGTGTTGCCGTTGCCGTCCTTGTAGTCCTGCGAATGCGCGTGGTTCGCGGTCACGCGGCCGTAGACGTCCGGCGTGCCGGCCGTCACGTCGATGTTCTGGTCGTTGCGCCCGAACGAGCCGCCGACGAGGCTGCCGTCGAACCGCATGCCCGGTTTGTCGAATCGCGGCGTCACGCGCTCGAACAGCACGGTGCCGGCCGACGCGCCCGGGCCATACAGCACGGATTGCGGCCCCTTCACGACGGTGACCTTGTCATAGCTTTCCGGTGCGATGTACGAAGTCGGCGCATCCATCCGGTTCGGACACGCGCCGAGTGTCGGCATCCCGTTCGCCAGGATGTTCAGCCGCGAACCGAACATCCCGCGCAGCACGGGGTCGCCGTTCGTGCCGCCGCTGCGGATCGACGTGAAGCCGGGGATCGTTTTCAGGTAATCGGCGCCGTCGCTGGCGGGCAGCGGCTGGCGCGGCGCCTTCGGATCCGTGACGACGACGAGCGGTGTCCTCAGCGGCGACGCGACGACCTCGACCGGTGGCAGCAGCGCGGCCGCGTCGTCAGCAGGTGCGCCGGCCGTGCGCGCCGTTTCGGCCGCGGCGGCGCTGGCGGCCATGGCGCCGACGGCCAGCGCGGGAACGGTAAGTTTCAGCATGCGCGGCATGCGCCGCGCACAGGCATTGCGTGACGCCCGTGGCGCACGCAACTGGAAAATGGTCATGATGGAAAGCCCGAGTGACGCCCTCCACGCGGCCTCGACGGGCCGCACGGATATCGGCGGTGGAACAGAACGGAAGAAAACGCGTCAGGCGCGCTCGGGCGGTGCGCGTGGATACGCGCGCGGATAGCGGTTGGCGCGCACCGCGACGGCAGGCGGCGCGGCGGCGGAAACGGAAACGACGGAAACGGAAGCGAACGACGCGGCGGCAGGCGCGCCGAGCGCGGGACTGTGCGCGAAGAAGCCGCAATAGCCGCACGCATCGAGATGCAGCGCGTGATCGTGCGTGCGGCCCGCATCGGGCGACTGATGCGCACCGTGCTCTGTACTGCAGACGATCGCTTCCGGTGTGGCCGCCTGCGCGACGCGCCACTGCGACACCAGCGGCGCCGCGATCGCGAACCAGATCGCGAGCACGCCGAGCCAGGCGGTCAGGTGACGATGTCGGTGCAGCATGCGCGGCGGCGAGTAAGCGGAATGTAAAAACAGCCGAGATGTTACAGAATGTTCGCCACGATGGCCAGCCGCACATGACGGTAAACGCAGCGAGGGCGCATGGTTGTCAACACAACCATGCGCCCTCGCCTGCCGTGCGCGCCCGGAGCGTGGCGATCAGGGTGCCATGCGCCGCAGCACGTCGTCGCGCCGGATGAAATGGTGGTACAGCGCGGCCAGCGCATGCAGGCCGATCACGAAGTAGAACGCGTTGCCGATCAGCTCGTGCGCTTCCTTGATCGTCGGCCGCAGCGCCTTGTCGGGCCCGAACAGCGTGAACGACACGCCGAGCCAGTCGAGCGACACCGGCTTGCCGCCCATATTGATCATCATGATGCCGAGCAGCGGCTGCGCGATGATGAACACGTAGAGCGCGACATGCGCGAGCTTCGAGAGCCAGCGCAGCAGCACCGCCTGCGGAATGGCTTGCGGCACGCGACTGACCGCCCGCCACAGCACGCGCAGCACCGACAGCACGAGCACGAAGGTGCCCGCGGTGAGGTGCACGTTCATCCAGAACACACGGCTGTCGCTGCCTTTCGGCCCGCGGATCTCGATGGCCAGGTAGGCCAACGCCACCAGCAGGAAGATGACCCAGTGGAAGAAGATCGCGGGCGAGCTGTAGCGCGTCTGTTTCGCGAGGATGTTTCTCATGCTTCGTCTCGTGTTGTATGCGGGGAGGGGCGCATGCCGCAATCGGCTCGGCAGCCCGGCAAAGCTGCCACGATTGTAGCCGCACGGGCGTCCGGTTTTGCGCGGCACGGTCAAATATCGGACGAATCGTCAACGCGCGCCGCGCGGGGCCTTCATATGGAAAATCCGCATCGCGCCCGGAAACGCCTGTGGCACGATGAAGCTTTGGTGTCAACGTTGCGCGCGCATCATGAGCAAGGCGTTCTTCGTTGCGGCCTACCGGCTGACCGCCGCGTTGCTCGCGGTGTCGACGACGTTGCACAGCATCGCCGGCTACTGGGGCATGCCCGCGTTCGAGCTCGGCAACTTTCTCAGCTATTTCACGCAACTGAGCAGCCTCTATGCGGCCGGGGTGCTGGCCGCGGGGCTCTGGCGCATCGCGCGCCCCGGCTCGGCGCGCTACGAATCGATGCGCGGTGCCGCCGTGCTGTACATGCTGATCACCGCGATCGTCTACGAACTCCTGCTCGCGCGGCTCGATGCGCTACGCCACGTCACGCCCGCGTTCAACAACTGGGTGCTGCACCGGATCGTGCCGCTCGTCATGCTGTGCGACTGGCTGTACGTGGAGCCGCGCTCGCCGATCCCGCGGCGCAGCGCGTTTGCGTGGCTCGGCTTTCCGGTCATCTATCTCGGCTATACGCTGGTGCGCGGCGCGCTGGAGAACTGGTATCCCTACCCGTTCGTCGATCCGCGGCCGCATGGCTACCTGCCGGTCGCGATCCAGTGCTCGCTGATCGCGCTCGGCGCGGCGGCGCTCGCACTGGGCATCTGCTGGCTCGGCAATCGCGCGAGACAGGCCGGCACCGCGGCGTTCAAGGAAGGATAGAGGTGGAAGAAGGCGGGAGCGTGTGCGCCGCCCGGCGCACACGTGGCGACGCGGGTGCGTCAGCCGCCGTTGCGCGGCAGGAAGTTCATCGGATCGACGACCTTGCCGTTCTGACGGACTTCGAACTCGAACGTCGAACGGCCGCTTGGGTCGGTGCCCATCTCGGCGACCGGCTGGCCCTGGCGTACCGCGTCGCCTTCGTTGACGAGCAGCTTGCCGTTGTGTCCGTAGGCCGTAATGAGCCCGTTGTCGTGCTTCAGGATCACGAGCGGGCCATAGGCCTTGACGCCGGACCCGGCATAAACCACGCGCCCGTTCGCCGCGGCCCGCACCGAATGGTCGGGCCCGGATGCGGCGATCACGACGCCGCGCGTCTTGCCGGCCGTAAACGGCGTCGCGACGACACCCGTGGCCGGCCATGCAAGCGAGCCCGGCTGCGCGGCGGCGGACGGCTGCCCGAGCGACGTCGCGGCCGGCGGCGGCGCGACGCGCAGCACCTGGCCGGGCGACACCGCATCGGTGGGCGCCATGTGGTTCCAGCTGGCCACGTCCTGCACGCGCTGCCCGTAGGCGCCCGCAATGCCCGCGAGTGTGTCGCCCGGGTTCACGCGGTAATAGCCGGCGATCACGCCCGGCGTCGCGGCCGACATCGGGGTCGACTGACGCGCCGGCTGCCAGTTGTCGGTCCACGGTGTCAGCGTACAGCCCGACAACGCGACGGCCGCGGCGATGAGCGCCGCCTGCGGCAGCCAGCGCGCGAGCGCATCGTGGATGGGAATAGTTTCTCTCAAGGGTCCTCCCGGATTTGCGTCGTTGCGCCGCCCACCGCCCTCCGGCGCGCGACGCACGATGTCCGGCCGGAGGGCCGGACCAACCAGTATCCGACCGCTCTCGCGGCCGTCAGTTTCCACAGCGGAGTCGGCGCGAACGGGCTCACCGGCCCCTTTTTCACGTCGTTCCGACCGGCAAAGATACCATTTGTGGCGGTCAGGGCCGCGACAAGTGCCTGATCCGGCAACAATCTTGCGGCGCCTCACCGGCGTGCCGGCGGCCCGCAAACCGCGCCGCGCGGGCCGTCCGGCGGCCTGTCGCGGGTCTTCCGCACGCGTCGCCGCCCTCGCCCGTCATCTCGGCCCCGTCACATTCCCCCCTTCGATCGCCGCCTATACTCGGTGATGCGCAACGCGATCCAACGACAACGAGGAGCATGACGATGAACAACGCGACGTTTCTTTCCGTGCAGCTCAACGCCGACGATTTCGCCGGTTCCAGCGGCCTGGTCGAATTGCTCAACCGGCATCTGCTGTTCGCGACCGACGTCGCCGAGGCGGCCGACGCGCTTGTCCAGCTGGCGAGCGTCGCGCACCTGACGGGTACGCGCCACAGCGTCGAGTTGCCGGTCCTCGCGATCGAGCGGCTGCGCGAGGCGCTCGACACGCTGAGCGGCTACGACGAAACGTGGCTGCAGGTGCTGGAACCGGCCGAAGCGCTGTTCCGGGATATCGGGCGCGGCACGCGCCCGCTACACTGAGCGCCGGCGCGGTACACGCCACCCATAAAAGCGGAACCGGCGCCGCAGGCGCCACCAATGAAAACAGCCCGTCATTCCGCTTTGCGGAACCGGCGCCGCAGGCGCCACCAATGAAAACAGCCCGTCGTTCCGCTTTGCGGAACGGGCGCCGCTGGCGCCACCAATTAAACCCGCCCGTCTTTCCGCTTTGCGGAACCGGCGCCGCAGGCGCCACCAATGAAAACAGCCCGTCGTTCCGCTTTGCGGAACGACGGGCTGTTTGTACTACGGGGTCGGATCCGGCCGCCTGGGCGGCCGTCCCATTAACGACCCTTGTAGATCGGTGCGTCGTCAGCGATACGCTTGACTTGCCAGCCGGTCTTTGCAGCAGCCGGAGCACCCGATTCTTGTGCGCCGGCCGGTTGTGCGCCATAGCCGGTCGTGTCGGCGGCGGCGACGTTCTGTTGCGGGTTCACACGGGCTTCAGCAGCCTGGATGCCTTCCGGGTAGGTCGTACGGTCGCTGCCCAGCTTGTAACCGGCTTGTTGCACGGCGACCAGTTCGGCCTTCACTTGCGCACGGGTGACGGGCGCGTTTTCCTGGGCGAACGAGACGGCGGGAACGGCGAGGACAGCAGCTGCAGCGAACGTTGCGATCAGCGATTTCATGATTACCTCCGGGGATTTTTTTGCTCCGCCGCACACACCATGTCTGCAGCGATGGAACAGAGTTTAGTCCCGACGTCCCCTAGGGAAAACCATGAAAGAGCGAAAACACTGTTTCCCCGGAGCCAACAATGTCGGCATCCGGGATAGAGAAACCCTATTCAAAGAATAGATTTTCGCAACAATGCTGCCCTCGCGGGCGATTACGACCAGTTCGCGTGGAAGCTGCCCGGCTTGTCGGTGCGCTCGAACGTGTGCGCGCCGAAGAAGTCGCGCTGCGCCTGCACCAGGTTCGCCGGCAGCCGCTCGGAACGGTAGCTGTCGAAGTACGCAACCGCCGACGCGAACGCCGGCACCGGCACGCCGGCCTTCACGGCGGCGACCACGACGTCGCGCAGCGACGCCTGGTAATTCGCGGCGATGTCCTTGAAGTACGGATCGAGCAGCAGGTTCGCGAGCGCCGGATCCTTCGCGTACGCGTCCGTGATCTTCTGCAGGAAGCGCGCGCGGATGATGCAGCCCGCACGGAAGATCTTCGCGATCGTCCCGAGATCGAGGTTCCAGCCGTACTCTTCGGACGCCGTGCGCAGTTGCGCGAAGCCCTGCGCGTACGAGATCACCTTGCTCAGGTACAGCGCGCGGCGCACCGCTTCGACGAACGCCGCGCGATCGCCGTCGAACGGCGCGGCGGCCGGGCCCGACAGGATCTTGCTGGCCGCGACGCGCTCGGTCTTCAGCGACGACAGCACGCGCGCGAACACCGATTCGGTGATGAGCGGCAGCGGCACGCCGAGATCCAGCGCGTTCTGGCTCGTCCACTTGCCGGTGCCCTTCTGCGCGGCGCGATCGAGGATCACGTCGACGAGGTGCTTGCCGGTCTCTTCGTCCTTCTTGCCGAAGATCTTCGACGTGATCTCGATCAGGTAGCTGTCGAGCTCGCCCTGGTTCCATTCGGTGTACACCGCGCCGAGCTCGTCGTTGGTCAGGCCCGCGACGTCCTTCAGCACCGAATAGCTTTCGGCGATCAGTTGCATGTCGCCGTATTCGATGCCGTTGTGGACCATCTTCACGTAGTGGCCCGCGCCGTCCGGGCCCATGTACGCGACGCACGGCTCACCGTCCGACGGTGCCTTCGCGGCGATCTGCTTGAGGATCGGCTCGACGAGGTCGTACGCGTCGCGCTGGCCGCCGGGCATGATCGACGGGCCGCGCAGTGCGCCCTCTTCGCCGCCCGACACACCGGTGCCGATGAAGTGCAGGCCCGATTGCGCGAGCTCCTGGTTGCGGCGGATCGTATCGGTGAAGTGCGTATTGCCGCCGTCGATCAGCACGTCGCCCTTCTCGAGCAGCGGCTTGAGCGACGCGATCGTCGCATCGGTCGCTTCGCCTGCCTTGACCATCATCAGGATCCGGCGCGGCGTTTCGAGCGACGCGACGAACTCTTCGAGCGTATAGGTCGGCACCAGATTGCGGCCGGGGAATTCGGCGATCAGTTCGTCGGTTTTCTCGCGGCTGCGGTTGTACACCGACACCGCGTAACCGCGGCTCTCGATATTGAGTGCGAGATTGCGGCCCATCACCGCGAGCCCGATCACACCGATTGCTTGTTTGCCCATTAGTCAATTCTCCGGAAAAAACGGGGCGCGACCTGAACCTGGCCGCGCGCACAGGCGAAAGGATAGTGGAAACCCGGCGGCGATGCGCGCTTGCGTGTCATTGCTCCGCGTGCGGAAGCCGCCGGAACACGACGCTCAGGTTGTTCGCCGGCATCTCGACGACCTCGATGCAGTCGAGCCCGCGATCGAGGCCGAGCGCGACGACGGTTTCGAGATCGCGCACGCCCCACGACGGGTCGCGGCTCCGCAACTGCAGGTCGAATGCTGCGTTCGACGGTGCCGTATGCCGGCCTTCGCGGCGATACGGGCCGTACAGGAACAGCACGCCGCCCGGCCGCAGCAGGCGCGACGCGCCCGCGAACAGCGCGTCGGTGCAGGCCCACGGCGAGATGTGAATCATGTTGATGCAGACGATCGCGTCGAGCGCGCCGACCGGCCAGGCTGCGTCGCGCACGTCGAACGCCAGCGGCCCGGCGACGTTCGCGAGGCCCGCGTGCGCGACCCACGCGGCGATCGAGCGCCGCGCCTGCGCATCGGGATCGCTCGGCTGCCAGCGCAGTCCCGGCAACGCCTGCGCGAAATGGACGACGTGCTGCCCCGTGCCGCTCGCGATTTCGAGCACGTTGCCGCTCGCCGGCAGCACGCGGCGCAATACGTCGAGGATCGGCCCGCGATTGCGTTCGGCCGCCGGCGCCGACAGCCGTGCGGACGAATCGGGCAACTGCGTTTGATCGGTCACGATGCGTGCTCCGGTGCATTGCCCGCGAGGCCCAGCCGCGCGGTCAGCGCGTCGAGCGCGGGTGCGCAACGCGCCTCGACCTTCAGCGTCAGCATCGGATCGGCGCGCGTGTGGCCAAGATTGAGCGCGGCGACCGGCTTGTGCTGCGCCTGCGCCCACACGCAAAAGCGGTAACCGGAATACACCATCAGCGACGAGCCGACGACGAGCAGCGCGTCGGCCGCATCGAGCGCCTGCGACGCCAGCGCGACGCGCTCGCGCGGCACGTTCTCGCCGAAGAACACGACGGCCGGCTTCAGCAGGCCGCCGCACGCGGGGCACGCCGGGATGCGGAAGGTGTCGAGCCCGGCCCATTCGAGATGCGCGTCGCCGTCCGCGGCCGGCTCGGCCTGCGCGCCCAGCAGTTCAGGATTGTCGGCTTCGAGCACGGTCTGGATCGCCGCGCGCGCATGATGCGCGCCGCATGCGAGGCACGTCACGCCGTTGATCCCGCCGTGCAGTTCGATCACGTCGCCGCTGCCCGCACGCTGATGCAGGCCGTCGACGTTCTGCGTGACGAGGCGCTCGATCCGGCCGGCGCCGCCGAGCCGCGCCAGCGCGACGTGCGACCCGTTCGGCTGCGCGCGGCCGACGACGGGCCAGCCGATCATGCTGCGCGCCCAGTAGCGTCGCCGCGCGGCATCGGAGCCGAGAAATTCATGGAGCTGGATCGGCGGCGAGCGCATCCATTGACCGTTGCGGTCGCGATAGCCGGGAATGCCGGAATCGGTGCTGATGCCCGCGCCGGTCAGCACGAGCAGGCGCGGATGACGCTCGACGAACATGTGCAGCGCATCGAGCGCGGCCGGATCGACGCCGGCGGATGAGAGGTCGTGCAGGGCTTTATCGTTCATGTTGGCAACACGTGATCGGGCGCGCCGGCAGGCCGTGCGCCCGCATGGGCGGCCAGGCACGCCAGCACATCATACAGAACGCCGCGCGATCGGGCCGACGGCCCGCGCGGCCGACCGGCGCACAAAAAAAGACGCCCATCCGCCACTCGGCGATGGGCGCTTCAACAATTGATCCATCGGGGTAGTGGATCAACTGACAGCACAAACTTGCGGCGTCCGTCACGCTGCGACCAGCGAACGCTTCCCCTGAATTACGCATGTTCCGCGATGCCGCGCGCATCGTTGCGCCGCCGGCTTTCCTGCACGATCCGGTTCGGGCTCGCCGCGCCGAGGCCATGCGCGGCGCGCGAACGAAAACGCCGCGCGACGACTTGCGTTGCGCGCAGCTTCATGACGATCCGGGATCCAGGCCGGGGCCATCCACAAGCGTTCACGGTTCATCCCCGACGGCCGACCGGCACCGGTCGGCCTCGTGCGTCACACATGCACGTCGTCGTTCAGTACGAACCCGATTGCTCGGATGGAACGGAAAGCCGCGCGCTCACGTCGCCTCGATCAACGGCGAAGCGAATGTCCCGGCAGGTCGGCGATTCATGTTTGCAACACGATACGTTGCGATTCGGTCTCTTTTCATTCTCTTGTCCCCGTCTTCGATACGTCCGACCCACTGAAGCGATCGCCGGCCCCACTGCACCCGCGACCGCGCTCACGGCTCGTACAGATATGCAAGGAGCGCACCATGCTTCATGCCGCAAGGCCGCGCGGGCCGAAACAGGGCCGTCGACGCATATCGCGCACCGGCAAGAAGCGCGAACGTTTCGAAACTGAAACGCACACGGCGGCCCGCCGGATCGGTGCAGGCTGCCCGAGCCTGCCGCCGTGCCGCTCGCGCACGGCCCGGGCGGGCACCGAGGCGTTGCATCTGCGCGCTGGCGCCAATCGCCCTACAATCGCCCGACAGTAGCCACACGCACACGAACGGACGTGGGCGCGCGGCCTTGCCCCTTCGCGTGGGTCGCCCCGCTCCCGCCTTGCGCAAACACGTTAGCATTCGGACACGCAGCGCCGCGCGTTCGCGTTGCACCGCCTCCCAGGATTCGACATGACCACGCCCGCCCCCGCCCGCCCCGACGTCGCGCATCGCGTCTTTTCGGCCGGGCGGCTGTCGATCGGCCTCACGCTGCCGCTACTTCGCAGCGACCAGATCGTCGCCGACTTCAACGAACAGCTCGAACTCGCGGCGCTGGCCGATACGCTCGGCTTTCGCGCGCTGTGGATTCGCGACGTGCCGCTGAACAGCGCCGACTATCCCGACCCGGTCGGCCACCTCGACCCGTGGGTGCTGCTCGGCGCGCTGGCGTCGCGCACGCGCCGGATCGCGCTCGCCAGCGGCGCGATCGTGCTGCCGCTGCGTCATCCGCTGCATATCGCGAAAGGCGCGCTGTCGGTCGCGACGCTGTCGGGCGGACGCTTCATCCTCGGGCTCGGCTCCGGCGACCGGCCGCCCGAATATGCGGCGTTCGGTGTCGACGTGGAAACGCGGCGCGACCGGTACCGCGCACACTGGGACGTCGTCGCGGCCGCGCTCGGCGTGCCGTCTCGCGTGCTGCCCGACGACGCGCCGCCCGACGCGCCCGAATTCACGCTGCTGCCGCGCGGCGACGGCGCGGTGCCGATGCTCGCGGTCGGCTCGGGTGGACAGAGCGTCGACTGGATCGCGCGGCACGCGATCGGCTGGATGACGTATCACCGCGATCCGGACACGCAGCGCGCCCGCTATTCGATGTGGCGCGCGGCGGTCGACCGGCTCGCGTCGCCGGCCTTTCGCGCATTCGGCGTGTCGATGCGGCTCGACCTCGCCGCGCAGCCCGATACGCCGGCCACCGCATTGCCGCTCGGCTATGCAACCGGGCGACATGCCTTGGTCGACATCCTGCACGGCATGCGCGCGGCGGGCACGCATCACGTCACGCTGAATCCGGGATCGGACCGGCCCGTGCGCGAGGTCATCGAGGAACTCGCGGAGCACGTGCTGCCGGTTTTTCACGACGAGCAGGCGTGATTCGTCAGGAATCCGAATTCATATGGCGCGATGCACGCGTCGTTACAACCACCTTACGATCCGGCAAGCAGGACATTCCCACATATCGGGTTGCCTACAGTCTGCGTCAGACACATGCGTGACAGAACGCGCAGCCGGCGTCGCGGCGATCCGATGCGCGAACGACTCGCAAACGCCCGCGCCACCTCGCGTATGCCCGATTCGAATACTCATCGAAGGAACTATTCGGTTCCGATCGCGATCATGTTAACTTCCGTCCATCGTTCAGCTCGGCGGGCCGCGCGCCGATGCGCGCCCGCATGCCCACTCATGCGACATTTCCTCCTCGGCTGGCTGCTGGCCGCCGTCGTCTCGGCCGCGCACGCGGCCGCTCCCGCCCCGGCCGCCGCGTCGGCCGCCTCCGGCACCGCGCCCGCGCTGACGCCGCAACAGGCGCAGCAGGCACTCACCGTGCTCGAAAACCCGCGCGAGCGCGCGCAGGTCGAAACGACGCTGCGCGCGATCGCGGCCGTCGGCGCATTGAGCGCGCCCGCGGTCGCCGCCAGCGAAACGGCCGCGGCCAGCGGCGCGTCGGCTGCCGCCGCCCCGAGCGCGCTCACGTCGAACGGGCTCGCGTCGATGCTCGTCCGCCAGGGGTCGCGCTGGACCATCGAAATCGGCGGCGCGCTGAAGGAATCGCTGCGCTCGCTGCTCGATGTCGGCTCGGTCGGAAGCTGGTGGCATGACAGACTGGTGCGCGCCGACGCGCGCGCGGATTTCATGCACGCGATCTTCCTCATCATCGCCGTGCTCGTGCCCGCGCTCCTCGTCGAATGGTTCGCAAAGCGGCTGCTGCGACGCGCGCTGGCCACGGTGGCCGCACGGCGCGCCGACCCGTCGCGCCGCACCGCGCCCGATTCCGTCACGCCCGACGACGACAACGCATCACTACGGGATGCCTCCACCCCGCCCGACACCGCGCCCGCGTCGTCGCAAGGTCTCGGCCATGCGCAGCGTCAAACCACGCTGCTGCACCGGATGCCGCGCGCGCTCGTCAGCCTCGTGCTGCGCGCGGTGCCGCTGCTCGTGTTCGTCGGCGTCGCGAGCCTGACGATGTCGGTGATCGGCGATGCAGGCACGCCGATCGAATCCGCGCTCGAGGCATTGATCGACATCTACGTGATCTGCCGGCTCGTCACGATCGTCAGCCGGCTGTTCTTCCAGCCCGATGCACGGCAATTGCGGCTGCTGCATATCAGCGATGCATGGGCCGACTTCGCGCAACGCTCGATCGCGCGGATCGTGATCGTGGTCGGCGCGTGCACGGCCGCGGTCGAGATCGCCGCGAACTTCGGCCTCAGCGAGGCCGGTCACGTCGCGCTGCTGAAAGCGGTCGCGCTCGTCGGGCACGTGATGATCTCGGCGCTGATCCTTCAGTGCCGCCGGCCGGTCGCCGCACGGATCCGCGCGGCCGGCGCGGACCGGCCGACCTTCGCGGTGGTCGGCAACGCGCTCGCGGACGCATGGGCACCCGTGTCGGTATTCATCGTGATGGCGCTGTGGTTCGTGTGGGCACTCGACGTCCACAACGGCTACCGCGTGCTGATCACGCTCGGCGGCCGCTCGATCGCGGTGATGATCGGCATGCGGATGGTATCGATCGTCGTGTTCGGCGCGCTTGCGCGGCTGTTCCAGGGCCGCGACGAAGACCGCACGCTCGTCCACCTGCACGCGTACCGCTACTACCCGCTGCTGCGCCAGATCGTGTCGGGCGTGATCGGCATCGTGACCGTCGTGCTGCTGCTGCAGATCTGGGGCGTGCCGATCTTCCGCGCGTTCGAGACCGGCACGATCGGCCACCGGCTCGCGTCGGCGCTGATGACGATCGCGATCGCGGCCGTCGTCGCGCTCGTCGTATGGGAAGCCGCGAACATTGCGATCGAGCGCCGTCTGCAGCGCTGGACGCGCGAAGGCAATCTGGTGCGCGCGGCGCGCTTGCGCACGCTGCTGCCGATGCTGCGCTCGCTGCTGTTCGTGATGATCGCGCTCGTCGTCGTGCTGACGGGCCTCAGCGAGCTCGGCGTGAACATCGGCCCGCTGCTTGCCGGCGCCAGCATCTTCGGCGTCGCACTCGGTTTCGGCTCGCAGAAGCTCGTGCAGGATTTCATCACCGGGATCTTCCTGCTGATGGAAAACGCGATGCAGGTCGGCGACTGGGTCACGCTCGCCGGCGTGTCTGGCACGGTCGAGTACCTGTCGATCCGCACCGTGCGGCTGCGCGGCGGCGACGGTTCGCTGTACACGATCCCGTTCAGCTCGGTGACGACCGTCAACAACACGAATCGCGGGCTCGGCAACGCGGCAGTCAAGGTCAGCATCGCCTATGGCGAGGACATCGATCGCGCGATCGCGACGCTGAAGGAGATCGGCGCCGCATTGCGCGACGATCCGAAATACCACGACGGCATCCTGTCGGACTTCAGCTACTGGGGCATCGACCAGGTCGACGGCGCGGCGCTCGCGCTGGCCGGACAGATGCAGTGCACGGACTCGACGCGCTGGAGCGTGCAGCGTGAATTCAACCGGCGCATCGCGGAAACCTTCCGCGAGCGCGGCATCCGGATCGCCAATCCGCAGCGCAGCGTCGTCGCGTACGCGGATGAATCGCGGCCGGCCGGCATGGACGAAAACGGCAGCCATGACGGCAACGGCAATGCCGCCGCAACAGCGCCCCGGCCGCCGTCAAACGACGAGCCGGCGCGCAAGCCGAACTGACTGGACGGGCTAACGACCCGTCGCGCTCAACGCGCGGCGGGCTTGGTCACGCGCCGCGTGTTTTTCGCCGCGGAGGTTGAGGCATCCGGCTTCGTCGTGCGTTTCGCCGCGGCACGCGGCTTCCGCTTCGCGGCAGCCTCCGGATCGGTGGCAGACGCATCGCGCTGCGCATGCCATTGTTCGAGCAGCACGCGCGTCTGGTCGGCGATCGTCTCGATCAGCAGCGCCGCGCGCTCGCCATTGAACGCATCCCATTCGAGCACCTGCAGCGCGGAACGCTCCGCGATGTGGAACACCGTGATCTGCCCGTACAGGCTCATCGCCCGCAAGCGCGTGACGGGATCGTCGGCCGGCCGCCCCGAGATGCGGCCGATCAGCTCGGCGCTCACGTCGTTGAGCGGCTTGCGCATGCGCTTCATCAGGATTTCGCTCGCGCTCGCCGGCTCCTGGCCGACCTGCTCGCGCGCGAAGAACAACCGTTGGTTCATCGTCTTCGGCGCCGTGAACATCCGGTCCGACAACGCGCGCAACAGCCCGACGAACGCGTCGATCAGCACGTCGACGTCCGCGTCCGCGTCGAGCATCGCCCACGCATGGCCGACCGACGGCGCGAACACCTCCCAGCCGTTCTCGGCGATCGTCTCCACGCACGCGCGGTAAACGCCTTCCTTGTTCTCGAAGTAGTACTGGAGCGCCGGTGCATTCACGCCGGCCATCGCGGCGATCTCGCGCGTCGATGCGCCCGCGAACCCGCGTTCGCCGAACAGTTCGATCGCCGCCTCGATGATCCGCTGGCGCGTTTCGTCGCCGCGCGCGTAGCCGCACGCCGACGTGCGGCGCAGCTTCTTCGCTTCGTTCATGCCTTCCTCGTCATTCGATCGATCGACATTCTACTTGACACAATTCTAGCAACTGGAATAATTCTTCCACTCGGAATAAATTGGACGCCAGCATGTCGACGCTGCAAGACCCGCCACAGAAAGCAAATCGCCAGGAAGCCGGAACAACGCCGCGCAACGAAAAGGTCGGATCGAAGCGGCGCATCCTGCTCGTGGTCGCCGTGCTCGCGGCCATCGGCGGCGCCGTCTGGCTCGGCCGCTGGTGGACGGTCGGCCGCTTCATCGAAAGCACCAACGATGCGTACCTGCAGGCGGACAGCATGACCGCCGCGCCGAAGGTCGCCGGCTACGTGACCGACGTGTATGTGCGCGACAACCAGGCGGTGAAGGCCGGCGATCCGCTCGTGCGGCTCGACGTCCGCCAGTACCAGGTCGCGCTCGCGCAATCGCTCGCGACCGTCGATGCGCGCCGCGCGGATATCGCGCGTGCCGAAGCCGACATCAGCCAGCAGCACGCGAATCTCGAACAGGCCGATGCACAGGCGAAGGTGTCGCAAATCAACGCGCGCCACGCGAGCGACGAATACGCACGTTATGCACCGCTCGCGGCGACCGGCGCCGAAACGCACGAACGCGTGGCCGATCTGAAGAGCACGCGCGACCAGGCGGCCGCGACGCTCGCCGCAAACAACGCGTCGATCGCCGCCGCGCGCACGCAGATCGCGTCGTTCACCGCGCAGCTCCAGCAGGCGCGCGCGCAGCTCGAAGCCGCGCAGGCCAGCGCCGCGCAGGCGCAGCTCGACCTCGACAACACGGTCGTGCGCAGCACGCTCGCCGGCCGCGTCGGCGATCGCACCGTGCGCGTCGGTCAATATGTGCAACCCGGCACGCGCCTGCTGACCGTGGTGCCTGTCGATGCGATCTACCTCGTCGCGAACTTCAAGGAAACGCAGATCGGCCAGATGCGCATCGGCCAGTCCGTCGAACTGCACGTCGACGCGCTGCCGGACGGCGCGCTGTCCGGCGTCGTCGACAGCTTCGCGCCGGGCACGGGCGCCCAGTTCGCGCTTCTGCCACCCGAAAACGCGACCGGCAACTTCACGAAGATCGTCCAGCGCGTGCCGGTACGCATTCGCCTCGCCGCGGACGCGCGTGCACAGCGCATGCTGCTGCCGGGGCTGTCGGTGACGGTCGACGTCGATACGCGTTCGGCCCGCGACGAGCAGCACCATGGCTGATACGCCCGCCACGATGCCCGCGCCGCCGCACGAAGGCCGCGCGAGCGTGACCGACTGGATCGCGGTCGCGGCCGGTGCGCTCGGCGCGCTGATGGCGACGCTCGACATCTCGATCACGAACTCCGCGCTGCCGCAGATCCAGGGCGAAATCGGCGCCACCGGCACCGAAGGCACGTGGATCTCGACCGGCTACCTGATGTCGGAAATCGTGATGATCCCGCTCGCCGCGTGGCTCACGCGCGTGTTCGGGCTGCGCAATTTCCTGCTGACGAACTCCGCGCTCTTCATCGCGTTCTCGATGATGTGCGGCTGGTCGCATTCGCTTCCGATGATGATCGCCGGCCGGATCGGCCAGGGCTTCACCGGCGGTGCGCTGATCCCGACCGCGCAGACCATCATCCGCACGCGGCTGCCGTTGTCGCAGTTGCCGGTCGGGATGACGCTGTTCGGCCTGATCGTGCTGCTCGGGCCGCTGTTCGGCCCCGTGCTCGGCGGCTGGCTCGCGGAAAACGTGAACTGGAGCTGGTGCTTTTTCCTGAACCTGCCCGTGTGCCTGCTGCTGATGGCGCTGCTGGCATTCGGGCTGCCGTCGGACCGCCCGCAATGGGGCTCGTTCTTCAACGCGGACTGGCTCGGGATCGCCGGCCTCGCGATCGGGCTGAGCTCGCTCACCGTCGTGCTCGAGGAAGGCCAGCGCGAACGCTGGTTCGAATCGCAGATGATCGTCACGCTGAGCCTCGTGTCGCTCGCCGGGATGATCCTGATCGCGCTGTCGCAGCGTTTCGCGAAGCGGCCGATCATGCGGCTGTCGCTGATGCGCAACCCGCGCTACGCGAGCGTGATCGTGATCGTGTCCGCGGTAGGCGCCGGCCTGTACGGCGTGTCCTACCTGCTGCCGCAGTTCCTCGCGATCGTCGCCGGCTACAACGCGGAGCAGGCCGGCGCGATCATGCTGCTGTCGGGGCTGCCGGCCTTTCTCGTGATGCCGATCCTGCCGCGCCTGCTCGGCAAGGTCGATTTCCGCATCCTCGTGATCTCGGGGCTGCTGCTGTTCTGCCTGAGCTGCATGCTCGACATCAGCCTGACCGCGCAGAGCGTCGGCCACGACTTCGTGTGGTCGCAACTGATCCGCGGCGTCGCGCAGATGCTCGCGATGATGCCGCTCAACCAGGCGTCGATGGCGGCGGTCGCGCGCGAAGACTCGGGCGATGCGGCCGGGCTCTACAACATGGCGCGCAATCTCGGCGGCTCGATCGGGCTCGCGATCATCGGCACCGTGATCGACCGGCGCACGACCTTCCATACGGCCGCGCTCCGCGAATCGGTGACCGCGAATTCGCTGATCGGGCAGGACCGGCTGTCGGCCTATGCGGCCAACTGGTTCGCGCACACCGGCGACCTCGCGTATTCGAACATGCGCGCGCTCGGCCAGCTCGCGCAGCAGATCCAGATCCAGGCGGTCGTGATGACCTACTCCGAAACCTTCTACCTGCTGGGCCTCGCACTGCTCGCCTGCGTACCGCTCGCGCTGCTGCTGAGAACGCCGCGCGGGCCGCAGCCGATGTCGTCCGGCCATTGAACCGTCTTACGCGATGAAACCCTTCTCCCTGCCCCGCCACCCTGCGCTCACGCTGTGTGCGGCCGCGTGCCTGCTCGCCGGCTGCACGGTCGGCCCCGACTACCGCGGCGCGCCCGCCGCGCCGGATGCGCCGACCTTCGTGCGCGCGCCGGCATCCGGCATCGACACTCGCGCGCCTGCGCCAAGCGCGTGGTGGCACGCGCTGAACGACCGCCAGCTCGACGACCTGATCGCCGCCGCGCTCGTGTACAACCCCGATCTGCACGCCGCGCAAGCGCGATTGCGCGCAGCACGCGCGCAGCTCTCGCAACAGCGCGCGGCCCAGTTGCCGAAATCGTCGGCCACCGTCGCGGCCATCCGCATGCGCGAACCGGACGTCAGCGCGCTCGGCTCATTGCTGCCGTCGAACGGCTCGAACCAGTCGGGCGGCACATCGCCGTCGCTGGGCGGCTCGGGCCCGCTGCAGCTCTATTCGGCAGGCTTCGACGCGACCTGGGAAATCGACCTGTTCGGCGGCACGCGCCGTGCGGTCGAAGCGGCATCCGCGCAAGCGGAGGCCGTCGACGCCGATCTGTCGGACACGCAGGTTTCGATCGCCGCCGAAGTCGCGACGGCCTACGTCGACCTGCGCGACCAGCAGCAGCGGCTCGCGCTGTCGCAGCGCACGGCCGAACTGCAGCAGACGATGCTCGAACTGACGCAGCAGCGCCGCGCGCGCGGCGTCGCGGCCGATGTGGACATCGAACGCCTGACGACGCAGGTCGAGACCACGCGCGCGTCGCTGATCCCGCTCGACGCGCAGGTCACGGAATCGCTCGACCGGCTCGCAATCCTGACGGGCCGCGCGCCGGGTGCGCTCGACGCCGCGCTGTCGGCACCGGACGCCGCGCTGCCGACGTTGCCCGGCAGTGTCGCAATCGGCGATCCGGCCGCGCTGCTGAAGCAGCGCCCCGACATTCGCGCGGCCGAACGCCGACTCGCGTCGAGCAACGCGCAGATCGGCGAGCATGTCGCCGACTATTTCCCGAAGGTGACGCTGCTCGGCGATCTCGGCTTCAGCGCGACGGACCCCGGCCATCTGTTCCGCAAGCAGAACTTCACCTGGGTCGGCGCGCCGTACCTGCAATGGAACATTCTCGACTTCGGCCGCACCCGCGGCGCGGTACGCGCAGCCGAAGCGTCGCGCGATGAAGCGGAAGCGAACTATCAGAAGGCGGTGCTCGGCGCATTACAGGATGCCAACACGTCGTTGCAGCGCTACGGGCACCAGCGCGAGCACGTCGTGGCACTCACCAAGGTGCAGACGTCGGCCGTGCATGCCCGATCGCTGATGGACGAGCGCTATCGCGCGGGCGTCGCATCGATGATCGACCTGCTCGATACGCAACGCGAGGCGCTGTCCGCGCAGCAGAACGTGATCGCCGGGCAAGCCGAATTGATCAAGGACTACGTGTCGATGCAGAAGAGCCTCGGGCTCGGGTGGCAGACGAACGCGGGTTGACGGTGCCGGCGCGATACACGCACGATTGCGGTGTGTCGCGCAGCGCAACAACTCATTGCGTGCGCAACAATCCTCGTTCGTTTCCTCCGTAACGAACGGGCCCGCGCCGCATCGACGCCGCGGCTATCGAAAACATATCCAATATCAATTAGCCAATCGTCTGACGATCTCTTTTAATTCAGTCGGCTTCCCCACCACCGACCGGATTCAAGGAGTTCCATCGTCATGTCCTCATCCTCCCATCGCGTGCCGAGACGCGCAGTCGCCGCGATCTGCGTTGCGCTCTCCGCTTCTTCGTACGCCGCCGAACTTACCCGCGACACCGGCGCGCCCGTCGGCGACAACCAGAATTCGCAGACGGCCGGCCCGGCCGGCCCCGTGCTGCTGCAGGACTCCGCGCTCATCGAGAAACTGCAGCGCTTCGATCGCGAGCGCATTCCGGAACGCGTCGTGCATGCGCGCGGCACCGGCGCATTCGGCGAGTTCGTGCCGAGCGCCGACATCTCCGACCTGACGAAAGCGAAGGTTTTCACACCGGGCACCCGCACGCCGGTGTTCGTGCGCTTCTCCACCGTGATGGGCTACCGCGGTTCGCCCGAACAGGCCCGCGATCCGCGCGGCTTCGCGGTGAAGTTCTATACGCAGCAGGGCAACTGGGACATGGTGGGCATCAACTGGCCGGTGTTCTTCATTCGCGACGGCATCAAGTTCCCCGACTTCGTTCACGCGAACAAGCCGAGCGCCGTGACTGGCGTGCAGGATCCGAACCTCGCGTTCGACTTCTTCGCGAACACGCCCGAAGCGACCCACATGCTGACGATGCTGTACACGGATGCGGGCATGCCCGATTCGTATCGTCACATGGACGGCTTCGCGGTGCATGCGTTCAAGTTCGTCAATGCGCAAGGCGACGTGCACTACGTGAAGTTCCACTGGAAGAGCCAGCAAGGCGTGCACGGCCTGCGTCCGCAAGACATCGCCGCGTCGATCGGGCGCGACTGGAACATGATGACGAACGACCTGTACGGCGCGCTGAAGCAAGGCGATTACCCGAAATGGGATCTGTACGTGCAGGTGCTCACGCCGAAGGACCTGAACCGATTCGACTTCGATGCGCTCGACGATACGAAGGTCTGGACCGGCGTACCGGAACGCAAGATCGGCACGATGACGCTGAATCGCGTACCCGACAACTACTTCCAGTCGACCGAGGAATCGGCGTTCGCGCCGTCGCGGCTGGTGCCGGGCATCGAGCCGTCCGAAGACCGGATGCTGCAGGATCGCCTGTTCGCGTACGCCGACACGCAGATGTACCGGCTCGGCGCGAACTACATGGACCTGCCGATCAACCGCCCTGCCGTGCCGGTGGTCAACAATAACCAGGACGGCGCGATGAATGCCGGCGACCGCAAGGGCGAGGTGAACTACGAGCCGTCGACGCTGCGCGAGCTCGCGCAGGATCCGCAGTACAAGTCCGTGCGCATGGCGCTCGGCGGAACGACGCAGCAGGAAGCGATCCACAAGAAGCTGCTGTTCCGTCAGGCGGGCGAGTACTACCGCGGCCTGTCGCAGCAGGACAAGGACGACCTCGTCACCGCGCTGTCCGGCGATCTCGGCAAGGTGACGAACGCGCACAACCAGTACGCGATGCTGTCGTACTTCTACAAGGCCGACGCCGACTACGGCACGCGCCTCGCGCAGGCCGTCCACGCAAACGTTCAGCAGGTTCAGTCGCTTGCGGCGAAGCTGAGCGAGAACTGATCCCGCGGTGCTGTCTCGGTCTACGTGCGCGGTTGCGCCGCGCACGTCGACCTTTTCTCTTCTTCAGGATCTCCCCATGCGATCAGAACGCTTCACGCATGCAATCCGCGCGACCGCAACGGCGCTCGCGCTGGCCGCGATCGCCGGCTGCGCGCACCTTCCCGATCGACCGGCGTACGGCAAGGCCGATCCGGCCGCGCTGCGCCGCTACGACGGCGACTGGTTCGACGCCGCGCGCGTCGGACGCGTCGACATCCTGCGCGCGTTGCGCGACGCCGGCTATCCGGTCGACGCCACCGACAGCCACGGTTATACGGCCGTGATACTCGCGTCCTACGACGGCCAGCCCGCCGCGCTCGACTACCTGCTGTCGGCCGGCGCCGACGCGTGCCGCGGCGATCGCCACGGCAACACGGCGCTGATGGGTGCCCTGTTCAAGAATGAACCCGACATCGCACGGCGCCTGCTCGACACGCGTTGCCCGATCGATCAGACGAACGGCGCTGGCGAAACCGCGCTGGGGTTCGCGACGCTCTTCAATCGCTTCGAACTGATTCCGCTGCTCGTCGCGCATGGCGCGAATCCGAACCATGTCGATCGGCGCGGTCAGTCGCTGCTGCGGCTCGCGCTGTCGCACGACAACGCGGAAGCCGCGGATGCGCTGCGGCAGGCTGGCGCCGGGCAGTGACGCGTTCGCGCGCCGCCCGTGAATACCTGCGTACTCGGAAAAACGCGTCGAGCAGCCGATAGAACGCAATCCGGTCGGGATCGGGGTGTTCGATCCCGTACCGCGTGAAGAAACGCGCGCCCCATTCGCTGCCCAAATCCGCTTCGATATCGCGCGCCGCCAGCGCCAGGTCCTGATACCTGATAACGATCGGCCTCCCCCAGGCGTCCGCAGTCGATGAAGCAGGAGAAGCGGCCGTCGTCGGCCGTGAGGTTGGGCAGGCACGCGTCGCCGCGCCCGGCGACGCCCGCTGACACCCTCTTTTCGACACCTTTCGCCCCCTCCATCGAATCTCCATCTTTCCGCATCAAAGACGCCAACTATTCGACGCACACTCCGACCCGTCAAAGCAGGCAGTGGGCTGCCTGCGATTCCTGGAGTCGCTATGAAGAATCAGAAACGATGCTGCTACGGCGCCGTGTGCGCGCTGGTGGCGGCCATGCTGGCGGGTTGCGGGCCCGCCGAACAGCAGG
This sequence comes from Burkholderia sp. YIM B11467, assembly GCF_052952715.1. Classification (NCBI taxonomy): domain Bacteria; kingdom Pseudomonadati; phylum Pseudomonadota; class Betaproteobacteria; order Burkholderiales; family Burkholderiaceae; genus Burkholderia; species Burkholderia sp. YIM B11467. Next base: position 97,939 of record NZ_JBQVSQ010000001.1, read on the forward strand.
CTGCCGTACCGGCCACCCCGGTTGCGGCGATGACGCTGGCAGCCGTGCGCCTCGACGTGAGCGAAGACCTGCCGGGCCGCGTCGCGGCCGTGCGGGTCGCCGAGATCCGGCCGCAGGTCAGCGGCATCGTGCAGCGCCGGCTGTTCGAGCAAGGCACCGAAGTGCGCGCGGGCCAGCCGCTGTTCCAGATCAATCCGGCGCCGTTCAAGGCCGACATGGATACGGCCGCCGCGTCGCTGCAGCGCGCGCAGGCCGCGCTCGAACGCGCGAAGGTGCAGACGGCGCGCTTCAAGCCGCTGGTCGAAGCCGATGCGATCAGCCGCCAGGTGTACGACGACGCCGTGTCGCAACGCGACCAGGCCGCCGCCGACGTGGCGCAGGCCCGCGCGACGCTCGCGCGCCGCCAGCTCGACCTGAAATTCGCGACCGTGGAAGCGCCGATCGCCGGCCGTATCGACCAGGCGCTCGTGACCGAAGGTGCGCTGGTGTCGAGCACCGACAGCCAGCCGATGGCGCGCATCCAGCAGATCGACCAGGTCTACGTGGACGTGCGCCAGCCGGCCGGCGCGCTCGAATCGCTGCGCGGCGCGCTCGCGTCGCAGCCGGACGCGTCGGGCAACGGCCTGCCGGTCGACGTGCTGCGCGGCGACGACACGCGTTACGACGTGAAGGGCCGCATGCTGTTCTCGGGCGTCAACGTCGACCCGGGCACCGGCGACGTGCTGGTGCGCGTGCTGGTCGACAACCCGAAGCGCCAACTGCTGCCGGGCATGTACGTGCGAGCCCGCATTCCGCGCGCGCACTACGCGAACGCGCTGACGGTGCCGCAGCAGGCCGTCGTGCGCATGGACGGCAAGCCGGGCCTGTGGGTGCTCGACGCGAAGGGCAACGCGCATCTGAAGGCCGTCGAGGTGGGCGAGCTGACGGACCGTCGTTACCGCATCCGGTCGGGCGTGCAGGCCGGCCAGAAGGTGGTCGTCGAAGGCATGGAGCGCCTGACCGATGGCGCGGCCGTCGCCGCGACCGACTGGAAATCGCCTGACGCGGCCACGACCGCGGCAGCGCGCTGAGTCAGGGAGCGCATTCCATCATGGCTCAATTCTTTATCCGCCGACCGGTGTTCGCGTGGGTGATCGCCCTCTTCATCATCCTGATGGGGCTGATCGCGATCCCGCAACTGCCGATCGCACGCTATCCGTCGGTCGCGCCGCCGTCCGTCACGATCACCGCCACCTACCCGGGCGCAACGCCGCAGACCATGAGCGACGGGGTACTGAGCCTCATCGAGCGCGAGCTGTCGGGCGTCAAGAACCTGCTCTACTTCGAGTCGTCGTCCGACACGTCGGGCATGGCGCAGATCACCGTGACCTTCAAGCCCGGCACCGATCCGGCGCTCGCGCAGGTCGACGTGCAGAACAAGATCAAGGCCGTCGAGCCGCGCCTGCCGGCCGCAGTGCGCCAGAACGGCCTGATCGTCGAATCGGCGTCGTCCGGTTTCCTGATGTTCATCAGCCTCCAGTCCCAGGGCGGCCGTTTCAGCGAAGCCGAACTCAGCGACTACATGGCGCGCAACATCGTCGAGGAGCTGCGCCGCACCGAAGGGGTCGGGCGCGTGCAGCTGTTCGGTTCCGAGCGCGCGATGCGCATCTGGGTCGACCCGAACAAGCTGATCAACTACGGCCTGTCGATGACCGACCTGACCACCGCGGTCGCGCAGCAGAACGTGCAGATCTCGCCGGGCAGCCTCGGCGCGGAGCCGTCGTTGCCGGGCCAGCGGGTCACCGTGCCGCTCACCGCCCAGGGCCAGTTGACGACCCCCGAACAGTTCGCCGCGATCGTGCTGCGCGCCAACGCCAACGGCTCGAAGGTCGTGCTGGGCGACGTCGCGCGCGTCGAACTCGGCTCGCAGTCGTACACCTTCATGAGCCGCCAGGTCGGCAAGCCGGCGACCTTCGCGGCGGTGCAGCTGTCGTCGGGCGCGAACGCGGTCAAGACCGCCGATGCGCTGCGCACGCGCCTCGCGGAACTGAGCAAGGCGATGCCGACCGGCATGCGCTACTCGATTCCGTTCGATACGTCGCCGTTCGTGAAGATCTCGATCGAGAAGGTGCTGCACACGCTGATCGAGGCGATGGTGCTGGTGTTCCTCGTGATGTACCTGTTCCTGCAGAACGTGCGCTATACGCTGATTCCGGCCATCGTTGCGCCGGTGGCGCTGCTCGGCACCTTCACGGTGATGCTGGCGACGGGTTTCTCGATCAACGTGCTGACCATGTTCGGCATGGTGCTCGCGATCGGCATCATCGTCGACGATGCGATCGTGGTCGTCGAGAACGTCGAGCGCCTGATGGCGGAGGAAGGCCTGTCGCCGAAGGACGCGACGATCAAGGCGATGAAGGAAATCACGGGCGCGATCGTCGGCATCACGCTGGTGCTGACCGCCGTGTTCATCCCGATGGGGCTCGCGAGCGGCTCGGTCGGCGTGATCTACCAGCAGTTCACGATGTCGCTGGCCGTGTCGATCCTGTTCTCGGCACTGCTCGCGCTGACGCTGACGCCCGCCCTGTGCGCGACGATGCTCAAGCCGGTCGAGCCCGGCCATCACGAGAAGCGCGGCTTCTTCGGCTGGTTCAACCGCCGCTTCGAGCGCCTGACGAACTGGTATGAGACCCGCGTCGGCCGGCTGGTCGGCCGCACGGGCCGCATGATGCTGCTGTTCGTCGCGATCTGCGGCGCGCTCGCGATGGGATTCCGCACGCTGCCGTCGTCGTTCCTGCCCGAGGAGGACCAGGGTTACTTCATCACCAGCTTCCTGATGCCCGCGGATTCGACGACCCAGCGCACGATCGACGTCGTCAAGACGCTCGAGAAGCACCTCGAGTCGCGGCCGTCGATCAAGTCGAACGTGTCGGTGATCGGCTACGGCTTCTCCGGATCGGGGTCGAACGCGGCCTTGAACTTCAGCGTGCTGCAGGACTGGGACAAGCGCAACGGCGCGACCGCCGCCGACGAAGCGATGCGCGCGCAGCAGGCAATGGCCGGCGTGACCGAAGGGATGGTGCTGAGCCTGATGCCGCCCGCGATCGACGAACTCGGCAACAGCTCGGGCTTCACGATGCGGCTGCAGGATCGCTCGAACCAGGGCGCCGCGGCGCTCAAGGCCGCCGAAACGAAGCTGCTCGAACTGGCCGCGCAAAGCAAGGTCGTCGCCGGCGTCTATCCGGACAGCCTGCCCGCGGGCACCAGCATCCGCCTGGAAATCGACCGGCAGAAGGCCGAAGCGCTCGGCGTGTCGTTCACGAGCATCAGCGACACGCTGTCGGCCGCGATGGGTTCGACCTACGTGAACGACTTCCCGAACGCGGGCCGCATGCAGCAGGTGATCATCCAGGCCGACGCGCCGTCGCGGATGCAGATCGACAACGTGATGAAGCTGTACGTGCGCAACGCGGGCGGCGGCATGGTGCCGCTGTCCGAAGTGGTCCACCCCGTCTGGGCCGAGACGCCGCTGCAACTGGTGCGCTTCCAGGGCTATCCGTCCGCGCGCATCTCGGGCACCGCCGCGCCCGGCTATTCAAGCGGCGCGGCGATGGTCGAGATGGAACGGCTCGCCGCGCAGTTGCCGAAGGGGTATGCGGTCGAATGGACCGGGCAGTCGCTGCAGGAACGCCAGTCGGCATCGGAAGCACCGATGCTGATGGTGCTGTCGATGATCGTCGTGTTCCTCGTGCTGGCCGCGCTATACGAAAGCTGGTCGATTCCGCTGTCGGTGATGCTGGTGGTGCCGCTGGGCCTGATCGGCGCGATCGCCGCGGTGCTGTTGCGCGGCATGCCGAACGATGTGTTCTTCAAGGTCGGGATGATCACCGTGATCGGCCTGTCCGCGAAGAACGCGATCCTGATCGTCGAATTCGCGAAGCAGCTGCGCGAGGAAGGCAAGGGGCTGATCGAAGCCACCGTGCAGGCGGCCCGGTTGCGGCTGCGCCCGATCCTGATGACGTCGTTCGCGTTCGGTCTCGGCGTGGTGCCGCTGGTGATCGCGTCCGGCGCGAGCGCCGAAACGCAGCACGCGATCGGCACCGGCGTGCTGGGCGGCATGGTGGCCGCCACCGTGCTGGCCATTTTCTTCGTCCCGGTTTTCTTTGTGTTCGTGATGAGCATCCAGGAGCGCCTCTCCGCCTGGCGGGCATCCCGCCGGAAACCCGCCGCCGCGCACCACGAACAAGAAGGTTGATGCCATGCGATTGCTTATTCTTCCCCTCGTCCTGGCCCTGTCGGCCTGCTCGCTCGCGCCGACGCTGGTCAAGCCGGCCATGCCGGTGCCGACGGCCTACACGGCCGCCGCGGCGGCCGACCTCAAAGCCAACGCGGCCGATCTCGGCTGGCGCACGATGTTCGGCGACAGCCGCCTGCAGCGCCTGATCGAGATCGCGCTCGATAACAACCGCGACCTGCGCGTGGCGGCGCTGAACGTCGAGGCCGCCGAAGCGCAGTACGGCATCCAGCGCGCCGCGCGCCTGCCGTCCATCGGCGCCGGCGCGAACTTCACGCGCCAGCGCACGGCGGCCGACCCGCAGTCGAACCCGCCGCTGTTCGAAACGACGCAGAACCAGTACGGCGTGAACGTCGGCATCAGCGCGTTCGAGATCGACCTGTTCGGCCGCGTGAAGTCGCAGTCGGATGCGGCGTTCGCGCATTACCTCGCGACCGATCACGGCCGGCGCGCGGTGCAGATCTCGCTCGTCGGCGCGGTGGCGGACGCGTATTTCGCCGAGCGCCTCGCGCAGGAGCAGCGCCAGTTGTCCGAGCGCACGCTCGGCGACTGGCAGCAATCGCTCGATCTCGCGCGGCGCCTGAAGGAAGCGCATCAGGCGAGCGGCGTCGACATCGCGCAGGCCGAAGGCCAGGTCGCGAGCGCCACCGCCGATCTGGAAGCGCGCACGCGCGCCGTCGAGCAGGCGCGCAACGCGCTGCGCCTGCTGCTCGGCACCGAGCCGCCGAAGGATCTGCCTGAAGCGCTGCCGCTCCAGCAGCAACCGGTGATGACGCAACTGCCGGCCGGCCTGCCGTCCGAGCTGCTGTTCCGCCGGCCGGATATCCAGCAGGCCGAACAGAATCTCGTGGCTGCCAACGCGGATATCGGCGCCGCGCGCGCCGCATTCTTTCCGCGCCTGTCGCTGACGTCGTCGATCGGTTTCCTCAGCCCGGCGATGGGCAGCCTGTTCGCCGGCGGCCAGAACGTGTGGAGCTTCGCGCCGCAGGTCACGGTGCCGATCTTCCAGGGCGGCCGGCTGCGTGCCGAGCTGCGTCTCGCCGAAGTGCGCAAGTCCAGCGCGGTGGCCGAATACGAGCGCTCGATCCAGACCGCGTTCCGCGAAGTGGCCGACGGCCTGGCCGGGCGCGAAACCTTCGGCCGCCAGATCGAAGCGCAGACGCGCGTGGTCGGCTCGGCCGAACGCCGCACCGACCTGTCGAACCTGCGCTATCGCGCGGGCATCGAGGGGCGGCTGGAATTGCTGGATTCGCAGCGGCAGCTCTATGCGGCCCGGCAGGCGCTGCTCGATCTGCGTCGCAGCGAGCTCGGCAATGCCGTCGCGCTGTACAAGGCGCTCGGCGGCGGCCTCACGGAAAAGGACGTCGCGCCGTCGACGAGCGTGGTGCAGAACTGAACGACCGGCGCTGTGCCCTCCCTCGCGGCATCGGGCAGGCACGGCGCGATTCGGCCCGGCAACGGGCTGCTCCGATGGTTCGACATCGCACGGCAAACCCCATGACGAATTCCCTGATACTGATTGCAGAAGACGAGCCCGACATCTCGGACATCCTCGACGCGTATCTGACGCACGACGGTTTTCGCACCTATCGCGTGGCCGACGGGCAAGCGGTGCTCGACGTGCAGCCGCACCTGAAGCCCGACCTGATCCTGCTCGACGTGAAGATGCCGCACAAGAGCGGCTGGGACGTGCTCGCCGAGCTTCGGCGGCGCTGCAATACGCCCGTCGTCGTGATCACCGCATTCGACCGCGACCTCGACCGGCTGCAGGCACTGCATGCCGGCGCGGACGACTACATCGTCAAGCCGTTCAACCCGGCCGAGGTCGTCGCGCGGCTGCGCGCGATCCTGCGCCGGTCGGCCACGCCGCCGACCGCGCGCATGCTTCGTGTCGGCGCTCTCGAAATCGACACCGAAAGTTATCTGACGCGCGTTCGAACGGAATCCGCCGAGATACCGATCGCGCTGACGCTGACGGAATTCCGGCTGCTTGCGCATATGGCGCGAGCGCCGAGCCGCGTCTTCACGCGCGGCGAACTGCTCGATGCGTGCATGGCCGACGTGAGTGCGCTGGAGCGCACGGTCGACAGCCACATCAGCAGGCTGCGCAGGAAACTTGAACAAGCCGGCGCGCCGGGCATGCCCGAAGTGATGCGCGGCGTCGGCTACCGGCTGCGGGGCACGCAGTGACCCCGCCGGCGAGGCCGGGCCGGCAAATCGGACAGGCGATCGGCCTGAGCGCGATCGTCGTGCTGCTGATCGGCTGCACCGCTGCATGCTTCATTGGCGCATTGCGCGAGCCGGACGCGTTGCCGCACGACGCAACGGCCGACGCGATGCTCGGCAATGCGTCGACCTACCTCGTGCTCGCGACGGTGTTGTTCGTCGGCCTGCTGGCGGCCGCGTTCGACCTGTTCAGACTGATGCGCCGCGCGCTCGGGTCGCTCGACTCGGTTGCGGAAAGCGCCGGCCGCATCGTCGCAGGCGATTCGTCGGCGCGCGCGATTTCCCGCGACGGTTGCCCGGCAGACATGTCGCGATTCATCGAGGACTTCAACACAATGGCCGTTCAACTGAAACACACGACTTCGTCCAATGCGGCCGCTGATTCCGCCGGCGGTGGCAGCGACAGCGGCAGCGAAATACACGACCCGCTCGCGGCACTCGAAACCCGGCTCGAAGAGATCAAGGGTCTCGCCGCCGAAGCCGATGCCGATGCTGAGTCGCGCGAAGCATTGCTTCACCGTATCGACGGGCTGTTCCGGTTCGTCGACGACCTTCGGCTTGCCGAACAACCGGACACGCCGGCCATTCGAACACTTCCTCGAGAACGATCGGCCGATTACGGAGCGAATCGGAAGTGATCGGCGAATCGCCTCCGGCATTACCTTCTTTGCCGGTTTCGAAAATTACAAAACGCCGCCAATCTTTTCAAAAACATTGCGCTTTATTCGATTTAATTTTGTTTCATATAATCAAAAAAAGTTTGACACTCTGCTTTCGTTCTTGATACCGTCAGATGCAAGCAATCTAACGAATTGCCAACCACGCAAACGATTCCGCTCCACGTTTTTTTCGCTTCCGCCGCACCGCAGTGCTCGCCGCCGGCTGTGTCGTTCTCGCGCCGGCGCATGCAATATCCCGATGCATCTCATTGGACGGCTGCCATCCGGCAGCGGGCCGAAGGATCGAATCAAATGAGCAGGACAACGAAGCTGTTGCTCTAGCAATCCCGCCCGCGCCGCGTCCGGCGCGGCTGCCCCGCAGCGCGGCGCAGCGCTCCCGTTACCGCGTTTTCCGTATTTCGCCCCCGGAGAAAACCCATCTTTCCGGATCGGGCGAAAGGCCCTGTCGCGTCCGTGCCATCCGCACGCGTGCGACAGAAAACGGCGGTGCATGACCCGCACCGCTGTCGACCGTTGTTGTTGTGCCGTTCGATGTTCAACCGGAGGGGTAATTCAAATGAATCAGGTTGCAGACAAGAAACAAAAGCACATTCGCATCGTCAAGCTCGCATGTGCCGCCGCCGCGGCCGCTTCGTTCGGCATGGCGACCGCCCACGCCGCACCGGCGGCCGGCTGGACGGAAACGCGCACCAAGGGATTCCTGCCGCTCGTGCAGCAGAGCGAAAGCGGTGCGGCCGGCGCGCCTGCCGCGAGCACGGCCGCCGCTGCCGCCGCAGCCATCGAAATGGCGCCCGGCGAATCGGTGGACATCGTGCTCGGGCTGAACCTGCGCAACGAAGCGCAACTCGACCAGTACCTGCACGACCTGCATACGCCCGGCTCGCCGCACTACCGGCAGTTCCTCACGCCGGCGCAGTTCGCGTCGCAATATGCGCCGACCGACGCGCAGGTCGCGTCCGTCGTCGCGCATCTGCGCAAGCAAGGCTTCGTGAATATCGTGGTCGCGCCGAACCGCCTGCTGGTCTCCGCGTCCGGCACCGCGGCAACCATCAAGTCGGCGTTCCGCACGACGCTCAAGCGCTTCACGCGCAACGGCCGCAGCGTCTATGCGAATACCGACGCCGCGCAAGTGCCGAACGCGATCGGCGGCATCGTGGGCGCGGTGCTCGGCCTGCAGAACGTCGAGCTGATGCATACCGGCGCGGCCGGCACGCCGCAAGGCAACACCAGCAACCTGACGATCCCGGCCGGCGCGTCGGCGGTGCCGCACAACCCGACCGAGTTCTCGTCGATCTACGGCGGCGACGGCACGCCGAACGCGTCGCAAACCACCGTCGGCATCATCTCCGAAGGCGACCTGTCGCAGACCGTGAGCGACCTCAACACGTTCGCCGCGAACAACAGCCTCGGCACGATCAGCAGCACCATCGTGCAGACCGGCCCGGCAGGCAGTTCGTACACCGACACGTCCGGCACCGTCGAATGGAATCTCGACAGCCAGTCGATCGTCGGCGCGGCCGGCGGCAGCGTGAAGCAGGTCGTGTTCTACGCCGCGCCGTCGATGACGCTCACCGCGATCACGGCCGCGTACAACAAGGCCGTGACCGACAATGTCGCGAAGGTGATCAACGTGTCGCTCGGCGTGTGCGAATCGTCCGCGAACAGCACCGGCTCGCAGGCCACCGACGACACCATCTTCAAGCAGGCGGTCGCGCAGGGGCAGACCTTCTCCGTATCCGCCGGCGACCACGGCGCGTACGAATGCGCGAGCGGCACGCCGTCGCGCTCGACCTACACGGTCAGCGAACCGGCCACGTCGCCGTACGTGATCGCAGTGGGCGGTACGACGCTGTTCACCAATACGTCGACCAACGCGTACAACAGCGAGATCGTCTGGAACGATCCGAGCTGGCAACCGGGCACCGTGTGGTCGACGGGCGGCGGGTACAGCAAGTACGAGGCTGCACCGTCGTGGCAATCGTCGAGCCTCACCGGGTCGACCAAGCGCGCGCTGCCGGACGTCGGCTTCGACGCCGACCTGCGCACCGGCGCGATCCTGGTGGTGAACGGCCAGACGTCCGATACGCTGTGGGGCTCGGGTTACCTGAACAACGAAGGCGGCACGAGCCTCGCCGCGCCGATCTTCACGGGCATCTGGGCACGGCTGCAGTCGGCGAACAACAATGCGCTCGGGTTCCCGGCATCGAGCATCTACAAGTACTTCCCGGCCAACGCGGCGCTGCTGCATGACGTCACGTCGGGCAACAACGGCAGCGGCACCTACGGCTACAAGGCGAAGGCCGGCTGGGACGCGACGACGGGCTTCGGCAGCGTGAACATCTCGAAGCTGAACGCCTTCATCCAGAGCACGTCGGATTTCGCGCGCTGATGGACCGCTGACCGCCCCGGTTCCGGGCGTGCGCCGTTTCGCGCGCCCGGAACCGCATACCACCGCGTAACAAGAACCCGCGACGGCTGCAAAGCCGTCGCGGGTTTTCTGCATTCCGCGTAATCTCGCGGAGCATCATCCGGCGGGACGATACGCACGCCGACCTTGCAACCGTTGCGCCAGCAACTTTCATATCGCTTACCTGGCCGGCGCCCGCCCGCTTACGGACTGCAAGGTACACACACTGTTACACAAGCCGCTGACACCTTCCGTGCGTGTCGTGCGTTTAACTGAATATATCGATTCGTCGCGGGACAACCGCCATGCGGACACGATCGCGGCTCAGTGCTGAAGCCGATCGCGCGGCCCGCGTGCCCGAGAACGCCGCACCACACCGAACCCACTCCATGAAAACCGCACGTGCACACTACCGCCCCGTCAGAACGCTGATCGCGTCGTCGATCATCGTGTCGCTGCTCGGCCTGTCGGCCTGCAACAAGAACAGCGACAGCAACGCCGCCGTACCGGCCAGCGACGCGAGCGCGGCCTCGGCGGCACTGCCCGCGTCGACGCCGGTCGCGTACACGCCGCCGACGGCCGACCAGCTCTATCAGATGGTCGCGCCGATCGCGCTGTTCCCCGACAAGCTCGTCGCACTGGTGCTGGCGAGTGCAACGTATCCGGACCAGGTGACGGCTGCGAATACCTGGGTGACGCAGAATCCAGCGCTGAAGGGGCCGGCGCTCGCGACTGCCGCCGATACGCAGCCGTGGGACCCGTCCGTCAAGGCGTTGACCGCGTTCCCCGCGGTGCTCGCGCAAATGGTGTCGAACCCGGCCTGGACCACGTCGCTCGGCCAGGCGTACTACAACGATCCGACCGACGTGATGAACGCGATTCAGGTGATGCGCCAGCGCGCGCAGACGTCCGGGCATCTCCGTTCGGGCGGCCAGATGCGGGTCACGCAAGTCGCGCAAGCCGCGCCGGCCGGTTATACGCCGGCCACCGACGCGCCCGTGGTCTACGCCGGGCCGGCGATCGTGCCGCCGCCCGAGCAGGCGATCGAGATCGAGTCCGCGCAGCCCGACGTCGTCTACGTTCCGTCGTACAACCCGACCGTCGTCTACGGCGAGCCGGTTTCGACCTACCCCGGTTATGTGTATCGGCCGCCCGCATACAGCACCGGCGAAATCGTCGCGGCCGGCGTGATCACATTCGGCGTCGGCATCGCCGTCGGCGCCGCGATCTTCGGGCACCACGACTGGGGCTGGCATGCATGGGGCATGAACTGGGGCGCGCCGCATCCGGACGGCCCGCGCTGGAACGGCGGCTGGCAGCGCCCGGCCGTGGTGTACAACCACACCACGTACGTGACGAAGTCGACCACCGTGATCAACAACATCACCAACATCCGCAACACGCGCATCACGAACAATTACGGCGGCAACGTCACCAACAACACGACGATCGAACGCAATACGATGCAGCCGGGCGCGGAGCCGATGCGCGGGCAGGCGATGGAGCAACGCCCGGGTGCCGCGCCGATGACGATGCCGCACTTCGCCGCGAACGACGCGCGCCCCGGTGCCCGGCCGGCGCCGGAAGACTTTGCGCAGCGCCGCGCGAACGAGCCGCATGCCGACGCACCGGCGCAGCACCCGCCCGGCGCGATGCACGACGAGCGACAGCAGGCGATGCAGCAGGAACGCGCCGCGCAGGAGAATCGTGCAGTCGAGCAGCAGCAACTTCAGCAACAGCAGCGCAACGAGGCGCAGCAGCAACGCGAAGCAATGCAACAGCACGACGCGGCACGGCAGGAGCAGCAGCAACGAGAGGAAATGCAGCAACGCAACGCGGCGCAGCAACAACAGCGCGAAGCAATGCAGCAACGTAACGAGGCCGAGCAGCAACTGCACAAGGAGACGCCGCCGCGCAACGAAGCGCAACCGCAGGAACACGCGGCCGCGCAGCCGCGGCAACCGGCGCCCGAGCACGCGCCTGCTCCGCATCCGCACCCTGCGGAATCGCATCCGACGCAGCACGAGTCACGCGAACACCGCCCGGAGTGACAACGCCACACCACGGCAGCGCGACACGGATCACGCTGCCGTGCGAAGACGGCGCGGCCTATGGCGCCGCACACCCTTTGTAACGCGCGCGACGCGCGACGCCTGCTTCGTCAACGCTTCCCGGCCTTGCCGCGCCATTCAATCTGCCCAGTTGCGGACGTAGTCCGGCACGGGCACGTTGGCGTCGGCATGAACCGGCGTGCCGCGCGTCGTCTTCAGCGGCAGGATCCCCGCCCAGACAGCGAGCGCCAGATCTTCGTCCTTGTCGGACGGCATCGAGTCGCTGACTTTCACGGCCGCTTCCGCAAGAGAAATCCGCAGCACGTGGGTCGCGTTGATCTCCTTCGCATTGCCCGGTCGCGCTTCATGCCTGCGGCCCGCGGCGATCTTGTCCATCAAGGCATCCAGCGCCGCGAGCTTCTCAGCACTGCCCTCCACCACGTCGAACTGCCCGTAGATCACCGCGGATCGATAATTCATCGAATGACTGAAGGCCGACTTGGCCAGCACCAGCCCGTCCAGCAACGTGATGGCGACGGAGGCCTGTGCGCCCGCCGACAGCGCCTTGATCATCCTGCTGCCGTTGGACCCGTGGATATAGAGGTCGTCGCCCCGTCTCCAGTGCGCGGTCGGGATGCAATGCGTGTCCTCGCCGGCGTTGAACGCAATGTGGCAGACGTACGCGTCGTCCACGATACGGTAGAGCATCGCGCGATCGCGATGCGCCAGTTCGGGCAGGCGGCGAATGGTGGTACGGGATGTGGGAGAGAGGACGGTCTGGTCGTTCATGTTTCGTTTTCCTGTTCGCGCGGCCTTGCGCGCATCGATCGGCCCGCATTCCGGCAAGACGCGGGTATCCGCTCGAACATATCTTTGCACTGCGAATTGAATGAAACCGGGATCGAATCGAAATCGTGCGGCATCCACGCCCGATCGACCACTCGATCGGCCCATCGACAGCCGCTCGCCAAATCGATCAAAATACGCGCGTGCCGCAAGCCGAAACGATCACCGGAAATACCCGCGTACTGGCCAGCACCGCGAGAATGTGAACAATACGATGCGCGTCGATTCTTCAAAAGAACCAGCTCAAGGATAATTTTTAGAACCAGCCCATGGATTTCGCGCTGCTCATCTCATCGCTTTCCCGACAGGACGGCACGACAACGCACAGCCAGCAGGAAGCCCTCTACCGGAGCCTGCGCAACATGCTGCTGGACGGACACATTCCGCCCGGCACGCGGCTCGTGTCGACGCGCGTGCTCGCGGCGGAGCTGGGTATCGCGCGCAATTCCGCGGTCTATGCGTACGAGCGCCTTGCCGAGGAAGGCTTCGTGGCAGCCACGCGCAACGGCACGATCACGTTATGGGACGGTTGCGGCCGCCCGAGCGCCGCGCACGAAAACGGCCCGGCCCCGGTTCGCCTGTCCGAGCGTGTGCACGGGCTCGAAAACGCCCACCCCGAACCCGAACGCATGCTGCCGTTCGTCCCCGGCCTCCCTTCGCTCGACGAATTCCCCGTTGCGCAGTGGCGCCGTTGCATCGAGCGCGCGTGGAAAGTCATCAAGCCCACCCAACTCGCGTACGGCCCGGTCGAAGGGCTGCCCGAATTGCGGCGCGCCGTGGCTGCGTACATCCGGGTTTCGCGCGGCGTGCGCTGCGAGACCGGGCAGGTCTTCATCACCGACGGCACGCAAAGCAGCCTCGAATTGTGCGCGCGCATGCTGGCGAATCCCGGCGAATTCGGTTGGCTCGAGAACCCCTGCTATAACGGCGCCCGGACCGCATTCCAGTCGACCGGCCTGAATATCGTACCGATCGACGTCGATCACGAAGGGATGGCGCCGACCGACGAACAGTGGCGCACGCAACCGCCCCGGCTGATCTATACGACGCCGTCGCATCAATACCCGCTCGGCGCGCTGATGAGCCCCCGGCGGCGAGCGGCACTCGTCGAGCACGCGCGCGCGTGCGGTGCGTGGATCATCGAGGACGATTACGACAGCGAGTTCCGCCACGGCGGCCAGCCGCTGCCCGCGATCCAGGGCCTGCATGCCGACGCGCCGGTCTGCTATCTCGGCACGTTCAGCAAGACGATGTTTCCCGCCCTTCGGCTCGGCTTCATGGTGGTGCCGCCGGTCCTGGTCGACCGCTTCACCAGCACGCTGCGCGAACTCGTCCATCGCGGCCATTCGGCCGATCAACTCGCGATGGCCGAATTCATCGACACCGGCCTTTTTGCGCGGCACCTGCGCAAGATGAGGGCGCTCTATGCGGAACGGCGGAGCAGCCTCGAAGCGGCACTCGCTCGCCACCTCGGCACCACACTGAGCGTTCGGGACAGCCCGGGCGGCATGCATCTTTCGGCGGATCTCGCGATTGCGCTGCACGATACCGAAGTCGCCCGCACCGCATCCGCGCAGGGCTTGCAGCTTCAGCCGTTGAGCAGCTATCGCGTCGGCGACGGCCGCCGCTACAACGGCTTCGTGCTCGGGTATTCCGGGCTGAACGACGCGACGATCGAGACGGCGACGATGCAGTTCGCGGCCGTCATCGAGCAGCACGCACGCAAGCGGCGCTGAGCGTCGCGCGACGCAGCGTCGCTCACAGTTGCGATTCGATCGGAAACAGCCCGAGAAACCACACCTCCATCCGGCGCGCCGTCGACACTTCCGGTTCGTGGTCGAGCTCGGTGACCTTCCCGCCCGAATCGGTCTGAATCCACTTGAGCCGCCCTTTCCCTGCCGGATCGGTCCGCGGCTCGACACGCCACGCGATCCGGTCGAGTCGCGATTCCAGATCGTTCGCCACCTGCGACGCAATCGCCGGGCTCTCGCAGAAAACACCGATCTCGGTATTGAGGTTCAGCGAGCGCGGGTCGAAATTCATCGACCCGATGAAAATGCGCTTGTGGTCGAACACGTAGGTCTTTGCATGCAGCGACGCACGCGACGACCCGATGATGACGTCCTTCGAAATGCTCTTGTCGCCCGACGGCCGCCGCTCGTAGAGCCGCACGCCAGCCGCGACGAGGTCGCTCCGGTAGCGCCGGTAGCCGGCATGCACGGCCGCCACGTCGGTCGACGCGAGCGAATTGGTGAGTACCGTCACGCGCACGCCGCGCGCCGAATACGCGCGCAGCCGCTCGACGAAGTCCTTGCCCGGCACGAAATACGGCGACACGATCAGCAGGTCATGTTCGGGCTGCAATAGGATGGCGCGCAACTGCGGCAACAGGTGCCCGTCACTGTCCTTCGGCGAATGCGCGATCTTCGACGGATCGTCGTATAGCACCGTCGCGTGCCCCCACGACAGTTCCGTGCCCTGCCCGTGCACGATCCGGTCGAGCCGTTGCCTGGCCTCGAGCACGTACGGGTTGTCCTCCATCGCCCTCAGGTAGTCGCGCAACCGTTCGCGTTCGCGATCCAGCCCGCCCGGCGCCGCTTCGTGCCCGACCAGCGCGTCGATCGGATACGCGTACGGGGAATTCCAGAACGTGTCGAATTCCGTCGAGATGGCTCTCACGGCCGGACCGTGGACGACGACGTCGATATCGCCGAACTCCAGCATCGACGATGCGCCGAAGTATTCGTCGCCGATGTTGCGGCCGCCGACGATCGCCGCCTGGTTGTCCGCGATCATCGCCTTGTTGTGCATGCGCCGGTTGACGCGCGAGAACTCGAACACCGTGCCGATCTTCTTGAACCGGCGCGTGGCAACCGGATTGAACAGCCGGATCTCGATGTTCGGGTGCGAACTGATCTCGAGCAGCTTGCGGTCGTCCGCGTTCGTGCCGAGATCGTCGAGCAGCACGCGCACGCGAACGCCGCGATCGGCCGCGCGAATGATCGCGTCGGCCAGCTCATGCCCGGTCAGGTCGTCGTGCCAGATGTAGTACTGAAGGTCCAGCGACCGGTCCGCGCGGTCGGCCAGCAGCACACGCGCATCCAGCGCGTCGACCGGATCGGTCAGCACATGAAACGCGTCCTGCCCCGGATGCATGCTGGCCTGCTGCTGGAACGCGGCGCCCAGCCGCGTGTTTTCCGTGTCGGTGAACGCATGCGTCGGTACGCGATCGGCCTGCGGCGGAAGGCTGGCGCACGCAACGAGCGCCAGCGACGAAAGAATCGCACCCCACGAACGCAGCATGGTCATGTTTGACGCCCCCCACTCCCGGGCGAAGGTTGTTTGTTCTGGCCGCCGGATGAATCACGGGGCTGGCCGGTTATCCACCGCGCTCGGCTGATGTCCGGCAGTCGCGCGTATCGGTCGCGCTACAGCATACTTCGATTGCCGACGGTGCGGCACCCCCTCCGTGTTTTCCCGATCCGGACGTGCGTTCAAGCAAAGAAAAACCCGCGACGCATGAAGCCGTCACGGGTTTTCGGCATGCCGCGACACGGCGCGGCATAACTTCCGTTTCTCGCACGAAAGTCGCGCACATTCATTGCCACGCGTGCAGCAGCCGGCTACCCGGTCATGATTAACCAATCATCGACACGATTCGACATTTACCACAAGAATTCCATTCAATAATGAACAATCGTCAAATCCACTCCTGACACAAAAATCCACACATCATCCAATTTTGATTCATCATCATAAAAACATCATGTGATAGCTTTAAAAGCAACAGCCACCTCAACAGGAGAATAACTTGTCCAGATATCGCGATTTAATCGAGCAACGAGCCGAACTGGAAAGGCAGATAGATGCTGTGAAATCGACCGAACGAGCTGCCGTACTCGACGAAGTAAGGCGGCTCGTGATCGAGTTCGATCTCAACGCACGCGAGGTATTTGGCGCAAACAAAGCGAAAAAAGGTATTAAATTAACCCCGAAGTTCCGCGACCCGGAAACAGGTAAAACCTGGTGCGGCCGCGGGAGAACACCCTTGTGGCTCAAAGACAAGGATCCCAAGAACTATTTAATTGCCCGATAAACATTCAATGCGATATTCGATCGATATCGCATTTCGATATCCGGCAAGCGCAGTAAGTCGTTGAAACCTTGTCCCGCCGCGTTGCCTTCTGGTCAGTTCGCTCGCCCCCCCCTGGTCGACAGCCAGAACGGCGCGGGCTGAAATCTTCCGCACGTAACGTCGGACAATGAGCGGTTTCTTTCGGATAACTCAATGTCGCCGTTATTCAGCGGCTTCGGATGCGTTGGCAGGTCACATGCGGGCGGATACCACGGTCAGAATGGCTGGGCACCCTCACCTGGCCATCTGCCGAATCTGGAGCGAGCACCCTGCCCAACTGGACCTTGTTGCTCACCCCGAGGTGCGCACGGATACGCTGCAGACAGGCTCTGACCGTTGCGGAGGCAACAAGAAACACGACAAACGCCGGCGCCCCACTTCCCCCTGGCTGCCTACGAATCCACCCGGACACCCTGAAAAACAAAAAACCCGTGAAGCCTTGCGGCATCACGGGTTTCGAATTTTCCTCGGCTAACCTTGGAACGGAATATGGTGGGCCCGGCGGGGTTCGAACCCGCGACCAATCGATTATGAGTCGACTGCTCTAACCGCTGAGCTACAAGCCCTGATGAGAAGCGATGCGTGCTACACGCAGCCCCGGCAACGAAGCCGGGCCGGCATTGTAACAACAAAGACAGCAAAAGAGACAAACGCCACCGGCATCACATGGATACCGGCGGCGTTCGCAGGAGAGACGCTGGAAATCAGTTCCCTTCGAGGAACGACTTCAGCTTGTCGGAACGGCTCGGGTGACGCAGCTTGCGCAGCGCCTTGGCCTCGATCTGACGGATCCGCTCGCGCGTGACGTCGAACTGCTTGCCGACTTCCTCGAGCGTGTGATCGGTGCTCATCTCGATACCGAAGCGCATCCGCAGCACCTTCGCCTCGCGCGGCGTCAGCGAATCGAGCACGTCCTTCACGACGTCGCGCATGCTCGCATGCAGCGCGGCATCCGCCGGCGCGACCGTGTTGTTGTCCTCGATGAAGTCGCCGAGATGGGAATCGTCGTCGTCACCGATCGGCGTTTCCATCGAGATCGGCTCCTTCGCGATCTTCATGATCTTGCGGATCTTGTCTTCCGGCATCTCCATCTTTTCGGCGAGCGTTGCCGGATCCGGCTCGAGACCGGTTTCCTGCAGGATCTGCCGCGAGATGCGGTTCATCTTGTTGATCGTCTCGATCATGTGAACCGGAATACGGATCGTGCGCGCCTGGTCAGCGATCGAACGCGTGATGGCCTGACGGATCCACCACGTCGCATAGGTCGAGAACTTGTAGCCGCGACGGTATTCGAACTTGTCCACCGCCTTCATCAGGCCGATGTTGCCTTCCTGGATCAGGTCGAGGAACTGCAGACCGCGGTTCGTGTACTTCTTAGCGATCGAGATCACGAGACGCAAGTTCGCCTCGGTCATTTCGCGCTTCGCCTGGCGTGCCTTCAGTTCGCCGGCCGCCATCTGGCGGTTGGTTTCCTTCAGGTCCTTCAGCGGCAGCACGACGCGCGCCTGCAGGTCGAGCAGGCGCTGCTGCTGTTCGCGGATCGCCGGGATGTTGCGCGACAGGACCGCGCCGTACGAATGGCCTTCGGCCGCGATCTTCTCGGACCAGTCGAGATCCGTTTCGCTGCCCGGGAAGCGCGCGATGAATTCCGAACGCGGCATGCCGCACTTGTCGACGACCGTGTGCAGGATCTGGCGCTCGACCTGACGCACTTCATCCACTTGCGCACGCAGCGTGTCGCACAGGCGCTCGACGGTACGCGCGGTGAAGCGGATCGTCATCAGCTCGGTCTGAATCGTTTCCTGCGCCTTCAGGTAGGACTTCGACTTGTAGCCTTCCTTCTCGAACGCGCGGCGCATCTTGTCGAACCACTCGCTGATCTGCGAGAACTTGTCGAGCGAAGCGCGCTTGAGGGCTTCGAGCTGGGCGGCGTTGGCCGACGCTTGCGCGGCACCGTCGTCCTCCTCTTCTTCCTCTTCTTCCTCTTCCTCTTCGGCTTCCTCGTC
Source organism: Burkholderia sp. YIM B11467 (assembly GCF_052952715.1). Classification (NCBI taxonomy): domain Bacteria; kingdom Pseudomonadati; phylum Pseudomonadota; class Betaproteobacteria; order Burkholderiales; family Burkholderiaceae; genus Burkholderia; species Burkholderia sp. YIM B11467. Next base: position 116,563 of record NZ_JBQVSQ010000001.1, read on the forward strand.
CTCGTTCTCGATGGCTTCCGCTTCCTTCGCGGAGAAGCCGTCGGTATCGGCGGTGTCCGAAGCGTTCGGATCGAGCAGGCCGTCGACGAGCTCGTCGACGCGGATCTCTTCGTTCGCGACGCGTTCGGCCATCGCAAGGATGTCGGCGATCGTCGTCGGGCACGCGGAAATTGCCATCACCATGTGGCGCAGGCCGTCCTCGATCCGCTTCGCGATCTCGATTTCGCCTTCGCGCGTGAGCAGCTCGACCGTGCCCATCTCGCGCATGTACATCCGGACCGGATCGGTCGTGCGGCCGAATTCCGAATCGACGGTGGACAGCGCGACTTCCGCTTCCTCTTCGACTTCATCGTCCGACGACGCGGCCGGCGCGTTGTCGTTCAGGAGCAGCGTTTCCGCGTCCGGCGCCTGCTCGTAGACCGCCACGCCCATGTCGTTGAACGTGCCGATGATGCCTTCGAGGGCTTCGGTCTCGGTGAAGTTGTCCGGCAGGTGGTCGTTGATTTCGGCGTACGTGAGGAAGCCGCGCTCCTTGCCGAGCTTGATCAGCGCGCGCAGCTTCACGCGGCGCTCTTCGAGCTCCTCGGCCGTGCCGGGCGTGCTCGTCGCGAACGCTTCCTTCAGCAGCGCCTTTTCCTTGGCGCGACGATCGCGCACCTTGGATTTGCCCGGGGCAGCCGCGGCTGCGGGCTGCTCGTCGCTCTGATTTGCGTCGTCAACGACGGATACTTCGTTCAGCTTTTTGGTCATGGAGTTCGCCGTACCGGCTATATCGACTCGCGGCTGCTGGACGACAGCCGGTTGAACCGTGGGTGCATGAGTAGTACGTACTGCCGTTTCGTCCGCGGCGGCAGTCGTGTCCCTTGCGCTTTTCGCACTTGCCCGCTTCGCCGCCGGCTTGGCCGGCCCGGAGTCGGGTCTGGCGGCAGCCCGTGTTCTGGCTGCCGACGCCGGCGCAGCCTGAGCAGTGCCGGCCGCGGTTTTCTTCCCCGCAGAGGCTGACGTGGCTGAAGACGTTGTCCTGGTGGAAGAAGCAGACTTGGCCGCTGTGACCTTTTTGGTCGGCTCCGTCGAGCCCTTGCCTGCTGCTTTCTTTCCGCCTGTCGTCTTTGCCATCGCGATTCTCGCCTCTGCTTAGAAAACAAACCGCTGGAAACCTTATATTATAGCACGCTGGGGCGCCCTCTCTAAGCGCCCCGGCCGCCTACAGCCCGAGCCGACGTTTCATGTCGGTTCGCTGCTGGTTCAATTCCGTCAGTTCGGCCAATTCCTCGGGTGTGAAGGTGGATTGCCGCGCCAGCCGGTCAAGCCGGTCGCAACAGGCGTCATAGCGCATCTTGAGCACCGCCGCCTGCAGCTCCTCCCCCGCGATCCGTTCCTGTTCACGCTGCCGCTCGGGCACCGTCTCGTCTTCCGGATTCTGTAACAGCAAATCGCGGACGTTTTCATCATAGTCCAGAATTTCGCGGAAGATTTCCTCGTAAGTCGCCCCATTCGAGGAGGTCCGCAGGACATCCGACAGCAGCCGGAACTCCGCGCCGTCGCCCAGCGCACGCGCATGGTCGACGACTTCGGCGAACAGTTCGCCGATGCGCGGCAACGCGCGCAGGGTCGCAATCTGTTCGTCGTCGAGCTGCGACGCGATACGCGGATGCATCACCAGCGTGCGCAGCGCACGCTTTTCGCTGTCCGTCACGCGACGCCGTTCGCTGCGCGCAGGCGCCTGGCGCGGCGGCGCCGCGATCCGCGTATCGACGTCGGACAGCCCCGCGACTTCTTCGAACGGGATATCGAGACGATCGGCGAACATGTGCATGATCTGCGCGCGCAACGCGTTCGCGGGCAGCGCCTGCAGCAGCGGCTTCGCATCGAACAGCGCCTTCGCGCGGCCTTCCGGTTGATCGAGCGCCTTGCCGGCAATTGCTTCGTTCAGCAGAAATTGCGACAGCGGCATCGCGCGCTCGACCTGCTCGGAGAACGCCTCCGCGCCGAACTCGCGGACATAGCTGTCCGGGTCGTGCTCGGTCGGCAGAAAAAGGAACCGGATCGTCCGGTTGTCCGCCGCATGCGGCAGGCATGCCTCGAGCGCGCGCCGGGCCGCACGCCGCCCGGCCGAATCGCCGTCGAAACTGAAAATAACTGTGTCGGTCTGGCGCAGCAGCTTCTGCACGTGAATCGGCGTGCACGCGGTGCCGAGCGTCGCGACCGCGTTCGGGAACCCGAGCTGCGCCAGCGCGACGACGTCCATGTAGCCTTCGACGACCAGCACGTACTTGCGCTCGCGAATCGCGAGCCGCGCCTCGAACAGGCCGTACAGCTCGCTGCCCTTGTTGAACAGCGGCGTTTCAGGCGAGTTCAGGTACTTCGGCTCGCCGCTGCCGAGCACGCGGCCGCCGAAGCCGATCACCTGCCCCTTCACATTGCGGATCGGGAACATGATCCGCTCGCGGAACCGGTCGTAACGGCGCGCGGTGCCCTGCGCATCGGTTTTCTCGCTGACGATCACGAGCCCCGACTCGACCAGCGACTCGTCGCGATAGTCCGGAAACGCGGTTTCGAGGTTCTGCCAGCCGTCCGGCGCATAACCGAGCCCGAAGCGCGCGGCGATCTCGCCGGTCAGGCCCCGGTTCTTCAGGTACTGGATCGCGACGGTCGCGCCGCGCAGCTGCTTGCGGTAGTAGTCGCACGCGGTGGACATCGCGTCGGACAATGCGGTCGCAACCGATTTCGACACCGGCGCCGGATAGTCGCCGCCACCGCCTCCGCCCCCACCGCCGCGCATCGACGGCTCGTGGGGCACGGTCAGCCCGACGGATTGCGCGAGTTCCTGCACCGCCTCCGGGAACGTGAGCCCCGCATGTTCCATCAGGAAGCCGATCGCCGTGCCGTGCGCGCCGCAACCGAAGCAGTGATAGAACTGCTTGGTCGGGCTGACGGTAAACGACGGGCTCTTCTCGTTATGGAACGGGCACAGCCCCATGAAATTGGCGCCGCCCTTCTTGAGCTGCACGTACCGACCCACCACGTCGACGATATCGACGCGGTTCAGCAAATCCTGCAGGAACGAATGCGGAATCACCGTGGGATCGAGCGAAAAAAGACAATACGATGCCCGGCGCACGCATCGCTGGGCGCGCCGGGAACGGGTTTTACTTGGTGAGCGCGGCCTTGACCTGCGCGGAAACGGCCGTCATGTCGGCACGGCCCGCGAGCTTGCCCTTCAGCACGCCCATCACCTTGCCCATGTCCTGCGGGCCGGCCGCGCCGGTTTGCGCGACCGCCGCCTGGACTTCGGCCGCCACTTCGGCGTCCGACAGTTGCGCGGGCATGTAGGCGCCCAGCACGACCAGTTCGGCCTGCTCTTTCGCGACGAGATCGTCGCGGCTGGCGGCCTGGAACTGGCTGATCGAATCCTTGCGCTGCTTGATCATCTTGTCGATCACGGCCGTGATGCCCGCGTCGTCGAGCGTGACCCGATCATCGACTTCGCGCTGCTTGATCGCGGCCATCAGCAGTCGAATCGTCGACAGGCGCTCGCTGTCCTTCGCGCGCATCGCGGTCTTCATGTCTTCGCTGATCTGCTCTTTCAAACTCATCTTTCACCCGGGATGGAAACGTGAATCCGACGCCCGCGAACAGGCGTCAACACAAAAACCCGCTTGGGACAGTGTCTCAAGCGGGTTGCTCGAATCCGGCATCGGCGGCTCGCTGCCTGATCGGCCAACTGATCGGTTTCCCGACCGGCTGCACGATTGCGCTTGATCGTCCGTGATCGCGCCCGATCGCACGGAGTCGCCGGTGCGCCGCTTAGCGAACCGCGCGGCGCCCAATCGTTCAGTACAACTTCTTCGGCAACGTCTGGCTGCGGATACGCTTGTAATGACGCTTCACTGCAGCAGCCTTCTTGCGCTTGCGCTCCGCGGTCGGCTTCTCGAAAAACTCGCGCGCGCGAAGCTCGGTCAACAGACCATTCTTCTCGATCGTGCGCTTGAAGCGACGCATTGCAACTTCGAACGGCTCGTTCTCTTTAACGCGAATGATCGTCATGATCCGACACGAATAAAGGTTTGCAGGGAAAGACTACCGAGTATAGCAGAGCGATTGCTCAAAGGCACGGGGCCTGGTCCCGCTAAAACCGGGCCTGCCGGGCATGTCACGCGCCGCGCGAATACTCCGCCGCGGCCTGCCCGGCCGCCGTGCCGGACGCCCACGCCCACTGGAAGTTGTAGCCGCCGAGCCAGCCCGTCACGTCTACCGCCTCGCCGACGAAGTACAGTCCCGGCACCCGCGCGCTCATCATCGTCGCCGACGACAGTTCCCGCGTATCGACGCCGCCCTTCGTCACCTCGGCCTTCTTGTAGCCTTCGGTACCGTTCGGTGTCAGCGTCCAGCCGGACAGCGCGTCGCCGATCTGGCGCAGCGTCTTGTCGGGCAGGTCCGCGAGCCGCGCGTCGGCCGCGACGCGATGCGTGTCGAGCCACGCATGCGCGAGGCGCGACGGCACCCAGTCCGCGAGCAGCGAACCGATCTGGCGCTTCGACGTGCGCTTCGCGTCGAGCAGGTCGGCCACCGTGTCGCGCTGCGGCAGCAGGTCGACGCGGATCGGGTCGCCAGGCTGCCAGTAGCTCGAGATCTGCAGGATGCCGGGCCCGGACAGGCCGCGATGGGTCAGCAGCAGGTCCTCGACGAATTCGCCGCCGCGCTTCTTGTCGCCGGTCGACACGCGCACTTCGAGCGACACGCCGGACAATGCGGCGAACGGCTCCCAGTCCTGCTGCGCGAACGTGAGCGGCACGAGCGCGGGCCGCGTATCGATGAGCTTGTGGCCGAACTGCTTCGCGAGCCGGTAACCGAAGTCGGTCGCGCCGATCTTCGGGATCGACAGGCCGCCGGTCGCGATGATCAGTGCGCGCGCACCGATCGGCCCCGCCTGCTGCGTGTCGAGCGTGAAGCCGTCGGACGGTGCGTGGCGCACCGCGTCGACGACGACCGGCCGGCGCCACGCGACGCCGCCCGCATCGCACTCGTGCTTCAGCACGTCGATGACCGCGTCGCTGCCGTGATCGCAAAAGAGCTGGCCCTTGTGCTTTTCGTGCCAGGTCACGTGATGGCGCTTGAGCAGCCCGAGGAAGTCGCGCGGCGTATAGCGCGCCAGCGCCGAGCGCGCGAAATGCGGATTCGACGACAGGTAGTTGTCGGGGCCTGCATACAGGTTCGTGAAGTTGCAGCGGCCGCCGCCCGAGATGCGGATTTTCTCGGCGAGCCGCGGCGCGTGATCGATCAGCACGACGCGGCGGCCGAGCTGCCCGGCGACCGCGGCGCTCATCATCCCGGCGGCGCCCGCGCCGATCACGGCGATGTCAAAAGTTTCCATGGCGCGGATTGTACCTGCCCGGCATCGGGCCCGGGCCGCAGCCAGCGGCGGCCGGCCCTCGCCTGCTATAATTTCCGGTTACGTTGACCTTCCTGCGGCGCGCTCGATACGGCGCGCCCCGCCCGCACCCATGCTCGTTCTCGGCATCGAAAGCTCCTGCGACGAAACCGGCCTCGCGCTCTACGACACGCAGCGCGGCCTGCTCGCACACGCGCTCCACTCGCAGATCGCGATGCACCGCGACTACGGCGGCGTCGTGCCCGAGCTCGCGTCGCGCGACCACATCCGCCGCGCGCTGCCGCTGCTCGAGGAAGTGATGGCGCAAAGCGGCACGCGCCGCGACGACATCGACGCGATCGCGTTCACGCAAGGCCCCGGCCTCGCCGGCGCGCTGCTGGTCGGCGCGAGCATCGCGAATGCGCTCGCGCTCGCGTGGAACAAGCCGACCGTCGGCATCCATCACCTCGAAGGCCACCTGCTGTCGCCGCTGCTCGTCGCGGAGCCGCCGCCGTTCCCGTTCGTCGCGCTGCTGGTTTCCGGCGGCCATACGCAACTGATGCGCGTGACCGACGTCGGCGTGTACGAGACGCTCGGCGAAACGCTCGACGATGCGGCCGGCGAAGCGTTCGACAAGACGGCGAAACTGATCGGCCTCGGCTACCCGGGCGGCCCGGAAGTGTCGAAGCTCGCCGAAACGGGCACGCCAGGCGCAGTCGTGTTGCCGCGCCCGATGCTGCATTCGGGCGATCTCGACTTCAGCTTCAGCGGCCTGAAGACGGCCGTGCTCACGCAAATGAAGAAGTTCGAAGCGGCGCAGCTGACCGGTGAAGCGCTCGAACGCGCGAAGGCCGACCTCGCGCGCGGCTTCGTCGACGCAGCCGTCGACGTGCTCGTCGCGAAGTCGCTCGCGGCGCTGAAGAAAACGAAGCTCAAGCGCCTCGTGGTCGCGGGCGGCGTCGGCGCAAACCGTCAACTGCGCGACGCGCTGTCGGCCGCCGCCGCGAAGCGCGGCTTCAACGTGCATTACCCCGATCTCGCGCTGTGCACCGACAACGGCGCGATGATCGCGCTCGCCGGTGCATTGCGGCTCGCGCGCTGGCCCGAGCAGGCGAACGCCGACTACGCATTCACGGTGAAGCCGCGCTGGGATCTCGCATCGCTCGCACGCTGAGTCGCGCAACGCGACGCCCGGGCAGAACAACAAAAAGGCCGCTCAAACGAGCGGCCTTTTTCATCGGCGCGACAAAACGCCGCGGCGTTATGCTGCCAGCCGCTTGTCGCGTTCGATCAACGCATAGGCGCTGTGATTGTGGATCGACTCGAAGTTCTCGGCTTCGAGCACGTACGCGACCACGCGCTCGTCCGCATCGAGACGCTGCGCGACGTCACGCACGAGATCCTCGACGAACTTCGGGTTCTCGTATGCACGCTCGGTGACGAACTTCTCGTCCGGGCGCTTCAGCAGGCCCCACAGCTCGCACGACGCCTCTTCTTCAGCGATGCGGATCAGCGCCTCGACCGGCAGGTCGCCCGCGAGTTCGGCATCGATCGTCACGTGCGAGCGCTGGTTGTGCGCGCCGTACTGCGAGATCTTCTTCGAGCACGGGCACAGGCTCGTCACGGGCACAAGCACCTTCAGGAACAGACGCGTGTCGCCGTTGCGGCTTTCGCCCGCAAGCGTCACTTCATAGTCGAGCAGGCTCTGCACGCCGGACACCGGCGCCGTCTTGTTCACGAAGTACGGGAACGTCACCTCGATACGGCCGGCCTCGGCTTCGAGTTTCTCGAGCATCGACGCGAGCATCGCGCGGAAACGCTCGACCGTCAGCGGCGCGCGGTTCTCTTCGAGCAGCGCGACGAAGCGCGACATGTGCGTGCCCTTCTGGTCGGCCGGCAGGCGCACATCGAGATTCCAGACACCGACGGTCGGCTGCACGTCGCCGCTTTCGGTACACACCGTCAACGGATGCCGGACCGCCTTCACGCCCACGCGCTGAATCGGAATCTGGCGGGTATCCACCGTGCTCTGCACGTCGGGCATCACGAAGGCGGGATTCATCTGGTTCATCTTGTTCAATCCTTGTAAGCCGCGCGTTCGACAACGCGCACGCCGCGTCATGCGGCAGCCGGAAAAGCAACATGGGCCCGCAGGCCCATGTTTTCCGCATCAATGAAGACCGGTTGCGCCAGTCGCACCGACACCGCCCGCGGGCGGTGCCAGCTTATGCGACGCGCTTCGCCTGACCGGCGACATCGGCCGCCGGGTTCAGGAAGCGTTCGCGAATCGATTTCGCGATGCCCGCGCCGTCGAGGCCGCATTGCGACAACAGCTTTGCGTGGTCGCCGTGATCGACGAACTGGTCAGGGAGGCCCAATTGTAGTACGGGTCGGATAACCCCACTCTCCATCAGGGCTTCCACGCAGGCCGAGCCCGCGCCGCCCATCACGCAGCCTTCCTCGATCGTCACGAGGTAGTCGTGCGTCTCGGCGAGTTCGCGCACGAGCGCGGCATCGACCGGCTTCACGAAGCGCATGTTCGCGACGGTTGCGTCGAGTTCCTCGGCCGCGGCGAGCGACGGTGCGACCATTGTGCCGAACGCGAGGATCGCGACACGCTTGCCTTCCGGCTGCGCCGTGTGGCGACGCACTTCACCCTTGCCGAGCGGAATCTCGGTGAGTTCCTTCACCGTCGGCACGCCCGTGCCCGCGCCGCGCGGATAGCGCACCGCGGTCGGGTTCGGCTGCTGCAGTGCCGTGTGCAGCATCTGGCGGCATTCGTTCTCGTCGGATGCCGTCATGACCGTCATGTTCGGGATGCAGCGCATGAACGCGAGATCGTACGCACCCGCGTGCGTCGCGCCGTCCGCGCCGACGAGGCCCGCGCGGTCGATCGCGAACACGACCGGCAGGTTCTGCAGCGCGACGTCGTGGATCAACTGGTCGTAACCACGCTGCAGGAACGTCGAGTAGATCGCGACGACCGGCTTGAGCCCTTCGGTCGCGAGGCCGCCTGCGAACGTCACCGCGTGCTGCTCGGCGATGCCGACGTCGTAGTAACGATCCTTGAAGCGCTTCTCGAACTCGACCATGCCCGAGCCTTCGCGCATCGCGGGCGTGATGCCGACGACGCGCGAATCGCGCTCGGCTTCATCGCACAGCCACTCGCCGAACACCTGCGTGTACGTCTTCTTCGCGGGCGTGGGCGACGGCTTGATGCCTTCGGCCGGATTGAACTTGCCGGGGCCGTGATAGAGCACGGGATCGGCTTCGGCGAGCTTGTAGCCCTGGCCTTTCTTCGTCACCACGTGCAGGAACTGCGGGCCGCGCAGTTCGCGGATGTTCTGCAGCGTCGGGATCAGCGAATCGAGATCGTGACCGTCGATCGGGCCGATGTAGTTGAAGCCGAACTCCTCGAACAGCGTGGCCGGCACGACCATGCCCTTCGCATGCTCCTCGAGCTTGCGCGCGAGTTCGAGCACCGGCGGCGCCACGCTCAGCACGCGCTCGACGCCCGCGCGCGCGGCCGCATAGAAGCGGCCCGACATCAGGCGTGCGAGATGGCGATTCAGCGCGCCGACCGGCGGCGAGATCGACATGTCGTTGTCGTTCAGGATCACGAGCAGCTTCGCGTCTTCCGACACGCCCGCGTTGTTCATCGCCTCGAACGCCATGCCGGCCGTCATCGCGCCGTCGCCGATCACGGCGATCGAGAAGCGGTCGTCGCCGTTCAGCTGGCTGCCGATCGCCATGCCGAGCGCGGCCGAAATCGACGTGCTCGAGTGCGCGGTGCCGAACGTGTCGTATTCGGATTCGCTGCGGCGCGGGAAGCCCGAGATCCCGTCGTACTGGCGCAGCGAATGCATCTGGTCGCGGCGGCCCGTCAGGATCTTGTGCGGATAGGTCTGGTGACCCACATCCCAGACGATGCGATCGTTCGGCGTGTTGAACACGTAGTGCAACGCGATCGTCAGCTCGACCGTCCCGAGGTTGGACGACAAATGGCCGCCCGTCTTCGACACGCTGTCGAGCACGAACGCGCGCAGTTCATCCGCGAGCGGTTGCAGTTGGCGACGATCGAGGCGGCGCAAATCCGCCGGGTCGTCGATGGTTTTCAGCAAGTCGTACATCGTCGTTCCATTGTAGGAAATCAAACGCGCCCGCATTCTTTTGCACGCACCGTAGCGTGTGCGCGGCGGCGGGCTTTCGCGTCAGCTGACCCGGTTCACTACCAGGTCGGCAAGTTCGGCGAGACGCTGTGCGCGTGCGCCGAACGGTTTCAACGCATCATGCGCTTCGGCGCGCAGTTGCGCTGCGAGCTCGCGCGACGCCTCGAGGCCGAGGATCGAAACGTAGGTCGGCTTGTCGTTCGCGGCATCCTTGCCGGCCGTCTTGCCGAGCGTCGCCGAATCGGTCGTGACGTCGAGAATATCGTCGACGACCTGGAAGGCCAGACCCACGGCCCCCGCATAGACGTCGAGCGCAGCCATCGTTTCCGCCGTCGGCGTGTCGCCGGCCAGTGCGCCCATCCGCACGGCCGCGCGCAACAAGGCGCCCGTCTTCATCCGGTGCATCGTCTCGAGCTGCTCGCGCGTCAGCTTGAGGCCGACGCTCGCCAGGTCGATCGCCTGCCCGCCGGCCATGCCGATCGAGCCGCTCGCGAGCGCAAGCTCGCGCACGAGCGCCGCCTGCTGCACCGGTGTCAGCGCTTCGGCGTCGGTCAGCGCGACGAACGCCTGCGATTGCAGCGCATCGCCGACGAGCAGTGCCGTCGGCTCGTCGTACTGCACGTGCACGGTCGGCTTGCCGCGTCGCAGCGCGTCGTCGTCCATGCACGGCATGTCGTCGTGCACGAGCGAGTAGACGTGGATCATCTCCAGCGCCGCCGCCGCCGCGTTGCGCGCCGCTTCCGTCGCGCCGGTCAACTCGCCTGCTGCATGGCACAGCAGCGGGCGAACGCGTTTGCCGCCGCCGAGGACCGCGTAGCGCATCGCCTCGTGGAGTTGCGCGGGCATCGCGGTTTCAGCGGGCAAATAATGGCCGAGTGCGTCTTCGACACGGTCAAGCACGGACCGCGTCCATTGTTCGAATGTCATAGATCGTCGTCTTCGCCGTCCGTGGCGGCCGTTCCGGACGAAAGCGGCTTCAGCGTCGCGCCGTCGAGCACGCGAACCTGCTGCTCCACTTTCTCAAGCTGCTGTTGGCAAAACGCAACGAGGGTCGCACCGCGGCGGTATGCCGTCAGTGAATCCTCGAGGCTCAACGCGCCGCCTTCCATCCGGGCAACCAGCGTCTCGAGTTCCGCGAGCGCCATCTCATAATTGTCCGGCAACGGTTCGGTGCCATTACCGGGCGGCGTGGCGCCTGGGGATGCGGTTTTCGCCATGGACGAGGGTGTCAAATTTCAAAACAAGTCGGACATTCTACGGCAAAAGAGAATTCTCCGATCTGCCGACGTGGGCGGCCTCGTGCATATTCTGGCCCCACCTCCGATGCACAGTGTGCGCCTCCTGATTGTCGCCGGACAAAAAATTGACACAAATCAGGCACTTAATTCTAGCCTTGCGAGGCGAACCGGGTATAATTCTCCGTTTCCCTAAATCGATTTTTCGATGGTTGGGTTGTTCACTGCTTTCACGCTAACACCGGGAGTGGGAATGTCCAATCTGAGCGATGCGCTTCAGTTGAAGTCGGCTCACAGCCAGCTTCCAGTCACTGCATACTTCGATGAGGCGCTACTCGAGCGCGAGATCGAAACCCTCTTCAAGAAAGGACCTCGTTACGTCGGGCACGAGTTGATGGTGCCCGAGGCGGGGGATTATTTTGCGCTGCCGTCCGAGAAGGAAGGCCGCGTGCTGGTCCGTAACCAGGCGAACCAGATCGAACTGCTGTCGAACGTCTGCCGCCACCGGCAGGCCATCATGCTCAACGGGCGCGGCCACACGCAGAACATCGTGTGCCCGCTGCACCGCTGGACGTACGATCTGGAAGGCGAACTGCTCGGCGCGCCGCACTTCCCCGAGAAGCCGTGCCTGAACCTCGGCAAGAGCCCGCTGCAGAACTGGCAGGGGCTGCTGTTCGAGGCCGAAGGCCGGAATGTCGCGCGCGACCTCGCGCACCTCGGCACGAAACATCACTTCGATTTCTCCGAGTACCTCTTCGATCACGTCGAAGTGCACGAGTGCGATTACAACTGGAAGACGTTCATCGAGGTCTACCTCGAGGATTACCACGTCGTCCCGTTCCACCCGGGCCTCGGCAGCTTCGTGTCGTGCGACGACCTCAAGTGGGAATTCGGCGACTGGTACAGCGTGCAGACGGTCGGCGTGCACAATGCACTCGCGAAACCGGGCAGCGCGACTTACCAGAAATGGCACGAGCAGGTGCTGAAGTTCCGCAACGGCGTGCCGCCGGAGTTCGGCGCGATCTGGATGGTCTACTACCCGGGCCTGATGATCGAGTGGTATCCGCACGTGCTCGTCGTATCGTGGCTGATCCCGCGCGGCCCGCAGAAGACGACCAACATCGTCGAGTTCTATTACCCCGAGGAAATCGCGCTGTTCGAACGCGAATTCGTCGAGGCCGAACGCGCCGCCTATATGGAAACGGCCGTCGAGGACGACGAGATCGCGATGCGGATGGACGCAGGCCGCCGTGCGCTGATGGCACGCGGCGAGTCGCAGGTCGGCCCGTACCAGAGCCCGATGGAAGACGGCATGCAGCACTTCCACGAGTTCCTGCGCCGCCACCTCGGCGACATCTGACGGCCGGTGCGGCGCTTTGTCGCCGCGCCCCATCCGGCAGACGAAAAGACGGGCTTCGGCCCGTCTTTTTTTGTTTAGACTTGGAGTGTCAGGTCATTCGCACTCCAGGGAGCCGTCATGCCACACACCCATTACACCACGCTCATCTCCGCCGCCAATCTCGCCGAGCGCCTGGCCGCGGCGCCCGGCAGCGTCGTCCTGTTCGATTGCCGCTTCGATCTCGCCGATCCGGGCGCGGGCGAAGCCGCCTATGCGGCCGGCCACATCCCCGGCGCGCAGTATCTTCATCTCGACCGCGACCTGTCGGGCCGCAAGACGGGCACCAACGGCCGCCATCCGCTGCCGACCCGCGATGCACTCGCCACGCTGCTCGCCAGCCGCGGCCTCAAGCAGGGCCAGCAGGTCGTCGCATACGACGCACAAGGCAGTGCCTACGCGGCGCGCCTGTGGTGGCTGCTGCGCTGGCTCGGCCACGATTCGGTGGCCGTGCTCGACGGCGGCCTGCAGGCCTGGGAAGCAGCCGGCCAGCCGCTGGCGACCGACGTGCCGCAACCGGCCGCCGGCGACTTCCGCGCGGGCGCGCCGCTCGAATCGACGGTCGACGCGGCAGCCGTGCTCGCGAACATCAAGTCGCCCACGCGCGTCGTGATCGATGCTCGCGCACCGGACCGCTACCGCGGCGAAAACGAAACGATCGATCGTGTCGGCGGCCACATCCCCGGCGCGCGCAACCGGTTCTTCAAGGACAACCTGACCGCCGACGGCCGCTTCAAGACCGGCCATGAACTGCGCGAGACGTTCTCCACGCTGCTGGCGGGCATCGAACCGAACAGCGTGATCCTGCAATGCGGCTCCGGCGTCACCGCCTGCCACAACGCGCTTGCGCTGGAGATTGCGGGGCTGCACGGCGCGTCGCTGTATCCGGGTTCGTGGAGCGAATGGAGCGCCGATCCGTCGCGGCCGATCGCCACCGGCCCGAACCCGTAAGCCGGCGCGCGGCGCACCGGCGAAGCGAAGCGGCGGCCATTCGGCCGCCGCGTGCCGTTTACAGCACGCCGTACTTGTGGAACCACGCGATCGCGCGCTTCCAGCTTTCTTCGGCATCGCCCTTCACATAGCTCGGCCGGTAGTCGGCAAAGAACGCGTGACCGGCATCCGGATACACGACGATCTCCGATTCGCGCGCAAGCTTCGAATCGCTCGTCTGGATCGCCTTACGCATGTCGGCAAGCGACGCCTGCGTGATGTTCGTATCCTTCTCGCCGTACAGCCCGAGCACGGGCACCTTCAGCTGCGACGCATGATCGACCGGATTGAACGGCGTCATCTCGTCGGTCTTGCCCTCGACGAACCCGTACCACGCGACGGCCGCCCGCACGTGCGGGTTATGTTCCGCATACAGCCACGCCTGGCGACCACCCCAGCAGAACCCCGCCACGCCGAGACGCGCCAGGTCGCCGCCGTTCTTGCCGGCCCATGCGACGGTCGCATCGAGATCCTCGGTGACCTGCCGGTCCGGCACCTTGCTGACGATGTTGTCGACGAGCCCCTGGATCGTCGGATACGTCGACACGCTGCCCTGCCGCGCGAACAGGTCGGGCGCGATCGCGAGGTAGCCGAGCTTCGCGAAACGGCGGCAGACATCGGCGATATGCGCGTGCACCGCGAAGATCTCGTGGATCACGATGACGACCGGCAGGTTCGTCTTGCCGGCCGGCTGCGCGCGATAGGCCGGCACGCTCGCGTCGCCGGAGCGGATCTCGACGGTGTCGACGTCCAGCCCGGCACTGTCGGTCGTGACCGTCTGCGCCGACACGGGCAGCACGGCCGCCGCGAAGGTGCCGCCCAGCGCGGCCTGCATGAACTTGCGGCGCGAGAACGGGACGTGGGGGACCAGGCTGTCGACTTCGGGTTTCAACATGAATGCACTCCTCGATTGAGCGCCACCGTCACGATCATGGATGCGGCATGACGGAGCATCGTGTCGGCGCGCGGCGCGAATATCGCGGCGGTTGGCACCCCGCCGCAAACGAAAACTCGGACAAGATGCCCAATAATCCGTTGTCGCGTCAACTGTCAGATGTGTAAGACTCAATTACGACGATTCGATCCGACCGCTCCGATCGTAGTGCGGCCAGTGTATTTCGATCGTCGTCGCGCGACCGGATGCTTGCGAAATGAAACGGAAAACGCGCGGACGATGCTGCCCGGCAAGCGCACACACGACCTTCCGGCTGCCCGCAAAGAACAACGGGCGGGGAACACGCATGTCGTGCGCACGCCCCGCCCGCCCGTCGCGCGAACGCGCGGTCAGTGCAGCTTGACGCGCGGCAGCGTCGTGCGCCGCAGCCAGTGCGCGACGGTGTCGAGCATCATCCGCGGATAGCCGTGCAGCGCCGCGATGTGCAGCCGGTACAGCGACATGTACATGAAGCGCGCGAACAGCCCTTCGATCAGCATGTTGCCGCCGATCAGCCCGCCCATCAGGTTGCCGACCGCGCTGAAGTGGCCGAGCGACACGAGCGAACCGAAATCGCGATACGTGAACTCCGGCAGCGGACGCCCGTCGAGCCGGCAACCGATCGCCTTCAGCAGGAAGCTCGCCTGCTGGTGCGCGGCCTGCGCACGCGGCGGCACGTTGCGTTCGTTGCCGGGCCACACGCATGCCGCGCAATCGCCGAGCGCGAACACGTTGTCGTCGGTGAAGGTCTGCAGCGTGCGGCGCACGTCGAGCTGGCCGAGCTTGTTGACCTGGAGGCCGTCGAGATGCGAAAGCACCGACGGCGCCTTGATGCCGGCCGCCCAGACCGTCAGGTCCGCGCGCACCGTCTTGCCGCTCGCGGTATGCACGAGCCCCGGCGCGACCTCGGTCACGCGCTCGCTGAGCATCAGCCGCACACCGAGCTTTTCGAGCAGCTCGGCAGTCGCCGCCGACACGCGCTCCTGCAGCGCCGGCAGAATCCGCGGCCCCGATTCGATCAGCACGATGCCGACGTCGTGACGCGGGTCGAGCTTGTGCAGCCCGTACACGGACAGCACCTGTGCCGTGTTGCGCAGCTCCGCGGACAGCTCGACACCCGTCGCGCCGCCGCCGACGATCACGACCTGGATGCGCGGCTCGGCCGTGTCGCCCGGCGCGGTCGGCGCCGGTGCCTGGTGCTCGGCGCGCATGCACGCGGCGATCAGCCGCTTGCGGAAGCGCTCGGCCTCCCCGACCGTATCGAGCGCGATCGCGTTTTCCGGCGCGCCCTGCACGCCGAAGAAGTGGGTCGTGCTGCCGATCGCGATCACGAGCGTGTCATATTCCAGCTCGCGCGCCGGCAGCAGTTCCTCGCCGTCGCTGTCGTTGATCGGCGACAGCGTGACGCGCTTGGCCGCGCGGTCGAGCCCGGTCAGCTCGCCCTGCTGGAACTCGAAGCCGTGCCAACGCGCTTGCGCCGCATATTCGAGCTCCTGCGTGAACGGGTCCATGCTGCCGGCCGCCACCTCGTGCAGCAGCGGTTTCCAGATGTGGGTCGGATTGCGGTCGACGAGCGTGACAAGCGCACGCGCGGGACGATTGCCGCGCGCGCCGTAACGGTCGCCGAGCCGCGTCGCCAGTTCCAGGCCGCCCGCGCCTCCGCCTACGATGATGATCCGATGCATCTGATTCCCCCTTTGCGATTCGAAACTGCTGCCGCCGGACGCCGCGAACGCGATGCATTCTTGCCGCCCGGTGGATTAACCGGTTCGGACATCATCGATGTGCAGTTCGAAGCACTTCGATGCGTCCGATCCCGGAACGCGGGGCGCGCCGCCCCCGCTTCAATGACATGACCGACATGCATTGTCCGGGAGCTTGCGCGTTGACCACAAGCAAACCATCTCGATATTCAGCATCCCTGCAACAATATGCCGCGGGAAACGGGAACCGCTCGGGGGTGCGTCAGTGTGCCTCTTCCCAGTTCGCGCCGGCACCCACCTCGGCGACGAGCGGCACCTTCAGCTTCGCGACGCCGCACATCATTTCCGGCAGCTTCTCGCGCACGAGCGACAGTTCGTCGTCGGGCACCTCGAGCACCAGTTCATCGTGCACCTGCATGATCATCCGCGACGCAAGCCGGTCGCGCGTGAGCCAGTCGTCCACCGCGATCATCGACAGCTTGATCAGGTCGGCCGCCGTGCCCTGCATCGGCGCATTGATTGCCGCGCGCTCGGCCGCCTGGCGGCGCGGGCCGTTGCCGCCGTTGATCTCCGGCAGCCACAGGCGGCGACCGAAAACGGTTTCGACGTAGCCCTTCTCCTTCGCGATCGCGCGCGTGTCTTCCATGTACTGCGCGACGCCCGGATAGCGGGCGAAATAACGGTCGATATAGAGCTTCGCCGCGTCGCGCGTGATGCCGAGGTTCGACGCGAGCCCGAACGCGCTCATCCCGTAGATGAGCCCGAAGTTGATCACCTTCGCGATCCGGCGCTGGTCGGAATGGACCTCCAGCGGCGTCACGCCGAACACCTCGGCGGCCGTTGCGCGGTGGATGTCCTCGCCCTGCGAGAACGCGCGCAGCAGCGACGCGTCGCCCGAGATGTGCGCCATGATCCGCAGTTCGATCTGCGAATAATCGGCCGACACGATGCGGTGGCCCGGCGATGCGATGAACGCCTCGCGGATCCGCCGGCCTTCGGCCGTGCGCACCGGAATGTTCTGAAGATTCGGATCGTTCGATGCGAGGCGGCCCGTCACCGCGACGGCCTGCGCATAGTTCGTGTGCACACGGCCCGTTGCGGGATTCACCATCCGCGGCAGCTTGTCGGTATAGGTCGACTTCAGCTTCGACAGCCCGCGATGCTCGAGCAGCAGCTTCGGCAGCGGGTAGTCCTCGGCCAGTTTCTGCAGCACTTCCTCGTCGGTCGACGGCGCGCCGCTCGGCGTCTTCTTCACGACCGGCAACTGCAGCTTCTCGAAGAAGATCTGCCCGATCTGCTTCGGCGAGCCGAGATTGAATTCGCCGCCCGCCAGTTCGTACGCCTGCCCTTCGAGTTCGATCAGACGCGTCGCGATTTCGGTGCTCTGCGCCTGCAGGCGCACGTCGTCGATCAGCACGCCCGTGCGTTCCATCTTGCGCAGCACGAGCGACACGGGCATCTCGATCTCGCGATACACACGCTCGAGGCCCGGCTCGCGCGTGACCTGCGGATACAGCGCGTGATGCAGTTGCAGCGTGACGTCCGCATCTTCGGCCGCGTATTCGGCGGCCTGCGTGAGCGCCACTTCGTCGAAACCGATCTGCTTCGCGCCCTTGCCGGCCACGTCTTCATACTTGATCGTCTTGACGCCCAGATGACGCAGCGCGAGGCTGTCCATGTCGTGCGTGCGGTGCGATTCGACCACGTACGATTCGAGCAGCGTGTCGTGCTCGATGCCGTTCAGCGCGATGTCGTAGTTCGCGAGCACCTGCGCGTCGTATTTCATGTGCTGGCCGACCTTCTTGCGATCGGCCGATTCGAGCCACGGCTTCAGGCGCGCGAGCACTTCGTCGAGCGGAAGCTGCTCGGGCATGTCGGGGCCGCGGTGCGCGACCGGCAGGTAGGCCGCCTTGCCCGGCTCGACCGAGAACGACAGGCCGACCAGCCGCGCGAGCATCGGGTCGAGCGCGGTCGTCTCGGTGTCGAACGCGGTCAGCGCGGCCGCGTCGATCTTCGCGAACCACGCGTCGAACTGTTCCCAGGTCTGGATCGTGTCGTATTCGCGCACGATGTCGGCCGCCACCACCGGTGCCGGCTCGCCTTCCGGCGCATCGGCGCCACCGCCTTCCGCCGGTGCGCTGTCGACTTCGCGCAGCCACGTCTTGAAGCCGTAGCGCGCGAAGATGTCACGCATCAGGTCGCGCGCTTCGCCGTCGCTCTTCAGCGACGCTTCGATCGATTCGAGATGCGGCGCGAGATCGCAGGCCGTCTCGACGGTCACGAGCTGGCGACCGAGCGGCAGGAAGTCGAGCGCGCGACGCAGGTTGTCGCCGACCACGCCCTTGATCTCGCCCGCGTGCTCGATGACACCGTCGAGGCTGTCGTATTGCGCCAGCCATTTCACGGCCGTCTTCGGCCCGCACTTCTCGACGCCCGGCACGTTGTCGACGGTGTCGCCGATCAATGCCAGATAGTCGATGATCCGCTCGGGCGGCACGCCGAATTTCGCGATCACGCCGTCGCGGTCGAGCGTCTCGTTGGTCATCGTGTTGACGAGCGTGACGTGGTCGCTCACGAGCTGCGCGAGATCCTTGTCGCCCGTCGACACGATCACGTTCATCCCGTGCCGTTCGGCTTCGCGCGCGAGCGTGCCGATCACGTCGTCGGCCTCGACACCTTCGACCATCAGGAGCGGCCAGCCGAGCGCACGCACGGCGCCGTGGATCGGCTCGACCTGCAATGCGAGGTCGGGCGGCATCGACGGACGGTTTGCCTTATAGTCGGCATAAAGGTCGTCACGGAACGTCTTGCCCTTTGCATCGAACACGCAAGCGCTATACTCTGCACTGACTTCCTTGCGCATACGGCGCAGCATGTTGATGATTCCGTAGAGCGCTCCTGTCGGCTCCCCGCCAGGGCCACGCAAATCAGGCATCGCATGGTAGGCCCGATACAGATAGCTCGAACCGTCAACCAATAGCAGGGTCTTACCTTCCAGATTTCGTTCTTCAGGCATTATGAACAAGAGAAAAGTGATTCCGAGTCTGCGTTCGCTCGCAGATCAAGAACGCGCGACGGCCAAGAAGGCGCGCGCATCGTGGCAGATGTTCACGATTATGGCAGAGTTTATCGAGGCGACCGAGTACCTGTCGGAGATCCGCCCGGCTGTCAGCATCTACGGTTCTGCCCGCCTCAAACCCGATACGCCGCACTACAAGCTGGCCGCGCAGATCGCGCGCAAGCTGTCCGACGCCGGCTTCGCCGTGATCTCCGGCGGCGGCCCCGGCATCATGGAAGCCGCGAACAAGGGCGCGCACGCCGGCAAGGCGCCGTCGGTCGGCCTGAACATCGAGCTGCCGCACGAGCAGGCCGGCAACCACTACCAGGACATCTCGCTGCGCTTCCGCCACTTCTTCACGCGCAAGGTCACGTTCGTGAAGAACTCGGATGCGGTGATCGTGATGCCGGGCGGTTTCGGCACGCTCGACGAGCTGTCCGAAGTGCTCACGCTGATCCAGACGAAAAAATCGCGCCTCGTGCCGATCATCCTCGTCGGCAGCGAGTTCTGGAAGGGGCTGCTGCAATGGTTCCGCGACCAACTGATTCCGATGGGCCTGATCAATCCGGAAGACATGGATCTGATGCAGGTGATCGACGATCCCGACCAGGTGCTCGAAGCAGTGCTCGCGTTCTACGAGGACAGCGGCGAAGAGGAAGGCGAAGGCTCGGAAGAGCAGCAGCCGCGGCCTGACGAAGACCGGATGTTCTATCTGTAATTCATCGGTGGCATGAGCCGGCCCGACGGCCGGCGCACTGCTTCCCGCGCGGCAGGCCGGCGATTCTGCCACCTGCCGCGCGTCACTTTGTAACGCGCTGTTAATCGGGTTTCGCGGCCGCGCGCCGTCGAATGTCAAATCCGTGCAGCCGGTGCCGCGCGACGCGGCGCAATCGTCCATACCCGCGGCCCGCCATTGTCAAATTGCGCGGCCCGATACCCGTACCCCGCCCTCGCCGGCCGCCAACCCGCTGTAATAAACCCGCCTCGCCTTTTCCGTCACGCGCCCGCACACTGCATTCTGTCGGCGCGGCGTTCCCCCCGGTGGAACGGTCCCCCTCGCTTCCATCGCGTCGCGCCGGCCTATTCATAACGACCTCACGGAAAAGAACATGCAACGCTCGCTGATCGCCCTCGCCTTCGCCGGCCTTGGCCTTTCGCTGTCCGGCCTCGCTCATGCAGTCAACGTCGACGTCAACATCGGCACGCCCGCGCCGGTCGTCGTCGCCCCCGCACCCGTCATGGTCGCTCCGGGGCCCGCGGTCATCGTCGGCTGGCATGGCGACCGCTACTGGGACGGCCACCGTTACTGGGAACGCCGCGAGTGGGAAGATCACCAGCGTCATCGCGGTCACGACGACCACGACCGCCGCGGCGACTACCACTGCCCGCCGGGACACGCGAAGAAAGGCGAGTGCTGATCGACCTCACCCTCGCCTGACAAGCAGGGCCGCCCGCGCGCTTCGGCGCCGGGCGGCCTTGTCGTTTCTGGCGCCCCGCTTCTGGAAAACGCGACCGTCGCCGGGATACCGAACGGGGCACCCCGGTGCAGGCCGATCGCACAACGCGCAGGCCATCCGGCCGCGCATCCGGCAGTCGGTCATGCGCTGCGGACACATGATGTGAGGTGGTAGGATCGGCCTCACACAAGGCCATTTCCGCCACCATGCCACTCATCAGGATCTGGGCAGTCAACCATGCCCTCGCGTCCGGCATCGCCGCGCCGACCGACATCCTTACCGCGGCCAATCATCTCGCCCCTACGACGCCGGCCCGCCGGACAGTCACCCCGTTCCGGTGGCGCATAGAATCGATCGACGGCCGGCCGGTTCGCACGGCCTCCGGCCAGCTCGTCCCGGTCGACGGCACGATCGACGGTGGGAGTGCCGCCGATGCGATCTGGCTGACCGCGCCGTTCGTCGCCGATCTGGAGCGGCTGCTCGCACGCCCCGGCTCGCTCGCGCCGCTGCTCGACGCACTACGCAGACAGCATGCGCGCGGCACGCTGATCGCGACTTATTGCACGGGCGCGTTCCTGCTGGCCGAGGCCGGCTTGCTCGACGGGCGCGCCGCCACCACGCACTGGTCGAAAGCCTCGAGCTTCCAGGCGCGTTACCCGGACGTCGCGCTGCGCGCATCGGAGGTGCTCACCGAGCAGGACGGCATACTCTGCGGCGGCGCCATCACGTCGTATCAGAATCTCGCGCTGCGCCTCGTCGACAAGCTCGCGAACCCGCGTCTCGCGGCGTCCGTCGCGAAGCTCATGCTGATCGACATGAACCGCATTTCGCAGGATTCGTACATCGATGTCGCACAGATGAGCCGCGCCGGACACGATGATGCGTCCGTTGCGCGCGCGCTGCGCTGGATGGAAAGACACCTGCGCGAACCATTCAGCCTCGCCCGCTTGAGCGAGCACATGGCGATGAGCGAACGCACGCTGCATCGTCGCTTCCGGGAGGCCGTGGGGGCACCGCCGCTCAAGTATCTGCAGACGCTCAGGATCGAGGTCGCGAAGCGGCTGCTGGCCGAAACGAAGATCGGGGTCGACGCGGTCTGCGAGCGCGTCGGCTATACGGACATCAGCGGCTTTCGCCAGCTGTTCAAGCGCGAGACGGGCATTGCGCCCGGAGAATATCGCCGCCGCTTCATGCGCTAGCCGCCGAGCATCGGCATCGATCGCAATGTCCGGAATGGCATTGCCGAATGGCAGTTTCGCCACTTCGCGCGCAAGGGCGCGGTTCCTACACTGGGTTCACGTCGCCCGGAACCGGGAACGACGCCCTCTCAACCGAACCAGGACAACACCATGCCGATGATCGACGTCGCGATCCCCGAAAGCGCACTCGCGCAGCCAGCCGAAGCGCAGTTGATGAGCGAACTGACCGAGATCCTGATCCGTCACGAAGGACTCGACCCGAGTGACCCGCGCGTGCGGGATGTGACGTGGATCTTCGTCCACCGGCCGGCGGCCGTGTACCGCTCCGGCGAACTGGCGCCGGCACCCATCTACCGGATCGTGCCGACCGTGCCGGAAGGCCAGTACACGGACGCCGCGCGCGCCGGGTTGATCGCCGACGTCACGGCCGCAGTTGCACGCGCGGAAGGCGTTCCGCTCGACGCCATCGCGTCGCGCGTCTGGGTGCTGCCGACGGAAATCGACGACGGCTGCTGGGGCAGCCGCGGCGTCGTACGCCGCCTGCCGGACATCATGGAATATTTCGGCGGAGCGACGCTGCGCTCGCTCGGGGAACAGCGGCTGGCGATCAAGCGGCAGGCGGACGCGATCGGAATGCTGGAGGCCGTCCTCGATGCGATGCGAGATACGCAGCGCGATCGGTCGCACGGCGGCACCGCCACACCCGCGCACTGACGCACGCGCGCCGGTATCCGACACCCGAGCGCATCGGCGCGCTCGCAACCCGGGCGCCGCGCGTCAAGCCGGCGCCTCCGCCAGCGGGAGTGGCGCGAGTTCCGGATGCGCGCCGAGCCGGGCCGCAAGGAAATCCATCAGCAACCGGCTCCGCAGCGGAAGATGGGTGCGCTGCGGCATGCACAGATAGAGCCCGTAGCGAGACGTGGCGTGCTTCGTCAGCAGCGGCACGAGACGGCCCTCGCGCACGTGCGCGTGGACCGAATAACCGAAGAACTGGCCGATCGCGGCACCGCTCAGCACGATGTCGAGCTCGGCGTCGATGTCGTTGGTCGCGATGAACGGGTGCACCTGTTGCGTGTCGACGCGGCCGTCGACGAGGAATTCCCATGGAAACGGCTTGCCCGTGCGCGGATACAGGAACGCCGTGCAGCGGTGATCGCGCAATGCATCGATCGTTTGCGGCTCGCCGTGGCGGCGCAGATACGCCGGCGCCGCACAGACGACCAGTTGCAGATCGGCGACGCGACGCGCGATCAGCCCGCTGTCGGGCAGATTGCCGGTCCGCACCGCGATGTCGATCCGCTGCTCGACGATGTCGGCCATGTCGTCGCTGACGATCAGCTCGGCCGTCACGCCCGGCTGCCGGTCGCAGAACTCGCCGAGCAACGGCGCGAGAAAGCGCCGGGCGAGCGAGTAAGGCGCCGCGACGCGGATCGTGCCGACCGCGTGCGCGCGATCGTCGTCGAGCGTACGCAATGCGGTTTCCAGTTCCCCGACCGCGCCGCGGCACTGCGCGAGCAGGCGCTCGCCCTCGGCCGTCAGCGCGATGTGATGCGTCGAGCGCTGGAACAGCCGCACGTTCAGCAACGCCTCGAGCGCAGCGACCTGCTTGCTGGCCGCCTGCGGCGTCATGCCGAGCTCGCGTGCGCCCGCGCTGATCCCGCCCGCGGCTGCGACGCGGACGAATACCGTCAGCGCCTTCAAACGATCCATTCGGTGCTCCTGTCGAACCCGGCACGTCCGGGCACTCGTCAATGGCGTCGCGACGCCGGTCCGTCAAGTTGAATCGGTTACAACCGGATCGGTACTACTCGCGTGCCGCCCCGCTTCGCACAATGGCGCCATCCTCGACGATCAGCCCGCACGGGCCGCTCACCATGAACCTGCGCTCGTTTCCCATCGCCTTCCGGGCCGCCGTCGCGGTCGCCTCGATCATCGCCGGTGCGTCGTCGCCCGCGCTCGCGGACGATGCGCCCGCCCGCGTCGTCGAAACGGTGCTGCTGCGAACCACGCACGCATGGGACGGTTCGCCCTACCAAGCCTACCCGACGCATCAGCCCGAGGTGACGGTCGTACGCTACACCATCCCGCCGCACGCCGTACTGCCCTGGCACACGCATCCGTCGATCAACATCGGCTACGTGCTGTCGGGCCATCTGACCGCCGTGCGCCGCAGCGACGGCAAGCGGCTGGCGCTCGGCCCCGGCGACGTGGTGCCGGAAATGGTCGATGGCGCGCATCGCGGCGAGACCGGCGACGAAACCGCCGAGCTGATCGTGTTCTACGCCGGCACGCCCGGCGCACCGCTGACCGTTCCGGACGGCGAAGACTGAGCGCCGGCCCTTCGGCCGGCTCGTTTCACCCTGACGCGGAGCGCCACCCATCATGTCCGATTCACACCCCCTGTCCACTCCCTCCTCCACGACGCAGCCGCGGCCCCGGCTCGACGGGCGCGTCGCGCTCGTCACGGGCGGCGGCACCGGCATCGGCCGCGCAGCCGCACTCGCGTTCGCGCGCGACGGCGCCCGCGTCGTCGTGGCCGGACGCCGCGCGGCGCCGCTCGACGACACCGTGCGCGCGATCGCCGAACGCGGCGGCGAAGCGTTCGCAATCCCCGTCGACATCGCCTCGGCCGACGGCGTACGCGCGCTCGTCGACGCAACGGTCGAACGCTACGGCGCGTTGCACGCGGCGTTCAACAACGCCGGCACGGAAGGCACGTTCGAGCCGATCGTCGAGCAGACGGAAGCCGACTTCGACGACGTGATCGCCACCAACCTCAAGGGCACCTGGCTGTCGATCAAATACGAGATGGAGGCGATGCTCGCGCACGGCGGCGGTGCGATCGTGAACACGTCGTCCTGGCTCGCGAAAGGCGCGCTTGCCGGCTCGTCGACCTATTCGGCGAGCAAGGGCGCGCTCGATGCGCTGGTGCGCGCGGTCGCGCTCGAAGGCGGCCCGCACGGGATCCGGATCAACAACGTCAACCCCGGCATCATCGACACGCCGATGGCGCGCCGGTTCGGCGACGACGAGATGTTTCGCCCGTTCGCCGCGTTCACGCCCGCGCGACGGATCGGCACCCCCGAGGACGTGGCAGACGCGGCCGTCTGGCTCTGCAGCGACGAAGCGCGCTTCGTGACCGGCGAATCGATCCTCGTCGACGGCGGCTACACGATCGGCGGCATGCGCTGATCGGCGTCGCAAGGAGGATGAATCAATGGAGTACGTGAGACTGGGAACGTCCGGGCTGAAGGTGTCGAAGCTGTGCCTGGGCTGCATGACCTACGGCGATCCGTCGTGGCGGCCGTGGGTCGCGACCGAGGACGTAGCGCGCCCGTTCATCCGCGCGGCACTGGACGCCGGCGTGACGTTCTTCGACACGGCCGACATCTACTCGGGCGGCGAGAGCGAACGCATCCTCGGTCGCGCGCTGCGCGATTTCGCGACGCGCGACGACGTGGTGATCGCGACCAAGGTGTTCTTCCCGACCGGTGACGGTCCGAATGCGCACGGGCTGTCGCGCAAGCATCTGTTCGCGAGCATCGACGCGTCGCTGCAGCGCCTCGGGACCGATTACGTCGATCTCTACGTCGTTCACCGGTTCGATCCGGATACGCCGATCGACGAAACGCTCGACGCGCTCGACGCAATCGTGAGGAGCGGCAAGGTCCGTTATCTCGGCGCCTCGTCGATGCATGCGTGGCAGTTCATGAAAATGCTCGCATTCCAGCGGCATCACGGCCTCGCCCGGTTCGCGTCGATGCAGAGCCAGTACAGCCTGATCTGCCGCGGCGACGAACGCGACATGCTGCCGCTGTGCATCGAGGAAGGCATCGCGTACACGCCGTGGTCGCCGCTAGGCCGCGGGTTGCTGGCCGGCTCACGCGATGCGGGGACGACGCGGGCCGCGACGGACCGGCAGATGGTGTCCTGGTACGACGGCCGCGATGCGGTCGCGGCGACCGTCGAGGCCGTCGGACAGGTGGCGCAGGCACGCGGCCTGGCGCCCGCCCGGATCGCCCTCGCGTGGGCGCTGCGACGGCCCGGCGTCACGGCGCCGATCGTCGGATTGTCGAAGCCGCATCACGTGACCGATGCGCTCGCGGCGCTCGACCTGACGCTTGACGATCGAGAAACCGCGCTGCTCGAAGCCGCGTTCGACCGGACGATCGAGCCGGTGCAATGGTAACCACGGCCACGGCAACCGACCGAGTCGAATCAGAGGACTGAAGCCGAGCAAACCACCTCCGGCAGGCCGGACGGCGTAAAACCCGGCGGCGGCGCCCCGCAAGGCCCGCCGGTTGTCACGCTTACTGGAACGCCACTTCCGCGAAGCTCCGCAGCTTCCGGCTATGCAGCTTGTCGAGCCCGTTCGTGCGCAGGATCTCCATCGCCTTCACGCCGATCTGCAGATGCTGATCGACCTGCCCGCGATAGAACGTGTCGGCCATCCCCGGCAGTTTCAGCTCGCCGTGCAGCGGCTTGTCCGATACGCACAGCAGCGTGCCGTACGGCACGCGGAACCGGAAGCCGTTCGCGGCGATCGTCGCGCTTTCCATGTCGAGCGCGACCGCGCGGCTCTGCGACAGCCGCTGCACCGGCTCGCGATGATCGCGCAGTTCCCAGTTGCGGTTGTCGACGCTCGCGACCGTGCCCGTGCGCATCACGCGCTTCAGTTCGACGCCTTCGAGCCGCGTGACATCGGCCACCGCGCGCTCCAGCGCGAGCTGCACTTCGGCAAGCGCCGGAATCGGCACCCACAGCGGCAGGTCGGCGTCGAGCACGTGATCCTCGCGCACGTAACCGTGTGCGAGCACGTAGTCGCCGAGGCGCTGCGTGTTGCGCAGCCCCGCGCAGTGACCGAGCATCACCCACGCGTGCGGGCGCAGCACCGCGATGTGATCGGTGATCGTCTTCGCATTCGACGGACCGACGCCGATATTGACCATCGTGATCCCGCTGCCGTCCGCGCGCTTCAGGTGATACGCGGGCATCTGCGGCAGGCGCGGCGGCGCGGCGCCCTCGGCCGGCTCGCTGCCGAGGTTCGCGTTGTACGTGACGACATCGCCCGGCTCGACGAACGAACTGTACTGGCTGCGGTACGCGCGCACCTCGGGATCGGTGCTTTCCGTCATCATCGTGCGGCCGAGCTTCACGAACTCGTCGATGTAGAACTGGTAGTTCGTGTAGAGCACGTAGTTCTGGAAATGCGTGGGCGACGTCGCCGTGTAGTGGCGCAGCCGGTGCAGCGAGAAGTCGACGCGCGCGGCCGTGAACAGCGCGAGCGGATGCGGCTCGCCCGGCGCCGGCTCGAACGTGCCGTTGACGATGCGGTCGTCGAGATACGACAGGTCGGGCGTGTCGAAGATGTCGCGCATCGCGAGCAGGCGGTCGCGGTCGAGCTCACCCTCGAGATGGATGCCTTCCGGAAACGCGAAATGAATCGGAATCGGCTGCGACGACACGCCGATCTCGATCTTGACGTGGTGGTTCTTCGACAGCAGGCGCAATTGCTCGCGATAGTAGTTCGCGAAGAGATCGGGGCGCGTGACCGTCGTCTCGAACACGCCGGGGCCCGCGACGAAACCGTACGAACGGCGCGAGTCGACGTGCGTGTTGACGTCGGTGCGGATCCGCACGAACGGGTAGCACGCGCGCACGTGCTCGGTAATCGGTTCGTGGCGGCGATAGCGCGCGAATGCGTCGCGCAGGAAGCCGGTATTCGTGTCGTAGATGGCGGACAGCCGCGCGACGGCGGCGATCGAATCGTCGAAAGCCTCGACCGACGGGCTCTCGGGCGTCAGCACTCGGTGCCGGCGGCTCAAATCGTTCTTCATTTTCATCACCTCGTCTGATCCGACGACATTACCACGGAACCCGGTCACCCTTATGGCCGCCCGGATACACGCAGGGGCCGGATGGTGCGCAGTATTTGCTAAAATCGGTGGGTTCACTGGAGACTCATCATGAAGCCGCTCATTCTCGTCGCCGCTGCCGTCGCGTTTGCCGCCGCCAGCAGCGCTTACGCCGCCGGCGCCACGCCTGACGCCGACGCGCAGGCCCGGGCCGAGGCCAACGAAGCCGCCGGCCTGCCCGATCTCCGCAAAATCAACCGGCCGGGCGCCGAAGTCTCGTCGAAAGTCGACTTCGCCGACATTCGCCGCACGCCGAGCTTCCACGAAAAGAGCAAGAACGGCACCGAGGTCACCGAGTACCGCGACCGCGGCAAGCCGGTCGAAATCGACGTGAAGTCGAACTTCGGCACGCGCTACCAGATGAGCTCGACGCCCGACACGTCGCCGAAGCCGCACGACGCGGGCATCCCGATCACGCGCCTGCCGTCGCTGAACCTGCGCTACTGATTTCGTGGCGCGCCGTGTCGATCACGGCGCGCCGCCTCCCCTCCACCTGCTGTTGCGACGCACGCCGCACGCGTGCCGACAACCTGACCTGACGCATCTCGCATGGCCGTTTTCACTGCTGTTTCCGACTCCGATCTCGCGCAATGGATGCGCCACTACGAACTGGGCGACGTGCTTGCGTTCCGCGGCATTCCGTCCGGTATCGAAAACAGCAATTTCTTCCTGACGACGACACGCGGCGAGTACGTCCTCACGATCTTCGAAAAGCTCACGGCGCAACAACTGCCGTTCTACCTCGACCTGATGCGCCATCTGGCCGGCCACGGCGTGCCGGTGCCGGATCCGGTGCCGCGTGACGACGGCGCGCTGTTCGGCGAGCTGCACGGCAAACCGGCCGCGATCGTCACGAAGCTCGACGGCGCGGCCGAACTCGCGCCCGGGGTCGAACACTGCATCGAAGTCGGACAAATGCTCGCGCGCCTGCACCTCGCGGGGCGCGATTACCCGCGCAACCAGCCGAACCTGCGCAGCCTGCCGTGGTGGCAGGAGAACGTACCGGCGATCGTGCCGTTCATCACGGACGCGCAACGCACGCTGCTCGAAGGTGAGCTTGCGCACCAGGCCAGTTTCTTCGCGTCGGACGACTACGCGGCGCTGCCGGCCGGGCCGTGCCATTGCGACCTGTTCCGCGACAACGTGCTGTTCGCGCACGCGGCGCCCGGCACCGGCCACAGCGTGCGGCTCGGCGGGTTCTTCGACTTCTATTTCGCCGGCTGCGACAAGTGGCTGTTCGACGTCGCGGTGACCGTCAACGACTGGTGCGTCGACCTCGCGACCGGCGTGCTCGACGTCGCGCGCGCCGATGCGCTGCTGCGCGCCTACCAGACGGTGCGGCCGTTCACGGCCGAGGAGCGCCGCCACTGGAGCGACATGCTGCGCGCGGGCGCGTACCGCTTCTGGGTATCGCGCCTGTACGACTTCTACCTGCCGCGTGCGGCGGAAATGCTCAAGCCGCACGACCCCGGCCATTTCGAACGCATCCTGCGAGAGCGTATCGCCCATACGCCCGCGCTTCCCGAGATCCAAACCGCATGCAACTGATCGAAGTGCCCGCCAAAACGGGCTATGTCTGGTTCCGTCAAGGCGTCTGGCTGTTCCGCCGGAACCCGCTCGCGTTCATCACGCTGTTCTTCACGTACCTGCTGGCGATCACGCTGGTATCGATGGTGCCCGTGATCGGCTCGGCGCTGCCGCTGGTGTTCATTCCCGGCATCGCGGTCGGCTTCATGGCCGCGTGCCGCGATACGGTGGCCGGCAAGCCCGTGATGCCGACTATCCTGATCGACGGCTTCCGCTCGTACGGCGCCGTCGCGTCCCAGCGGCTGCTGGTGCTTGGCGTGATCTACGTCGCGTCGATGGTGCTCGTGTTCGCCGCGTCGTCGTTCGTGGACGGCGGCGCGCTGTTCCACGTGATGATGGGTGCGGCGGACGAAGCGAGCACGACGCCGGAAACGCTCGCCGCGCAAGGCACGCTCGGCGCGCTGTTCTTCGCAACGCTGCTCTATCTGCCGATCTCGATGCTGTTCTGGTTCGCGCCGGTGCTGGTCGCGTGGCATGACGTCCCGCCCGCCAAGGCGCTGTTCTTCAGCATCGTCAGCTGCTGGCGCAATCGCGGCGCGTTCACCGTGTACGGCGCGCTGTGGTTCGGCGTCGCGCTCGGCACATCGCTCGCGCTGTCGCTGCTGCTGCAGGCGCTCGGCGCCGGCGCCTATGCACTGACGATCATGATGCCGGTGACGATCATCATCGTCACGATGCTGTACTGCTCGTTCTACGCGACCTATCGCGGCTGCTTCGGCGTGCAGGAACCGGGCGCGCCGACTCCCACGTCGGGCCGCTGAAACCTCTCCCGGCCGGCGCGCGCCGCCGGCCGTCATGCCGTTCCGCGCGCCGGGTTGTCTCCCGGCGCCTCTCCCGATCCCCCTGTTTCGCGGCATCCGCCGGCATCCGCCCCTGGCCGGGCGCCCCTGTTCAACCCGATCTTTTGCGCGCAAAATAATTTGTGTGCAAATTGTTCGCGCGTCCGCCGCGCCTCCCGAATCATGGACCGCCTGCCCCCGCTACCCCAGACGCTCGACGAACAGCTGTGCTTTGCGCTCTACTCGACTTCCCACGCGATGACGAAGGCGTACAAGCCGCTGCTCGACAAGCTGTCGCTGACCTATCCCCAATATCTCGCGATGCTCGTGCTGTGGGAGCGCGACGACATCGCGGTGAAGGACATCGCCGCGCGGCTCGATCTCGATCCGGCCACGGTCACGCCGCTGCTCAAGCG
This sequence comes from Burkholderia sp. YIM B11467, assembly GCF_052952715.1. Lineage (NCBI taxonomy): Bacteria > Pseudomonadati > Pseudomonadota > Betaproteobacteria > Burkholderiales > Burkholderiaceae > Burkholderia > Burkholderia sp. YIM B11467. Next base: position 146,772 of record NZ_JBQVSQ010000001.1, read on the forward strand.
GCTGGAAGCGCTCGGCTACGTCGAGCGCGTGCGCAGCGCGACCGACGAACGCGTCGTGAACGTACGCGTGACGCCGGAAGGCCGTGCGCTGAAGGACCGCGCACGCTCGGTGCCCGCCGATCTCTTTTGCGCGATGCAGCAAACCCCCGAGTTCCTGGTCAGGCTGCGTGCCGACCTCCAGCAGTTGCGCGACGCGCTGTCGGCCGCCAACGAACGCTGACGAGCGAGCGTCGGCCGACCGGCCCGGTACTACCGGGCTTTTTCTTCAAAATTTCATTTGCACACTAATGATTTGTGTTCTATATTTTATTCGTGGCCGGCGACATCCCGTTAGACCGGGCCGCTTTTCTCCCCTTTTCCCGACAGGAGCTGCACGATGAACATTCTGTACAAGACCAGCGCCACGAGCACGGGCGGCCGCGACGGCCGCGCAGTATCCGCCGACAACAAGCTGGAAGTGAAGCTGGCCGCGCCGCGCGAACTCGGCGGCACGGGCGCGGAAGGCACGAATCCGGAGCAGCTGTTTGCCGCAGGTTACTCGGCCTGCTTCCTGAGCGCGATGAAATTCGTCGCCGGCCAGAACAAGCAGGCGCTGCCGGCCGATACGCAGGTCACGGCGGAAGTGGGCATCGGCCCGAACGACGCAGGCGGCTTCGGGCTCGACATCGAGCTGCGCGTATCGCTGCCGGGGCTCGACAAGGCCGACGCGCAGGCGCTGGTCGACAAGGCGCACCACGTGTGCCCGTATTCGAACGCCACGCGCAACAACGTGCCGGTGCGCCTGACGGTCGTCTGACGCGACGCAAGCCCGCGAATGCAAAAAGGGCGCGTGCGGCATCTAGCCGCACGCGCCCTTTTGCGTGACTCGCCGGAGCGGCGGGCCGGCGGGCCCGCCTGCGCTGCTTAGCGCGAGCCGAGCGAATACGGGCGGTTCATCGCCGCTTCGCGATCGATCTTGCGCATACGGAATTCGAGATCGTAGATGTCGGTCGCTTCGGACAGGTACGCCTCGGCGCGCTCTTTACGGGCCGTTTCAGCGTTCTTGGTCAGCATCAGGAAGAGGTGGCTCAGCAGGTACATGGTCGATCTCGCAATCCAAAGGTTCTTTGACTAGGGTTTTCCCGAATTATAGGGAAAACCCTAGGCTTTGGCCAGCGTCGATCAGACGATGCGTCGTTCGGTCGCCACAGTGCGGCGATGTGCTTCGAAAAAGGCCCAGATCATCGAGCTCGCATCGGGGCCGACGGCCGCATGAAACGGCACGGCTTCGTCGCCGCCGGCCCACGCATGATCGAGCCCTTTCACATGGCAGAGCCGCACGACCGGTTCGCCATCGCGGCAGACGTCGGTCATCTGCGCGCCCGACTCGCGCGTCTCGACCCGCTCGCCGCCGCGCAGCGCACCGCGACTGTCGGCCAGCCCGTTCAGGCGCATGAACTGCACCGTCAGCTGGTCGGCATTCTTCGGCGCGACGACGTGGTCGCCGTCGCCCTGGACGATCAGCGCCGGCATGCCCGGATACGTGCCGGCATCGACCAGCGCATCGACGGCCGCGGCCGGGTTCTGCCGCAGGCCGCGCCGCATCACGTCCATCGCTGTGATGCCGGAATTCGCCTCGCCGAGCGCGGGACCCGAGTGCAGCGCCACCGCCGCGAAGCGGTCGGGATGGTGCAGTGCAAGAAGCGCCGCGAGGCCCGCGCCGGCCGACAGCCCCGCGACATAGACGCGCGACGCGTCGAAACCGTGTTCGTCGACGACCGCGTCGACGAGCGACGCAACCGAGTTCGCCTCGCCGCGGCCCGCGCGCTCGGTGTCTTCATACCAGTGCCAGCAGCCGTGCGCGTGCGCGCGCAGCGACTGCTCCGGATACAGCACCGCGAAACCGTGCTTGTCGGCCAGCAGGTTCATCCGCGTGCCCTGCACGAATTCGTCGACGGACTGCTGGCAGCCGTGCAGCATCACGACGAGCGGCATCGCGCCGCGCCGGCGGCCGGGCGGCACGTAAAGGCCATACGCGAGATTCTGGACGAGACGCCCGAGCGCGGGCGTCATCGGATGTTCGCCGCGCGTCCACTCACCCGCCGCCCACGCGGCCGCACGCGGACGCACGCGCGATTCGCGCGGCGGGGACAGATCGGATACAGCGGGCGAGGCAGCGGCCTCGAGTGCGTCGCGTGTGATGCGCTGCGCATCGCGCACCGCATGTTTGGCGGCCGGAGACAGCATGCGTTTCATGCCGCCCAGCCACACCTTGGTCAGACTTTTGGTCATCGATCGGGCTCGCAGTCAGGAAAAATAGGGGCGCCATGAAGGCGCCGCAACGGATGCATCGTTCGGCTTTGTGCAATGCACCATAACATTGTTTCTGGGATTTTTCCTGCGCGCGGATAGTTCCCGGTGGCGCAAAAAACGGGGCACGTGCGCACGCGGCGCTATACTGGGGTTTCGCCGCTTGTATCCGTTGTAGTCGTTCTTCCCGGCTCGCGCGTTGATTTAAGCATCCTCCCCGCCTCCGTTCGTCCGTTTTCCGATGTTCGACCTGTCGTCTCACCTGTGGATCATGATCACCGCGTTCGGCGGCGCCGGCCTGACCTTGCCGCTCGCGATCACGATTGCCGTCTGGCTCGCGCTCGGTTACTCGTGGCAGCGCGCCACCGCCTGGCTGGGCGTGCTGGCGGCCGCGATCGGCGTGGTCGCGCTGACGAAGATCGCGTTCCTCGGCTGGGGCATCGGCATCCGCGCATGGGATTTCACCGGGTTCAGCGGCCATGCGATGCTGTCGACGTCGGTCTATCCGGTCGCGATTTTCCTGATGCTGATCCGCACGCGCACGCCGGTTCGGATCGTCGGCATCGCGCTCGGGCTCGCGGCCGGCGTCGCGGTCGGCGTGTCGCGCGTCGCGCTCGATGCGCATTCGCCGTCCGAATCGATCACCGGCTGCATCGTCGGCGCGATCGCCGCGCTCGCGTTCATCGCCGGCTCGTGGCGCGCGGTGCCGCACCGCTGGTCGGTGCCGGCGGTCGTCGCGAGCCTCGCGCTCGTCACCGTCGCGCTGCACGGCATCACGGTGCCGTCGCATCGCTGGGTCACCAAGGTTGCGCTGCAACTGTCGGGGCACGAGCGCCCGTTCGTCCGCGCGCGCTGGAAGGCCAATCCGAACTACCGCCCCGCGTCGCAGCCGTCGTCGCTGCAGCGTACCGAATCGGCGACGCACACGCTCCACACGTGACAGGCCGCCCGGCCGTCACGCCCGCCTCCTTTCAGGTCTGACCAATTCATGCACGCCGTCGCATGATCGGTATGTCGAGCGTTATAACCCACCCTATATTACGATTACGTTTTCCACCCATTCAAACGAATCCACCATGCGCTCACCCGTCCGTCCGCTTCGCCGCACCCTGCTCCGCCTGCTGCCGATCGTCACGCTTGCCGCCGGTGTCGGGTTCAGCGCGCCCGCTTCCGCCGACGACGAACTGGTCGTGTCGGCGGCCGCCAGCCTGACGAACGCGTTCAAGGCCGTCGGCGACGCGTACGAGAAGCAGCATCCGGACACCAAGGTGCTGTTCAACTTCGGTGCGTCGGACGTGCTGATGCAGCAGATCGCCAAGGGCGCGCCGGCCGACGTGTTCGCATCGGCCGACCAGAAGGCGATGGATCGCGCGGCCGACGAAAAGGTGATCGTGCCCGGCACGCGCCGCGACTTCGCCGCGAACTCGCTCGTGCTGATCGTGCCGGCGGACAGCCACGCGGCCGCGCCGACGTCGCTGAACGACCTGACCGCGCCGGGCGTGAAGCGCATCGCGTACGGCGACCCGGCATCGGTGCCGGTCGGCCGCTACACCGAAGGCGCGCTGCGCGCGGCCGGCGTGTGGGACGCCGTCAGCGCGAAGGGCGTGCTGGCCGCCAATGTGCGCCAGAGCCTCGACTACGTTGCGCGCGGCGAAGTCGACGCGGGCTTCGTGTTCGGTACCGACGCCGCGATCATGCCCGGCCGCGTGAAGGTTGCGCTGACGGTGCCGACCAAGACGGCCATCACCTATCCGATCGCCGTGGTCAAGGACAGCCGCCACGCCGTGCAGGCGCAGTCGTTCATCGATTTCGTCTCGTCGGCGCAGGGCCAGGCCGTGCTGTCGACGTTCGGTTTCAAGCCTGCGGGCAAGTAAGCATATGGAGATGCAAGGCGCCTGGGTACCGCTGCTGCTGTCGCTGAAGGTCGCCGGCTGGGCGACCGCGCTCGACATCGTGCTCGGCGTCGCGGCCGCGTTCGCGCTCGCGCGCTGGCGCTCGCCGATGCGCGACGTCGTCGATTCGCTGCTGACGCTGCCGCTCGTCCTGCCGCCGACGGTGCTCGGCTATTACCTGCTCGTGCTGCTCGGCCGGCGCGGCGTGTTCGGTGCCTGGCTCGACCAGCTCGGCATCGAGCTGGTCTTCACGTGGCAAGGCGCGGTGATCGCGTCGATGGTCGTCGCGTTTCCGCTGATCCTGAAGTCGGCGCGTGCTGCGTTCGAAGGCGTCGATCCGCATCTCGAACGCGCCGCGCGCACGCTCGGGCTCGGCGAAGCCGCGGTGTTCTTCCGCGTGACGCTGCCGCTCGCCACGCGCGGGATCCTCGCGGGCGCGCTGCTCGCATTCGCACGCGCGCTCGGCGAGTTCGGCGCGACGCTGATGATCGCGGGCAACCTGCCCGGCCGCACGCAGACACTGTCGGTCGCGATCTACGCGGCCGTGCAGGCCGGCGACGACAACACGGCCAACTTCCTCGTGCTGGTGACGTCGATCACCTGCGTGCTCGTGCTGCTCTCAGCCGGCTGGCTCGTGCCGGCGCGCGCGTCACGGAGTCAGCTGACATGAAGCATCGGTCTCGTCCGTATCGGCTGTTTCGCCCGGCGGCCGGCTTGCTTCGGCGGAGGCCCGCATGAGCCTCGTCGTCGACATCCGCAAGACCTACGCGAACGCCGAGCGCCGCTTCACGCTCGACATGTCGTTCGTGGCGACGACGCAGCGCGTCGTGCTATTCGGGCCGTCCGGCGCCGGCAAGAGCATGACGCTGCAGGCGATCGCCGGCCTGCTGTCGCCGGACGAAGGCACGATCACGCTGAACGATGAACCGCTGTTCGACGCCGCGCGCCGCATCGACGTGCCGACCCGTGAGCGCCGCGTCGCGTACCTGTTCCAGGATTACGCGCTGTTTCCGCATCTGAACGTGCGCCAGAACATCGCGTTCGGGCTCACGCCGGGGCTGCGCAACCCGCGCGCGAAAACGGTGCCGCCCGAAGTCGCGTACTGGCTGCACGCGTTCGATCTCGAATCGCTCGCGGGGCAGTATCCGTCGCAACTGTCGGGCGGGCAGAAACAGCGCGTTGCGCTGGCGCGCGCACTGGTCGCGCAACCGCGGATCCTGCTGCTGGACGAACCGTTCGCTGCGCTCGACGGCGCGATGCGCCAGCGCATGCGCCACGAGCTCGCCGAACTGCAGGCGCGGCTCGATATCCCGATGGTGCTGATCTCGCACGATCCCGACGACGTCGCCGCATTCGGCGATCAGGTCGTGCAGTTGAGCGAAGGACGCGTGCAGGCGACATCGCCGCACGCCGAGTGGCCGACGCGCGTCGCATGAGCGCGCGAGGCCGTGGTCGTGGCAGGCACGTTGGAGCCTGAGAGAAGCCGCATGTAGCGGCATAAGCTGAAAACGGAAACGAAGCTGGCGCCAAGCAGACGCTGCGCGACGCCGGCTTCACTCCGTCCTTCTTCGTACGCGCGCCACAGCGCGCCGCCTTGCTCGCGCCGTCAGCCCGTCACCGCGAGAATCACGCTCGACGCCTTGAACAGTGCGATCGCCCGCCGGCCGTCGGCGAGCTGCAGCGCATCGACGCTGTCGTTGGTCACGACAGCCGTCAGCGTCCCGCCGCCGTCGAGCGCGAGCGTCACTTCGCTGTTCACCGCGCCCGCCGTGACGGATTCGACGCTGCCGTGCAGTTGGTTCCGTGCGGACACCTTCAGGTCGGGCCCGCCATCGTCGGCCGCGAGCACGACCCACGACGCCTTCACCAGCGCGCATGCGTCCGCGCCCGCCTGCAGACCGAGTGCATCGGCGCTTTCGTGCGTCAACACCGCGACGACCGGCTGCCCGCCTGGCAGCGTGAGCGTCACCTCGTCGTTGACCGTGCCGCGCACGATCGACGCGACCTTGCCGAACAACTGGTTGCGCGCGCTGGTCTTCATCCCGATCCGGCCGATCAGCGCCCAGTCGACGTCGAAGCCGGCAACGGCCGCACTCGCGGCCTCGATGAAACGGCGATGCTCGCGCTCGATCGTGCGGAACGCGGCGATCAGCGACGTCGCACGCGCGGTCAGCGTCGTGCCGCCGCCGCCCTTGCCGCCCGTCGATCGCGCGACGAGCGGTTCGCCGGCGAGATTGTTCATCGTGTCGACCGCATCCCATGCGGCCTTGTAGCTGAGGCCGACGGCCTTGGCCGCGCGCGTGATCGAACCGGTGTCGCCGATCGCCGCGAGCAACGCGATGCGCGTGGCGCCGCCGAGCGTTTGCTCGCCTGCGCGCAACCACAGCTCGCCGCCCAGTTCGAGCGGTTCGGAAGACGGGGAAGAATGCGGTGCGTCGGTCATCGGGCGGCGTGCGGGAAACGGGTGGCCATTATAGTCAGCGTGCGCCGCTCAACCCGGCTTGCCGTCGAGCTTCGGCGGACGCAGGCTGGCCAGCAGCGCCTCGGCGTCGCGCGCGGCGCGCTGCTCGAGCGCCGCGCCGTAACCGCGCACGAAACCGAGCTGGTACGGCGGCGCCGCCAGCTGCTCGAGATGATGCAGCGCGACGATCGTGTCGTTCGCTTCGCCAAGCACGCTCTGCACGCGCGTGAGCGTCTTGACCGTCTCGGTACGCGTGCGGCGCGACGCCAGCGATGCAAAGAATTCGAGCGCATAGCGCAGTCGCTTCGCATCGATCCGCACCTGATGGCGCGCGGCGGTATCGAGCGAAGTGAGCGACGGCGATGCATAAAGTTCGCCGAACAGCCGGCGCACGCGCTTGGTCGCATGACGCCGCAGTGAAGGTGCGTCGACGGCTTCGGCAGGCGGCAGTGCGAGCGAGCTCAACCATTCGAGCCAACCGAGCGTCAGCCGCGCATAGCGGGCCGAATGCAGCGCCTGCCGCAATTCGACGCGCGCGGTCACGCACTGCGCGTGCGCCGCGTCGAGCGTGCCGTCCCAGTCGGCGCCGCCGCCGTCGGCCGCGATCAGCGCGGGCAGGCTTTCGGTCGAAAACACGTCCCAGTCGCGCACCGTGCCGAGCAGCGCGGCAAGCCAGCGCAGGTCGACACCGAAGGTGTCCTGCCATTGCCGGTCGGCGAACAGCGGGAAGAAGCGCATCAGCGTGCGCAGGCGGCGCAGCGCGACGCGCATCTGGTGCACGAATTCGGGATCGTCGCGATCGAGCACGCCGCCCTCGTTGCCGAGCCATTGCGCGGCAATGTCGCCGGACAGCGCGAACAGCGCGGTGCGTTGCGAGCGGATGCCGGTCAGGTCGACGAGCTGCGCCTTGACGGGCCCGGTGGTAGCCGGCTCGCCCGCACAGGCGCGGTCAATCACGCTCGTCAGTTGCACGAAGGCGGGCCATGCGCCGCTCAGTTCGCGCGCCGCGGCAAACAGCGCGTGCAGCGCGGCCGTGCGCGCGGCGAGGGTTTCCCAGTCGGGCGCGGTGAGACGCAGCTCGACGTAGCGGCGCGGCGACTCGCCGCCGCCGTGCAGCGTGACGTCGTCGAGCGTCATCTCGACCACGACGCCGCTGTCGTCCGCCCACCGCCCGCGCCGCCGTTCGCTAACGAGGCGCAACGCCGACGATTCGGGCAGCTCACCGGCGGCCGAGGGTGCGGTGGCGTTCGGCGCGACGCCGTCGACTTCGCCGATCGCCGCATCGGCATCGGCCGGCGCGGCGGTCGCGGGAATGGGTAGCGGCATCGCGACGACGATCCCCGCATGCTCCGCGTCGAACAGTTCGCGCTGCGTGACGCCGGGCGCGAACGCCCTGGCGCGGGACGCAACGACCCGCCTTCCATGTGCATTCGATTCGACCCAGGTCCACCAGCTCGCGCCGGGGCTCGGCTCGGCCTCCTCGACCTGGCACGGCTCGATCGTCACACGTTCATGGCCTCGACGCATCCGGACCTGCGGACAGATCCGCCACGCACGTACAAGTTCGGCGCCGAAGTCGCGCTGCGTGCCTCGAGCGCGACTCGTAGCCTTGACCGGCCAACCTTCCAGCGACAACGACAACACGATTTCCAGCACACGCGACATGGAGGCTCCCGCACATGAAGAATCGCCGGCGCATCGACCGCGCCGGCGTCGCCTGTGAAGCAACTTCCATAGTACACGTCGGAAAACCGCTCAGGCGACGATCTGGCCCTGTCGCCGTGTCGCACGTCAAACGGCGTATTGCGCGATGCCGTTGCCGAACGACCAGTCCTCCTTCAGCACCTCGACGAGACTAATGAATACGTCCTGTTGCCGCACGCCGGGCTGCTGCGCGAGGTTCTCCGCGATGGTCCGGTACAGCGCCCGCTTCTGCTCGAGCGTGCGCGTGTTGTTCGCGGTGATCTGGATCATCACGAGATCGTCGCTGCGTTCGATATCGAGGTAATGGCGGCCGAACACGAAGTTCTCGGCCGCATGCTCGGTCACGACCATGAAGATGTCGTCTTCGGGCACGTTGAACGTGTGCATCAGCGCGCGATGCACGCCGTCGACGAGTGCCGCGCGGTAGGCGGCCGGTTTGCCCTCGCGCACTGCGATACGGGTGAATGGCATGGTCCTGCTCCTGTCGGTGACGTTGAAGAACGGAAACACGGCGTCAGGTTAGGCCCGTCGATCTATAATAAAAAGTCATCGACGCATATTTCATCCATTTACACTTGAAATGAAAGTACTCGACCTCGATGCCGTGCGAGCGTTCGTGCTGGTCGCCGATCTCGCCAGCTTCACGCGCGCTGCCGATGCGCTCGGCACCACGCAATCGGCCGTCAGCCTGAAGCTGAAGCGGCTGGAGGCCCACCTCGGCAAGCCGCTGCTTGAGCGCACGCCGCGCGTGGTCAAGCTGGCCGCCGACGGCGAGAACTTCCTGCCGGCCGCCCGTGCGCTGCTCGATGCGCACGACCACGCGCTCGGCGCGATCTCGGCCGGCACGCATCGCCTGTCGCTCGGCGTCAGCGAGCACGTCGCGGTGCCCGACCTGCCGGCCGTGCTCACGAGCCTGCATCGACAGGATCCGGGGCTGTCGCTGGAAATGCATCTCGGGATGTCGTCGAGCCTGCTCGTGCAATACGACGAGCGCCGGCTCGACGCGGCGATCGTGCGGCACGAACCCGGCGAGGATCCGCCGCGCGAAGACGGCACGCTGCTGTTTACCGAACCGCTGGCCTGGCTCGCCGCGCCGGACTGGGCACCGCGCGCGGACGAGCCGCTGCCGCTCGCGGTGCTGGCCGGCCCGTGCGGCGTGCGGGCCGCCGCGCTGCGCGCGCTCGACCTTGCGGGGCGGCCGTGGCGCGAACGCTTCACCGGCGGCGGGGTCGCGGCGGTCACGGCCGCCGCCGCCGCGGGGCTCGCCGTCTGCCCGCTCGCGCGGCGCGTCGCACCGCGCACGCTGGTCGACGTCGGCGCGAAATTCGGGCTGCCGCCGCTGCCGCTGTCGCAGGTCGTGCTGTATTCGCGCGTGCGCGACGCCCGGGCGGCCGCCGCGTTGCGCAGGTTTGCCGACAGCCTTGCAATCTCGGCGTAAACTAGCGGGTTCCGCCGCCCGCAATCTCCTGAAGAATTCCGATGAAGCCCGAAGCCCGCAAGCACCTCCGCGCCAACCTGCTGATGCTCGCCGCCGCCGCGATCTGGGGCACGGCTTTCGTCGCGCAACGCCTGAGCCTCGACGTGATCGGGCCGTTCCTGTTCACCGGGCTGCGCTTCCTGCTCGGCGCGCTCGTGCTGGTTCCGCTGCTGATGCTCAACGCGGCATCGCGCGCGCAGCTCGCGGCGATCCGCCGCGATCCGGCGCTGCTGCTGCCGGGCCTCGCGCTCGGCGGGCTGCTCGCCGTGTCGATTTCGCTGCAACAGTTCGGCCTGCAGTACACGCGGGTCGCCAACGCGGGCTTCATCAGCTCGCTGTACGTCGTGATCGTGCCGCTGATGGGCGTGTTCGCGCGTCACCGGATCGGCGCGGGCACCTGGTTCGGCGCGCTGCTCGCGGCGATCGGCCTGTATTTCCTCAGCATCGACGAGCATTTCTCGGTGCTCTACGGCGACTGGTTCCAGCTCGCGGGCGCCGTCATCATCGCCGCGCACGTGATGGCGGTCGGCCATCTCGCGAAGCGCCACGATCCGCTCGTGCTCGCGTTCATGCAGTTCGCCGTATGCGGCGTGACGTGCCTCGCGGTCGGCCTCGTCATCGAGCCGGTGAGCGTCGCGATGCTGCGCGGCGCGCTGCCGACGCTGCTGTACGGCGGGCTGCTGTCGGTCGGCGTCGGTTATACGCTGCAGGTCGTCGCGCAACGCGACGCGGCGCCTGCGCACGCAGCCGTGATCTTCAGCATGGAAGGCGTGTTCGCGGCGATCGCCGGCTGGGCCGCGCTCGGCGAAACGCTGACGCTGCGCGCGCTGTTCGGCTGCGCGCTGATGCTGGCCGGTCTGCTGGCGTGCCAGTTGCTGCCGAACGGCGACGCCCGGAAAAAGGACGAGGACGCGCTGCCGGCGTGACACGCACCGTCCCTATAATGGCGGTTCGCGTGACTTCCACGCCAACCGCTTCCGACAGGCCTGCTCCGTGACGTCCACTTCCGTCGATCCCGCCGCCGACCTGCTGCGCGAACGCGCAGCGCGCTACGCCACCGAGGCGGCGCTGTTCCTGCGCGACCAGGCGCTCTCCACCGCATCGCACGACCTGCGCAGCCCGCTGAACGCGATGCATAGCTGGGCGTACGTGCTCGAACGCCAGCTCGCCAGCGCCGACCCCAACCTGCAACGCGCGCTCGCGGGCATCCGCACGGGCATCGACCAGCAAGTCGCGCTGATCGACGACGTGCTCGACGCGCCGCGCGCGGAAACCCGCACGCTCGCGATCACGCCGCGGCCGTTCGCGCTGCGCGCGCTGCTCGACGACACGCTCGCGCTGGTCCGTTTTGCGCTCGCCGATGCACGGCAGGTCGCGCTCGACGTAACGCTGCCGGACGACGAGCCGTCGCTGACCGCCGACCGCGAACGCATCGCGCAGGCACTCTGGACGATGCTGACGGCCGCCGTCGAGGCCAGCGCCACCGGCGACCGCGTGACGTTCGCGTGCGCGCGCGACGGCGCGCAGTTCGTCGCGCGCGCCACCTGCACCGTGAACGCCGACGCACTCGCCGATCCCGCGCAGCCGCACGCGTTCGAATCGTTCGCGCGCCGCGAGATGCTGCGCGAGCGCGACGCGAAGCGGATCGCCTGGGCGCTCGCGCTCTGCCAGCGCGTCGCGCTCGCGCACGGCGGCACGTTGTCGCATACCGCGTTCGCCAACGGGGCAACCGCCGTCATCACGCTCTCCGTTCCCTGCGAGGCGCCGGTGTAAGTCATCGGCCGTTCGCTCGATACATTACAAATTCCTTTCTGGCTCTATACTGATGGGCCTTACATAACCGGAGCGATTCTTTGGTACAGATCTTCGCGCTCATCGGCGCGTTGTTCCTGGTGGCCCTGAACGGGTTCTTCGTCGCGGCCGAATTCGGCCTCGTCAAATTGCGCGCCACGCGCGTCAAGACACTGGCCCGCAAGCACGGCCTGCGCGGCCGCATCCTCGGCATCGTGCACGGCCGGCTCGACGCGTATCTTTCCGCGTGCCAGCTCGGCATCACGCTCGCGTCGCTCGGCCTCGGCTGGGTCGGCGAACCGGCCTTCGCGCAACTGATCGGCCCGCTGCTCGACCTGATCGGCGTGCAGTCCGAACGCGTCGTGCACCTGATCTCGCTGGTGTTCGCGTTCTCGCTGATCTCGTTCCTGCACATCGTCGTCGGCGAGCTCGCGCCGAAATCGATGGCAATCCGCCAGTCCGAGAAAGTCGGCCTGTGGGTCGCGCTGCCGCTGTATGCGTTCTACTGGGCGATGTATCCGGCGATCTGGGTGCTCAACAACAGCGCCAACGCGGTGCTGCGGCTCGCGGGGCTGTCGGCCGACCACGGCGGCGATGCGCACTACTCGACCGACGAACTGAAGCTGATCCTGCGCAGCCGCCGCAGCACGGCCGGCAACGCGGCTCAGCCGGCGCGCGGCACGTACAGCAACGACGAGTGGAACACGCTCGCGCATTCGCTCGATTTTTCGTCGATGACCGTGTCGGACCTGATGCGGCCGGCGCATGAAATGATCGGCCTGCGGCGCGACCTGCCGCTGCCGGACAACATGGAGATCGTCGCGCGGCACCGCTTCAGCCGTTATCCGCTGTTCGAGGATGCGTCGCGCGAACAGGTGAGCGGGCTGATCCACCTGAAGGACCTGCTGCTCGCACGTCACGCCGGTGCGGCCCTCGAAGACCTGTCCGACTACGTGCGCCCGGTGCAGTACGTGAAGCCCGACACGCCGGCGCTCGACCTGTTCCGCCGCTTCCGCAAGGGTGCGCCGCACTTCGCGCTGGTCGGCAACAAGGGCGAGAAGCCGATCGGCTTCCTGACGCTCGACAACCTGCTCGGCGCGCTGGTCGGCCAGATCCACGACGAGTTCCGCCAGGGCGACGCCGACTGGAGCCGCCTCGACGACGGCACGCTGATGGGCAAGGGCAGCCTGCCCGTCGTGTCGCTCGAGCAGGCGCTCGGCATCGACATCGACGAAGGCCGCGCGGAATCGGTCGGCGGCCTTGTGATCCAGGCGCTCAGCGACCTGCCGACCGAAGGACAGCGCGTGTCGTTCGACCGCTTCGACGTCGTCGTGAAGAAGATGAACGGGCCGCGCATCGTGCTCGTGCGCGTCTATCCGAAGATCGCGAAGGAGGCCGACGAATGACGGCCTTTCGTGGTCGTCGCCGCACGCGATGAACGCAACGCTGCCGCGCTGCTGCGTGATCACGCCGGAACCGGTGTCCGCGTCGGCAGCCGATTGCGCGGCGTTCGTCGACCGGCTGTCGGCCGTGCTCGCGCGCGGTGAAACGCTCGTGCAACTGCGCGTGAAATCGTTCGACGCGGCCGCGTTCGCGCGGCTCGCCGCCGCGGCGCTCGCGCGCTGCGAAGCGGCAGGCGCGCACCTGATGCTCAACGGCCCGATCGATGCGGCCGGCGTGATGCGGCTCGACGGCGCCGGCTGGCATCTCGACGGCGCGGCATTGCGCGCCGCCGCGCAGCGGCCGTTGCCGGCCGGGCGATGGGTGTCCGCCGCCTGCCACACACACGACGACCTGCTGCTGGCCGCACGCGCCGGCGCGGATTTCGTCACGCTGTCGCCCGTGTTGCCGACGCTCAGCCATCCCGGCGCGCCCGCGCTCGGCTGGAAACAATTCGGCGCGCTGGCCGCGCAAGCGGTGATGCCCGTCTACGCGCTCGGCGGGATGACGCGCGCGCACCTCGACGATGCGCGCCGCCACGGCGCGTACGGTATCGCGGGTATTCGCGGGTTCTGGTAACTCGGGGCGTATCTGCGGCGCAAACCGGACGCAGCTGCGCCCGGCCGTCGGACAATCACGCTTTCACATGCTCATGCGTTCAGGTTCGGCCGCACGCCGCGCCACGAACCATCGTCGATGAGACGCGCGTCGTGCGTGAGCGCATACCGGTTGACGTCGCCCGTCAGCCACGCGACGAGCGAATACGGCGGCAATTCCCCTTCATCGACCCGGTCGCGCGCACGCGCCGGCGTCTCGAACACGACCTGCCCTCTCGGCGCGTCGAACGGCACCGCATCGGGCGACAGGTTCAACGCGATCGTCAGCGTCTCGTCGTCGGCGAGCCGCCATGATGCGAGCAGCGCGTCGGCATCGCCGTCGCCGTCCGCCTTCAGCGCATGCGCGTCCTGCGGCCGGCAATCGGACAGCCGCGGCGAGATCAGCTTCGCGCGCACCGCGAGCGCCGACTGCACGAAATGCGCACGATCGGCGTCGCGCGCGGTTTCGTCGAAGATCAGCGGGATCTGCGGCGTGAGCAGCGACAGCGCGAGCGCGGCCAGACCACCCGCTTGCGCCGGGTCGCCCAGGCCGCTGTCGCGCCACGCGCCATCGGACAGCACCAGCGACGTCAACGACAGTCCGCTGTCGGCGCCCATGCCTTCGGGCTGGAAGGCCGTGCCGGACGCGGTCAGCGCGCGGGCGAGCGTGTGGATCGACTGGTGCGTGGAAATGCCTTCGTGGGCCGACGTATCGCGCCCCGTCAGCCGATGCAGCGCGCGTTCGCCGCACCCGTTCCACTGCGCATCGAAATGGGTATCGGCAAGATGCGCCGGATGCCGCTCGCTGCCGAGCACGAGATGGATCAGCCGGTCGGCCGGCACGGCCGCGCGCACGCGGTCCGCGATCTCGCGCAGCCACGACACGCCGATCCGGTCGGCCTCGCGCAGGCGCAGCCCGTCGCAACGGTATTCGTCGATCCAGTACAGCGCGTTGTCGCAGAAGAAATCGCAGACTTCCGGATGATCGAGCGCCAGCGGCGCCGCCTGCAGCGGATCGTCACGCGTATGGAAGAACGGTGCCGCGTAGTGACGCAGCGCGTCGGTGCCGCTGCCGAAGCGCGCGTAGTCGAGTTCCAGCAGCACCGCGAGACCGTAGCCGTGCGCGTCGTCGATCAGCGCCTTCAGCGCATCGGGGCCGCCTTCGGCCGCGAGCGGTGCGAACGGCAGGCTGTCGTGCGGCGACGCGAGCAGTTCCAGCGCGGTCACGCCGAGGCGCGCGAGTTGCGGCAGGCGGCGGCGCACGCCTTCGAAGCCGCCCACCGCGTGCGGGCGAATCGCGTAGAGCGCGATGTCTTCCCACGGGCGCCCGCGCCAGAACGTGTGGCGCCACGTGAACGCGCGCGGATCGACGACCTCGCTCGGGCCGTTGAGCCCTTCGGGTTGCGAGCGCGACGCGGGATCGGGAATCGATACGGCATCGTCGAGGCGATAGCGGTAACGCTCGCCCGCGCCGCAATCGGCGAAGACTTCGAACCAGTTCGGGCCCGCGGCCGTCATCGGGATGAAGGTCGGACCGAAGCCGGTATCGAGTTCGAGCTGGACTTGCGTGCTGCCCGGCGCCCACACGCGAAAATGCGTGCGCGGCGTCGCGCAGAGCGCGCCACAGGGCTGTGCGCCGAACGGCAAACAATGAATGTAGTGCTGCGCATACGGATCGTGCGGACAATCGGACATCATGCGCTCCTCGTGCGTGCCGAGCGGCATGGCCGCGCCAGCGGCGCGGCGCATCGGGGCCCGGCATGCGATGGCCAGGCGGGGGGAGAGAAACGAGTATGCGCCGGATTCGCCACCTCGATGCGGCGTGGTTGGACATTTTTAAATACGAATCGACCCCTGGAAAACCGGCGCTCCGGCACGCGCCGAGTCGGGTAGTCGGCATACCGGAATGATCGCTCGCCTTGTTGCGCCGGCTGCGCACACTTACGCTCTGCGCCATGCTCGCGGACACGTCGTCCGCACCCGACCCGAGGACCCCGTCATGTCGCTTCCCGCCAGCGCCGCGAAATTCGATCCGGCACGCGCGCACGAATACGCCGAGCAATCCCGCATCGCACTCGCCGGCTACGATGCGTGCCACGAACTCACCGCGTGCATGCTCGCGTCGGCGATCGGCGCCGCCGATGCGCGGATCCTCGTCGCGGGTGCGGGCGGCACCGGGCAGGAGATCTGCGTGTCGGCCGCGCTCGAGCCGGGCTGGCGGTTCACGGCCGTCGACCCGTCCGCGCCAATGCTCGCGCTCGCGCGCTCGAACGTCGAAGGCGCGGGCTTCGGCGCGCGCACGACGTTCGTCGAAGACGGCGTCGATGCGCTGCCCGACGCACCCGCGTTCGACGGCGCGACGCTGATCGGCGTGCTGCACCATATCCCGGGCGACGATGCGAAGGCCGCGCTGCTGCACGCGATCGCGCGGCGCCTGAAGCCCGGCGCGCCGCTCGTGCTCGCCGGCAACCATCGCCGCTACGCGGAGCACCCGCGCCTGCTCGACGCGTGGCAGCAGCGCTGGCGCATGAAGGGCGCCACGCCCGACGCCGTGCGCGCGCAACTCGCGAAGATCCTGCAGGGCGCCGATCCGCCGGGGTCCGAGGAAGCCGTTTTCGGCCTGCTGCGCGATGCGGGCTTCGATGTGCCGCTGCGGTTTTTCGCGAGCCTGTTCTGGGGCGCGTGGATCGCGGTGCGGCGCGCATAACGGATCGAAGCGGCCCGCCATGTGATTCGCGTGCACGCGATGCGCGCTAGGTATGATGTCGTTCCCGCCCCCCTTCCGGCCTCGACATGCTCACCGTCCATCACCTGAACAATTCGCGCTCGCAGCGCGTGCTCTGGCTGCTCGAAGAACTGGATGTGCCGTACGAGATCGTGCGCTACGAGCGCGATCCGAAAACGATGCTCGCGCCGCCCGCGCTGCGCGCGATCCATCCGCTCGGCAAGTCGCCCGTCGTCACCGACGACGGCCGCACGTTCGCCGAATCGGGCGCGATCATCGAGTACCTGGTCGAACGCTACGGCAACGGGCGCCTCGCGCCGCCGCCCGGCACGCCGGAGCGGCACGACTACACGTACTGGCTCCACTACGCGGAAGGGTCGGCGATGCCGCCGCTGCTGCTCAAGCTCGTCGCGCTGCGGATCGCGCATGCGCCGATGCCGTTCTTCGCGCGGCCGATCGCGCGCAAGATCGCCGCGACGCTGCAGTCGGGTTTCGTCGATCCGCAGATCGCGCTGCATCTCGGTTATATCGACGACACGTTGAGCCGCACCGGCTGGTTCGTCGGCGACGGCTTCAGCGCAGCCGACATCCAGATGAGCTTTCCGCTCGAAGCCGCGACCGCGCGCGGGGGCAGCAGCCGGCATCCCGCGATCGCGCGCTTTCTCGATGCGATCCACGCACGGCCCGCGTACCAGCGGGCGCTGGAACGCGGCGGCCCGTACGAACTGCTCAAGTAACCGGCGTCAACTCAGCAATCCCGCCGCGACGTTGATCGACAACCCGAGCACGGCCATGTTGAAGTAGAACGACAGGATCGACTGCGCGAGCACCGAACGCCGCGCGGAACGGTTCGTCAGCGACACGTCGGCCGTCTGCGATGCGACCGCGAGCGTGAACGCGAAATACAGGAAATCCCAGTAATCGGGTTCGGGGTGCTGGTCGGGGAAGCGCAGCGCGCGGTCGCTGCTCGGCGAGCCGTAGTAGAGCCGCGCGTAGTGCAGCGTGAAGATCGTCGGGATCAGGAACCATGCGCCGAACAGCGTCGCGCCGGTTACCGCGTAGTGGCCGAGCCCCGCGCGAAACCCGACGCCCTTGGCCGTCGCCAGCTCGATCGCGATCGCGGCCACGCTCGCGACCGTCGCAAGGCACACGACGGTCAGCACGGTAGTGGCGTTTTCGTCCTCGCGGATCGCGATTTCGCGCACCTTGTGATGGTGCGCGGTAACCATGCGCACCCACATCAACGCGAGATACAGCCAGATCGCGCAATCCCAGCCGATCAGCGCACGCACGGTCGGACGCAGCGGAAACGGCAGCAGCACCGCGCAGAGCAAGCCCGCGACGAACGCCGCAACCATGCGCGGCCGGTTGCGTAATACCTGCGGATAAAACGTCATCGTGAAATTCCGAAAGCGGATGGAAAGGGTTCGGCCGGCGCGCGAGAGGCCCGCTGCGCCGCACCGGCGGGTACCGCCCCCGATTATCGCCATTCCATCGTGACGTGGCGATGGGCGCGAGCGCCTAAGATAAGGGGATGACTGCCACCGCCCCCCTCTGCCGCCATCCCGCGAACACGGCCGGCCGCGACTTCGTCGTTGGCGATCTGCACGGCTGCGTGGACGTGCTGCGCGCGCTGCTGCACGACATCCGCTTCGATCCGGCTCGCGACCGCCTGTTCTCGGTCGGCGATCTCGTCGACCGCGGCCCCGCGTCCGAAACCACGCTCGACCTGCTCGACCGCCCGTGGTGCCACGTCGTGCGCGGCAATCACGAGGAAGTCATGAGCCTCGTATCGCGCGGCAAGCTGTCGCCCGACGCGTGGCGCGGGATCGGTGGCGACTGGGGCGCCGACCTGCCGCCGGAACGGCTGCACGCGCATGCGGCGCGCGTCGACGCGCTGCCGCTGGTGCGCGTGATCGGCGACGGCCCCGGGCGCTTCAACGTGCTGCATGCGGAATTCTTCGGCTCGGACGCCGATCTCGACACGGGCAGCTATTCGCACGACGTGCGCGAACGGCTGATCTGGGGCCGCGATCTCGTCCAGGGGCTCGCCGATCCCGCGCGGCAGGCCGGGCTGTCGCTGACCTGCACCGGGCATACGCCGGTGCGCGCGCCGCAGCGGATCGGCGCGCAATGGTTCATCGACACGGGTGCGTTCGCGCCGTCCGGGCGGCTCACGCTTGCCGAGCCGCGCACCGGCAGCACGTGGTCGATGACGCAGGCCGAAGCGCGCGAACGCCACGCGGGCGACTGGCCGCTGCCGTAACACCTTCAAACCTTCGCACCTTCGCGCCGGCAACGGCATGCGGACGGACGCGCGCGACCTAACCGACCTGGCTCAGCTCGAACACCGCGTCGACGGCCGTGCCGTTCCAGTTGTATTCGAGATAGGCCGCGTGATGGCAGTCGCGCAGCAGCGCGGTGCGGAACGCCGCCAGGCACTCCCCACTCGGATCGCGCACCGACGGATAGACGATTCCCGCGCCGCCGGCATTGCGCACCGCGCGGCCGAGCGCCTGCCCCGCGCTGTAATCGAGCGGATGCAGCAACGCCGGATCGCGCTGCGGCCACGTGCGCACGTCGGCCACGGCGCCCTGCGCGAACACCGTGTAGAGCCGCATCTGCTGGCGCATCGGTGGCTCCCTGGTCGCCGCCATGAACAGCGCGCTGTGATAGCGCGTTTCGGCGATCGCCGTATCGCGCGAGCGGGCGCAGTAGAACACGCCGTAGCTGCCGTCGGAAAAGCGGCTGCCCTGCGGATTCAGGTGCGTGAACGCGGCCATGATCGGCCCCCAGCCCAGCCCGTAGCGGCGCTCGGCGGGCGGCACGAGATCAAGCGTGCCGACTTCGTTGCGGATGCGGTCGTTGGTCAGCGATTCGAGCGCGTAAAGCGCGTCGAAATCGTCCGATGACGCAACGCGATCGAACAGGTTGATCGCCGGAAAACGGGTGGGGATCACGCGATAGGCAGGGGCCCAGTCGACTGCGGTCGTGGGCCATTGTTGTGATTCGATCGGCATCGTCACGCCCAGCCACCTCGCATCGCGTCGAGATATTGCCGGACCGCGACCAGATCGCCGACGTTGCCGGCCAGCATCCGGTCGAGTGCGCGCTTGCCGCCGAACGGCGCCGCGTCGTTGGGCCGCTTGACCCATGCATCGGCGGCGGCCGGCTGCGGCAGCAGGATCTGCAGCGCCTTGTAGATGCCGAGCAGCAGCGATAGCCGCTCGAGCGTATCGCGCGGCAGGCGCGCCGATGCCGGCGTGGCCTTCCACTTGAAGAACGTCGAACGGCCGGGCGACCCGAGCAGTACGATCTGCTCGTCGATCGTCAGTTCCCAGTCGCGCGCGATGTTGAAAAACGCACGCAGGCCAGCCGCCGACATCTGCGCGACCGAAGCCTGCGGCGGGGCGGAATGCGATTCGTAGGCGGGCTGTGACATGATCGTTAGTCTCGAAATGAATCTACTAACAAGATTAGTCCATTTTCGTATTTTTGCAAGGGTCGACACCCGCCGACCGTCCAGCGGTGGCCGCCCCGCGCATCCAACAAAACGATATTTTTTGTCCATTCTGGACTCTTATTTTATTTTCTGCGTTAATGGCCGTGCGGACCCCGCGTGCAGACGCGGTGCGTGTCCGTGGAACCGTGTCGTACAGAAACCGGAAGCCCCTCGCCAAGGAACGCACATGAAGAGACTGATTGCCGCTGTTTCGATCGCCCTGCTCGCGGTATCCGCAGGCCCCGCCGTCGCGAAGGACTGGAGCACGATCCGCTTCGGCACCGATGCCAGCTACGCGCCGTTCGAGTCGAAGGCGCCCGACGGCAAGCTCGTCGGTTTCGACATCGACCTCGGCAACGAGATCTGCGCGCGCCTGAAGGCGAAGTGCGTGTGGCTCGAGAACGATTTCGACGGGATGATTCCCGCGCTGAAGGCGAAGAAGTTCGACGCGGTGCTGTCGTCGATGTCGATCACGCCGCAGCGCGCGCAGCAGATCGGCTTCACGACGAAGATCTACAACCAGCCGACGCGGCTCGTCGTGAAGAAGGGTTCGCCGCTGCTGCCGACGGCCGAATCGCTGAAAGGCAAGTCGATCGGCGTCGAGCAGGGCACGACGCAGGAGACGTATGCGAAGGCGTACTGGGGCAAACAAGGTGCGAACGTCGTGTCGTACCAGAGCCAGGACGGCGTGTATGCGGACCTGACCTCGGGCCGCCTCGACGCGGCGCTTCAGGATGAAGTGCAGGCGGCGATCGGGTTCCTGAAATCGCCGCGCGGCGCGAACTACACGTTCGTCGGGCCCGAGCTCGTCGACGAGAAGGTGCTGGGCATCGGCGCCGGCATCGGGCTGCGCCAGGAGGACACGGACCTGAAGGCGAAGATCGACCGCGCGATCGTCGACATGGTCAAGGACGGCACCTACAAGCGGCTCGCGTCGAAGTACTTCGACTTCGACATCTACGGCGGCTGAAACGGCGTCGCGCGCGGACGGGCACACCACCCGTCGCGCGCGTCCGACCGCCCTCCCCTCACCACGGGACGGCAACGGCATTGCACCGTTCGCCGTCGCATCGAATGCTTCATCCGCCGCGTGCATTGCGCGACGTTTCATACATCATTCGGATTGCAGATCGATCGCTCACGGGAGCGACGGGCCATGCATCCGGATGGCGTGCGACTTCGTTCAGTAGGCGAAGACCGGGCGTCGAGGTATCGGCGCCCGTGCGCACATGCCCTTGCGAATCGGGTTCGCGTGCAGGAAAGTGCCGACCCGGCGCGGATGACCGGCAATCAGCCGGATCCGCCTCGCACCGGGCGCGGAGAGATGGCCTGTCGATGCATGCCGGCCCGCTGCGAGAGCGAGGTTCGACCGGCGATGCGCCGAATCACTGCGATCGCGGCCTGCCGGCAGCGGCGTGTGATGATCGATCATTTTTCTACCCCGTTTTCAGTCTGATGTTGTATCGGCAACCGGACGATGCCGGTGCTCCGACGATCAGGCGACGACGGTCCGTGCTCGCCGGAACGCAGCTGCTGCGCCGCGTTCCGCCGCCGCATCCCCGCGGACTGCATCCTGGCCGGTATTGACAGGGTTCGCTGCCGGACCGGACAGACCTCGCGTTGTCGACTTTCGCATGCCCTCATTCGCAAGGAGCGGGCCAGCTTCGCGCGAGCCCGTCCGGACAAGGGGTTGGCCGGTCCGGGCGGCAGCCGGAACGGGCGCGGAATGCCGGAAGTTGCGAAACTGAAACATGCGATGCGCGGCGTGCGTCGGCCGCGTGGCGGCCAAGCCTTGCCGGATAAGGCTGAACAATGGACCACGGAATTTTTACCGACGGGCGTCCAGTCGATCGGCCCGATTCGCCGCGCAAATTCGCCCGGCTGCCCAGACGAAATGTTTCATGCGCTTTACATGCGGTCGGCAGCCCTGGGGACGCAGGTCGTCCGCGAGAGGGAATGACGTGTGCCGGGGCGGCCGATCGCGCGGCTATACTGCGACACCGACCCGCGCCCCGCGACACCACCCTGCCCGCAAGACCGCCCTCGATGATCCGCACCGCCTATGTCGCCGAACGCACCAGACTGATCCGCTTCGGCGTGTCGGGCCTCGGCTCGACCGCGCTGCATGCGCTGATCGCGGCCGCGATGTTCGCGCTGTTCGACGCAACGCCCGTGGTCGCGAACGCGACGGCGTTCGCCTGCTCGACCACGTTCTCGTATCTCGCCAACACGCTGTGGAGTTTTTCGTCGCCCGTGACGTGGGGCAACTTCGTGCGCTTTCTGGCCGTCGCGTTGGCCGGCCTCGTCGTGACGATGCTGCTCGCGCACGGCACCGAGACGCTCAGGCTTGCGCGCGCATGGAGCGTCGTTGCGGTCGTGCTGTGCGTGCCGCCCGTCACGTTCGTGCTGCACCGGCTCTGGACCTATCGCTGAACCGGTTCACGCGCGCATCGCGCGCCGCTCAGCCGACCCGCTGATGCCCCGTGTCGCCGGACGGCGCGCCGTCATGCCCGCCGTTGTCGCCGTTGTTGTCGTGATCGTTGAGCCCGTGCTCGATCATCATCCGGTAGAGCGTCACGCGCGAGATACCGAGTTCGGCGGCGGCCTTGTTGATGCGGTGATCGTTGCGCAGCAGCGCGTTCTCGATCGCGGTGCGCTCGGCGAGCGCCCTCGCCTGTTCGAGCGTCACGGGTTCGGTTTCGCCGGGCGTGTCGAGCCCGAGATCGTGCGGTGTCAGCAGCCGGCTCTCGGCCATCACGATCGCGCGCCGCACGCGGTTGATCAGCTCGCGCACATTGCCGGGCCATTCATAGCGCCGCATCGCGTCGAGCGCGGCCGACGTGAAGCCACTGATCTTGCGGCCGCTATCGGCCTTGTATTTCTGCAGCACGTAGTGCGCGAGGATGTCGATGTCCTTGCCGCGCGCGCGCAGCGGCGGCTCGTGAATACGCAGCACGCACAGGCGGTGATACAGATCCGCGCGAAAGCGCCCGGCCTCGACCGCGCCGTCGAGATCCACGTGCGTCGCGGAAATGATCCGCACGTCGACCGCGATCGATTCCTGCCCGCCGAGCCGCTCGATCTTCCCTTCCTGCAGGAAGCGCAGCAGGCTCGCCTGGCTTTCGACCGGCATGTCGCCGATTTCGTCGAGAAACAGCGTGCCGCCGTTCGCCGACTCGATCCGGCCCGCGCGCCGCTGGTTCGCGCCGGTGAACGCACCGCGCTCGTAGCCGAACAGTTCCGACTGCAGCAGGTGATGCGGAATCGCGCCGCAATTGATCGCGACGAACGGCCCCTTGCCGCGGCTGGAACGCTCGTGAATCGCGAGCGACGTCAGTTCCTTGCCGGTGCCCGACTCGCCCGAGATGAACACGCTGGCGTCGGTCTTCGCGACCTTGCGGATCGTGCTGAACAGCTGCTGCATCGCCTCGCAGTTGCCGATCATCCCGTGTTCGCCGATCGACGCCGCATAGGCCGCGCCGTCGACGCGATCGAGCGCGGCCATCCCGCGCGCATGGCCGAGCACATGCGAAATCCATTCGTAGGGCAGCGGCAGCGTCACGTAATCGAAACAATAGCTGCGGATCAGCTCACGCACGGCGGGCGTGATCGTGATGCCGGCCTGCGCGATGGAGATCCAGCCGATCGCCGGCTGGCTCAGGCACGCCTTCAGCGCCGGATATTCGCGCGACGTGAACCCGGTGAAATCGACCAGCCCGGCGGCCACGCTCACGCCGGAAGTCATGTTCTGCGCGGCGCCGGCGGTCTTCGCGACCGCAATCTCCCAGCCAAGCTCGCGCAGTTGCGCAAGCAACGGCTCGTCGGGCGAACGCATGATCACGAACAGCTTGCGTCCGGCTTCGGGAGCGGTGACGGACACGTGCGTCAGCTCGGGCGCCGCGTGCCCGTTTGCGTCGGGTGACCTTGCAACCATCGTTGTTCCCCGCTTGGCGTTGGTATCGCGCATCGGCTCGCCGCCGCGTGCGACGGCCTCGATAGAACCGACATATTGGCCGCATTTCCGTCCGAATAAAATCCCCCTGCGCATGAATCGCGCCGGGGTGGACACTGTCATGAACGGTATATCGATACGGCAGGCGTGCGGCTAGATGGGTGTTATCCCGGTGGCGGGCGCGGCGCGAACTCGGGAAAGACGGGCAACCTGCCCGCAAAGCCGCGCCGGTGCTGGCGCGCGGCGCGCGCACGCGATCCGGCGGACGCAAAAGCGATGCGCCGGGGAGCGCCCGCGCGGCCGGTCGAACGGGCAGGCGTATACCCGCGCTACCGGTTCCGATTGACTTCGGTCAATCGTCAGAGGAAGTCGGTTGATGCACGAACGCAACAGGCGCGATCCGGCACCGCGCATCGCGGCGCGGCGGATGCGTCACCGGCCCGACGCGAGCGGCACCGGTACGTTCGCGCGGCCGCGGCCGGCCGGCGTGCCGTCGTGTTCGCCATACGTGGCGGCGAGCGCGTCGACCCGCGCGAGATGGTGGCGGTTGTCGTGATCCCACGGATGGAAGCCCGGTCGAAAAAAACTCAGCCATTCGCCCGCGATGCGCGGAAACAGCCCGCGGCGCGGCCCGTACAGGAACGCGAGCATCCGCAGCATGCCGCGCACGTGATGCCCGGCCCCGCGATCGCGCCACAGCAGCGTCACGTGCATCAGGAACACGGTGGGCCAGAACGTCAGCGTCGTCAGCAGATACACGCCGATGCGGATCAGGTAGCGGCGCAACCCCGGCTTCATCGCGGCATTCCAGACGTCGAACGACACGGCCTTGTGCTCGGTTTCCTCGAGCGCGTGCCAGATCCACATCTGGCGGTAGCCTTCGACCGAGCCTTCGAGGCGCGTCGGGTCGCGCAGCAGCCAGTCGGCGAGCATCGCCGTGTAGTGCTCCGCCGCGACCGTATGCGCGAGCTGCACCGAATGCGGCAGCTTGCGCTTCATGAAGCCGAGCACCGCCCACACGCGCTTGTCGAGCTTGCGCGCGGGCAGGTGGTTCGCCTGCATCAGCTCGTTGTATTCGACATGCTCGCGCGTATGCATCGCTTCCTGGCCGATGAAGCCGAGCACCTGCTGCTTCAGCACGGGATCGTCGATCCGGTCGCGGTAATTGCGCACCGAATCCATGAAGAAGCGCTCGCCGGCCGGAAACAGCAGCGACAGCGCGTTGAAGAAATGGGTCACATGCGACCCGAGGCCATGCCAGTCCTTCGCGCGTTCGACCGGCAGGTCGAAGCGCAGGTCGCGGCGCACCGGCATGATCCCGGCTGCGGTGGCGGAAGCGGCTGACTTCATGTTGATCGTTCTCCTTGTTCCGGAGCGGCCCGGCGCGTCATCCGACGCGGCCGGCGCGGGCCCCGGCGGCGCGTCGCGCACCGCCAAAATCTTGACATCGACAGATGTAAAGATAGGCCGCACGCGCCAGCGCGCGCAAGCCGCGCGGTAGATGCGCGCTTCCAAACAGGGCACGGTCGAAACGGTGGAAAAAACGGCGCTCGAACGGCGCCCGGACACGCCGCGATTCGAACGCGCGCGACGGCTGGCGAGCGATGTGCGGAGGCCGGTACGGCGCCCCGCCACCGCCGCGAAAGCCAGGCGCGGCGGGCGTTTCGCGTAATCCGGCGGCGGTGCGCGGCACGCCGCCGGCCGCCCCGGTAGCACCGATTCATACACGCGGCGCACTCGCGTAGTGCAACCGCGGTCGCACAGCCCCGAAAAAATTCAAACGCGCGTTCCATTTGCGCTTCGGGCCATCGCGGGCGCCGCGGCCCGCGACCGTCCGCGACACGCCGGCGGCGGGGCAATCGCCACGTGCGACGGCCCGCTGCGCGCTCGCCTACAATAGCGGTTTTACGAAACCTCTTTCAGGAGAAGTCATGTCTGTCACCACGACCGAATCGGGCCTCAAATACGAAGACCTGACCGAAGGCACCGGCGATGTCGCGCAAGCCGGCCAGACCGTCAGCGTCCACTACACGGGCTGGCTGACCGACGGTCAGAAATTCGATTCGAGCAAGGACCGTAACGACCCGTTCGCGTTCGTGCTCGGCGGCGGCATGGTCATCAAGGGCTGGGACGAAGGCGTGCAGGGCATGAAGGTCGGCGGCGTGCGTCGCCTGACGATCCCGCCGCAACTCGCCTATGGCCCGCGCGGCGCAGGCGGCGTGATTCCGCCGAATGCGACGCTCGTGTTCGAAGTCGAACTGCTCGCCATCTGACGACGCAACCGGCCGGTTTCCGTTCGATGGAACGCATCGCCTCCCCCGCCATCGCGCTGCGCCGCTACGACGCGTGCGAAGCGTCGGACGTGCACGACTTCCACCAGGTCGTGCTCGGCGTCGATGGCGCGATGGTGATGGCGGTGGACGGTATCGGCCAGCGCATCGACCGGCACGCGGCCTGGCTGATTCCGGCCGGCGCGCGCCACGACTACGCGGGCCTCGGCGACAATCGCCAGCTCGTGATCGACCTGCCCGCCGCATCGCTCGCGGTGCCGCAGCGGCTGTTCGACCGCGCGCGTGCCGTGTCGATCGATCCGGCCCTGACGTCGCTCGTCGCGCAGGTCGCAGCGGCCGCCGCGCAGCTCGATGCGCCGGCCGGCGACGCAAGACAAGCCGCCGCGCACCGTTTCCAGTGGCAGGCCGCCGCGCGCCTGTGCGGCGCGCTGCTCGACGACGCCGGCATCGCCGCGCCACTGTCGGGCCTCGAATCGGGCCTCGATTTCGCGCGCATCGACCGCTGGCTGCGCGCACGGCTCGCCGAGCCGCTGCGCATCGCCGATCTCGCCGCACACTGCGGCTACGGGATGCGCCGGTTTCATCAACTGTTCGTCGACGCGTTCGGCGAAACGCCGCATCGCTACCTGCAGCGGCTGCGGCTCGACGCAGCGATCGTGCTGCTCGCCGACGGCCGGCATCCGCTCGTCGACATCGCGGGCATGGTCGGCTTCGCGGACCAGAGCACGTTCACGCATGCGTTCACGAAACGCTTCGGCGTCGCACCGGGACGCTGGCGCGGCGAGCGCCACTGAGCGAATCCGTCCCGCGGAATACGCGTCGACGCACATAGCGGCACGGGTCGTGCATGCCGCACCCGCATCGGTCCTTTCATAACCTTCGTCTTTCACGTTGCTGGCTTCTGCACACTCGCAGCCCTGCCCCATCGCATCGCGCGTTTCGACGCTTCACGTCCCGCTGAAACATCGCCCGCTCGCCGCGTCCTACGATGGGCACATGAACACGACCACACCCTCCCCCGCCTTCCCGCCCGCGCTCGCTCGTGTCGTCGCGACCGTCAGCATCGGTTTCGTCGTGACGCAGCTCGACGTGACGATCGTCAACATCGCGCTCGCGCATCTCGCCGCCGACCTGCACCTGCCGGTCGCCGGCCTGCAGTGGGTCGTCGATGCGTACACGCTCGCGTTCGCAGTGCTGATGCTGTCGGGCGGCGCGCTCGGCGACCGCTTCGGCGCGCGCCGCCTGTATGTCGCGGGCCTCGTGCTGTTCGCGCTCGCATCGCTCGCGTGCGGCGCCGCGAATGCGCCGGCGATGCTGATCGCGGCCCGCGCGCTGCAGGGCGTCGGCGCCGCGGCGATGCTGCCCAATTCGCTCGCGCTGCTCAACGACGCGTGCCGGCACGACCCGCACCTGCGCGCGCGCGCCGTCGGCTGGTGGACGGCGGCCGGCTCGATCTCGATCGCGGCCGGCCCGGTCGTCGGCGGCCTGCTGATCGCGGCGTGGGGTTGGCGCGGCATCTTCCTCGTGAACCTGCCGTTATGCGCGGCGGGGCTCGCGGCCGCGTTCGCGTGGGTGCCCGCGCGCCGTGCAACAGCGGCGACTGCGGCGCCGGCCGCGCCGTCCCGGTCCGCCCGCGCACTCGATCTGCGCGGCCAGCTCATCGCGATCGCGATGCTGACCGCGCTGACCGGCGCCGTGATCGAATGGCGGCCGCTCGGCTTCGCGCATCCGATCGTCGCCGGCGGTTTCGCGCTGGCGGCGCTCGCCGCGCTCGCGTTCGTCGCGGTCGAATCGCGTACGGCCACGCCGATGCTGCCGCTGTCGCTGTTCCGCCATCGCACGTTCAGCGCGGCCGTGCTGTTCGGGATCTGCGTGAACCTCACGTACTACGGCACCGTGTTCGTGCTCGCGCTCTACCTGCAGCGCGCACGCGGCGAATCGGCATTGCAGGCCGGCCTCGCGTTCCTGCCGCTGACGGGCGGTTTCCTGCTGTCGAATCTTGCGAGCGGCCGGATC
Source organism: Burkholderia sp. YIM B11467 (assembly GCF_052952715.1). Classification (NCBI taxonomy): domain Bacteria; kingdom Pseudomonadati; phylum Pseudomonadota; class Betaproteobacteria; order Burkholderiales; family Burkholderiaceae; genus Burkholderia; species Burkholderia sp. YIM B11467. Next base: position 174,908 of record NZ_JBQVSQ010000001.1, read on the forward strand.
GTTGCACGTCACGGCCCGCGCATGCCGATGCTGGCGGGTGCGCTCGTCGCCGCGCTCGGTTACGGGTCGCTGCATTTCGTCGACGCGTCGACGCCGCTGGCCTTCCTGCTCGTGCCGTTCCTGCTGATTCCGTCGGGCATGGGTTTCGCGGTGCCGGCGATGACGACGGCCGTGCTCGCGTCGGTCGCACCCGAGCGGGCCGGCATCGCGTCGGCCGTGCTGAATACCGCGCGACAGGCCGGCGGTGCGATGGGCGTGGCGGCGTTCGGCGCGCTCGCCGGCGGCGGTGGCGCGTGGCAGGTCGTGGACGGGTTGCGGATCGAAACGGCCGTGTCGGTCGCGTTGCTGGTCACGGCCGCGCTGCTTGCGACGCTGGTCCGGCCCGATGCGCATCGCGGCGCGTCGCCCGCGAGTCAGGCGCTGCCGGCTGCGGATTGACCGTGTGCGTTCATCGCGGTCACGCTTCGCCGGGGTCGCGCTGGATCAGGTGACGCCACGGAAAGACGTTGTCCTTGAAATGACTCACGTAGCCGCCACTGCCGGCCTGGATCACCATGAACTGAAGCCGCGGATGCAGTGCCTGCAGCGCTTCGAGTTGTTCGCGATCGAGACAGGTATTCCTCAACGTCAGCGTGTGGAGCCGCTGGCCGGCGTTACTCTTCAGCAAACGCTCGTAGGCATCGAACGACGTCACGCTGCCGGCATCGCGCTTGTGCTTCCACGTCGAGTGCAGCTCCGTCGATTCGGCAAAATCGAGCCAGCCGAGCGACGACGAGTTGTCGCTGCCGGCAAGACGATCGATGAACTGCTGCGTGTCGTATCCGCCGCCGATGCGCAGCCGGTTCAGATGCGGCAGCGGCACCTCGACGAAGCGCGCATCGGGTGCATTCGGCACCGTCAGTTCGATGAGAAATGGCGCCTTCGCGGCGAAGCGGGCAATCTCGCCGCCCTCCTCCATGATCAGGTCCCGGCGAACGATCATCGACAGGTTGTGATCGGCCGGCTCGGTCGGCTTCACGTACAGCGAACGCAGCATCGGGAAGCGCGCGTCCGAATCGAGCAGCGGACCGAAATCCCATTCGCGCGTGCCGTTCGCCCCTTCGTCCGGGCCGCTGAACGCCAGATCGGTCACGAGATCCGCGACGTCCCGTTCCGCAAGACATTGCAGCGTCCAGTCGAACGGCTCCTCCCACGCGTCGCCGAAGTACCGGACATGCAGCCCGGCCCGCATCGGCGCGACGACGACATGGTTGAAATCGGTCTGCCACAACGGTTCCGCCGGATCCGTATGGTCATGCCCGTCCTCGGCTCCCTCGCGCTCGCAGTGGTCGTGGATACGGCGCTGCAGGTCCAGCAGCAGCCGATAGCCGGCGGAATCCAGCGGATGGGTCATGGTGATGCGGCTCCGGTCGACGACGATCGCGACAGTCTATCCGACGGTGCGGCCGCCGAACATGACGCTCACCGCCGCGTCGCGCCCGCTTCGTCGCCGAGCTTCCGCACGACCGTCTCGGCCGCCTTCACGGGCCGCCCGTCGTCGTGCCGCAGCGCGAGCTTGCGGATCGCCCGCCCCGTGTGGCGATCGACCAGCACCGAATGCGGCTCGCCGCGCGCAAACAGGTTCGCCTCGCCCCACTGCCGCAGCATCACGATGACCGGAAACAACCCCTCGCCCTTTTTGGTCAACGCGTACTCCTGATACGCGGTGCCGTCCGACGCCGGCACGACGTCGAACACGCCGGCGTCCACCAGCATCCTGAGCCGGTCGGACAGGATGTTGCTCGCGACGCCGAGGCTCGCGCGGAAATCGCCGAACCGGCGCACGCCGTCGAACGCATCGCGCACGATCAGCAACGCCCAGCGATCGCCGACGATATCGGTCGCCCGCGCCACCGGGCACGGCGAATCCGCAAGACTTTTCTGCCTGGCCATGTTCCTCTCCGCAATCGTGCCGGCCGCCTTCGCGGCAGCGCCGGCCATCCGTGCGCGGGCCCGTCGCCCGCCGCACAACAAGTTGCATTTTAAAACTACTTTTCCTACACTCACACCAGTTTCAAATTGCAACTACATTGCGTGAGGAAACCCGTGGAGTCTTCCTGTCATTCAAGTACCGTGGCGTCGAATGCATCGAACGCGGCGCATCCGGCCGACGGCGGCCGCCTGTCCGCGGCCAGCGTCGCGCTGCTGGCCGTCTGCTGCGCGGCGAGCGTCGCGAACGTCTACTACGCGCAGCCACTGCTCGATTCGATCGCGCGGGATTTCGGCGTGTCGCAAGCGGCCGTCGGCGGTGTCATCACCGCGACGCAGCTCGGCTGTGCGCTCGCGCTGCTGTTCGTCGTGCCGCTCGGCGACCTGCTGAACCGCAAGCGCCTGATCACCGTGCAGCTTCTGCTGCTGACGGCGGCTTGCATCGGCGTGGCCGCGGCGTCGACGCGCATCGCGCTGCTGGCGGGGATGGTCGCGGTCGGCCTGCTCGGCACCGCGATGACGCAAGGGCTGATCGCGTGCTCGGCCGCACTCGCGGGCGCCGGCGAACGCGGGCGTGTGGTGGGTGCCGCGCAGGGCGGCGTCGTGATCGGGCTGCTGGCCGCGCGCTCGCTGGCGGGCGTCGTCACCGACGTGGCCGGCTGGCGCGCGGTCTATCTCGTGTCGGGCGCGCTCGCGATCGCAATGCTCGTCGTGCTGTCACGGCTGTTGCCGGACACGAACGGGCCGCGCGAACGCATCGGCTACGCGGCGTTGCTGCGCTCGATGGTGGCGCTGCTGCGCGATGAACGCGTGCTGCGCGTACGCGGCGCGATCGCACTGCTGATGTTCGCGGCGTTCAGCATCTTCTGGAGCGCGCTCGTGCTGCCGCTGAGCGCGCCGCCGCATTCGATGTCGCATACGCAGATCGGCGCATTCGGCCTGGTCGGCGCACTGGGCGCGGCGGCTGCCACACGCGCGGGCCAGCTTGCGGATCGCGGGCGCGGCGAAACGACGACCGGCGCCGCGCTCGCGCTGCTCGCGCTCTCGTGGCTGCCGCTCGCGTTCGGCACTACGTCGATTGCACTGCTGATCGTCGGCATCGTGCTGCTCGACATCGGCGGGCAGGCCGTCCATGTCGTCAACCAGAGCATGATTCTCGGTGCGCGACCCGACGCGCATGCGCGCCTCGTCGGCTGCTACATGCTGTTCTACTCGGCCGGCAGCGGGCTGGGCGCGATTGCGTCGACGATGATGTATGCGCGCGCCGGATGGACCGGTGTGTGTGCGCTCGGCGCGATCGTGAGCGTTGCCGCGCTCGGCGTATGGGCCGCGACGCTCAGGCGCGCGTGACGCGTGCCGGCGATGCGAATCGCATCATGGGGAAAGCCGGCCCACCCGCTTCGGGCGGCCGGCGCGTGAACCGGACTCGCAAGCGCACCGGTTCGACCTTCGTTTCGGCACGCCGGTTGCGTGCCGCGGGGGCTCAGCCCGCCGTCTGGATCGCCTCTTCGTACACGCTGGCGACGCGCCGCGCGATCACCGCGTTGTCGAAATGATCGCGCGCGTAGCGCTTGCATGCGAACTCGTCGGGCAGCGTGATCGCGCCCGACAACGCGGCGCCGAGCCCTTCCGCGATCGCGTCCGCGCCGGTCGACGGCAGCACGAGATCGTCGGACAGCCCCGCAACCGCCTCCGGCAGCCCACCGACCGGCGTGACCAGCACGGGCGTGCCGGACGCGAGCGATTCGACGGTGATCAGCCCGAACCCTTCGAGCGCGACCGTCGGCACGACGCTGACCGTCGCCGCGCGATACAGCGCCGCGAGATGATGGTCGGGCACGAAGCCGAGCAGCTTCACGTTGTCCTGCAACCCCGCCCCATCGATGCGCTGCTGCAGTTCCTCGCCGATCTTGCCCTTGCCCGCGATCAGCAGCAGCACGTCCGGTTGACGATGCTTGATGAGGCCGATCGCATCGATCAGATCCTCCAGCCCCATGCGCCGCACGAGCCGGCGCACGGCCAGCACGATCGGACGGTCCTGCGGCAGCTGCAGCTTGTGTCGCGCCTCAACGGGCGTGAGCGGCGTGTCGAACTGCGCGGTATCGACGCAGCCGGGAATCACGCGCACGCGTGACGGCTCGATCCCGTAGCGGTTCGTCAGGATCTGGCCGAACGCCTGCGACAGCACGATCAGCCGCGACGAGCGCGTATAGACGGCCTGTTCGAGATAGCGCTTCGCGCGCTGCCCGAGCGACGCGGCGCCCTCGACCTGGCTTTCGTCGGCCCACGGCCCCTGGAAGTGCGACACCTGCGGAATCCCGCGCGTCACGTCGAGACCGGGGAACGTGTACAGCGCGAAATGCGACGAGATCACGTCCGGCCGCTCGCTGCGGATCTCCTCGCGCAGCGCGCGCCGCGCGGCGAGCATCCGGCGCGCGAGCGGTTCCGATGCGGGACCGAAGCCCTGGATCGCGCCGCCCGTGTCGTCGGCGACCTTCGGCGAGCCCGCGACGAGCCCGCGCACCTCGACGCCCGCGCCCGGCAGCGCGCCGACGAGCGAGTAATACATCCGGTCAAGGCCGCCCGCGCGTTCGGGGAACCAGTGCATACCGATCTGCAACGATTTGATCGGCCGGGAAGATTGAGACATCACGGTTGCTCCTGCGTGACTGCATGCTCGACCCGCTCGAAAGCGGACGGCTGCGGGGGTTGGCCGATGCGCCGATAAAGCGCGATGTACTGGGCGCCCATGTGCGCCCAGCCGAAACGGGTCATCAGTTCGCGGGCCGCGTCGCCCATCGCGCGGCAGGTGTCGCGCGATGCCGCGAGCGTGCCGATCGCCTGCGCGAGCGCGGCCGGATCGTCCGGATCCTCCAGCACGATCCCGCATTCGCGCGTGATGATTTCCGCGCCGCCCGCCGTGCGCGCGGTGACGACCGGCAGCCCGGCCGCCATCGCCTCCAGCAGCGACAGGCTCATCGCTTCGTAGCGCGACGGAAATACGTACGCGTCGACCGAGCGCATCAGCGTCGGCATGTTCTTCACCAGGCCGAGGAAATGCACGCGCGAATCGATGCCGAGCGCGCGCGCCTCGTCCGGATACGGGCTGCCGGGCAGATACCCGGCCACCGCGAGATGGACGTTCGCCGGCAGCTTCGTCAGCGCCTTCAGCACGGTGCCGAGGTTCTTGCGCGGCGTGCGCAGGTCGCCGACGAACAGCAGCAGGAACGCATCGTCCGGCAGCTTGAAGGCCGCGCGGTCGGCTTGCGCGCCCGCGAACGCGCTGCCGTCGACGCCGTTGTAGATCACGCTGATCTTGCGGCTGTCGATGCCGAGCGCGGCGATCTCGTCGGCCACTTTCTGCGACACGGCGGTGATCGCGCGCGAACGCCGGTACGCCCAGCGCTCGAGCACGGTGTTCACGCGCGTGTAGACGTACTGGTAAGCCGACCACAGCCCCTTCGCGGGCCCGAACGGGTAGTACGGGCTCTTGAACCAGCCGCCGTGCACGAAGTGCGCGGTATTCACGTCGGCCTTGATCCACGAAATGAAGCCGTTCACGTGCAGCACGTCGTAGTCGCCGCGGTGCGCGCGCAGCCACCACGCGCTCTTCAGCGCGAACACCTGCTGCTTGACGAGATTCGACGGCCAGAAGCCGCCGACCTTCACGGGCACCCAGTGCACGCGCGGGTCGGCCAGCAGCTCGGGCGCGACGTGCGATGCGACCAGCGTGACTTCGTAGTGCTCGGCCAGCGCCGCGCGCGCGATTTCGTAATTGACGCGGCCCTGCCCGTCGTTATGTCGCACGACATGCGTGACGATCGCGATTCTCAATGCTCGCCTCCCCGTGAACGCGCGGCGGCCAGCAGGCGTTGTGCCTTTTGCCAGTGCGCCGCGGAAAGAATCGAAAAAATGGCTGTGAACATCAGCAGGCCGCCCGTGCCGATCAGCGAGTTCGTGAACACGAGCATCGCGAACGTCGACAGGCACAGGCTCAGGCACGCGCCGACGAACTTGTCCTTGCGCAGCTTGAACGCCGCGCGCAGCGTGCGGCCGAACAGCATCACGACACCGGCGAGGTACAGCAGCGTGCCGGGCCAGCCGAGCACGAACGGCACGTTCATCACGCCGCTGTCGAAGCTGCCGTACTTGCCGAGCTCGCCGCTGTCGCTCGACAGCTTCGTGGATGCGCCCGTCGCGCCCATCCCTTCGCCGGCGACGTCGGTGAATGCCGTTTGTGCGAAGGTCGCGTAGAACTTGTTGCGGTCGTCGTAGCTGCGGTCGTCCTTCAGGTTCGTGATCGACTGGAGACGCTGGCCGAGACGATCGGCCACCGGCCCGACGGTCAGGAGCGGCACGCACAGGCCGACCAGCACGACGCCGCTGATGAGGATCCGCATCCGCACGCGGTTGTTCGACTGCGCGAGCTGGATCGCGAGCGCGATCACCCAGCCGCCCCACGTCGAGCGCACGAGACACAGTGCGAACGACACGAAGCCGGCCGCCCCCGCGACCCAGCGGATCTTCTGCGGCGCCGCGAGCACGAACACCAGCGCGCCCATCATCGCGAACGCGAACGGCCCCGACGAGTTCATCGTGCTGAACACGCGCACGCCATACGGCACCGGCTCGCCCTGCGAACCCATGTCCGACCCGATCATCCACAGCACGTCCCACTGCGGCATCACGAAGTACTGCACGACCCCGTACACGCCCATCACGAGCATGCCCCACATGAACGTGGACAGCAGCACATCGCGGTACTCGGGATAGTCGCGCGCGTTGACCATGATGTGAAAGCCGATCAGCACCGGGTACACCCAGTTCGCGAGGTCGTAGGTCGCGGCCATCACGCCGCTCGACACGATCCCGACGAGGTACGCGTACATGAGCCCGAACAGCATCAACAGTACCGGTATGCCGCGCCGCTGCGCGAGCACGCGGTAATGCCGGATCAGCCCGAAGCCGGCGATCATCGTCACCGCGAGCGGCGCGACCTGGATCAGGCTCGTCGGCGTGAACGCCCCCTTCGACCAGTCGGCGAGACGCCGCACTTCCGGGCTCAGGAACCACACCCACCACATGAAGCCGACATAGCGCGCCGGGCTCTTGAAATACAGCCAGATGCCGACCGCGATGGCCAGCACCGGAAACGCGAGCGTCAGCACCTTGCCCTGGTGAACGGCGATCAGCGCGGCGGTGAACGTCCACAGCCCGGCCTGCCCGGCCCAGTGTTTCGGCTCGGCAAACCAGCTGCGATTGCGCGACGGTGCGCGTTCGGCGGTAATCGTACTCATCGATGCGCACTCACCGCGACGAAGGACGCGAATCCGCGAGCGGCATCGCCCGCCCCGCGGCCGCCGGCGTCCGGCGCCGGCGCAGCATGTCGCGCGTGATCCGCACGTGCTGCTCGGCGAACGCCTGCGTGGTCAGGTCGCGCTCGCGCAGGCACGCGGCGGCAGCCCGCGCGCAGTCGAGCGCCGCGACCGGATCGGCCACGAAGCGGTCGGCGGCCTGGCGCATCGCCTGCGCGTCGAACGCCGGCACATAGGCGGCGGTATCGTGCGGGAAATAATCGCTGAGCCCGCCGACGTCGGACACGATCATCGGCTTGCCGACGGCTGCCGCCTCGAGCATCACGGTGATGCCCGACGCATGGAAGTTCGGCCGCAGCGGCACGACGATCACGTCGGCCCACGCGTACAGCTCGTGCTGCTTCGCGAGCCCCGACGCCGAGCCGATCTTCACGTTCGGCGCATGCCACTCGCGCGGCACGCGGCGGCGCGTCGCGAGCCGCACGTCGTAGCGCTCGTCGCCACCGAACGCGGCGAGGAACGTGCGCCAGTCGCGGTCGCGGTCGTTGCCGATCGCCGCGATCCGCAGCGGCCGGTTCGGCTGCCACTGGCGCGGCTCGATGATCGGGAAGTCCTGCGTGTTGAGCCCGTAGTAGACGAACTCCGCATCGCGCCCGAGATAACGACGGCACAGCTCGGCGTTGTCGCGGGCGAGCGTGGTCAGCGTGTCGGCGCGCGCGATCAGCTTGCGGTACAGCCAGCGGCGCGGGCCGCCGAACGTGCCCCACTTGTCGAACAGCCACACGCTCTGCGCGAGCAGCAGCGGACGCTTGCCCTGCGCGCCGGCGAGCTTGAGGATCAGCGACGCGGCGAGATGCTCCTGTTCGGTGTGCGTCCAGATCACGTCGGTGTTCAGCAGCGCGGCGCGGTTGCGCCACGCATGCACGACGTCGAAACCGAGCGCCGCCTTCAGCGCGCGGCGCGCGAGGCTGGCGATGCGGTTCTCGCCGCCGTCCTGCGAATAGGACAGCCGGAACTCGTCGGATTCGGCATGGTGATAACCGTACAGGCAGCCGATGTTCTCGCCTTTCCGGTAGGTACGCGGATCGGCGCCGTAAAACAGATGGACGTGAACCTTGGTAACTGTCATTCAAGCGCTCCGGGTTCGGCCGCGCGGCATCGCGCGCGGCGCGTTCATGACGTCACCGGCGGCATGGCCGCACGGTGCGGGGCGACGGTGGCTCGGCGCGCATCGCGCGCGCCGCGGCGCACCGCGCGCCAGTGCGCGAGCACGCGGCCGCGCCGCGCAGTATGCAGCGACAGCAGCACATGCGCGAAGCCCGGATAGACGCGCGTGCCGACCAGCGCCCACCACCACCACGCGATCTCGCGCCGTACCGGCGGCAGATGCTCGCGCAGCGTCAGTTGCAGGTTGTACGCGCCGTTGCTGATCGCGTTCAGCGACGCCGCGTCGCGCCGGTCGTCGTCGAAGCGTTCAGCCGGATAGTGATCGACGGCGATCGCCGGGTCGTACAGCAGCTTCCAGCCCGCGCGCTGCACTTCCATGCTGAACGCGGTGTCGTTGTGGGTCTGCGCGCCGGCGCCGCGCAGCCGCGTATCGAAACGCAGCCCGCCGATCGCCGAGCGCCGGTAGCTCATGTTCGCGCCCTTCAGCGTGTCGACTTCGCGCGCGCCGCCGACACCCAGGTGATGATTGCCGACGATCTTGCCCGACAGCGTGAGCCGGCCGACCAGCTCGCGCGATTCGTCGAGCAGGCGGCCCTTCTCGTGCACCCAGTCGCGACCGCCGACCGCGCCCACGCGCGGATCGGACAGGAACGCGGACTCGATGCGCGCGAGCCAGTCGGGGTGCGGCGCCGCATCGTCGTCGGTGATCGCGACGATGTCGCCTTGCGCGGAGTCGAGCCCCTTGTTCAGCGCGGCGACCTGCCCCGGCACATCGACCGGCACGATACGCAGCGGCAGCGCGCCGCCGACCGACGGATCGGCGAGCCGTTCATGCGTGGCGTCGTCCTCCGGGCGCGCGACGACGATCACCTCGTCGGGCAGCCGGTGCTGCCGCTGCAGCGCCAGCAGGCAGCGCGCGAGGTCGGCGGGACGCCGGTAGGTCGGAACGAGCACGGAAATTTTCATGGCGGTTCTCCAGTCGGCCGGTCAGGCGCTCAGGTATTCGTGCACGGCCGCATAACCGCGGCCGTAGCCGCGCGACTTCGGCGGCACGCCGTTGAAGATCCCGCCTTCCAGATCGACGCCCGCGGTGCGCAGGCGCTTGATCGCATCGGCGATCTCGCCTTCGGTATGCATGCCCGAGCGCAGCACGAGGAACGTCGAGCCGGCCATGCGGCCGATGATGGTCGCGTCGGTCACCGCCAGCACCGGCGGCGAATCGATCAGCACGACGTCGTAACGCTTGCTGAGCCCTTCGAGGTATTGCGGCAGGCGCGTCGACATCAGCAGTTCCGACGGGTTCGGCGGGCGCGTGCCGGCCGCGATGAACGACAGGCCCGGAATCGGCGTCTCGCGCACTGCGTCCTCGAGCGCCGACTGGTCGCTCAGCAACTCGGACAGGCCCGGCTGCGGAGTGAGGCCGAAGTAGCGGTCGAGCAGGCCGCGCCGCATGTCGGCGTCGACCAGCAGCACGCGCTTGCCCGAATGCGCAAGCAGCACCGCGAGGTTGACCGCGAGGAAGCTCTTGCCGATGCCGGGTGTCGGGCCGGTCAGCACGATCACGCGGTTCTTCGCGTCCATCATCGCGAACTGCATCGCGGTGCGCAGGCTGCGCAGGCTCTCGACGCTGAGATCCTTCGGACGCAGGCTCGCCAGGATCGGCCGCGCGCGGCCGCCGCCCTTCTCGGCCGCGGCGTCGAGCTTCGCCAGCTCGGCGCTTTGCGGCACCAGCCCGTACAGCGGCAGGTTGAATGCTCGCTCGACGCGGTCGGGATCCTCGATGCCCTGGAACATGTTGCGGCGCAGGAACACGACGCCCGTGCCGAGGATCAGCCCGAGGAACACGGCGGCCGACAGGATCAGCACCTTCTTCGGCTTGACCGGGTCTCCCGGACGCAGCGCCGAATCGACGAGGTGGATGTTGCCGCCCGTGCCGGCCTTCTGCACCGACAGCTCCTGCACGCGGTTCAGCAGCAGCACGTAGATGTCCTCGGCGACCTTCGCGTCGCGCTGGAGCTGGACGGCCTTCACTTCGGTCGCCGGCAGGCTGCGGAAGCGGTTGCTGAACTTGTCCTTCTCGCCCTGCAGCTCCGCGAGCTGCTGCTTCGCGGCGATCACCATCGGATGCGAATCGGTGAAGCGCTGCGCGAGCGACGCGAGTTGCAGGCGCTGCGCGGCGATCTGCTGCTCGTACTGCACGCTGCCCTCGAGGTAGACCTTCGCCTCGTCGCTCGCGTTGATCGAGCCCGACGTGCGCTGGTACTGCGTCAGCGCGGCTTCCGCGCGTTCGAGGTCGGACTTCAGGCGCGGTTCCTCGCCCTTCAGGAAGTCGAGCATCTTGGTCGTTTCGGCCTGCTTCGCGACCACGTGCTGGTTCAGGTACGACTGCGCGAGCGCGTTCGCGATCGCGGCGGTCTGGTCCGGGTCCTTGCCTTCGAGCGAGATCTGCACGACGCCCGTCTGCTTGCCCTGCTCGGTCACCTGGATGCCGGTCTGGAAGCCGCTGATCGCGTCGAGATCGTTGTAGCGGACCACCGTGAACTGCGTGCCGGGGCGCGCGACGAGCTTCTGCACGAGTAGCGTCACGCCGCCGCCCTGCGCCGATTCGCCGACGCGGCCCGACAGCAGCCGGCCGCCGTTCTCGTCGGCCAGCGCATAGGTGTCGTTCGGGCCGACCGTCAGCGTGAGCTTCTTGCCTTCGAGCGCGGGCGCGACACTGATCGAATCGATGTCGGCGACTTCACCGCCCCATGCATACGACTTGAGGCCGAGCCACGGCCGCGCCGGCACGCCCGGCGTCGCGACGCGCGCGGCGAGGCTGCCGATCACCGGCAGCGTCTTCGGCATGACCGAGAAGTTCAGCTTGAACTGCTCGACGACCGGCGCGACGACGCCGCGGCTCTTGATGATTTCGATTTCCGCATCGGTCTGCGCCTGCTGCGGACCGGTGTTGATCATCGCGCCGGTCTGCGTCTGCGTCAGCGCCTGCGACGTGTTGTCGTTGCTCTCGACCCGCACGTGCACATCGGCCTGATAGACCGGCTTCGCGATGTAGCAGTAGAGGCCGGCGAGCGCGATGACCGTCACCGCGATGCCGAGCAGCAGCCAGATGTCGTCCATGATCACCTGGAGCAACTGGCCGAGGACGACGTCCTCTTCCTCGGTTTTCACGGACAGATCCGCGTAGGAGTGTTTCGCTTGCGTGTTCACCATTCGTTCCCGCTTGAGTGGTGCCGGGGCGGAGGCGCCGCCCCGGCGGGCTATCAGCGCGTGATTTGCTTCATGAAGAAAATCGTCTGGATCGTCGGCAGCACCTGCTGCAGCACACGGTTGAACTGCACCGAGCTGGCCGTGCTGACGTAGACGACGTCGAGCGGTTGAAGCGGGAAGCGGCTCGACAGCATCAGCGCATCGGGCTGCGTCATGTCGAGACGGAACACTTCAGGCTTCGTCGGGTTGTCGCGCATCCCGCGCATCACGTAGATCTTGCGCGGGTTCGCATCGGTGTCGAGGATGCCGCCGCCCGCCGTCAATGCATCGGCGATGGTCAGCTTGCCCTTGAGCATCGGCACCGTGACCGGCGTCTTGACCTCGCCCATGATGAACACGCGGCTGTCGCTGCGGTCCGGCACGTTGACGATGTCGCCCGGCTGCAGCATCACGTTCTGCCGCACTTCGCCGCGATCGAGCACGCCGTTCGCGTCGAGCGTGTAGAGCTTGCCGTCGCGCGTCAGGCGCACGCGCTGCAGGTCGGCGTCGGTGGTCGAGCCGCCCGAGCGCGAGATCGCGTCGACCAGCGTCAGCGGCACGTCGCTCACCGCGAGCGGGCCCGGCGTCTTCACTTCGCCCGTCACCTGCACCTTCTGGCTGCGGAACGACAGCACGCGCACGTCGAGCTGCGGATTCTTCACATAGCGCGCGAGACGCGTGGCCAGCTCGTCACGGGTCTGCGCGATCGTCTTGCCCGCCACGTGGATACGGCCGACGAACGGGAAGAAAATCGTGCCGTCGGCGGACACCGTCTGGCCGTAAGGATCGGCCTGGCCCGGCAGCGACGACGAATAGGGCTGCTGCAGCGCGCCCGCGATCGTCTGCGTCGTGTTGCCGCCGCTCGAGAACGACTGGCCCTGCGGCGTCGTCAGTTCGGGGTGGTCCCACACGGTGACGCCGAGGATGTCCTGCGGGCCGACGCGGTACACGTATTGCGACGGATCGGTATAACGTCCCGGCGGCAGCGGATGCTCGACCTGCTGCTTCTGCAGCTGGTCCATCACCACTTTGGCGTCGATGTAATGAACCGGATAGGTCTCGGACGCTTCCTGCCGGCCTTCGTCCTTCAGGTTCGACGAGTCGAGGTAGTTGCCGGGCGCGGTTGCACAGGCTGACAGGAAAGTCGTCAGCGCGACGGCAAGCGCCACCGGGCGCATCGGGCGTTTCAGCATAGTTTCTGTAGCCATCCTTGAACCAGACGTTCGATCTGCGAGTAGCTCTCGCGGTAATCGGCCTCGGGGCCGCCGTGCGGATCGGCAATCTCGGCCCCTTCCCACTTGCCAAGCAGGTGGACCTTGCCGCGCGCGAACGGATCGACCGCTTCGACGGCCGCGATCTGTCCGCGCTCGCTGACGAGAATCAGGTCGGCGTCGCGCACGATCCGGCGCGACAGCCGCCGCGAGCGGTGAGTCGTCGCATCGACGCCCCGCTCGGCGAGCAGTCGCCGCATCACCGGATCGATGCCGTCGCCGTCGTTCGCATGCACGCCGGCCGAGTGAAACGTCGGGCGCGGCCCGCCGCGTGACGCGAGGTGCGACTTGAACAGCATTTCCGCCGCCGGACTGCGGCAGACGTTCGCGTGGCAGACGATCAGGATGTTCCGGAACATGACGCCTCGTAACGAGTGACGGGAAAGGGTTACGCGCTGGCGCGCGCGGTGCCCGGCACGCGGGCCGCGACGGCCTGGCGCGAGCCCGGCCGGCCGATCGGGTGGTATTCGATGCCCTGCTCGCTCATCGTCTCCGGCTCGTACAGGTTGCGGCCGTCGAAGATCACCGGCGCCTTCCACAGACGGCCGAGCGCGACGAAGTCGGGGCTCTTGAATACCTTCCATTCGGTGACGATCACGAGCGCGTCGGCATCGCGCGCGGCCTGCGCTTCGTCGTCGACGAAGGTCAGGCGCTCGAGCCAGCTCGGGTGATCGGCGAGGTCGAGCGCGATCACGCGGCGCGCTTCCTGCTGCGCGACCGGGTCGTACGCGGCGACACGCGCGCCGCGCGACAGCAGCTCGGCGATCAGCTCGCGGCTCGGCGCTTCGCGCATGTCGTCGGTGTTCGGCTTGAACGCGAGGCCCCAGACCGCGAACGTGCGGCCGGTCAGGTCTTCTCCGAAGCGCGCGACGATCTTGTCGGCGAGCACGCGCTTTTGCGTGGCGTTGACCGCCGACACGGCCTTCAGGATCTGCAGCGCCTGTCCGTGCTCGTCGGCCGTGCGGATCAGCGCCTCGACGTCCTTCGGGAAGCACGAGCCGCCGTAGCCGCAGCCGGCATACAGGAAGTGATAACCGATGCGCGGGTCGGAACCGATCCCGCGGCGCACCGACTCGATATCCGCGCCGAAGCGGTCGGCGAGGTTCGCCAGCTCGTTCATGAACGAGATGCGCGTCGCGAGCATCGCGTTCGCCGCGTATTTGGTGAACTCGGCCGAGCGCACGTCCATGTACAGCGTGCGTTCGTGGTTGCGGTTGAACGGCGCGTACAGCTTCTTCATCAACTCGCGGGCACGCTCGCCCGGCACGTCGTCGTCGCAGCCGATCACGATGCGGTCCGGCCGCGTGAAATCGTCGACCGCCGCGCCTTCCTTCAGGAATTCCGGATTCGACACGACCGAGAACATCTGGTCGCCGCCGCGCTTCGCGAGCTCCTCGGCGACCGCCGCGCGCACGCGCTCGGCCGTGCCGACCGGCACCGTCGACTTGTCGACGATCACCTTGAAACCCGTCATGTACCGGCCGATGTTGCGCGCCGCCGCGAGCACGTATTGCAGATCCGCCGAGCCGTCCTCGTCGGGCGGCGTGCCGACCGCGATGAACTGCACGTCGCCGTGCGCGACCGCGGCTTCGACGTCGGTCGAAAAGCGCAGGCGGCCGGCCGCGCGGTTGCGCGCGATAACTTCCTTGAGGCCCGGCTCGTGGATCGGCACGCCGCCGTTGTTCAGGACGTCGATCTTTGCCTGGTCGACGTCGAGACAGAACACGTCGTGCCCGATGTCGGCGAGACAGGCGCCGGTGACAAGACCTACGTAACCGCTGCCGATGATAGTCAGATTCATGATGTGTCGGACCTCGTGACCAATGATTCGAAAATCGTTAAACCGGAATGCCTGCGTGGCACTGCCGCTCGGAAAAATGCCGGGCCGCCCCGGGTTTTCCGCTCCGCCGAAAGTCCCGTCTCGGGGACCCGGCGCGAAGCGGCACGCCCGGGGCGCTCAATAAGCGTTGCTGCCGGTGAAGCCTTTCCAGAGCGTCAGCGCGACGATCTTGATGTCGAGCCAGAACGACCAGTTCTGCATGTAGTACAGATCGAGCTTCACGCGTCCCATCATCTTCTCGATCTGGTCGGTCTCGCCGCGAAAGCCGTTGATCTGCGCCCACCCGGTGATGCCGGGCTTGATCCGGTAGCGGAACATGTAGCCCTTGACCAGATCCTTGTAGATGTCGTCGTGCGCGAGCGCATGCGGGCGCGGGCCGACGACCGACATCTCGCCCTTCAGCACGTTGATGAACTGCGGCAGTTCATCGAGGCTCGTGCGGCGCAGGAACCGGCCGACCGGCGTCACGCGCGTGTCGTTCTTGGTCGCCTGCGTGACCTGCCCGGACACTTCCTGATGCACCTTCATCGAGCGGAACTTGTAGATCTCGAACTCGTGCCCGTCGATGCCCTTGCGCTTCTGGCGGAAGAACACCGGCCCGCGCGACGTCAGCTTGATCAGGCCGGCGATCAGCACCATCACCGGCGCGAGCATCGCGAGCGCGGCCAGCGCGAACAGCCGGTCGAACACGAATTTCGGCAGGATCCGCACATCGGTGATCGGCGACGCCGCGAGATTGATGGCCGGCACGCCGAGCACCTCGACCACCTCCTGGTTGAAGAACGACAGCGTGCGCACGTCCGGGATGAAGCGGATATTCACGAAGTCGTGGCGGAACACCGTCACGATCTGGTGAATCCGGCGCTCCTCCGAAACCGGCAGCGTGAGCCACAGCTCGCTGATCGCCCGGCTGCGCACCAGCCACACCAGCGATTCGAACTGCCGCTCGATCCGCACGTTGTCGAGCGCGACTTCGCCCGGCGCTTCGCTTTCGTCGTACACGCACACCGGGTTGAAGCCCGCTTCCGGCCGTGCCCGCATCTGTGCGATCAGCCGCCGCGCGGCCGGCGTGCCGCCGACGATCGCGACCGCCTTCAGGTTGTAGCCGCCGCGGCGCAGTTGCCGCAGCACGACGTGCACGCAGGCCTTCGAGCCGGCCAGCAGCGCCATCGTCGCCAGCGCCCAGTAACCCAGCCACAGCCGCGACAGGTCGCCCGACTGGTGAAAGCTGAAGCTCATCAGGATGCCGGCGAGTTCGACCGCGAGCCACGCGAACGCGACACGGCCCATCAGCCCGACGAGACGCTTGCCGCGCCAAGACTGGTAAATGCCGACGGCCGGAAAGAACACAACGACGAGCAGGCAGTCGAACAGCACCGTCGTGCGCTGCAGGTCGTTGAGCCAGATGCTGCCGCCGTGCAGCGCGGCGGCGATCAGCGCCCCCGTCACGACCATCGCGATATCGATGATTCTCGCCAGCACGCTCAACATGTCTGCTTCCTCTCTGAACAGGCGTTTGCCGAACAGCTCCTTGCGCAGCCCGTGCCGCACATTCGATTCAAACGTTGCATGACGCTATTGAAGCGACAAGAAAATTTCTCCTCAAGCGCACAAGTATTTCGAAAAATAATCGGAAAATCTTGCCGCGATATTTTTTAATTAAAGCGGCACGTTTTCCCGAATTGTTCAGGAATTGGAAATTTTTCGGAATCTTTACAATTTCCGCTCATCCTTTGCGGGCGGTCATGCCCGGCCGAATCGCGGAATTATTTTTTATTTTTTTATTGGCATCGGATGCTATCGATGAAAATTTCCCGGATGCGCGCCCGGCGAATGGCGGGCAATGGGTCCGGTTTTATTGTCGATTTACTTCATGCTAAAACGACAGGCACTGACTTCAACCGTGGAGAGTGTCATCATGAATGCTCCGGCCGTGGCAGCCGAAACGCGCCCTTCTTCTTCCGCCGCACCCGCCGCCGGCACGCGCCTCGCCGTGCAGCCGGTGATTCTTGCCGGCGGTTCCGGCACACGCCTGTGGCCGATGTCGCGCGAACGTTTTCCGAAACAGTTGATCGGCCTGCTCGGCGATCATTCGCTGCTGCAGTCGACCGCACTGCGCCTCGACGGCCTGACGGCCGCCCATCCGCTGAACGACGACGTGCTGATCGTGTGCGGTGAGGATCACCGCTTCACGACCGCCGAACAGCTGCGCCTGACGGCCAAGCGCGCGACGATCATGCTCGAGCCGCTCGGCCGCGACACCGCGCCCGCCCTGACGCTCGCCGCGCTGCGGCTCGTCGCCGGCGGCAACGATGCGGTGATGACCGTGATGCCGGCCGACCATGCGGTCGCCGACCTGCCGCGCTTCCACGCGGCCGTCGCGGCCGGCGTGCACTGCGCGGCGCAAGGCAAGATCGCGACGATGGGCATCGTGCCCAAGCACGCGGAAACCGGCTACGGCTACATCCGCGTCGGCGCGCCGCTCGGCGACGCCGCGACGGGCAGCCTCGACGTGCGCCGCCTCGACCGTTTCGTCGAGAAGCCGCATCTCGAACTTGCTCAGCAGTACGTCGCGTCGGGCGAATACTGGTGGAACAGCGGCATCTTCATCGTGCGCGCGTCGGTCTGGCTGAAGGCGATCCGCCAGCTCGAACCCGCGATCTACGCGGCCTGCGAACAGGCCGTCGCACAGGGCAAGGCCGATGGCGACTTCTTCCGCGTCGATCGCGATGCGTTCGCCGCGGCGCCGTCGAACTCGATCGACTACGCGGTGATGGAACCGCTCGCCGGCCTGCCGCAACTGTGCGAGAGCGTCGTCGTGCCGCTCGACGCGGGCTGGTCGGACGTCGGCTCGTGGGACGCAATCTGGCAGATCTCGCCGAAGGACGATGCCGAGAACGTCGGCCGCGGCAACGTGCTGTTCGAAGACGCCGAATCGACTTTCGCGCATTCGGAAAGCCGGCTCGTCGCCTGCGTCGGCACGCAGAACCTGGTCGTCGTCGAAACGCCCGACGCCGTGCTCGTCGCGGACAAGTCCCGCGTGCAGGACGTGAAGAAAATCGTCGGGCGCATCAAGGCGCAACGCGGCGCGGAAGCGACCGATCACCGCAAGGTGCATCGCCCGTGGGGCCACTACGACTCGATCGACATGGGCGAGCGCTTCCAGGTAAAACGCATCGTCGTGAAGCCGGGCGCGCAACTGTCGCTGCAGATGCACCACCACCGCGCCGAACACTGGATCGTCGTGCGCGGCACCGCGTGCATCACGCGCGGCGACGAAACGTTCCTGTTGTCCGAGAACGAATCGACGTACATCCCGCTCGGCGTCTCGCACCGCCTGCAGAACCCGGGCAAGATGCCGCTCGAACTGATCGAGGTGCAGTCGGGCGCGTATCTCGGCGAGGACGACATCGTCCGCTTCGACGATACCTACGGCCGACAGTAATGCGGCAGTAATGCATCACGCGCCCGGGGCGCCGCTTCGACGGCGGCGCCTGCGGGCGTGGCAGGCAACAGGGTGGTAAGACGGGACTTCCGCGCGGGCGTCGTGGCACACGACGGCCCGCGCGTTTCATTCGAACGACGTTCAGCCTACGCGGTACTCGTATTCACGACGCTCCGGCTGCACCGGATCGTTGCGGCCTTCGGACAGCGCACCCGAATGACGCTCGGCGATGAAGCGCTTGATGTCCGACTCCGCGCGCGCCAGCGCGGACAAGCCGGCCAGCACCTCGCTTTGCGGCGCGCGCGCCGGCTCGTCGCTCGCACCGTGGCGATCGATCCACTGGCGCGCCCAGTCGAGCGCGTACTGCTCCGCTTCCTCGGCATCGGTGAAGCGCGGACCGATGAGGCCCGAACGCTCGACGCGCCGTTCGTCCTGCGTGATCTCGGCCCATGCGCGATACATCAGGTTCTGCACCGGCTGCGCGATACCGCAGATCGTATAACCGCGATATTCGTCGACCTGCGGTTCGGCCGCGGCGAAGCTCGCCGACGACGGGCGCGCATGGCGCAGTTCCGCGGCCGGCGCGCCGGGCACCGCGAACGACGCACCGGACGGATCGCCCGTTTCGTCGTTCGGCATCGCACTCATCGACGCACCTTCGCCCTCCCAAACGTTTGCCTGCGCAACCGGCAATTGCCACGATTCGGGGTTTTGCCAGAACACGCCGCGCAAGCGATCGTTGTCGGGCACGGGCTCCGCGCGACGCGCAGGCACGACTGCCTCCGGCGGCGGCGGGATATACGCGAACGTGCGCCCGCTGAACTGGGTCAACGCATCGATCATCTGCAGCAACGTGCCGTTCGCGAGCCATTCCTCGTAGCGGCGGCGGCACGTCGGCCCGGACGGATAACGGCCGGGCAGCTTGGACCAGGCTTCACCGGTCGTCAGGATCCAGAGCACCGCGTTGGCAACGACGCGCGGTTCGGCTCGTGGACGCCCACGACGATTCAGCCGGATGGGTTCATCGGCGATCAGCGTTGAAAGACGAAACCACTCTTCATCGTTAAGCTCATCGAAGAACATAGTAGATCTCTCCACGCAGCCAGGCCGGGCTGCGATTGGCGGCGCCGTCGCGATGCTTCGCGTCGCGGGGCGGCCAGGTTGCACATTATGGTTATCCGGTGTTGTGCATGCCGGCGCGACACCGCACTTTCACGGTGCCGCCATTCCCGGCAATGGCGCACAAATCACGGTCTCACTCCAATGTGGGAATTTTTGTGCACGAAGCATACCATCCTCAGGGTTTATCTCAATATGACAATGACTTAATGTTACGCACTGAAACAACCTGCCATGGATAGGTA
Organism: Burkholderia sp. YIM B11467; assembly: GCF_052952715.1. Lineage (NCBI taxonomy): Bacteria > Pseudomonadati > Pseudomonadota > Betaproteobacteria > Burkholderiales > Burkholderiaceae > Burkholderia > Burkholderia sp. YIM B11467. Next base: position 194,527 of record NZ_JBQVSQ010000001.1, read on the forward strand.
ATCTATTTACGCATGAATTTTTTTGCGAGATCTTTATGCGCTCCGCTGCAAAAGCCCGCCTGGCGGGGCTCCGCAGGGTCTGAAGAATGCCCGCCAATAGGCCTTTTCGGGCCGTTCCGGCCCCTGCCGGCAACAATCTCCGGAATTGCTTCCGAAAATCGGTAAATCAGAGGAAATTTCGTAACAAGATATTCACGAATCGGTAAATCATTCGAATACCGCTCAGTCGAATTATCTCCATGCACAATCTTTTTATTGTTTCTCCGCGAGTGATGAAAACACGGTGACGCGCGATGCACATTGTTTCTCCGCATGCAAATCGTGACGCCTGTTACATCTTCGCGGCGGCCGGCGGCCGGCGGCCGGCGACCGGCGCGCGGCAGCACCGCACCGTGTGCGGAAATTCTGTTTCGGGTCGGAACGGAAAAACGGAAACCGGCGTGCAAGACGCGCGCGTCAGCGCAGATCGCCGGCCAGCGACGCGGTTACGTCCGCGTCCACACGCTGCGGCGGCATCGTGTAGGCCGGGTGATCGCAGCCGATCGACAGCCCGGCCCCGCCCTTGAGCGCCGCGCGCATCGGCGCATCGAGTTCGAAGCGCACGAAGTGCACGGCCGACGTCTTCTCGGCGTTGTCGCGTTCGAGATCCTCGTCGGCGTGCGCGTAGACGCTCGCGTGCCCGTCGACCCGCAGGTACACGCGATCCTCGACGCCGATCAGCCGCGCGAGCGCCGCGCGCCGCTCGACTTCGTGCTCGTATTCGATCTGCAGCGTCGCCTTCAGGTTGGTGCCGTCGGGCACGAGCGGCAGGTACGCTTCCAGTTCGCCTTCGATGCCCGCCTCGTCGAAGATCTTCTCGATGTGCAGCATCTCCTGGATCTGATAACGAATCGTCGTCTCGTCCTCGAACAGGAAACGCAGATGGTTGCCGAGCGCCACCGCGCGGCGACGCTTGTACGCGACGAGCCGCGCGTGTTCGGTCCTGCGGATCTTCGCGTACGCTTCGAGCGTCAGCAGGGAATCGCGGGTCAGCGTCATGGGATGTCCTCGTGGGTCGGCCGGCATCGGCTCAGATGCCGTACGCGCGACGCAGCAGCGTGAGCGGATGCGCGAGCGGCGCGGACGGCAGCCCCTTCTCGTCGATGCCCTGCACGATGTGATGGCCGGCGAGCGCGCAGTCGGACGACACGAAATCCGGCTTCGGCTCGGCCATCGCCTTGAACACGGGCGCGCCGATCCGCATCGCGTCCGCATGGAATTCCTTCTTCACGCCGAACGTGCCCGCATGCCCCGAGCAGCGCTCGACGACATTCACGCGCGTATCGGGCACGAGCGACAGCGCGTCGGCCGTCTTGCGGCCGATGTTCTGCACGCGCGCATGACACGGCACGTGATACGACACGGTGCCGAGGCCGGTCTTGAAATCGGTCTTCAGCAATCCGTCGCGATGTCGCGCGATCACGTATTCGAACGGATCCCAGAATGCGTCGGCCACCGCGCGCACGGTTTCGTCGCCGGGGAACATCAGCGGCAGTTCGCTCTTGTACATCAGCACGCAGCTCGGGATCGCGCCGATCAGCGCGTAGCCTTCGCGCGCATAACGTTCGAGCACGGGCATGTTCACGGCCTTCTTCGCGGCGACGCCGGCGAGGTTGCCTTGCTCGAGCAGCGGCATCCCGCAGCAGGCTTCGCGCGTGACGAGTTCGTACGGAATGTCGTTGTGCGCGAGAATCGCGAGCAGGTCGTGGCCGATGCCCGGTTCGTTGAAATTCACGTAGCACGTCGCGTAGATCGCGACCTTGCCGGGCGTGCGTTCGCCGTCGCGCACGGGCGGGTTGGCCGAGCGCTTCGCGGCGCGGCGGAACTTGCGCGGCGCGAACTCCGGCAGCCATGCGTTGCGATCGACGCCGAGCGCCGCTTCGAGCGCATGCCGCGCCGGCGGCGTGCGGTTCACCGCGTTCACCGTCTGCGTGACGATCGGGATACCCGCGAAATGGCCGAGCGCATCGGTGTTCGACAGTATCTTGTCGCGCAGCGACGCTTCGCCGCGCTGGTAGCGCGCGGCCTTGCCGCGCAGCATCAGGTGCGGGAAGTCCACGTTCCATGCGTGCGGCGGCACGTACGGGCATTTCGTCATGTAGCAGAGGTCGCACAGATAGCACTGGTCGACGACCTTGCCGAACGCTTCCTTCGGCACCTCCTCGATGTCGCCCATCGGCGTGTCGTCGACCAGATCGAACAGCGCCGGAAACGCGCCGCACAACGACACGCAGCGCCGGCATCCGGCGCAGATGTCGAACACGCGCGTCATTTCCGCATCGATCGCGGCCTGGTCGTAGAACGCATCGGACTGCCAGTCGAGCGGATGCCGGGTCGGGGCTTCGAGACTGCCTTCCTTGTGGGGCATGGGGCGCTCCAGCGTGGCGCGCATGCGCGCGAGCGCGCCGCCCGCGCGCTGCGGGCAGCGATGAACGAACGGCCTGCCGCTGGCCGGTCACCCGGCACGTGCCGTGCGGCCCGCGGCGGCCCGTCAGTCGACGAGGCTGTCCAGCGCCTTCGTATAGCGGTTCGCGTGGCTGCGTTCGGCCTTCGCGAGCGTCTCGAACCAGTTCGCGATTTCGTCGAAGCCTTCGTCACGCGCCGTCTTCGCCATGCCCGGATACATGTCGGTGTATTCGTGCGTTTCGCCGGCGATCGCCGCTTCGAGATTCAGCCGCGACGAGCCGAACGGCAGGCCCGTTGCCGGATCGCCGACTGCTTCCAGATATTCGAGATGGCCGTGCGCATGGCCGGTTTCGCCTTCGGCGGTCGAGCGGAACAGCGCGGCGACGTCGTTCTGCCCTTCGACGTCAGCCTTCGAAGCGAAATACAGATAGCGCCGATTCGCCTGCGATTCACCCGCGAATGCGGCCTTCAGGTTCTCTTCGGTTTTGCTGCCCTTGAGTTGAGCCATTTGCGCCTCCGTGCGAGTCGGCGCGGCCGCGTATGAAGCCGGGCCGATGATGTATGTGGGGAACGATGCGTTTGCCGGGGCGCGCATCGCGCTCTTTAATCTAGGCGCTCGCGTTCGCATCCCCCAATAGGCTTTTTCAATGCTGGTGATAGTGCCGGGTGCCGGAATCGCCGGGAACGCGGGTTCGGCGCGCGGTGCGTCGCGCTCACGCGCGGCTCATGCGTCACGCGTCCGTCGCGCGCCTGAGCAGCAATTCGCGTTCGCGTTCGTTGCGCGTCAGTTCCGCCGCGCGGCGGAACTCGGTCTTGGCCTCGTCGGTGCGGCCGAGCTTCGCCAGCAGGTCGCCGCGCACGCTCGGCAGCCAGTGATAGCGCACGAGCGCGGGATCGTCGCGCAACGCGTCGACGAGTTCGAGCGCCGCGGCCGGCCCGAACGCCATGCCGACGGCCACCGCGCGATTCAGCTCGACGACGGGCGACGGCGCGACTTCGGCGAGCGCGTCGTACAGCGCGACGATCTGCGCCCAGTTCGTGTCCGATGGCTGCCGCGCGCGCGCGTGGCAGGCGGCCAGCGCGGCCTGCAGCGCATACGGCCCGCGCACGCCGCCGAGCTTCGTCGCCCGTTCGAGCGCCGCGAGACCGCGCCGGATCAGCAGCGGATCCCAGCGGCTGCGGTCCTGGTCGAGCAGCAGCACGGGCCGGCCCTGCGCGTCGGTGCGTGCATGCATGCGCGACGCCTGCAGCTCCATCAGCGCGACGAGCCCGAGCACTTCGCTTTCGTCCGGCGCGAGCCCGGCCAGCACGCGGCCGAGCCGCAACGCCTCGTCGCACAGCGCCGGACGCGTCCAGTCGTCGCCGGCGGTGGCCGCATAACCTTCGTTGAACACCAGGTAGATCACTTCGAGCACCGATGCGAGCCGCGCGGGCCGCGCATCGGCGGCCGGCACCTCGAACGGCACGCGCGCCGCCGAGAGCGTGCGCTTCGCGCGCACGATCCGCTGCGCGATCGTCGGCTCGGGCGTCAGGTACGCGCGCGCGATCTCGCCCGTCGTCAGCCCGCCGAGCAGCCGCAGCGTCAGCGCGACCCGCGCATCGGTCGACAGCACCGGGTGGCACGACGTGAAGATCAGCCGCAGCAGATCGTCGCCGAAGTCGTCGTCGCTCGCGTCGGCGAGTGCATCGGCGATATCGGGAACGACATGCGCTTCGAGCGCGTCCATTTCGTGGCCAAGCTGGTCGCGCTTCGCCGCATGGAGTGACTCCTGCCGGACGCGGTCGAGCGCGCGACGCTTCACGGCCGTCATCAACCACGCGGCCGGGTTGTCGGGCACACCGTCGACGGGCCAGTGCTCGAGCGCCGCGACGAGCGTGTCCTGCGCCAGTTCCTCGGCCACGCCGACGTCCCGCACCACGCGCGCGGCGCGCGCGATGATTTTCGGCGCCTCGATCCGCCAGACCGCTTCGATCGCACGATGCGTCGCCTCACGCGTCACGACGCGTGCCCCTGTGCAGTCGCGTCCTGCTCCATGTACATCAGCTCCCACGTGTGGCCGTCCGGATCGGCGAACCCGTGACCGTACATGCCCGGGTACTCCAGCGGCGGACGCGGCGTGGACCCGCCGGCCGCGCGCGCCTTCGCGACGACCTCGTCGACTTCGGCACGGCTTTCGCACGACAGACACGACAACGCCTGCACGTGCGTCGCCGGATCGACGATGGTCTTGTCGGTGAAGGTCTGGAAAAACGGCCGCACGAGCAGCATCGCGAAGATCGTGTCGCTGATGCGGATGCAGGCGGCCTGGTCGTTCGTATAGGCCGGCACGACCTCGAAGCCGAGCCCCTGGTAGAACGCTTTCGAGCGCGGCAGGTCGGTAACGGGCAGGTTGATGAAAACCATTTTGTGCATGACGGGGGCTCCGGTAGGAATGGATTCAGGCTTCAGGCGGGAATTCAGGCAGCGTTGCCGCGGCCGACGTGGAGTTCGCGGAACCGCTCGACCGCATCGCTCGGCGTGAGGTCGTCGAGCTCGAACAGCGGCCGCACCTCGATCTCGCAATCCATCTCGGCGCCGAACGGCGCGGGAAACCGGCGCGTCCATTCGAGCGCCTCGTCGCGTGAACGCACCTGGATCAGCGTATAGCCGGCGATCAGCTCCTTCGTCTCGGCGAACGGGCCGTCGACCACCGTGCCCTTGCCGCCCGTGTAACGCACGCGCCAGCCGCGCGCGCTCGGCCGCAGCCCGTTGGCATCGAGCAGCACGCCGGCGTTGGCCAGTTCCTCGTGATAGACGGTCATGGCCTCGACCAGCCGGTTGTCCGGCAACGCGTCGGATTCGCTGACGGCGTTCGCCCGGATCATGATCATGAATCGCATCGTTCACTCCTTGTCGTCGGTGGCAGGAGGCGTCCGTTCATCGGCGCCTTATCCTGACGACGGGCGGCACCCGGCCGGATCGACACGCGCCGCGACGAGTCAGGGTAAATACCGAGTCATCGCATTCACAGGAAGCACGGGCCAACCGCGCGCACCTCGACCGTGCACCATTGCGCGGCCGGGCACTGGCGCGCGATCTCGATCGCTTCTTCGCGCGTGTCGACGTCGACGAGGAAGAAGCCGCCGACCATCTCCTTGGCTTCCGCGAACGGGCCGTCGAGCAGGCGCGTCTCGCCGTCGCGCACCTGCACGCGCGTGCCGCGCTCGGAGCGCTCCAGCGACTCGACGCCGCGCAGCACGCCGCGCGCCTTCAGTGACTCGGCGAAATCGACCATCCGCGCATACAGCGCCTGCCCTTCGTCGAGCGTGCGTTCGGCGCGCTGGTCGGTCGGTTCGACAATCAACAGCATGTAAGACATGGGCTTCTCCTGTGGGGACGGGGTGCAGCGGCGTTCGCCGCGCGATCGGCGTGCGACACCCGATGCGAAAGCGTAACAGCCGCGGCAGGGCCTGCCTGCATCGTTAGCCATCCGGCACTGGCCGGACGGCCAATTCGGCCGCTTCCTGACATTTTGCCGTCAAGATGCGTTCCCGAACTGTCGGATTTTCTTCCAGTGGACCGTCCCATGTCACACCTGCTTCCGTCGCTTGCCGTTGCGCTATCGCTCGTCCTCTCCTTCCTGCCGGCCGCGGCGGCGCTGCCGGTCAGCGCCGGCTGCGGCGGCGCGACCACGGCCATCGCCGACCTCCGCAGCGCCCGCGGCCCGTCGCCGCTGGCCGGGCAAACGACCTCGATCGAGGCGGTCGTCACCGCGGCGTTCGGCGGCGCCGACGGCCTCGGCGGTTTCTTCGTCCAGCAGGCCGACGCGCAACGCCGGCATCGGCCGGGCGTCCCGGAGGGCCTGTTCGTCTACGCGCCGAAGGTGCGTGCGAATGCCGGCGATCTCGTGCATCTCACGGGCAGGGTCGACGACCGATACGGCCGCACGCAGCTCGTGCTGTCGGGCGGCATCGCGGTCTGCGCACGCGGGCAGACGGTCACGCCGGCGACGCTCACGCTACCGGTCGCCACCCCGGCCGTGCTGGCCGCGCACGAAGGCATGCGGGTGCGCCTGCCGCAAACGCTGACGGTCAGCGATACCCACGAACTCGGCCGCTACGGCAGCGTCGTGCTCAGCAACGGCAGGTTGCGCATCCCGACCCAGGTCGCGCCGCCGGCCGAAGCCGCTGCATATGCGGCGGCCAACGCGCTCAACCGCATCGTGCTCGACGACGGCTCGAACCGCCGCGATCCCGCGACGGTCCGTTATCCGCCGCCCGCGTTGAGCGCCGCCAACACGCTGCGCGCGGGCTACACGGTGCGCGGCGTCGAAGGCGTGCTCGAACTGCGCTACGACACGTGGCGACTGCAACCGGCAGCCGGCGCGGCGCCGGTGTTCGACGCCACCGCGAATCCGCGGACCGATGCGCCGGGCCGGCATCCGGACGCCGATGTGCGCGTCGCGTCCTTCAACGTCTTCAACTATTTCAACGGCGACGGCCAGGGCGGCGGATTCGACGCGCCGACCAACCGCGGCGCGAAAACGCACGCCGTGTTCGTGCGGCAGGAAGCAAAGATCGTCGCCGCGTTGCGTGCGCTGCGCGCCGACGTGATCGGGCTGATGGAAATCGAGAACAACGGCTACGGCAACGCGAGCGCCGTGCAACGTCTCGCCGCGCAACTCGGCGACGGCTGGCGCGCGGTCGATCCCGGCACCGCGCGGCTCGGCCGCGACGCGATCGCGGTCGCTCTGCTGTACGACAGCCGCACGGTCGAGCCGGTCGGGCGCGCCGCCACGGTCTCGCTCGGCCGCCGGCACCGCCCGCCGCTCGCGCAGACATTCCGGCGCATCGGCGGCACACGCGCGTTCACCGTCGCGGTCAATCACCTGAAGTCGAAGAACTGCCCGCACGCGACCGGCGCCGACCTCGACCAGTCCGACGGCCAGGGCTGCTGGAATGCGGCACGCACGCGGGCCGCCACGCGCATTGCCGACTGGCTCGCCGCGCCGCCGACGGGTGACGCGGCCGACGGCGTGCTGCTGATCGGCGACCTGAACAGCTATGCGAAGGAAGATCCGGTCCGCGCACTCGAATCGCGCGGCTACGCGAACCTGATAACCCGCTTCGTCGGCGATGCTGCGTACAGCTACGTATTTCGCGGCGAAGCCGGCAACCTCGACCACGCGCTTGCCACCTCGACGCTCGCCGCGCGCGTGAAAGCCGTACACATCTGGCACATCAACGCCGACGAACCGGTTGCACTGCAATCCGTGCCCGATTACAAGACACCCGCGCAACGGTCGTCCTACTACGCACCCGACGCGTACCGCTCGTCGGACCACGATCCCGTCATCGTCGATATCGCACTTGACGGCAGCGGCACCGGGCCGGCCTCGGGCCCGAACCGTGCTCCCAGAAACAGCGTGGACTAGTGCATTTGCATCAGCACAACGCGTGCAACGGCACTATTTACCTGATGCCCCTGGCGACGCCATATTTACCGGGCATTCATTTCGTATCGCTGCCCGATACGCCGACTCGCCCGATTGCGAAATTTTTTCAACCGCTGCGCCGCCCCGCACGACGGGGCTTCGCGGCGATCCTGCCGACGAATTGAAAATTTGTCTCGAAACTCAATTGGATCAAGTGAATCACACTAGTTGCTGGGATTCGTCTTATCTTCAAATTAGCCTTGAATCGAAGGAGGATAAACACCATGGCACTCACCGACTCGATCGAACACAAGCTGGACCGGGGCCTGTCCGACATCCGGCGCACCGGTCGGCGCGTGGGCCGCACGACGCGCTCGGCCGCTCGTGACCTGCACGCCGACGTGACCGACGATCTGCGCGGGCTGGTCGACGAACTGGAAGACCTGCTAAAAAACGATGGCGACGGCGATATCGCCGCGCTGCGCAAGCGCGTGCAGTCCCGGCTCGATGAAGCGCGCAGCACGCTCGACCACGCGTCGGGCAGCGCGGCCGCCCGGCTGCGCGATTCGGCCGAACGCGTATCGCAGGCCGTGCACGACAACCCGTGGCAAACCGCCGGTGTCGTCGCGGGCCTCGCGTTCGTTGCGGGCCTGCTCCTTTCCCGCCGTTGAACGGCGCCGGCCGCCCCGCTGCCCGCCCCGTTGCCCGCACCGTCCGTCCTCAATCAGACAACGAAGGAGAATCGCCATGCAGAAATCTCTCGCCATGAAAGCCGCCGCCGCCGTGATGCTCGGCAGCCTCGCGCTCGCCGGCTGCACGACCACGCCCGACAAACCCGAAAACGCGTCGACCAGCGCGTCGAAGCGACAGTCGATCGACGCCAGCGTGAACGCAACGCTGTCGCGCCTTTATTCGACGGTGCCGGGTTCGCGTGAGCTCGTCGGGAAATCGCGCGGCGTGCTCGTGTTCCCGAACGTGCTGCAGGCCGGCTTCATCGTCGGCGGCCAGTCCGGCAACGGCGCGCTGCGCGTCGGCGGCAGCACCGTCGGCTACTACAACACGTCGTCGCTGTCGGTCGGCCTGCAGGCCGGCGCGCAGTCGAAGGCGATCGTGTTCCTGTTCATGACGCAGGATGCACTCGACTCGTTCCGCAAGTCGGACGGCTGGGCCGCCGGCGCCGACGCATCGGTTGCGGTCGTGAAGGTCGGTGCGAACGGCGCGGTCGATACCACCACGGCCACCGCGCCGGTCGAGGTGCTGGTCCTGACCAACGCGGGCCTGATGGGCGACCTGTCGGTGAACGGCACCAAGGTCACCCGGCTCGATATCTGACGACGCGGCGCGCGGCCTCAGGCCGTGCCCGCTTCCCGGCAGCGCCGCGGCCCCGGCCGCGGCGTTTTCGCATGGGTCACGCGCAGCGGCTATGATGGCGGCACCTTTGCGGGCATACTCCGGTTGGGCCGCCCCTGCGATGCGTTTTGCCGCGAACCCGTGACGTTCGCGAGCCGATCGCGCCCCGGGCAACGAGATTCAATCAAACCAAGCATCAATCTGCGCGAATGCCACCCATGGATAGCGGACATCACGACCACCAAAAGTTCTTCTATTTCCTGCTGTTCGCGGTCACCGTCGGCATGTGCGGGATTCTCGCGCCGTTCTCCGGCGCCGTGTTCTGGGGCACCATTCTCGCGATCCTGTTCCAGCCCGTGCAGCGCTGGCTCGCCGCGCGTTTCGGCAAGCGACGCAACCTGGCCGCGCTCGTGACGATGACGCTGATCATCCTGATCGTGATCCTGCCGCTCGTGTTCGTCGCCGGCACGCTCGTCCAGGAAATTGCTTACGTCTACCAGGAACTCAAGACCGCGCAGCCGAACTATGCGCAGTACTTCCAGGACATCATCCACGCGCTGCCGACCTCGATCCAGCGCCTGCTCGCGAAATACGGGCTGACCAACATCCCCGGCATCCAGAAGAAGCTGGCGGACGGCGCCGCGCAGATCAGCCAGTTCGCGGCGGCCCAGGCATTCAGCATCGGCCAGAACACGTTCCAGTTCATCGTCAGCTTCGGCGTGATGCTGTACATGGTGTTCTTCCTGCTGCGCGACGGCGGCGAGATCGGCCGCCGCGTGCGCCGCGCGCTGCCGCTCGACGAGGAGCACAAGAACCTGCTGCTCGCGAAGTTCACGACGGTCGTGCGCGCGACCGTGAAAGGCAACATCGCGGTCGCGCTCGTGCAGGGCGCGCTCGGCGGGCTGATCTTCTGGATCCTCGGCATCCAGGGCGTCGTACTGTGGGGCGCGCTGATGGCGTTCCTGTCGCTGCTGCCCGCGATCGGCGCGAGCCTCGTGTGGATACCGGCCGCGCTCTACTTCCTGGCGACCGGCGAGGTCTGGAAATGCGCGATCCTCGTCGCGTTCTGCGTCGGCGTGATCGGCCTCGTCGACAACCTGCTGCGCCCGATCCTCGTCGGCAAGGACACGAAGATGCCCGACTGGGTCGTGCTGATCTCGACGCTCGGCGGGATGGCGCTGTTCGGCATCAACGGCTTCGTGATCGGGCCGCTCGTCGCCGCCCTGTTCATGGCGAGCTGGGATATCTACGCGCGCGCCGAACAGGTCGAATGACAACCCCGCGTGGCCCCGTGCCACGCACTCGGCTGCCGGTAGTCCGCGCACGCGCGGAAGCTTGCGCATCGCCGCCGATGCTGCCCGCTGCGCATTGCTCCGCACGTTCCCTCTCCACTGCCGCGTGACCAGAAAAAAAGGCGGCGTGACTCATCTGTCACGCCGCCTTTTTGCTGGCGATCACTTTAGGGAGAGAGGCCGGGACGATATATGGGATAAGTCCCAAACCGAGTCCCGTTTGATCGAACTCACCGCGTTCGACAACCCTTCACGGCAACCCGCGGCCGGCATCGCGCGCCGCGGCGCCGATCACGCATCCGGATCGACGCGCAGCACAAGCTTGCCGCGATGGTCGCCGTCGAACAGGCGATTCAGCACGTCGGGCGCGTTTTCGAGACCGTCGGCCACGGTTTCCTCGGCCTTGAGCCGACCGTCGCGCAACCAGCCCGCGAGCGTCTGCACGGCTTCGCGGCTCTTGCGGTAGTCGAGGATCAGGAAGCCGCGCATCGTCAGCCGCTTCGAGATCAGCACGCCGACGTCGTCGGCCGCGCGCCCGCTGTTGTAGTTCGAGATCACGCCGCACAGCGCGACGCGCCCGCCGATCACCATCCGCGACAACACCGCGCGCATCACCTCGCCGCCGACGTTCTCGAAATTGACATGCACGCCGTCCGGCGTCGCCGCCTTCAGTTGCTGGCGGAAATCGTCGGCCTTGTAGTCGACGGCCGCATCGAAGCCGAGCGTCTCGGTCAGGTAGCGGCACTTGTCCGCCCCGCCCGCGATACCGACCACGCGCGCGCCGTGGATCTTGCCGATCTGCCCGGCGATCGAGCCGACCGACCCGGCCGCCGCCGACACGACCAACGTTTCGCCGGGCTGCACCGGCGCGATGTCGGTCAGCCCGTAGTACGCGGTGAGCCCGCTCATCCCGCACGCGCCGAGCAGCGTCGGCAGCGGCAGGCCCGACTGCGCGGGCAGCTTCACGAGCTGCGCGACCTGGTCGGCCGGCACAACCGCGTAGTCCTGCCAGCCGACGAGCCCCTGCACGAGATCGCCTTCCGCGAAACCGGCATGGCGCGACGCGACCACGCGCCCGATGCCGAGTGCGCGCATCACCTCGCCGATCGCGACGGGCGGCAGGTACTGCGGCACGTCGCTCATCCACACACGGTTGGTCGGGTCCATCGACAGGTACTGCACGCGCACGAGCACCTCGCCGTCCGCGAGCGCCGGCACCGGCGTCTCGACGAAGGAGAAATGTTCGCGGCCGACCCGCCCTTCCGGGCGCGTCTTCAGCAGCAGTTGGCGGTTCACGGGTGTCGACACGATGTTCTCCTCCGGTAGTTGTTGTGCGGGATGCGCGTCAGACCGCGCACATGCCGCCGTCGATCACGAGTTCGGCGGCCGTCACGAAGCGGCTCTCGTCGGATGCGAGATACACGGCCGCATGCGCGACGTCGTCCGGTTCGCCGAGCCGGCGCAGCGGAATACCGCGGGCGAGCTTGCGCGTTGCGTCGCGTTCGCCGAGCGTCTGGAACAGCGGCTCGACGATCCCCGTGCGGATGAACGCCGGGTGAATCGAGTTGCAGCGCACGTCGATCTCGCGGCGTGCGCAGTCGATCGCGACCGACTTCGTCAGCGACGCGACCGCCGCCTTCGACGCGTTGTACGCGGTGAAATCCGGCTCGACCTTGAACGCGGCGACCGACGAGATGTTGATGATCGACGCGGGATGGCTCTCGGCCAGATAGGACAGCGCATGCTTGCAGCCGAGCACGATGCTCTCGACGTTAATCGCCATCACGCGCCGCCATTCGTCCAGCTCGATTTGCGCGGGCGAGCCGATCGAGCCGACCCCCGCGTTGTTGACGAGCACCGACAGCCCGCCCATCGCATCGGTCGCCTGCGCGAGCAGCGCCTTCCAGCGCGCTTCGTCGCGCACGTCCTGCGTCGCGGCGAACGCGACCGGCGTCGCATGACCCGCGTTGAGTTCCTGTGCGAATGCGTCGAGCACCGCCGCGTCAACGATGTCGGTCACGAACACGCGGGCGCCCTGCTCGACCATCCGCCGTGCGATCGCGCGGCCGAGGCCGCCCGCGGCGCCCGTGATGTAAGCGCACTTGCCTGCGAGGCGCGAAGAAACGACTGTCATGGAACCTGCTCCTATCGTGAATCGTCGTCGCGCAACGCTGCCGCGACGGGTTTTCCGTGCGTATCCCGGCTGACAGATGCCGGTTGACGGCGCCTCGGCGTGACGAGGTGCCTGACGGTTTCCGCAAGTATATCGAGACGAACGTGACGCGCGCCGGGCAAGCCGGGCAGCCGGCCCCCGGTCGAACGACAGCCAGCGTACGCGAATGCCGCCAATCGATGAAATGAATATTCGTTATGCCCGGTCATAGATTCGGTTCATGACCTTCGCACGCCCGCGGCAATGCACAAGCCGGTGCGGCTGATCCTGCGAATCGGCCGGTTGTTTGATTCAGGGGGATAACGAACGTTGCGTTCCGCGATGGACGGGAAGCGATCGGAAGAAGGAATCGGGCCATTGCCGGGCGATCGCCGGCAACCACACAGCGGCGTGGGAATCCCCGCCGCCGAAACCAACAGCCGTCAGAATCCGTCGCCGGATGGCGCGCGCACGAACGCGCAGAGCTGCGGCGAATGCGTGTCGATCATCTGCTGGAATGGCGCACGGTGCCCGTACGCGATGCCCGACACGAGCAGCAGGCAGACCGCCGCGACGCGCGGCGAGAACGCACGCTGGCGCGCACCGTCGTAGCCGCGCAGGAACACCAGTGCGACCAGCGCGCCGAGCATCCAGCCGACGACGACTTCCGGAATCGTGTGCGAGTGATCGAATACGCGCGCCACCGCCGTGATCGCGCCGACGGCCAGCCCGGCCGCGATGCCGGGCGCCTTCCCCGGCCGGAACGCCTGCCACAGCATCGACAGCGCGACCGTCCACACGGACGTCGACAGCATCGTATGGCCGCTGATCACGCGGAAATCGAATTGCGGGAGTTCGATGCCGCACCCGGCATACAGGATCTTCGTTGCGCCGACCAGGCTCATGCCCGCGGCGAGCAGCACGCTCCAGCGGACCGCGAGGCGCCAGTCGGTCAGCGCCAGCCACGCCGCACACGTCAGCGCGATCGGCAAGGTCAGCGCGGCATCGCCGATGTTGCTGATGTCACTCCACATAACGGACTTCGGACGGCTATCGAAAGGCCGCAGTTTACCGTATGCGCGCCATGCGTCTGTGTCAGCCTGTTTCAGGCTGTATCAGCCCGCGACACCGGTAATCAAAAGCAGGTTCGTGCCGGTGATGACGGCGAACAGCGCCCACGCGGCGACCCGCATCCCGCGGCCGATCGCGTGCGCGCCCATCGTGTTGCGATCGCTGACCGACCGGATCAGCGGCCACATCGCGAACGGCAACTGCAGGCTCAGCAGCACCTGGCTCCAGACGAGCAGTTGCCCGACCGAGCCGTCGCCGAGCCACAGCACGCCGATCAGCGCCGGCACGAGCGCGAGCCCGCGCGTGATCAGCCGGCGCTGGTAGCACGGGATCTTCGTATGCAGGAAGCCGTCCATGATCACCTGGCCGGCGATCGTGCCGGTCAGCGTCGAGCTCTGCCCCGACGCGAGCAGCGCGACGCCGAACAGCAGCGCGGCAGCACCACCGGCGATCGGCGTGATCAGCTTGTAGGCCTGCTCGATGTCGGTCACGTTGTGCTGGCCCGTCGCATGGAACGCCGCGCCCGCGACGATCAAGATCGCCGCATTGACGAGCATCGCGACGAACAGCGACACGAAGGTATCGATGCGCACGAGCGCGAGCGTGTCGCGGACCACGCCGCGCGCGCCGCCGACGACGTGCCGCGTCTGCACGACCGACGAATGCAGATACAGGTTGTGCGGCATGATCGTCGCGCCGACGATGCCGAGCGCGAGCACGATCGCGTCCTTGCGGTCGTGGCCCGGATCGCCGGGCACGAGCCCGCCGACCACCGCGTGCCAGTCGGGCGGCGTGATCGCGACCTGCGCGACGAAGCAGAACGCCATCGTCGCGATCAGCGCGAGCACGATCGCCTCGATCTGCCGGAAGCCCTTGCCCTGCAGGCCGAGCACGATCAACGTGTCGAGCGCGGTCAACACGATCCCCCACGCGAGCGGCACGCCGAGCAGCAGCTTGAACGCGAGCGCGCAACCGAGAACTTCCGCGATGTCGCACGCGATGATCGACACTTCGGCGGTGACCCACTGCACGATCCGGCCGAGCCGGCCATAGCGGTCGTAGCTGGCCTGCGCGAGATCCTTGCCCGCGACGAGGCCGAGCCGCGCCGCGAGCATCTGCAGGAAGATCGCCGCGAGGCTCGAGAACGCGACGACCCACAGCAGCGAATAGCCGAACTGCGAGCCGGCCTGGATGTCGGTCGCCCAGTTGCCGGGATCCATGTAGCCGATCGCCACGAGCAGGCCGGGGCCGAAGAAACGCTTGAGCTTCTGCCAGCGCGGCGCGCCGGCGTCGATCGTGATGCTGCCCTTTACTTCCGACGGGCAGAAAGGGGCAGTGGCGGTAGTGGGGAGGAAGGGCATGTAAACAGGGGATCGAGATCGCGACACGACGATTTTACGGGTATCCGTCCCGTTTTCTCGCGCGCATCGTCGCATGCGGCACAACGCGTCTCGTCGCCCGCGCAAAACGCGGCTGCGGGCCCCTCGTCCGCATCGCGCAACGCGGTGCCGTGGGCGAGGATCTTGTCGCGCTCGGCGACGCGAAATTCGGTCGGCGACATCAGCAGGCGCTGGCGAAACAGCTTCGCGAGGCGCTCGCCGCTGCCGAACCCCGTGCGGCGCGCGACCTTGTCGGCCGGCAGCGTCGTGTGGATCAGCATGTGGCACGCACGCTCGAGCCGCACGTGCTGGACGAACTCGGTCGGCGTGACGCCGATCTCCTTCTTGAAGCGCCGCAGGAAATTGCGCTCGCTCATCGCGGCGGCCTGCGCGGCGTTCGCGATCGAGATGCGGTTCACGCTCTGCGCGCGCAACCGCTGCGCCGACATCCGGATCGACGGGCTCGCGCTCAGTTCGCGGAACGCCCACATCGATTGCGCATAGCGCTGCTCGACCGGCCGCAGCATGTTGCTGGCGATCTCCCGCGCGGCGCTGTCGCCGAGATCGTCGCGGAACATGTCGAGCGCGGCGGCGAACACGTCGGTCTCGCCGGCCTCCAGTTCCATCGTCGTGGCGGCACGGCGCCCGGCCCGGCCGGGCCGCATGTCGATCGCCGCCGACGGCCGCTGCGTGGCCGCGAGCGCGGGCAAGTCCATCGCGTCGACGATCCAGCGCGCATGATGACGAATGTCGGTCAGGCGCCGCTGCAATGCGTCATCCCAGTTGACGGCCGCGCGGTCGCCGTGAAGATGAAAGAACGCGAGCGCACGGCGACTGTGCTCGTCGCCGAGCGGATCGGCGGCGATTCTCACGCCGGACGACGACTGCAACAGTCCCCCGCTTTCGGATACGTACTTCAACTGGTAATCCGCACTGAACGCATGCAAACGATTCGCCAGATTGAAAGCCTCGCCAAGACGCGCGGCCTGGGCCAACGAAAACCCCGTACTCAAATAGATAACGACCCACCTCTGATCTGCTGCATTCACTGGCCAAGCCCCCGACTTGTTTCGACTTCTTCTAATACCGTCGAACTGTCAGGCTTATATTTGGTTTGAATGCGTGCGACAGGACGGCTATCCCGAAATATGAAGCGACGGCATCTTAGCCGAACGGGTCACGCCTTTGGCGCGAAATGGCCGACGGGGACAGCATGATGGCGGATTACTACAGGCTGCCACCGGCCGCTGCGATGCCGGAATAGAATCGCGCTTCTCTATGCGGCCGATTGTTGCGGCCATCATGTATCACGGGCCGCATTGTGTTGCAGCGCGTATCGGTTCGAACGGCATCGACATGCGGCGAACGCCATCGATCGCCGCGCACGAAAGCCCGCGTATCCGTTGCCTGCGCATCCTTTAGAATCTATCCACCGCTTACCACCCCGCCCGCACCCCGTGCCCGCCGATCACCGTCTCGACCTGAACCTGTTTCGCGTGCTCGACGCCGTCTACGTGCACGGCGGCATCGGCGCGGCCGCCCGCGCGCTGCATCTCACGCAGCCGGCCGTCACGCACGCGCTCAACCGGCTGCGCGCGCATTTCGACGATCCGCTGTTCGTGCGCCAGGGCAACCGCGTCGTGCCGACCGAGCGCACGCGTTCGATCATCGCGGACGTGCAGTTGCACCTGAATGGCCTGCAGGGCACCGCGCGCGACCCGTCGGCATTCGATCCCGCGACGCTCGACCTGAGCATCGCGGTGGGCATTCGCGACGTGCTCGAATCGATCGCGCTGCCGTGGATCGTCGCCGCGTTCGCCGACGAAGCGCCGGGCCTGCGGCTCGTGAGCCGCCGCATCGCGGTGCCCGACATCGAGCGCGAACTCGCATCGGGCAATCTCGATCTCGTCGTCGATCGCCGCGTGCAGACGGGCCCGCGCATTGCCACCGAACACCTGCTCGACGATTCGCTCGTCGTCGCGCTGCGCCGCGATCATCCGCTCGCGCGCGACGCGCTGCGGCGCGGCGATTATTTCGCGGCGCAGCATATCGCGGTGTCGTCGTTCGGCGAACCGCAATCGCTCGACGTGCTGCTCGGCAGTGATGGACGCTTCCGCGATATCCGGCTCACCTGCCAGCACTATTTCGCCGCGTGCCAGATCGCGGCGACCGGCGACCTGCTGGTCACGCTGCCGCACACCTATGCGGTGCGGATGGCCGCGCTGCTGCCGATCGTCGTGCGGCCGCTGCCGCTGCGGCTCAAGCCGTTCCCGCTCCTCGCGTACTGGCACGAATCGCGCGATACCGACCGCGCGCACCAGTGGGTGCGTGAACGCATCGCCGCGCTCGTGCGCAGCAGCGCCGGCGCCGCCGACGCGTAGCACGCTACGGACGCCGTTCCGGGCGAAACGGTATGCTGACGGCTTTGCGCTGCCACGCAGCGCCTGCCGCCTTCTTCCCGCTTACCGGAGACTTGCCATGTCGCTCATCCATGCCGCTGCCGTCCTCGATGCCGACGCGCCCGACTACGTCGTCCAGCTGCAGGCCGGCACGCACGCGCTGACCGGCGACGAAGGCCCACGCGAAGGCGGCCAGGACCGCGGGCCGGCGCCGTACGAGTTCGTGCTCGCCGGTCTCGCGCAATGCACGGCCGCGACGCTGCGCATGTATATGCAGCGCAAGTCGTGGCCGGCCGCGCGCATCGATGTCCGCACTGAGCTGCATGCCGATCGCGAAGGCGTGCAATACGTGCGCCGCGTCGTGACGCTCGACGGCCCGCTCGACGACGCGCAACGCCAGCGCCTCGCGGAGATCTGCGAGAAGACGCCGGTCACGCAGTTCATCAAGCGCGGTACGCGGATCGAGACGACGTTGAACTGACGCGCGATCGCCACGCGCAAAACAAAACGGGCGGGCCGCGCACAATGCGCGGCCCGCCCGTCCTTTGTTGCAGTCAGGCGCTTACAGCCCGAGCGCGGACAGATCCAGCTTGCCGCCCTTCATCGGCGGGCACCAGAAATACGCGCCCGTCAGCGGCCGCGTGAAACGGAACAGGCCGTCGACGATACCGTCGTCCGCGCCGCTCATCCGGCGCATCTGCACGTCGAACGCGCGGAACGAGCAGCCGAACGCGACGAAGTACAGGCCCGCGCGGCGCGCGTCCGACCACGGCGACGAACGGCGCAGCATGAACGCCTCGGGCTCGAAGCTTTCCTGCGCGGTGCGCTTCACGTGCGCGAACTCGGGCGCGTCGTCGAGTTCCTCGTTGTCCGAACGGCGGCGCCCGATGATGTTGTCCATGTCGCCCGACGGAATGCGCTCCATCTGGTCGAAGTCGTGCAGCCACTGCTGCACCGCGACGAAACTCGCGCCGTCAAGCCCCGCGCCCTGCCCCGACACGATCGCCGCGTCGAGCGCGTCGTCGCCGGTCGGGTTCTCGGTGCCGTCCTCGTAGCCGGACAGGTCGCGATCGTTCGAATAGCGGAAACCGTCGACGGCGTCCTGCAGCGCGAACGCCGGCGCCAGCGCGCGTTCGATCGCCCGCGCACGCAGCACGATCTCGCCGCGGTCGTCGGCGCGCAGCCACACCCACACGTCGGCCGGCGTCGCCGGCAGCGTGCGGTCCTTCACCGCGAACGCCGGGTAATCGGTCAGGCCCGGAACCGGGCGCCCGAGGTGCGCCGCCAGCGCCTGTCCGAAACCGACGACCGTATCGCGCCCGTCGACGATCTCGCGCAACGCGGCGAGCGCCGCCGCCACATTGCCGTCATTCGAAATCGTGAAAGTGAGGTATCGGGCCGCCGTATCGATCGGAGCCAGGATGCCTTGCTGAACGTCGCTCATCGTTTCCTCAGGAATGGTTCGTGGTGAATCTGCGAGGGCCGCGTCGCGGGCCGCTCGTCATGCCGGGGCCGCGCCGCGGACAGCCCGCGAAAGCAGGGCCGAAACCCTGAATACTAACCGTATCGACGCCGCAACGCCGCATTCGTCGGACGTTGCAGCGCGCCGGACAGTACTGATAGAATCTTTACACGTCTTTTCGGCGTCCTTTCAACCGTTCACTTCAGGGGAGGTGCAGATGTTCCGAATGCCAGCAACCTTCCCGAACGTGGTCTCACGGCGCAGCTGATCCAGCCCGCCGTCCGCGCCGGCTCCCGAGTTTTCCGCTAACCCGTCAGCCGCGCTTTTTCCCGACAGCCCGTTTCGTTCCGCCCGCGTTTTCCGCGCGGCTCCGGCTGTTGCGTTTTCGACGTTCTCCGAACCGGAAAGTCCCGTCGCGCGATGCGCCGGGCAACGATACATGACCAGAAAAACCACCCAACTGGGCGGCCATGCATTCCAGGCCGTCTTCGGCTTCACCTTCCGCTACTGGCGCCAGCAGCCGGCCCGTATCGCCACGGTCGCGGCGTTCGCGCTGCTCGCCGCGCTCGCCGACGTGCTCACGCCGCTGTTCGCCGGCCGCCTCGTCGACGCGCTGTCGACCGGCCTGACCGACCGCGCCGCCGCGTGGCATTCCGCCATCACCGCGTTCGGCACGCTCGCCGCGCTCGGCATCGGCGCGACGCTGCTGCGGCAAGGCGTCTACCTGAACATCATCACGCTCACACTGAAGATGATGAGCGAGATCGCCGCCGCGTCGTTCCACCGCGTGCAGCGCTTCTCGACCGACTGGCACGCGAACAGCTTCGCGGGTTCGACCGTGCGCAAGATCACGCGCGGCATCTGGGCACTCGACCTGCTGAACGACACCGTGCTGATCGCGCTGCTGCCGTCGGTCACGATGCTGGTCGGCGCAACCGTGCTGCTCGGCACGCACTGGCCCGTGATGGGGCTCGTCGTCGGCGTGGGCTCGCTGCTGTACATCTCGGTGACGGTCGCCGTGTCGCTCGGCATCGTCGCGCCGGCCGCGCGGCTCGGCAACCTGTGGGATACGCGCATGGGCGGCGCGCTCGCCGACGCCGTCAGTTGCAACGCGGTCGTCAAGGCGTTCGGCGCGGAAACGCGCGAGGAAGCGCGGCTCGCACGCGTGATCGGCAAGTGGCGCCAGCGCACGCGCCGCACGTGGGTGCGCGGCACGTTCAACGGCGGGTTGCAGGGCGCGATGCTCGTCGCAATGCAAGCCGCGATGATCGGCGTCGCGCTGCGGCTGTGGGCGAACAACGAGGCGAGCGTCGGCGACATCGCGTTCGCGCTGACGATGTTCTTCATGCTGCAGGGTTACCTGCGCGACGTCGGCATGCACATCCGCAACCTGCAGCGCTCGGTCAACGACATGGAAGAACTCGTCGCGCTCGAACGCCAGCCGCTCGGCATCGACGATCGTCCCGACGCGCCGGCGATCCGGATCGGGCAAGGCGAGATCCGCTTCGAGCACGTGACGTTCCGCTACGGCAACCATCCGGTGCCGCTGTACGACGACTTCTCGATGCGGATCGCGCCCGGCGAACGCGTGGGCCTCGTCGGCCACTCGGGGTCGGGCAAGACGACGTTCATCAAGCTGATCCAGCGGCTGTACGACGTGTCGGGCGGCCGCATCACGATCGACGGGCAGGACATCGCCCGCGTGCGGCAGGATTCGCTGCGCGGCCAGATCGCGATCGTCCAGCAGGAGCCCGTGCTGTTCCACCGCACGCTCGCGGAGAACATCGCGTATGCACGCCCCGACGCGAGCCGCGCGGACATCGAGCGCGCCGCGCGTCTCGCCAGCGCACACGACTTCATCGTCGCGCTGCCGGACGGTTATGACACGCTCGTCGGCGAACGCGGGATCAAGCTGTCGGGCGGCGAGCGACAGCGCGTCGCGATCGCGCGCGCGTTCCTCGCCGATGCGCCGATCCTGATCCTCGACGAAGCGACGTCGAGCCTCGACAGCGAGAGCGAGCTGCTGATCCAGCAGGCGATGGAGCGGCTGATGGTCGGCCGCACGACGCTCGTGGTCGCGCACCGGCTGTCGACCGTGCGCGCGCTCGACCGGCTGCTCGTGCTCGATCGCGGCAAGGTGATCGAAGAAGGCAGTCACGACGCGCTGATCCGTATCGACGGCGGTATCTACCGTCGGCTGTTCGAGCGGCAGGCGCTGGAGCTCGCGAAGGGGCTCGCCGATTCGCCGCGGCGCACCGCGGACGACGACGCCGGGCCGCTGGGCGAACCGGCCGAGGCGTGACGCAGGCGGGTCGCGATGCGGCCCGGCGGTGGGGTCATCACTGCCGGGCCGTGTCGACCCGACCGGATTCGGATCGAGGCCGTGCCGCGTGCACGGCCTTTTTCTCGTCTGCGGATATCGCCGGCTGCCCCGCCACCGCGCGGCGCTGAGTCGTTTTTTCCGGGATCACTTATCATGTCGGCCAGGAAATTTGCGACGAGGGATCGATCATGTTTACAGGAATTGTCCAGGGCGTAGGCGCCATCAAGGCCATCAAGGATCACGGGGAGCTGCGCACTTTCAGCATCGAATTCCCCGAGCGGTTTACCGACGACATCGAGATCGGCGCCAGTGTGTCGGTCGACGGCGTCTGCCTGACGGTGACGACGATCCATTCGCCGGAGCTGATCGACTTCGACGTGATGTTGCCGAGCCTGAAAATCACCACGCTGGCCGACCTGTCGACCGGCGCACGGATCAACGTGGAACGTGCCGCGAAGGACGGCGCGGAAATCGGCGGGCATCCGCTGTCCGGCCATGTCGACTTCCCGGGGACCATCCTGCACATCGCGACGTCCGAGCACAACCGGATGATCCGCATCGGCGTGCCGGCCGAATTCAAGCGATACGTGTTTGCGAAGGGCTATATCGCGATCAACGGCTGCAGCCTGACCGTGTCGGACGTCAATCGCGAAGAAGGCTGGTTCGAGATCTGGCTGATTCCCGAAACGCGGCGCGCGACGACCTTCGATGCGAAGGGCGTCAACGACAAGGTCAACATCGAGATCGAGCGAAGCACCCAGGTTGTCGTCGATACGATCCGGGAATCGGTCAAGGAAACGCTCGGCGAATTGACCGGCATCGTCACCACGCTGCTGGCCGAAAAAGGCGTCGATATCGAGGAACTGCTGGCCCGCAATGTCGCGCGCCTGCCGAAGAAGTAACTGATTCCGGTGTACCGGGTGATCCGCTCGATCACCCGGCACCAGCTTCCGTCGGCAAACATCTCGACCCACGGTTCCGCCTCACTCCACCTCAGCCTGCGCCCCCTTCCCCACCGCCACGCGCTGCGCGCGATAAATCCCCGCGTGCCCTGAAAACAGATACGCGACGACACATGCAACGATCGCATACACGCCGATGTCCGCGCCGAACAGCTCGATCGCCATGATCGTCGACGCGATCGGCGTGTTGGCCGCGCCCGCGAACACCGCAACGAAGCCGAGCCCCGCGAGCACGGGCACCGGCAGCGCCAGCACCTGACCGAGCGCGTTGCCGAGCGTCGCGCCGATGTAGAACAGCGGTGTCACCTCCCCGCCCTTGAACCCCGACGCGAGCGTGACGACGGTGAACGCGAACTTGCCCGCGAAATCGTAGAGCGGCAGCGGGCCGTGAAACGCAGCCTCGATCGTCGGGATGCCAAGACCGAGATACTGCGGCACGTTCAGCACGGTGGCGGCCGCGGCGACCAGCAGGCCGCCGAGCACCGGCTGCAGCGGCGCATAGCGGATCACGCGGCGGAACCACGCGGTCAGCGCATGCGTCGCATACGCGAACAGCCGGCCGACGACACCGAACGCAATGCCCGCGACGACCGTCACGGCCAGCCCCGTCGCCGACACGGCCGGCACGAACGGAATCGCATAGGCCGTGTGATGCACGCCCCATGCGCGGCACACGACGTCCGCGACGATCGCCGATGCGACGCAGGTCAGCAGTGCGTCGTACCGCACGCGCCCGATCGCAAGCACCTCCAGCCCGAACACGGCGCCCGCGAGCGGCGTGCCGAACACCGACGCGAAGCCGGCTGCAATGCCGCCCATCAGCAGCACGCGACGATGCTCGCGATCGAGGCGGAACATGTGCGTGACGCGATCGGCGAGCGCGCCGCCCATCTGCACGGCGGTGCCCTCGCGGCCGGCCGAGCCGCCGAACAGGTGCGTGACGACAGTCGCGACGAGCACGAGCGGCGCCATCCGCTTCGGCACGAGCGCCTTCGGGTCGTGAATCTCGTCGATCAGCAGGTTGTTGCCGCGCGCGACCGACTGGCCGAAACGATGGTAGATCCACCCGGTCGCGAAACCGGCGGCCGGCAGCCCCCACAGCAGCCACGGATGCGCAACGCGCGTGCCGGTCGCCCAGTCGAGCGCGATCAGGAACAGCGCGGAAGCCGTGCCGGCCAGCGCGCCGAGCAGGGCCGAGAGCGCGAGCCAGCGGCACACGTAGCGCACGGTCGCGAGAAGATCGGCAGAAGTCGTGAAAAACATGATTTCCAGATTCGACAGAACATCAAAACCTGGGCGGCAGAATACCGCATGGACGGCCTGCGACCTCCTGACGACCCAGGAACACGCAGGCATCATCAGCCGGGCAAACCGGCGGTTGAGGGCCGTACCGCGCGCAACGCGCCAGGAACGACCGCAGGGAGGCATGCCATCTCCGCAGGCCGCAATTGTACGTGACGCCGCGCATCGCACGCAATGCGGCCGCCGGCACACCGGAACCGGACGGTGTCGCGCCCCGGCGCGCCGTCAGTCGCGCAGCGGACGCGTGATGCGCGAGATCAGTTGGGGCGCGATCCGATCGAGCGGCAGGATCGCCGACGCCGCGCCGATCGCCGCAGCCGCCTTCGGCATCCCGTAGACGGCGCTGGTCGCCTCGTCCTGCGCGATCGTGTAGCAGCCCTTCGCGCGCATCGCCTTCAGGCCGAGCGCACCATCGCGCCCCATTCCCGTCAGCAGCACGCCGAACGCATCGCCCTGCCAGCCGTCGGCGACGCTGTTGAAGAACACGTCGATCGACGGCCGATACGGCGTCTCGACCGGATGCCGCGTATAGCCGAGCACGCCGCGCGGCGACAGGGTCAGGTGATCGTTGGTCGCCGCGAGCAGGACCTCGCCGGCCTGCGGCACGCTGCCCTGCCGTGCGACGCGCACCGGCAGCCGCGTATAACCGTCGAGCCACTCGGCCATGCCGAGCGCGAACGCCTGGTCGACGTGCTGGACGATCACGATCGCGGCCGGGAAGTCGGCCGGCAGCGCGCGCAGCAGCGCGGTGAGCGCGGTCGGCCCGCCCGCCGACGCGCCGATCGCGACGAGCGTCGGCTGGCCGCGCGCGGGCGTCGGCCCCGGCGGCACGAGCGCCGCGGTGCGGCTTTCGAGCAGCCGGCCGATCTGGTCGATCTTCGCGAGCAGCGCCTGCGGCGACGCGTCGGTCGACAGCCCGAGCGCGAGCGTCGGCGTGTCGACCGCGTCGAGCGCGCCGGCGCCCATCGCCTCGTAGACCGACGACGTGTTCGCGCTGACGCTTGCCGTCACGATCAGGATCGCGCACGGTGCGCGCTCCATGATCCGGCGCGTCGCGGCGACGCCGTCGACCTTCGGCATCACGAGATCCATCAGCACGACGTCGGGCGGATGCGCGACGCAGAAATCCACCGCCTCGTCGCCGTCGGTCGCGACCCACAGCACGCGGTGGTCCGCACGCAGCGCGAGCACGCGGCGCAGCGCCTCCACGGCCAGCGGCAGGTCGTTGACGATACCGATGTTCATCCGCGCGCGCCCCCGATCAGGTCGTGTACGGCATCGAGCAGCGCCTCGTCGTGGAAGCTGCTCTTCGCGAGGTAGTAGTCGGCGCCGGCGTCGAGCCCGCGGCGGCGATCCTCGTCGCGATCCTTGTACGATACGATCATCACCGGCACGCGCTTGAGCATCGGATCGCTCTTGATCAGCGTGACGAGTTCGATGCCGTCCATGCGCGGCATGTCGACGTCGGTGACGACGAGGTCGAACGCGTCGCTGCGCACCGCGTTCCAGCCGTCCATCCCGTCGACCGCGACCGTCACGTCGTAGCCGCGCTTCTCCAGCAGCTTGCGTTCGAGTTCGCGCACCGTCAGCGAATCGTCGACGACGAGCACGCGGCGGCGCCGGTCGGCGAGCGCGAACTGCGGATCGCGCGTGACGCGCGCAAGCTGCCCGCCGCGCACGAGCTTGTCGACCGAGCGGATCAGATCCTCGACGTCGACGATCAGCACCGGGTCGCCGTTCTCGAGCAGCGCGCCGGCCGCGATGTTCTGGATCTTCTGCAGGCGGCTGTCGAGCGGCTGCACGACGAGCATCCGCTCGCCCAGGAAGCGGTCGACCGCGACGCCGTACAGCTCGGGCTCGCCGCCGACGACCACGACCGCCGTGCTCGTGCGCGCCGCGTCGGGCTCGCCCGCATCGAGCAACTGGTGCGCGGCGACGAGGCCCGCGCGCCGGCCGTCGAACGGAAAATGCGGCTGGCCTTCGAGCACGTCGATATCGTCGTGCGCGAGTTCGAGCGTGCGGCGCACATGCGCGAGCGGGAACGCATACGGTTCGCCGCCGACCTCGACGAGCAGGCTGCGGATCACCGACAGCGTGAGCGGCAGCTGCAGCACGAAGCGCATGCCCGCGCCCGGTTCGTTGAAGATCCGCACCGCGCCGCGCACGCCGCGCACCATCTCCTGCACCGCGTCGAGGCCGACGCCGCGGCCCGACACGTCGGTCACCGCGTCGCGCATCGAGAAGCCCGGCAGCAGCAGGAATTCGAGCAGTTCGGGATCGGACAGCCGCGCGGCCGTCTCGTCGTCGGTCAGGCGCTGGCGCACGACCGCCGCGCGCAGCGCGTCCATGTCGACGCCCGGCCCGTCGTCGATCACGCTGACGAGCAGCGAGCCGGCGCTATGGCGCGCCTCCAGCGTCACGCTGGCCTCGGCCGGTTTGCCGCGCGCGCGCCGCGCGTCGGGCGAATCGACGCCGTGATCGATCGCGTTGCGCAGCAGATGGCCGAGCGGCGCGTCGAGCAGGTCGAGGATGTCGCGATCGACCTGCGTGCCCTCGCCGACGATCGAGAAGCGCACCTGCTTGCCGAGCGAACGCGCGAGATCGCGGACGATACGCGGATACGCACGCGTCGCATCGCCGAACGGCCGCATCCGGCATTGCAGCGCCTCGTCGTACAGCTGCTCGGCGATATGCGTGCTGCGCCGCTCGAAGCGGTCGAATTCGTCCATGCGCTCGGCGAGCGAACGCTGCAGGTCGTTGAGCATGTGCCGCACTTCGTTCATCGACGCGAGCATGCCCGAGTCGAGATCGTCGGCGAACTGTTCGACCATCAGATCGAGCGACCGGGCGGCGTCGCGCTGCGCGCGCTTCACGCGCAGCATCGATTCGGCGAACGGCTTGAGCCAGCGCGATTCGACCAGCGATTCGCCGGACAGGCTCAGCAGCCGGTTCAGCGTATCGGCGCGCACGCGGCGCATCGCGCCGGCGCCGGCGATACGACCAGCCTGGGCCGGATCGGGCACCGTGCCCGACACCGCGAGCGGCGGCACCGCGGCGCTTGCGCCAACGGGCTCGTTCGCGGCGCCGTCGTGGTCGCGGTACGGCACGACCGATGGCGGCACCGGCGGCGGGACGACGGCCGATGCGTGCATGGTCCGGGCGCCGTCGGCGCCCGTCAGCGCCGCCGCGAACACGTCGATCTCGGTCGACGTCACCGGCTGACCCTGCGGATCGCCGACGCGCACCAGCAGGTCGACGCCGGCAAGCAGCACGTCGACGTGCGTGGCCGTCAGTGCGATCGTGCCGGCCTGCGCGGCGACGAAGCACTCCTCCATCCGCCCCGCGATGTCGACGCCGAGCGGCACGCCGACGATGCGCGCGGCGCCCTTCAGCGAATGCGCGGCGCGCATGCATGCCTCGAGCGCGACGGAATCGGGCTCGCCCGATTCGAGCGCGAGCAGCCGCTCGGACAGCGCCTGGGTCTGCGTGCGCGTCTCCTCTCGATACAGCTCGAGCAGCGACAGGTGGCTCAGATCGTCATCGCCGCTCATCGCATGCTCCGTGTCACGGCGTCGAACAAACGGTCGTCGTCGAGCAGACCCACCGACTTGCCGCGCCACGACAGCACGCCGCGCGACAGGCCGGCGCTCGCGCGCCCGACCGTCGCCGGCACGGGCACCCAGTCGGAGGCGCCGAAGCGCAGCACGCCCTCGACTTCGTCGACCGGAAACACGACCGGCTCGCCCTGGTGCGCGGCGACCAGCAGCCGCGTGAACCGGCCGTCGCCGCCGCCGTTGCCGCCCTTGCCCGCACCGAGGCCGAGCAGCGCGCCGATCGAAATCGCGATGCGCAGCGTGCCGCGGATGTTGACCACGCCGCGCACGGCCGAATTGCGGCGATGCGGCAGCGAATGAATCGGGCGCGTGCCGGCGATCTCGCGCAGCACGCCGATCGGCAGCGCGAGCCATTCGTCGGCCACGCGAAACGCCAGCGCCGCATGGTGCGTATCGTCGTCGGCGCGCACGCGGGTCGTGCCGTACGCGCTGATCCGGCGCGTGGCGTCGGCCATCTCGGCGTCACCCAGCGGACGCTCGAGCAGCCTCGCCGCGTGATACGCGTAGACCGGGCAATTCAGGCAGCGCTGGCAGTCGTTCAGCCGCTCGCACGAGCGGTCGCCGCGCGTGCCGATCCGGTTCCAGCAATCGTCGACGTCGATCGTCGTGTCGTCAGTGGCAGCGGCGTCGCGGTTCATGGAGTCCTCTGGTCATCGCGGTGTCGATCCCGATCCCGTATTCGTATCAGCCGGCCGAGCGCCGTGCGCGCTCGAGCAGCCATTGCGCGCCCGCGCGGTCGCCGCCGACGTCGAGCAGCGTCGCGAGATGGGTCAGCGCCTCGTGGTGCGTGGGCCGCAGGTACAGCGCCTTCCGGTAGAAGTCGCCGGCTTCCGAGGCGCGCCCGCGCGCATCCGCGATCAGCCCGTTCAGGTAGAACGCATCGGCATGCGGCCCGACGCGCGCCGAGAACTGCGCGAGCACGCGTTCGGCCTCGTCGAACGCACCCGCATTCGCGAGCGCCTGCGCATCCTCGAGCGTCGGCGCGATACCTTCGGCGACGGGCGCGGCGGCTTCCGCCGTCACCACCGATCGCCCGGCCCGCGCGTCGAACGCGGCCGTGATCACGGCCGGCGGCGTCGCCGCGAACGGCTGCAGCCCGTCGCCGAGCCAGGCCGGCGGCGCGACCGCCACCACCGGTCGCGGCGCCGCGACCGGGGCAACCGTGAAGCGCTCCGCGCGCCGGTACGGCGCCGCCGTGTGCAGCGGCGCGGCCGGCCGGGCCGCGTACGCATCGGCCACCGCGCCGGCCGGCTCGCGATGAAACGCGAATGCCAGCGGCACGCGCGCCGAGCGCATCCCGTGCCGCATCGCGACGCCCGTTTCGGCCGGCCCGACGAACAGCATGCCATCATCGACGAGAAGCCCGTCGAGCGAGCGGATCACGCGATCCTGCGCATCGCGATCGAAGTAGATCAGCACGTTGCGGCAGAACACGAAATCGTAGCGAATGCCCGTATCGGCACCCGGATCGACGAGGTTCGCATGACGAAACTGCACGCACGCGCGCACGCGCTCGTCGAGCAGCCAGCCGTCGTTGGCCGGCGTGAAGTACCGCGCGCGAAACTCCGTCGCCGTACCGCGAAACGCGTTGCGCCCGTAACAGCCGAGCCGCGCCTGCTCGATCGCGCGCGCGCTGAGGTCGATCGCGTCGATCGCGAAGCTGGCCGGTTCGAGCCCCGCGTCGAGCAGCGCCATTGCCGCCGAATACGGCTCCTCGCCCGTCGAGCACGGCGCGCTCAGCACGCGAATCACACGGCCGGGCATCGCGGCGAACCGTTCCGCCGCGAGCCGCGCGAGCGTCGCGAATGCCTCGCGGTCGCGGAAGAACCACGTCTCGGGCACGACGAACAGCTCGATCAGCGCGCGCCGCTCGTCGGCCGACGCGTTGAGCTGCTGCCAGTACGCGTCGAGCGCTTCCTGCGTCACCGGCGGCCGCGCGGCCGACAGCAGGCGCTCGCCGTCCGCCTGCAGCGCATGCACGCGTTCCGTCAGCGCACGCGTCAGAAATTCGTTGCCGAGCGAATCGGGGTCGATGCCGGTCTCGCGCAGCAGCCAGCCGCGAAATCGCGATTCGGACTCTTTCATGCGGACTCCCCCCCGTGGCCCGGCAGGCCGTCGAACAGATACAGGCGCGCGACGTCGTCGATCAGGTCGGTCACCGACACCTGCTGCACGACGCCGTCGGGCGTGTTCGCGACGAGCCCGAGCCAGCGCGTGCGCGCGGTCGAGATGCCGCTTGCGCGAAACGCCGCGCGGTCGATCCGCATCGTCTGCGTCGCGCGCTCGACGATCAGGCCGATCACGCGCTCGCCATCGCCCTGGCCCGCGCCGTAGCGCACCATCACGAGCCGCGTCGAGCGCAGCGCTTGCGCACGCCGCCCGAGCGCCAGCATCGGCACGTCGATCACCGGCACCGGCTGGCCGCCGCGCATCAGCAGCCCGGCGATCCATTCGGGTGCGCCGGGCACGGCCTTCGTGGTCGCGAGCGGCAGCACCTCCTCGATGCCGGCCGCGTCGAGCGCATAGCGCCCGCCGTCGAGCTCGAACATCAGGAACAGCGCGTGTGCGCCGTTCTGCGGATCCGCGCGCGTCACGCGTCGACCTTGAAACGCGACACGCTGGTACGCAACTGGTTCGCGACCAGCGTCAGGTCGTCGATCGCCTGCGACGACTGGCGCAGCGACTCGGCCGTCTGCTGCGCGGCCTCCGACAGCTGCGACAGCGCCTGCGTGATTTGCTCGGCGCCGTTCGCCTGCGTCTGCATCCCTTCGTTGACCATCTGGAAGCGCGGCGCGAGCGTCTGCACCTCGGCGATGATCTGCGACAGCTGCCCGCCGACCTGCTGCACGTCGAGCATCCCGCGACGCACTTCCTCGGAGAACTTGTCCATCCCCATCACGCCGGCCGACACGGCCGACTGGATTTCCTTCACCGTCTGCTCGATGTCGTAGGTCGCCACGGCCGTCTGATCGGCGAGGCGACGGATCTCGGTCGCGACGACCGCGAAACCGCGGCCGTACTCGCCGGCCTTCTCGGCCTCGATCGCCGCGTTCAGCGACAGCAGGTTGGTCTGGTCGGCCACCTTGGTGATCGTCGCGACCACCTGGTTGATGTTCAGCGCCTTCTCGTTGAGGATCGCGAGCTTCGCGTTCACCGAACCGGCCGCGTCCATCACGCTGCGCATCGTCTCGCCCATCCGCGTGAGCCCGCTCTGGCTCACGCCCGCGAGCGTCGCCGACTGTTCGGCCACGCCGGCCACCTCGTTCATCGTGCGCAGCAGGTCGCGCGACGTCGCGAAGATCTCGCGCGAGGTCGCGCCGATCTCGGTCGTCGTCGCCGCGGTTTCGTTCGCGGTCGCCTGCTGTTCGCGCGACGTCGCCGCGATCTCGGCGACCGACGTCGTCACCTGCAGCGACGACTGCTGCGCGCGCGAGACGAGTTCGGTCAGCTCGTCGGCCATCCGGTTGAAGCCCGTCTCGAGCGTGCCGAATTCGTCGCGGCGGCGCAGGTCGAGGCGGCGCGTCAGGTTGCCGGTGCGCATCACGTCATGCACCTCGACGAGCCGCGCCATCGGCACCGTGACCGAACGGAACAGCCCGTAGCCGAGCCCCAGCGCGGACAGCAGCATGATCGCCAGCGCCGTCGCGAGCACGACCTCGGTGTCCTGCACGGATTCGCGAATCAGCTTCGCCGACTGCTCGGCGAACTTGCGGTTTTCCTGTACCAGGATGTTCGCGTTGCGCACGACCTCGGTCCACGCCGGCAGCGCCTTCGCATAGGCGGCGACCGCGTCGCTGTGCGACGTGCGGCTCTGCTGCACCGCATCGTTCAGGAGCGGCAGGTAGCGGTCATACGCGCCACGGAAGGTCGCGAAGCGCTGCCGGTCGTCGTCGCGGAACGTCGTGGCCTGATAGTCGACCGACAGCGCGTCGATCTCCTTCACCGCATCGGCGATCTTCGCGAGATCGCGATGCACGTTGTCGGGGTCGGTTTCGACGAAGATCGACTGCTGCAGCAGCGTGAACGATTCGTTGACCGAACCGCGCAGCGACGACGCGAGGTACACGCCGGGCAGCGAGTCGCGCTCGATGCTGACGGCTTCGCTGTTGATCGCGCGCAGTCGCTCGTACGACACGCCGGCTGTCACCAGCATCAGCACGAACAGCACGCCGAAGCTGAGCAGGATGCGATTGCCGAGCGTCAGCCGGGCAGCGCCGATCGTCGGATGCAGGCTTTCATTGGTCGCGCGGGGCGTCACGGTGGCCATGTTCGTTATGGGCTTTCTAAAATCAGCGTTGAAAAAATCCGCGCCCGCCTGCGCGCCGGACGGCGCGCCACGAGCGCATCGGGGTCGGATGCGGAAGACGCGGCGCCGGCAGGCCGCGCCGCGAAATCACCGCTCCGCTTGCACCGGCAGCCGAAGCGCGACCATGAAGCCGCGCGCCGTATTGCGCATCAGGATCTGGCCGCGATGCCGCGCCGCCGTCGCGCGGACGAACGCGAGCCCGAGGCCGAAACCGCCGCGCGACGCGCCATGCGCGGATTCGAGCTGCACGAACGACTCGGTCGCGGCCGTGCGCTGCTCCGGTGCGATGCCGGCGCCGGTATCCTCGACGCCGATCTGCCAGGCGCCGTCCTCGCCGCTCAGCGTGCAGTGCACGTCCGTGCCGACCGGGCCGTACTTCAACCCGTTGTCGATCAGGTTCGCGACCGCGCGCGTGAGCATCATGCGATCGCCCATCGTCACGCACTCGGTGTCGGGCACGTGCGCGACGACCCGGCTGCCGAGCCCGGCCGCCTTCTCCCAAAGCTGGTCGACGGCATCGACCACGATCTCGTTGAGGCTGACGACCTCGTGTGCGCGCCGCTCGGACTGCGCGCGGGTCAGGTGGATGAAGCCGTCGGCGAGCGCGAGCGCGCGCCGCGCATGGCCGGCGATGCGCTCCATGATCGCCGGCATGTCGCCGTGCTCGGTCCGGTAGACGTCGAGCAGCGCGAGGATCGACGTCTGCGGCGAACGCATGTCGTGCGACAGGAAATCGAGCGCCTCGTCGCGCTGCCGCGACATCAGGTACGAATTCGAGTGATAGCGGATCCGCGCGGTCAGCTCCATCGCGTCGGGGAGCTTCACCAGATAGTCGTTCGCGCCGGCGATGAACGCTTCGCGCTTGACGATCGGCTCCTCCTTCGCGGACAGCACGATGATCGGCACGCGTGCGGTGCCGGCGTCCGCGCGCCATGCGCGGACGAGATCGAGGCCGTCGATCTCCGGCATCACGAGATCCTGCAGGATGACCGTCGGCTTCACGTCGCGCGCGACCGCCATCGCCCGGTGCGCGTCGGTGCACACGTGCAGGTCGATGTCGTGTTCGCTGCGCAGCGCGCGACGGATCACCTCGCCGACGAACGGTTGATCGTCGACGAGAAGGACTGATAACCCCGATTCAAGACAATCCGAGGCATTATCACCGCTTGATTCTTTCATAAATACAGTTTCAAACGCCGAAACTCCAATCGATTCTTTCATAGGAGTTGTTTATCCGACTTGGACACTATCTCATTTTGGCGGCTGAAAACCCCACCTGATTTCGCCGATTTGGCCTGTCGGCACTGCCTTGCAGGGCACCGGACGTCGTTTTTTTCCCCGTCGACGGCCGCATTACCTCCGCATTCTTTCTCTCAATAAAGATAACCGGCTGATTCTAAATGAAAATAGAACACAGCATCTATCTCCTTCGGTTTAGATTTGCCAAATATTCAGAAAGAGCCGGAATCAGATAAATCGGATCATTTCCGGATTCGAAAGACGATAACGTTTGCGAGTTCGGCGCCATAAGGCTTGCATGCGCTGCAAGGCTGGCTGCCTGTCGCATTGGGGGCCGGATGAAAATGGGCCGGATCAGGGGGCAAGTGCAAGAAAAAAAGCGCCGGGCGAGGATCGACCCGTGCGTACGGCGGGCCGGCAGGGAGCCGGCCCGTGCGATGGTGGCGGGTGGCCGCTTACCCGCGCCCGTGCTGCGCGGACACTTCCTGCAGGTCGAGGTCGCGTTCGACCGTGTGCAGCATCTCGTCGTGGATATGGCCCGAACGATGCAGGCGCAACAGCTCCGCGCGCCCGGCCTTGATCGCGGCCAGCACGACGTCGTAGTGCGCGGTGCGCACTTCCGGCGGGTACGTGGGCTCGTTCTTCGCCCGCTCGGTCAGTTCCGCGCGGTACGTGTATTGCTCGAGCAGGCGTGGATGGATCACGACCCCGTTCTCGTCGCGCACGAGCGGCTGGATCGCCGCAAGCTGCGCGGCCTCGACGTACGCCCACGTCTGCGGCTCGGTCAGGTGATGCGCGGCGCGCTCTTCGCGCTGCGGCAGGCGCAGCAGCCGGATCAGCGGCCCGATCGTCGTGCCCTGCAGCAGCACCGTGACGAGGATCACCGCGAACGACGCGACCAGGATCACGTCGCGGCCGGGCATCGCCTCGGGCAGCGACAGCGCGATCGCCAGCGTGACGACGCCGCGCATCCCGGCCCAGCTCATGATCGTCGCGGCCTTCCAGTCGGGCGTGTCGCCGCGCCGCGCGATCCCGCGCACCGGCCACTTCAGCGCCTCGACCACATAAATCCATACGAAGCGCGACACGATCACCGCCGCCAGCACCGCGAGCACCGGCGGCACCATCGTGCCGAGTACCTGCTCGAAACCGCCGAGCCGGTGCATCGCGCCGCGCAGCGACAACCCGATCAGCACGAACACCATCGCCTCGAGCAGGAACACGATGACCTGCCAGAACGCGGTGCCGCGCGTGCGCACGGCCGCCGAGAACACCTCGTGCTGATGCCAGCCGATGATCATGCCTGCCGTGACGGTCGCGATCACGCCCGACACCTCGACCATTTCGCCCGCGATGTACGCGATCCAGCCGGCGATTACCGCGACGGTGATCACGAGATAGTCGTCGTCGAGCAGCTTCAGGAACCATACGACAAGCTTGCCGACCAGGAAGCCGACCACCACGCCGCCGAGCCCGAGCTCCGCGAAGCGCACGACCGCATGCTCGAGGCTGAACGCGCCGGTCAGCGCGGCCGCGACGGCAAAGCGAAACAGCACGAGGCCGGCCGCGTCGTTCAGCAGGCTCTCCCCTTCGAGCAGCACCATCAGCCGACGCGGCAGCGCGACGCGTTCGAGCACGGCCTTCGCGGCAACCGCGTCGGGCGGCGACACGATCGCGCCGAGCGCGAAACACGCGGCCCACGGCAGCGCCGGCGCCACCCAGTGCACGGCGAAGCCGACCGCGAACGTCGTGAACACGACCGCACCGATCGCGAGCAGCAGGATGCCGCCGACGTTGCGCTTGAACTCCTCCCACACGGTGAAGTACGCGCCGTCCATCAGCAGCGGCGGCAGGAACACGAGCAGCACCAGTTCGGGATCAAGGTTGACCGGCGGCAGGCCGGGGACGAACGCGATGCCGATACCGCCGATCAGCAGCGCGGCCGCGGGCGGCAGCCGCAGCCGCTTGGCGAGGTATTCGAGCGCGACGATCGCCAGGAATGACAACAAAACCAGCTTGAATGCCGAGACGGGAGACATGAATCGACCTCGTGAAGAATGAATTCGCGCTTTCCGGTGTCGTACCCCGGTCGGCAGTTTGGCGCGATTACATCACGATGCCATGCCCGCAGTCGAGCGCGTTGGGCCCCGTCGCACGGTGCGGGCGCGATGCCGGCCCGACGCCGGCCCGGTGCGCGCGCCACCATGAAAAACGGCACGCGGGCCGGCACGATCGCCCGCCCGCGTGCCGTCGCGGCACCGCGCTGCCCGCTGGCGCGTCAGCGGCGCCGCACGACCATCAGCCGCAGCTCGGTCATGTCTTCGATTGCATAACGGATCCCTTCGCGGCCGAGGCCCGAATCCTTCACGCCGCCATACGGCATGTTGTCGACGCGGAACGACGGCACATCGTTGATCACGACGCCACCGACCTCCAGCTCGTCCCACGCGCGCTGCGCATGCGTGAGCGAATCGGTGAACACGCCGGCCTGGAGCCCGAAATCGCTGTCGTTCACGCGCGCGAGCGCGTCGTCGAACCGGTCGAATTTCTCGAGGATCGCGACGGGGCCGAATGCCTCCTTGCGGTACAGGTCCTGCTCATGCCCGACGTTTTCCAGCAGCGTCGCCTCGAACATCGCGCCGTCGACCTTGCCGCCCGCGACGATCTTCGCGCCCGCCGCGACGGCCGCATCCATCCAGCCCGACAGCCGGCGCGATTCGGATTCGGAGATCATCGGGCCGACGAACGTCGACGGATCCTTCGGATCGCCCATCTTCAGCGAACGCGTCTTCGCGATCAGCTTCTCGCGCAGCACGTCGTAAAGATCCGCATGCACGAGGATCCGCTGCACGCCGATGCAGCTCTGACCCGACTGGTAGTACGCGCCGAACGCGAGACGATCGACCACGTAGTCGAGCCGGTCGCGCTGGTCCGCATCGACGATCGCGGCCGCGTTGCCGCCGAGTTCCAGCACGACTTTCTTCTTGCCGGCCTTCTCCTTCAGCGCCCAGCCCACGGCCGGCGAGCCCGTGAACGACAGCAGCTTGAAACGCTCGTCGGTCGTGAACAGATCGGCGCCGTCGCGATGCGCGGGCAGCACCGAGAACGCGCCCTTCGGCAGGTCGGTTTCCGCCAGCACCTCGCCGATGATCAGCGCGCCGATCGGCGTGCGGCTCGCGGGCTTCAGCACGAACGGGCAGCCGGCCGCAAGCGCGGGCGCGACCTTGTGCGCGGCGAGGTTCAGCGGGAAGTTGAACGGCGAGATGAACGAGCACGGGCCGATCGGCACACGCTTCGTGTAGCCCGAATAGCCCTGCGCGCGCGCGGAGATCTCGAGGTTGATGATCTCGCCGTCGATGCGCACCGATTCCTCGGACGCGACGCGGAACGTGTCGATCAGCCGCGTCACCTCGCCCTTCGAATCGTTGATCGGCTTGCCGGCCTCGATGCACAGCGCCTCGGCCAGCTCGTCGAAGCGCTCGCGAAAACGCGCGACACAATGGTCGAGCACGGCCTGCCGCTTGTAGGCCGGCAACTCGCGCATCGGCTTCGCGGCGTCGACCGCCGCGCCGATCGCCGCGTCGATCGCCTTCGCGTCGGCCAGCGCGACGCGCGTCGCCACCTTGCCGCTGAACTTGTCCGTCACGTCCAGATCGGTGTTCGCGTAGACGGCTTCGTTGGCGAGGTAGTACGGATAGGTTTCCTTCAACATGGAACGACTCCTTCCTGTGAACGGGGAATTCAGAGTTGCGCCGACAGGCGCTTGATCTCACGGTTCAGCACGCGCTCGTTGTCCGAGTAGTCGATCGGCACGTCGATCACGTGCACGCCCGGCGACGAGAAGCACTCGCGCAGCAGCGGCTCGAGATCGTCGGCCGATTCGACGCGATGCCCGTGCGCGCCGTAGCTTTGCGCATACGACACGAAATCGGGGTTCTGCAGCGTCATCGCGAAATCGGGGAAGTTCATGTTCTCCTGCTTCCAGCGAATCATCCCGAACGCGTCGTCGCGCAGGATCATCACGACGAGGTCGAGCTTCAGCCGCACCGCCGTTTCGAGCTCCTGCGAATTCATCATGAAGCCGCCGTCGCCGCACACGGCGATCACCTTGCGCTGCGGATGCACGATCTTCGTCGCGATCGCCGACGGCAGGCCCGCGCCCATCGATGCGAGCGCGTTGTCGAGCAACAGCGAGTTCGGCTCGTGCGCGCGCCAGTAGCGTGCGAACCAGATCTTGTACATCCCGTTGTCGAGACAGACGATCCCGTCGGCCGGCAGTGCGTTGTACAGGTCGTTGACGATGCGCACCGGGTATATCGGGAAGCGCGGGTCGTGCTGGCCCTTCTCCAGATGCGCGTCGAAATGCTCCTTGATCATCGCGAAACGCACGAAATCCCAGTGCGGCTGCGGAACAATCGCCTCCGTCATCTGCCACACCGCGTTCGCGATGTCGCCGACCACCTCGATCTGCGGGAAATAGACCGGATCGACCTGCGCGCCGAGGAAGTTCACGTGGATCACGGTCTTGTCGTCCGCGCGCATGAAGAACGGCGGTTTCTCGATCACGTCGTGGCCGACGTTGATGATGCAGTCCGCATGCTCGATCGCGCGGTGCACGAAGTCGCCGTCGGACAGCGTCGCGTTGCCGAGCCACAGCGGGTGCGACTCGTCGATCACGCCCTTGCCCATCTGCGTCGTGAAGAACGGGATGCCGGTCTTGTCGACGAACTCGACGAGGATCTTGCGGGTGGTCTTGCGGTTGCCGCCCGCGCCGATCATCAGCAGCGGATGGCGCGCGGCCTGGATCGCGTCGACCGCATGCGCGATCGCCTTCTCCTCGGCCACCGGCCGCCGGCTGTAGCTGCGCGGGATCGGCTTGCCGTCGCCCTCCTCGTGCGCGATATCTTCCGGCAGTTCGAGGTGCGCGGCACCCGGGCGCTCGTCCTCCGCGCGGCGGAACGCCTCGCGCACGGCCGACGGGATGTTGCCGATCGACACGATCTGCCGCGTGAACTTCGTGAGCGGCTGCATCATGTCGACCACGTCGACGATCTGGAAGTGGCCCTGCTTGCTGGACTTGATCGGCTTCTGCCCGGTGATCATCAGCATCGGCATCCCGCCGAGCTGCGCATACGCAGCGGCCGTCACGAAGTTCGTGGCGCCGGGCCCGAGTGTCGCGAGACACACGCCGGTGCGGCCCGTCAGGCGGCCATAGGTGGCGGCCATGAACCCGGCCGCCTGCTCGTGCCGGGTCAGCACGAGCTTGATCTTCGATCGCCGCAGCGATTCGAGCAGATCGAGGTTTTCTTCGCCGGGAATGCCGAACACGTACTCGACGCCTTCGGCTTCCAGCGCCTTCACGAACAGATCCGATGCTTTCATGGGGGACTCTCGGTTGATGCCGCCTGCCCGGTATACGGACGCGCGGCGTACATGACGCGCGCCGGCCTACGGCACGCGGACGCTTTACCTACTGGACACAAACCACGGCACTGCCCGCCGCGCGACCTGCAACGCGCGGCGGTGCCTCCCGAGACAGGAGGACGAACGGACCTGCCCGCGCACGGCAAGCGCGCACGGGCAGCAAAGATGTTTTTGATTGTAGACGGATTCGGAAGATTTCGACTTCGGCCGAACGGCCATTCCGCACGCAAACGAAGCAGGCGGCCCTACTGTAGCGGCCATGGAATTCAACACGCCACACCTGTGAACCATGGTTGACACATTGAAATTAATGCCCTACATTGCGCCTACGTACAGCATCCGGACCACCGACGTGTTCGACGCATGGTTCGCCGGCCTGCAGGATCGCGTCGCGAAGCGTCGCATCCAGGCACGCATCGACCGCCTGTCGATGGGCAATCCGGGCGACTGGAAATCGGCCGGCTCGCCTGTTGTCGAGATGCGTATCGACCATGGCCCCGGCTATCGCGTCTACTACGTCCGGCGCGGCACGATCTGGGTCATCCTGCTCTGCGGCGGCGATAAATCGACGCAACAGGCCGACATACGCGCCGCGCACGCGATGCTGGCGCATCTCGACATGGAGTGATCGATGGACAAAATCAGGACCCGGCCGTGGGATTCGGCCGACCATCTGAAGACCGAAGACGACATGGCCGACTACTTCGAAGCGTGCCTGCAAGAGGCCGGCGACGATCCGGCCTTCATCGCGCACGCGCTCGGCGTGATCGCGCGCGCACGCGGCATGTCGCAGGTCGCGCGCGATGCGGGCCTGTCGCGCGAAGGGCTGTACAAGGCGCTGTCGCACGACGGCAACCCGAGCTTCGGCACGATCCTGAAGGTCATCAAGGCGCTCGGCCTGCAACTGCACGGCTCGAAAGCGCATGCGTGACTTGCGGGCGCCGCCCGGCAACCGGCTCGAAGCGTTGCAAAGCGATCGGGAAGGTCAGCACAGCATTCGCATCAACGAACAATGGCGGATCTGTTTCGTATGGAGCGACGATGGTCCGACCCAGGTCGAGATCGTCGACTATCACTGACTGGAGCTTTGCATGCTCAAGAATGGAATGCGCCCGATTCATCCGGGCGAAGTCCTGCGGGAAGAATTCCTCGTTCCGCTGGAAATGAGCGTCAACGCACTGGCGCTCGCGTTGAACGTGCCGGCGACACGCTTGCACGAAATCGTCAAGGAACGGCGTGGAATCACGGCCGATACGGCTTACCGGCTTGCGCGCTACTTCGAGACGTCGCCGGAATTCTGGTTGAACCTGCAGACCGCTTACGATCTCAAGACACTGCCGACGCGCAGCGAAATCGATCGCAAGGTCGAACCGCGCGAGCGCTCGCACGCGTAGGCACCGCGGCCGCCGTTCGCCGGCGCGACCGCATCAATGCAGCCAGCCGGCCGCCCAGCGCGGCACCAGCGACACCAGATACAACCCGAGCCCGATCAGCCCGCCGACCAGCGTGCCATTGATGCGGATGTACTGCAGATCCTTGCCGATGTTCAGCTCGATCTGCCGCGACATCTCGCGCGCATCCCAGTTGCGCACCGTGTCGCGGATGTGGCGCATCAGGAAATCGGCGAAATCCGGCGCCATCTCGTGCACGGCCTTCTCGACATGCTCGTTCAGCGACGCGCGCAGCGCCGGGCTCTCCGCGAGCCGCGCGCCGAGCCAGCCGCCGAGCGTCGCGGCCTGGCGGTGCAACGCCGAATCGGGGCGCGCGAGATCCGCCTTCAGCCACGCGCGCAACTGGTCCCACAAGTCGCGCGCATACGTGTTGAACGCGTCGCCGTCGCGGATGTAGCGTTTGATCTCCTCGCCCTTTTCGATGAACGCGGGATCGTGCTTCAGCCGCTCGGTCAGCCGCACGACCGTCCGGTCGAAGCGCTGCCGCAATTCGTGCTCGGGGTCGGCCGCCACGCCTTCCAGCACGCGGCTCACCGCGCTCGCGAGCATGCGCGCCCCGTTCTCGCCGAACCACTGTGTCGGCATGATCTTCTCGACCTTCGGGTACTGCGTCTTCAGCCATTCGACGATGAAGCCCGCGATCACCTCGCGGTTCTCCTCCTTGTCGAGCACGTCGACCACCTGTTCGATCGCGTCGTCGAGCAACTGCTGGTGGCGGCCGTCCTTCGTCAGCGTGTCGAGGATCGCACCGGCCGATTGCGACAGGTCGACCCGGTCGATCACCGCGCGGAACGCGTCGTGGACGAACGACTGGATCCGCGCATCGTCGGTCATGTCGAGCGCGAAGCTCATCAGCTTCGTCACGTAGCCGCCGAGCGCGTCGGTGTTCGCCGGCTCGCCGAGCCACGTGCCGAGTTTCTGCGCGGGATCGTGCTGGCGGATCTGCGCGGCGAGCGCATCGGGGCCGAGGAACTTCTCGCGCACGAACACCGCGAGGTTGTCGGCGATCTTGTCCTTGTTCTTCGGAATGATCTCGGTATGGCGCGACACGAACGGAATCGGCACGCGGCGGAACAGCGCGACGACCGCGAACCAGTCGGCGAGCGCGCCGACCATCGCGGCCTCGGCCACGGCCTTGACGCCGTCGACCCACGGGCCGCGCGGCAGCAGGATCGTCGCGACGAACACCGCGACCGCGGCCAGCAGCAGCCACAGCGCGCGGCGCT
Source organism: Burkholderia sp. YIM B11467 (assembly GCF_052952715.1). Lineage (NCBI taxonomy): Bacteria > Pseudomonadati > Pseudomonadota > Betaproteobacteria > Burkholderiales > Burkholderiaceae > Burkholderia > Burkholderia sp. YIM B11467. Next base: position 235,338 of record NZ_JBQVSQ010000001.1, read on the forward strand.
TGCTTCGTTTCAGTTCGAGGGCTTTGTCTGGCGTCATGGAGGACCGGCGAATCGGCGATGCCGCTAATATCCCCGATTTCGCGTCAACCGACAAACGCGCGCGCCGAGCCGGCCCGCGCGCCGCAGGTGCGCCGCTCACCCGCCGTTACATGAACGTCTTCAGGTTCACCGCCGGATCGGCGAGTTTCACGGGATCGGGCACCGCCCCCGCCGCGATCAGCCGGCGCGATGCGCCGATGTCACGCCCGAGGTTGGCCGCGGCTACCGCGACGATCCTGCCATCGTCACCCAGCCCGAACACCGTGAACGGCCCGCTCGCCGGATCGCCGCGCACGACGATCGTGCGTTCGCTGCCGAACAGCCCGAGCATCTGCAGGTTGCAGTCGTACTGATCGGACCACAGCCACGGCAGCTCCGCATAGGTTTCGTCGGCGCCGAGCAGGTTCGCGGCCGCGACGGCCGGCTGGTTTTCGGCAACCTGCCACGATTCGATCCGCACGTGACGCCCGAGCAACGGATTGAAGTGCATCGTCACTTCGCCCGTCGCGAAGATCGCGGAATCGGCCGTGCGGCAGCCCGCATCGACGCGTATCCCGTTGTCGACGTCGAGTCCGGCCGCGTGGGCAAGCTCGACGTTGGGCACCACGCCGATGCCGACCACGACGAGGTCGGCCTGCACGTCGCCGCGATCGGTCTCGACGATCGCGCCGCCGGCCGGCGCACGGCGAATCGCGCGCGGCAGCGTCGCCATCTGGAAGATCACGCCGCGCGCATCATGCAACCGATGCGCATAAGCGCCGACGACTTCCGGCAACGCACGCTGCAGCAAGCGGGGCGCCGGGTCGATCACCGTGACGTCGCAACCGAGCTGGCGCGCCGCGGCCGCGACCTCAAGGCCGATGAAGCCGCCGCCGAGCACCGCGACGCGGCGGCCCGGAACAAGTTGCGCGCGCAACGCACGCGCATCGTCGACCGTGCGGACATAATGCGGCGCGACACCTTCGTCGATCGCGCCGCCGAACGTGCGCACCCGCGAGCCCGTCGCGAGCACGAGCCGCGCGTACGGCAGAGTCGTGCCGTCGTCGAGCCGCACGCGCTGCGCGGCGCGCTCGATCGCGTCGACCCGCGTGCCGAGCCGCAGCTCGATACGCTGCGCGTCGTACCACGCCGCATCGCGAATGAACGCGCGCTGCTCGCCGCCATCGCTCAGCAGCGCATCCTTCGACAGCGCGGGCCGGTCGTACGGCAGCTCGCGCTCCGCGCCGATCATCACGATGCGCGCCGCGGCGTCGCGTTCGCGCAGCGCTTCGGCCGTGCGCCGCGCCGCGTGACCCGCGCCGACGATCACGAACGGGTCAGCCGACATTGACTTCCACCTGCCCGTCGACGATCCGGATCGGATAGGTCCGCACCGGCTCCGTGATCGGCGCGCATTTCGGCGCGCCGGTGCGGATGTCGATCAGCCCCTGGTGCAGCGGGCATTCGACGCAACCATCCTCCACATAACCTTCGGACAGCCGAGCATGGCCGTGCGTGCAGAGGTCGTGCATCGCGAACAGTTCATCGCCGATCCGGAACACGGCGATCGGCTTCTGGCCGGCGACGCGCGCCGCCGGTTCGTCTTCGGAGAATTCGTCGAAAGTGCCGAGCGGATGCCACTCGGCCAGCGTTGCTTCGGTCATGTCGGTTCCTTGCTTCGTCAGATCGGGGTGGCGAGCAGCGTCTGCACGCGCGACGTGTCGTAGATCACCCGCTTGGTCTTGTAGCGCAGCCCGTCCGGCGTGCGCACGACCGTGTCGTAGTACTTGCCGGCCTGGTACACGTTCGATTCACCGTTGCTGCGCGTCTGCACGACGACGTAGTTGCTCTCGGTGTCGATCTCGCCGTCGCGTTCGGCGACGATCGTCAGGCCCGACGTCATGTGCCGGTACGTATGCTCTTCATAGATGTTCGCGTGCCGCAACGACACCACGCGGTCGCGCAGCATCCGCTGGTTCGTGCAGTGGACGATCCCGACCGGCAGCCCGAGGTCGGCGTTTTCCTTCGGCACGATTTCGTACAGGCAGTCCTCGGTGAACATCTCCGGCCACTGCTCGATCCGGTCGTTGTCGAGATGGCTGATGTAGCGGTTCTGCAGCATGTAAATCTCGAACCACGTCTTCATGTCTTCCGTCATTTCGCGCTCCCGCTTCAATAGCCCATCAGCTTCTGGTAGCCGACCCAGAACTTGCGGATCAGGCTTTCGGTGATCACCGTGTCCTGCTGGTCCGGATTGCCGCGCGACATCTCGATCACCGACGTCGCGTCGCCGTCGCGCACCGTGCCGCGCTGCACCAGCTCGGTCGCCTCCGTGTCTTCCATCGAGATGTAGCCGGCCGGCCCGACGAGGTTCGCCTGCTTGATGCGCAGCGCGCGCAGCTCGGGCGTGTCGTCCGCGTAGCCGAAGAAGTGGAAGATCAGCTCGAAGTTGTCCGGGCCCTTCGGCAGGATCTGCCGCGCAACCAGCGTGTTGTGGATCTGCTGGATCACGAGCTGCGGGAAGATCGGCTGGATATGGTTCGTGCAGTCCTCGTCGTATTCCGAGACGAGATCGAGGATCGATTCGTCCTCGAGGTGGAAGCCCTCGTCGAACGAGCGGATGTTCTGCTGCTTGTACGCGGCCGACGTGTCGTCGTTCGTCTTCGTCACCGTGATGATGCTGTGCAGCCCGTGGTTCGCGTCCGGAATCGAACGCGCCTTCATCCCGACGCGGAAGATGTTGAAGGTCGTATGGAACAGGTGCAGCATGCTCGCGTGATACGGATCCTTCACGTTCTCCATGTACAGCTTCCAGTTCGACTTCGAATACTGGCGCGTGCAGCCGAGATACTCGATCGGCTTGTGGAAGATCCGGTCGATCCACGGGCGCATCTGCTCGCCGAGATAGTCGGGCAGCGGCATCACTTCATCGCTGAAGGTCGCGAACACCAGCCCGTGATAGCTGTCGACGCGCAGCTTGCGCAGCCCGTGCTGCTTCGGATCGAAATCGGCAGGCATCCCCGACATGCCCTTCTGGCCGCGCCGGAACGGCACGCCGAGCAGGTTGCCCTGGTTGTCGAAGCTCCACTGGTGATAGACGCAGGTGTGCGAGCTCGCGTTGCCGCGCGACTTGCGGCACACCTGCGCGCCGCGGTGCGCGCAACGGTTCACCCACGCGGACAGCGTGCCGTCCTCGGTGCGCGTGACGACCACCGGCGTGTCGCCGACGAACGTGCTCTTGAAGTCGCCGGCGTTCGGGATTTCCGCTTCCAGCGCGACGAAGTTCCACGTCGGCCCGCGGAAGATGCGTTCCTGCTCGCGCTCGTAGACCGCTTGCGAGCTGAACACCTTGTATGGCACGCGCGAGCCGTCGTCGTGCGGAAAGGTCACGTCGGATGCATCGCCGCGGGCGGCGAACACGACGGGCGATTCTGTCTGCTCCATGTCGGACTCCTTGTCGATCTGTTTCGTTGAATGCATGGAGCCCATTTTTGAAAAGCTAATATTCGCCGTCTATCCGGAAAGTGCGATTGCGGCGGTGCAATATCCACTTTCGGCGGATTTCTGAGCTAGCATGGCGGCACACACGATGCCGCGTCCGGTCGCGACCCATTCGTCGGATCGAAACGCGGCGTCCCCAATTAGGCTGATGCCCATGTCCCCAACGTCGTTCGAGCCGCTCGCGCTGCGCGCGCACCGGCTGTTCGAATCCCACGATCTCGACGAGACGCGCGAGCGGATCTCGCGCGTGATGCAGCCGCATGCGCTGCTGCCGAACGGGCGCGTGCACGGTGCGTCGCACATGGATTTCGTCAAGCTCGGCGGGCTCGGGATCGGCACGATCGCGTTCGGCGACGCGATGCGCGTGCAGGTCGACGCGGTCGACGGGTATTACCTGCTGATGTTCTGCCTGTCCGGCCAGGCCGAGGTGCGCGCAATGGGGCGGCAGCTCGGCGTCGACGGCCAGACCGGCGTGCTGTGCGCGCCCGGCGAGCGCTTCGACGCGGTACTGTCGGCCGATTGCGAGCAGTTCGTGCTGCGCATCGACGCGGCAACCGTCGGCTCGCTGACCGGCGACCCGCGCGCGACGCTCGACCCCGTGCTGCACATCAGCGACGCGGCGCTCTCCGCGTGGCGTCAGCAACTGATGCTCGTCGCCCGCTCTCCCGAACTGCTCGAACGCGCGAACGCGAACCCGCGCGTTGCATCGCAGCTCGAACATCTGCTGATCGACCTGCTGATCGAAGGCCATCCGCCGTCCGTGCTGCGCGCATCGCACCGCGACCCGGCGCCGGGCTTCGTGCGGCGCGCGCAGGAGTTCGTGAACGCGCACTATGCGCAGCCGCTGCAGCTCGCCGATATCGTCCAGGCCGCCAACGTGCCCGAACGGACGCTGCGCGACGCGTTCCTGCAGTTCCGCGGGATGAGCCCGATGCAATACCTGCGCGCGACGCGGCTCGACCATGCACGCGAGCTGCTGCGCGGCACGGCGTCCGACCGGCGGATCGCCGATGTCGCGCTCGATTGCGGGTTTACGCACCTTGGCCGGTTCGCGATCGCTTACCGGGAAAAGTTCGGCGAATCGCCGTCGGAGACGCTCGACGGGAAGCGTTAACGTCGTCAGGCTGGCGCACCCGGAAGCCTGACGGCTGGCCGTGAGACGGGAAGGAACAGCATCAGATCGCGCCGCCCTCTCCGAATTCGTCCGGGCACGCGGAAACAGACCGTTAGTTGCGATTCATAGCACCAACGACCGCCCTTACGCCCCCGGCACGATCATCTCCCGCGCAATCGCGCAGAACGCGGCCGTCGCCGCGCTTTCGCCGTGCAGCCGGCGACTCATGATGATCGGCGACGTCGCGGCCGGTTCCGGCAAGCGCCGGTAGACGACCCCCTTCACACGCACACCCTCCACACTCTCCGGCACCAGCGACACGCCGACTTGCGCGGCCACGAGCCCGAGCGCCGTCTGCAATTCGCGCACCTCATGAACGGCGGCCGGCACCAGCGCGCCGTCGCGCAGCGCGGAGAGTTGCTGATCGGCGAAGCTCGGCCGCGGCGTGCTCGGATAGACGATCAGCGTCTCGTTCGCGATATCCGCGAGCGTCAGCGGCCGGGCCGGATCGGCGAGCGGATGCCCGACCGGCAGCGCCGCGATCAGCTTTTCCTCGATCAACGCCTCGCGCACGACCTGGTCGTCGTCGAAACGCAGGCGGCCGAACCCGACGTCGATCCGCCCGCCCTTCAGCGCGCCGAGCTGTTCGAGCGTGAACATTTCGATCAGCGACAGCTCGACGTCCGGCTGCGCCTCGCGAAACGCGCGGATCACGTCCGGCAGCGCGCCGTACAGCGTCGACGGCACGAAGCCGATCACGATCCGTTCCGACGACTGCGCGAGCCGCCGCGTCAGCGGGCCGAGCTCGTCGGCCTGGTCGACGAGGCGCTTCGCCTGCGCATAGAACACGCGCCCCGCATCCGTCAGCTTCAGCGGCCGCGCGCCGCGCTCGAACAGCGGCAACCCGATCTCGTCCTCGATCGCCTGGAGCTGGCGGCTCAGCGGCGGCTGCGTCATGTGCAGACGCTCCGCAGCCCGCGTGATGTTCATTTCCTCGGCGACGGCGATGAAGTAGCGGAGCTGACGCAATTCCATTTCATGCCTCAAAGGTATGGAAGTAGTCGGAAAGAGTGTTGGACGACGCGGGGCGGGAATTCCTACCATGTGCACCAACAGGAGGAATCGCATGATAGCAACTGCCGCCACCATCGAACGCATCGAGACGTTGCTCGTCGACGTGCCGACGATCAGGCCCCACAAATTGTCGGTCGCCACGATGAATTGCCAGACGCTCGTACTGGTCCGAATTCGATGCACGGACGGTATCGAAGGTGTCGGCGAGGCGACGACCATCGGCGGTCTCGCGTACGGCGAGGAGAGCCCCGAGAGCATCAAGGTCAACATCGACACCTACTTCGCGCCACTGCTGCAGGGCATGGACGCGACGCGCCCGGGCGCCGCGATGGCGCGTGCGCGCAAGCTGTTCCAGGGCAACCGTTTCGCGAAGTGCGCGATCGAAACCGCGCTGTTCGATGCGCAGGCGCGCCGTCTCGGCGTGCCGCTGTCCGAGCTGTTCGGCGGCCGCCGGACCGACGCGGTGGATGTCGCATGGACGCTCGCGAGCGGCGACACGCAGCGCGACATCGCGGAAGCCGAAGCGATGCTCGACGCACGCCGCCATCGCGCATTCAAGCTGAAGATCGGCTCGAACGCGGTTGCCGACGACGTCGCGCACGTGATCGCGATCAAGCGCGCGCTCGGCGAGCGCGGCGACGTGCGCGTTGACGTCAACCAGGCGTGGACCGAAACCGATGCGATCTGGGCCGGCGCGCGGTTCGCGGAAGCCGGCGTGAGCCTCGTCGAGCAGCCGATCGCCGCGACCAACCGCGCGGGACTGAAACGACTCACGCAGCTCGCGCAGGTACCGATCATGGCCGACGAGGCGCTGCACGGCCCGGTCGATGCATTCGCGCTCGCGCAAGAACGCGCGGCCGACGTGTTCGCGGTGAAGATCGCGCAATCGGGCGGCCTGCAGGGCGCGGCGAGCGTCGCGTCGATCGCGTCGGCGGCCGGCATCGAACTGTACGGCGGCACGATGCTCGAGGGTGCGGCCGGCACGATGGCATCCGCGCAACTGTTCAGCACGTTCGACTCGCTGAAATGGGGCACCGAGCTGTTCGGTCCGCTGCTGCTCACCGAGGAAATCCTCGTCGAGCCGCTGCGTTACCAGGATTTCAAGCTGCACCTGCCGGCGACGCCCGGCCTCGGCATCACCTTCGACTGGGCCCGCATCGAACGGATGCGACGCGACGCCCGCTGATCCCCACACGACAACCGAAACCGGAGACACAGATGAACAAGCAAGCCATCGACGCACTGCTGAAATCCTTCGACGACGCCGCCGAGAAACCCGGCAACCCGCGCGTGCGCGCGATCGTCAACCGGATCGTGAAGGACATCTGCTACACGATCGAGGATTTCGACGTGCAGCCGAGCGAGTTCTGGACGGCGCTCAACTACCTGAACGAAGCCGGCCGTGAATTCGGGCTGATCGCAGCAGGCCTCGGCCTCGAGCGCTTCCTCGACGTGCGGATGGACGAAGCCGAAGAGAAGGCCGGCATCCAGGGCGGCACGCCGCGCACGATCGAAGGGCCGCTGTATGTCGCGGGTGCGCCGGAGTCGGTCGGCCATGCGCGCCTCGACGACGGCAACGATCCGGGCCAGACGCTCATCATGCGCGGCCAGGTGCTCGGCAAGGACGGCGCGCCGATCGCGAACGCGCTCGTCGAGGTATGGCACGCGAACCATCTCGGCAACTACTCGTACTTCGATCAATCGCAGCCCGCGTTCAACCTGCGCCGCTCGATCCGCACCGATGCCGAAGGCCGCTACAGCTTCCGCAGCGTGCTGCCGGTCGGCTACAGCGTGCCGCCGGGCAGCAAGACCGAGCAGTTGCTCGACCAGCTCGGCCGCCACGGCCATCGTCCCGCGCACATTCACTTCTTCGTTTCGGCGGACGGTTATCGTAAGCTGACGACGCAGATCAACATCGAAGGCGATCCGCACATCTGGGACGACTTCGCATTCGCGACCCGCGAAGGGCTGATCCCGAAGATCAAGCAGGCCGAAGGCGCGGAAGGCAAGCCGTATGGTGTCGACGGGCAGTTCGCGCTGATCGACTTCGATTTCTCGCTGCTCAAGGAAAAGCAGGACGTGCCGGCGAGCGAAGTCGAGCGGGCCCGCGCGCAGGCCTGAGCGGCCTCCCCGTTCGACGAATCGATAACGCAAGGAGTGCAGGATGCTGTTTCATGTGGAAATGACGGTCCGTCTGCCGGCGGACATGGATCCGGTCAAGGCGGCGACGCTGAAGGCGGAAGAGAAGGCGATGTGCCAGCGGCTGATGAACGAAGGGATCTGGCGACATCTGTGGCGGATCGCGGGGCGGTACGCGAACGTCAGTATTTTCGATGTCGACAGCGTGCAGCAGTTGCATGACCTGCTGAGTCAGCTGCCGCTGTTTCCGTATATGGAGCTCGAGGTGCGGGCACTGTGCCGGCATCCGTCTTCGGTACGGGAAGACGATCGGTAATTGCCGATAAGCCGTGGAATTCGCGGTGCATCGTCCCGATCGAAGCGGACGGTGTACCGCGGGATTCCGATGCGATCGCGCCGGGTGTTCGCGGCGCACGTATCGGTGCTGCCCTTAATACGTTTCAACGCTTTGCCTCCGGCAAGCCTGCCTGATCCAGGCGCCCCGTCGCCCCCTCCCCCAAGCCTGCGCTTCCCGCAGCGCTTCATCCCCGCCTGACGCCGCCAAGCACTGGCGATTTCCCCCTGCAGCGAAGAAGAATTAGCGGCAGATTCAGGACTATTCAGGCGCATCGTGGCAGCCTCTCTCGTGTCGTGTCGGCACGGAAATCCATCGCATCTTGCTCGTCAGCCCGCAGCGCAATTGCCGCGAGCCTGACAGCGTCCGGTCTCCGTACTGCCCCGTCCCGTCGCCGTCTGCGCGAGCGATCGAGATACCGGTTGAATGGTTCGCCGCATCGCGCACGGCGCCCTCTCTACAGGACAAACATCGCTCGGCATCGCATACCCGAGGTCGCCCCCCCTTCCATTGCCATGCGCTCAACCATCAAGCCCGATTCTCGCGCGACGCGCTCGCGTGGCATCCTGTCCGGCACACGTCTGTTCCGGACGTGGCAGCCCGTTACGCCCACGCGGATGATGCACGCCGCGCTGTTCTGCGTCGGCGGCAGCCTTGCCCTTGCCGCTGCCACGTGGGCATGCCTGGCGTGGCGCCTCGAATATCCGACCGCCAGCCTGGTGTTGAGGCTGGTGATTGTCGTCCTGGCGATATTCGGCCCTTTTCTGTCGTCGGTCCTCTTTTCGATTCTTGGCAGCGCGCTGCTGGACTACTATTTCACGGCGCCCCTTTTCGGCCTGAAGGTCGCCCGGACACAAGACGTCATCGCGCTCGCGACATTCCTGGTCACAACGCTCATCGTCGCCGCGTTGATTCGGTATATCCGTGTGCTTGGGCACATCCAGCACGAACAGGCGCGTCTGCTGGATCTCACGAACGACAGCATTTTCGTGCGCGACGAGCACGATGCGATCAAGTACTGGAATCGCGCCGCGGAAACCCTGTACGGATGGAAACGCGCCGAGGCGATCGGCCAGCACGCGCATACGCTGCTTGAAACGGTCTTCCCCGCGCCGCTCGACGAGATCATCGGCATCCTGATGCGCACCGGTCATTGGGAAGGCGAACTCGTCCATACGAACCGCAACGGCAAGAAACTCGTCCTCGCCAGCCGATGGTCCATGCAGGTCAATGCCGGCGGCAAACCGTACGGCATTCTCGAAAGCAACACGGACATCACGCGGCGCAAATTCGCCGAACAGGCGCTGCGCCGCAGCGAGGCTGAATTCCTGGCCGAAGTGCAACGGCTCAGCCGTACCGGCAGCTTCGGCTGGAATATCGCAACCGCCGCCGTCTCCTGGTCGGCGGAGACATTCCGGATTCTCGAGTACGACACCGCGACCACGCCCTCCATCGCGCTGTTCGCGGCCCGCCTGCATCCCGACGACGCCGGCGCCTTCCAGGTCGCGATGACGGCAGCCACGACGACGAGAAGCTACCTCGATGTCCATGCCCGGTTGCTGATGCCCGATGGAACCGTCAAGCATGTTCATCTGGTCGCCCATCCGCTCGACGATGCGCATCACAGTGCGCAGTACGTCGGCGCGGTGATGGACGTCAGTGCTGCGCGACTGGCCGAGGAGCAGATCCGCTCGACCCGCGCCGAGCTCGAACGCGTTGCGCGTGCAACGGTATTGGGTGCGCTGAGCGCGTCGATCGCTCATGAAGTCGGTCAACCGCTGTCGGCGATACTGACCTTCGGGCAGACCGCCCAGCGCTGGATCGGGCGCGAACCGCCGGAACTCGACGAAGTGCGCGCCTGCCTCGACGGCGTGATCGCCAGCAGCACGCGGGCCTCCAGCATCGTGCAACGGGTGCGGGATCTCACGACACGCTCCGCCACCGTGCAGCGCGACATGCTGGCGTTGAACGACGTGGTCGAGGAAACCGTCGCCTTGCTCAACCGGGAGATGGCCCATCACGGCATCGAATTGCGCGTCGACCTCGCGACCGACCTTCCGCCGATATCGGGCAACCGGATCCAGCTTCAACAGGTGTTGATGAACCTGCTCGTGAACGCGATGCAGGCCATGGCCGGCGTACCCGATGGTTTGCGCCGCCTCCTGGTCTCGTCGCGCCTGGACGAAAACGGCTACGTCGCCGTCGCGATGCGGGATTCGGGAACAGGCATTCGCGACGAAGATATCGACCGGCTGTTCGACGCGTTCTTCACGACGAAGCCGGCCGGCATGGGCATCGGCCTGTCGATCTGCCAGTCGATCATCGAAGCGCACTACGGACGCGTATGGGCGACCAACAACGCGGATCGCGGTTCGACCTTTACCTTCTCCCTGCCGCCCGCATGAGCGTCGTCATCGCAGCGGCACGACGCGGGGCTCGCGGGTCACCGCGCGCCCGAGCCGACGACACCCCGGCGAGCGGCGGAATTCATGCCATGTGCGCCGCGAACCCCACCCTCCCCGGCGCGATCTCGTCCTTCAGCGTCAGCGCCGGAATCTCGTAATCGCCCGCGTTCTGCCGCCGGAACGGAATCGGCTGTGTGGTCCACAGATCGTCGAGACGCCTGCCGAGCGCCGCGCGCGTTTCGTCGAAGCGCGCTTCGTTCATCTTTCCCGTCCGGTAGATCACGAACGGCGGCAACACGTCGAAACCCGGGTAATACAGCATCCCGTGCTGGATCGGGAACAGCACGTCGTCGATCGGGCCGTTGATGCCGCGCGGGCTGTAGTGCGACTCCCACCCGCCCGCCGTGACGATCACCATCGCCCGCTTGCCGGCCAGCGACCCTTCGCCATAGCGGTTACCCCAGCGCGTGTCCGAATGCTCGCCGACACCATAAGCAAAGCCGTACGCATACACACGCTCGACCCAGCCCTTCATGATCGCCGGCATCGAGAACCACCACAGCGGAAACTGCAGGATCACTGCGTCGGCCCACTTCAGCTTGTCCTGTTCGCGCGCGATGTCCTCGCGCTGCGTGCCGGTCGCGAACGCATGCTTCGAGTCGAGCGACGGATTGAAGCGCGCACCGGCCTCGCGATCGGTCACGTCATTCGCGTCAAACGTCGCCTTCCAGCTCATCGCATATAGGTCAGTCACCTGCACCGTGTGGCCGGCCGCTTCGAGATGCTCTACGGCGAAGTCGCGCAGCGCGCCGTTCAGCGAACGCGGTTCGGGATGGGCATAAACAATCAGCACATTCATGTTCGTCACTCCGTTGATTGAATGACTGCAGGATGCCGTCGTCGAAGGTATATTTGAAATGAATTCCTGATATTCCAAGTATAGCCATGAATAATCTCAGACGGCTCGATCTGAACCTGCTCGTCACGCTGGACGTGCTGCTCGCCGAGCACAACGTCACGCGCGCGGCCGACAAGCTGAACCTGTCGCAGCCGTCGGTCAGCGTGCAGTTGCAGAAACTGCGCGACCTGTTCGGCGATCCGCTGCTGTTGCCGGGGCCGCGCGGGATGCGGCCGACCGCGCGCGCGGAAGCGCTGCGCGAGCCGGTGCGGGACGCGCTGGAAGCCGTCGAACGCGCGGTGAGCCCCGCCGCGCCGTTCGATCCCGCGACCGCGACGAACACGTGGCGCGTGGCCGCGACCGACTACGGCGAATCGACGATCGTGCTGCCGGCGCTGAACACGCTGCGGTCGGCCGCCCCCGGCACGCGGCTGGCCGTCGTCGAGCTCGTGCCGCCGCGCATCGAGCAGGATGCGGAGCGCAACGGCATCGACCTCGCATTCCATACGACCGAGGGTTCGCCGGCCGGCATGCGGCGCCTGCCGCTGTTCGCCGAGCGGTACGTGCTCATCGGCCGCAACGATCATCCGAAATTGAAGCGGCGCCCCACGCTCGCGCAGTTCGGCACGTTCGAACACGTGATCGTGTCGCCCGACGGCGGCGGCTTCTTCGGCGTAACGGACGAAGCGCTCGCGAAAGTCGGCGCCACGCGGCGCGTCGTGCTGTCCGTGCCGCATTTCCTGTTCGTGATGTCGGCCGTCGCCAGCACCGATCTTGTCGCAATGCTGCCCGAGCGGCTGGTGCGCGACGTGCCTGCGCTGCGTGTGGTGGAAGCGCCGGTCGAGGTGCCCGGCTATGAAATGTCGATGCTGTGGCACGAACGCGTGCATCGCGATCCGGCGCATCGGTGGCTGCGGGAGACGATTGCGGCATCGGTATAAGCCAACGACGGCAGCCGGATTCGGCGCGGCGGGGAACGGCGTGCCGGACGGCGCGCGATTACCGGTTTCGGTCGCCTTCGCCCGGGCCGCCCGGCCCTGCTGCAAGATTCTTCATTCGGGACTTGAAACCGCCTCGAACACTGTATATATTTACAGTGCTTTTGCACCATTTGACCCGAATTCCGTCACCCATCGACGGACGGATTTTTGTGAGGCGACCATGTTCCAGTCATCCGCATTCGATCCCGAGCAACCCGGTTTCAACCCGATCCACTTCGAGCGCGCCGCGCGGCAGGCGGTCGTCGATCTTCAACGCGTCGTCGGCGCCCCCGCGCAGCGGGCGCTCGGCCTGAAGCGGCGCAGCCATCCGGCCGCGGTCCGCACGATGAGCTGGGAGGCGCTGTTGAATGTCGAGGAGCTTGCGTTCTCGAACCCCGGTTTCCTGAACCGCAACGATCCGACCGTCGTCGATGCATTCATCCGGCTGCGCGACAGCCGAATGGTCGCGGCAGACATCGAGGAAGCCGTCGACTGGAAGCGCGACGACGACGATCTGCCTGCCGTCTATCTGATCGTCAAGGCGATGCTCGAAGCGGAAGAGACAGAGGCACAGCGCGTCGAGATGGAATGAACCCGGCGGCCGGCGCGGCCTTCCGGTCAGGCCGCGCCGGCGCAAGCGCCGAACCCCGGGACAGCGCATGCCATCGCGGCCATGCGCAGCCGCGCCGTCGAGCCATCAGAGCCGCGCCGCGAGCCGCGAACCCTGATCGATCGCGCGCTTCGCATCGAGTTCGGCCGCCAGTTCCGCGCCGCCGATCAGGTGCACCGAGCGCCCGGCCGCCTGCAGCGGCGCGAGCAGCGCGCGCTGCGGCTCCTGCCCCGTGCAGAGCACGATCGTGTCGGCTTCGATCAGCGCGTGATCGGTGCGCTGCTCGCCGTACGACACGTGCAGCCCGCGCGCATCGATCCGCTCGTAGTTCACGCCGCCGATCATCTTCACCTGCTTCATCTTCAGCGTCGCGCGGTGGATCCAGCCGGTCGTCTTGCCAAGCCCCTTGCCGAGCGGCGCGGCCTTGCGCTGCAGCAGCGTCACTTCACGTGCGGGCGCCGCCACCTGCGCACGCGTCACGCCACCACGCGTCGCGGCCGGGTCGGTCACGCCCCACTCGGCCTTCCATTCTTCCAGGTCGAGCGCCGGCGACTCGCCGTCCTGCACCAGATACTCGGCAACATCGAAGCCGATCCCGCCCGCGCCAACTACCGCGACCCGCCGGCCGACCGGTTGTTTGCCCGCGAGCACGTCGATATAGCTGAGCACGTTCGGCCCGTCCTGCCCGGGAATCTTCGGGTCGCGCGGCGCCACGCCGGTCGCAAGCACGATCTCGTCGTAGCCGCCCGCGATCAGGTCGCTCGCGTCGACGCGGCGGTTCAGGTGCAGGTGCACGCCGGTCAGCTCGACCTGGCGGCCGAAGTAGCGCAACGCTTCATGAAACTCTTCCTTGCCCGGCACCTGCTTCGCCATGTTGAACTGGCCGCCGATCTCGGCTGCGCCGTCGAACAGGTCGACCTGATGGCCGCGCTGCGCGAGCACGGTCGAACACGCGAGCCCGGCCGGCCCCGCGCCGACCACGGCGATGCGCTTCGGCTGCTGCGCGGGCGCATAGTTCAGTTCCGTCTCGTGGCACGCGCGCGGATTCAGCAGGCACGACGCGATCTTGTTCTTGAACGCGTGATCGAGACACGCCTGGTTGCAACCGATGCAGGTGTTGATCTCGTCGGCACGGCCCTGCGCGGCCTTGACGACGAACTCGGCATCCGCGAGCAGCGGGCGCGCCATCGACACCATGTCCGCGCAGCCGTCCGCGAGAATCTGCTCGGCCACCTCGGGCCGGTTGATCCGGTTGGTCGTCACGAGCGGAATGCCGACCTCGCCCTTCATCTTTTTCGTGACCCAGGCGAACGCGCCGCGCGGCACCGACGTCGCGATCGTCGGCACACGTGCCTCGTGCCAGCCGATCCCCGTGTTGATGATGGTCGCGCCCGCGCGCTCGACGGCCTTCGCGAGCTGCACTGTCTCGTTCCAGTCGCTGCCGTCCGGAATCAGGTCGAGCATCGACAGCCGGTAGATCAGGATGAAATCGCGGCCGACCGCTTCGCGCGTGCGCTCGATGATCTCGATCGGCAGCCGGATGCGGTTCTCGTACGAACCGCCCCACTGGTCGGTGCGCTTGTTCGTATGCATCGAGATGAACTGGTTGATCAGGTAACCCTCGGAGCCCATGATCTCGACGCCGTCGTAGCCGGCTTCGCGCGCGAGCTGCGCGCAGCGGACGAACGCGCGAATCTGCCGCTCGACACCGCGCGCGCTCAGTTCGTGCGGCGCGAACGGCGAGATCGGCGACTTGATCTTCGACGGCGCGACCGCGAACGGGTGATAACCGTAACGGCCCGTGTGCAGGATCTGCAGCGCGATCTTGCCGTCGTCGGCGTGCACGGCATCGGTGATCACGCGATGCCGCCGCGCGGCGCCCGACGTCATCAGCGTGCCGCCGAACGGCTTGGTCCAGCCGGCCACGTTCGGCGCGAAGCCGCCCGTCACGATCAGGCCGACGCCGCCGCGCGCGCGTTCGGCGAAATATTCGGCGAGCCGCGGCAGCGTCTTGCGGCTGTCCTCGAGGCCCGTGTGCATGGAGCCCATCAGCACGCGGTTCTTCAGCGTCGTGAAGCCGAGATCGAGCGGCGCGAGCAGGTGGGGAAAGGTTGTCGTCATGATGATCCTGCCTGATAAGCGATGCCTGCCATCGTAGGCTCGCGCCGCCTTGAACGTGAGGGGGCAAACAGCCATAATGCTTGTCATTTCCGGCCAAAACGACATGACCTCCCCCCTCGCCAAGGACCGCCTCGGGCTGCGCCGGCCGACGATTCCGGTCGCCTATACGCGCCTGCTGCTGCAGGCGCTGGCCGCGCGCGGCGTCGACCTGGCCGCGGTGCGCGCCGGCACGGGCCTGCGCGACGCGGTGCTGGCCGAACCGGACGCGCGCGTCGCGCCGTCGCAATGGGGGCGGCTCGTGCTCAATGCGATCGAGATCGGCGGCGATCCGGGCATCGGGCTCGCGTTCGGGCTGCTGCTGAAGCCGACCGTGCACGGCTTTCTCGGTTACGCGACGCTGACCGCGCGGGACATCCGCGAAGCGCTGTCGGTCACGCAACGCTACTTCCGGATGCGCAACCGTCAATATCGCCTGACCTACGCGGAGGACGAACGCGGCGCGACGCTCGAACTGCACGGCGTGCAGGCCAGCCCGGTGCTGCAGCATCACGTGATGTTCGAGTTCGTGCTGACGGGGCTCGCGCAGAACATCTCGCAATGGGCCGGGCGCGCGTCGCCGCCGATCGCACTGCGGTTCGTGTGGCCGGAGCCCGCGTATTTCGCGCGCTATCGCGACCAGTTGCCGCCGGTCGAATTCGGCTGCGCGGCGAACGCGCTGTGGATCGCGCGGGAGGTGCTCGACTGGCCGCTGCCGCTCGCCGATGAAGTCGCGCACCGGCAGGCGCTCGTGCAGGTCGAGCGCGAATATGCGCAGGTGCGTCAGGAGGAAGGCGATCTGGTCGAGCGCGTACGCGCGGAACTGGCGCGCCGGGCCGGCGATTACCCGGGGCCGGAAACGCTCGCCGACGCGCTGCTCGTCTCGACGCGCACGCTGCGGCGGCGGCTGGAGGAAGCCGGTTCGAGCTACCGGCAATTGCTCGACGAAGCGCGGTTTCGCGACGCGAAGCAGCTGCTCGCCGCGTCGGATCTCGATCTGAAAACGATCGCCGAGCGGCTGCAATTCACCGACCCGGCGAATTTCACGCGCGCGTTCCGGCGCTGGGCCGGGCAGACGCCGAGTGCGTATCGGGAAGCGGCGGCGGGCGTGACCGTGCCGACGTCGACCAAAGCACCGGTGAGCGAATAACGCTGGAATATCCGCGGCCCGGTGCGGCGGCCCGGGAACGTCAGCATCACACGCCGGGCAACCCGTCGCCCGACAATACCGGACGATCCGCCGAAAGCGTTGGCGTATGATGGGCGCCACATCAAAACGACGCTGCGCGAACCGGCGCCCGCTCCGACCCATGCCCAATCGCACCACCCTGATCGAGGCCACGATCGACCGTGTCGATACCAACCTCATCCGAGTCAAGGCCGATGTCAGGAACTCCCCGTCATACCGCGTGACGATGCAGAACGTCTGCTACTTCGTCACGGCCAACGACGTCGACGAGGACGCGTTCAAGCAGATCGAACAACTGAAGCCCGGCATGCCGGTGCGCGCGTGCACATTCGAGCATCGCGGCCGTCGCCGGATCGCTTGGATCAGGAGCGACAAGCTGGCGATCGCGCCCTACGACGTGGTCGCGCAAACGCGGCGGAACCTGTCGCTTCTAGCCTGGGCGTCGTGCCTGCTCGTGCTGAGCTTTGGGCTCGCTGCCGCGGCACTTCATTCGGGCTGGGCGTTCGTCTCGGCACTGGCCACTTTCGCGGGCATCGTGACGCTGATGGGCACCCTGCTCGCCATCGCCGGCTTGTCCGACCTGATCTTCCAGCCGCAGCGACGCGAAGCCCAGCAGAGCTGGCCCGGCGCACCGTCCGGTTTCGACGTGGAGCGGAGCCGCCCATGACGAACCACGCGATGCAGACCGTCTCGGGCCGCGTGACGGCAATCGGCCAGCAATCGATCGAGACGAAGGTCTGGAGCAACAACCTGGGCTGGACCACGCAAAGCATCGAGGAAATCACGCTTCACCTCGA
This sequence comes from Burkholderia sp. YIM B11467, assembly GCF_052952715.1. NCBI lineage: Bacteria > Pseudomonadati > Pseudomonadota > Betaproteobacteria > Burkholderiales > Burkholderiaceae > Burkholderia > Burkholderia sp. YIM B11467. Next base: position 252,554 of record NZ_JBQVSQ010000001.1, read on the forward strand.
TTCGCTCGCGTCTCCGCTCATGTTCAGGACCAACGGGACGACGCGTCTATTCATCGCCAATGGCGATCGATTGAACATCGCCTGTGTCGACGGCCAGGATCGCCAGATCGTCTACGGCATCCGCAACATGACCGACGGTTCGGCTTATTTGCTGCGCCCCGCCAAAGTCGCCAGCGCCCGGGCCGACGTCACCGTCATGCTCGGCTGCGTGGTCGCCGCCGCCGTGGTCAGCGGGATCGTATCCGTGGTGACGCTCAGCACGGAATCGATGTTCGACGTGTTCGCGCTGATCAGCGCGTGTGCAATCGGATTGGGCGTGCTGAGTGCGATCCTGCGCATCCTGTTCGGCGTGATCCTGTGGCCCGAAATCAGAAGACTGGCGCAGCCGGGCGGCAAACGCGAAATGAACGCGGCAACGACGGCGCTCTCGCTCACGCAGGAAGAAACCCGGCACGTGCGCATCATCTGATCGTGCCGGGCGCGGCCGCTGCGCGAGCGAACGAAGCACACCGCGGATCGCAGTGCAGCGGTCACCGCCTGACTCGCCGTCAGCGCGCGCCGCTCGTTCAGGTCAAATCGGATCCGCGCGACTGCGCATCGTCGCCGAGATAGATCCGCGCGCCGCCATCCCCCTCGCCCGCCTCGATCCGCACGTCACCCGTTGCGGCGGCGATCGCGTCGTAAACGTCATCGGCCACGCACACCACCGGCACCGCAATCGCATACAGCTCGGCGGCCACGATCGCGCCGATCGAGATGATCAGGTCGCGCTCCTTCAGCACGATCGCAACCGGCCCCGTGCCGTTGCGCACGGCTTCCGCGAGCACGCTGCTGCTCGAACTCGAACCCTTCGCATGCGGCATCACCATCACCTTGCCGGCGAGACTTGCGCCGGCCTGCGGATGCCCGCGATCGACGATCCTGCCCGCGCCCGAGTCGTAACCGCCCCAGAAGCTGAGCGGCTTGTCGAGCACGAACGGGCGCGCGCACGCGCTGCCCGGCACGAGCGTATCGCCCGTCAAACCCTTGCCCGTCGCTTCAGTCATCGAATCGCACCTTTCCTTCGAATGCCGATCGCACGCATTCGCGCATGCTGCCGTACGCCACCGTCACGCCGATGTTCGCGGGCGCATACGACGCCCATTTCCCCGAGTTGGTCATCACCAGCCCCGACAGTTGCTTCATCACGGGCGTGATGTACGTGCAGGTGTCGACGACGATCTGGATGCCGCGCGCGGCGAACTTGTCCGCGAGGCCGGTTTCGCCCAGTTCCCACAAAATGAACCGGCTCGTGTTCACATAGAAATCGCAGGCCGGCTTACCGTCGAATGCGTCGAGCAACCCATCGAGCGTGCGGAATTCGGCGAGCGAGAAATGCGGCGTGCCGAGCGCCACCGCGACGAGTTCATCGCCGTCCGCGCCGTGGTTCAGCGTGCGGCGAATCTCGTCGAGATCGGCCATCGAAACATCGACCGTGCGTTGCGCCGCGCGGCCGTGCAATGCGGCGTCGAGCGTCGACGCCTCGGGCGTCACGCCGACCGCATGGAACAGCGCGACGGCCCCGCTCGATGCGGCGGCCGCGCCCAGCGCCTTGAGTTCGTCTTCGGTGGTGTCCGCCGGCAACCCGACGATCGCCGGCACGACCGCGCCCGCGATCCTGCCGACAGCCAGGCCGAGAGCGGCGAAATGGATATCGCGCGACGGCAGGTGGCTGAAATCCGGCGCGTTGAACACGATCCGCGCGGCGCGGTTCGCTTCGACGTGCAGCCCCGCATACGGTGCCCGCCCGGTGATCGCGGCGGCCAGATCGAGGAAATCGCCATACCGGCTCGTGCGCGCGCCGAGCACCGAGTTCGCGAACACGATCGCATTGGATTCCGCCCACGCGATCTGCTCGCCTTTCGCGGGACGATGCTTCAACTGATACGGCGCGCACGTGAAGCTCGATTCGCAGCCGAGCTGCAGATGCGCGTCCATCAGGCGCTGCGCGTCGCGCTGGATCGTGCGGTCGCCGTGGTACAGCTCGGGATGGATCAGGTCGAGCGACCCGACGTTCAAGGTGGTCGGCACCGCGACCTTCGCGCCCGTGTCGACGAAATATTCGACGAAATCGAGGCTGGTCTGGCCGTGGTAAAGACAGCCGTCGATATGCGCGGACGTGATGTCGATCAGGTGCGGCGCGGACATCACGTGCGCCGTGCGCGCGACGATCCGCATCGCGCGGGCGACGCCGTCGCCGAAATCCCCGCGCAACATCGCGTCGTCGCGGTCACTCAACTGCAGCATCGATTGCTCCTCGTGACTCGTACCGGCGGCGCCGGCCCGTGAAATCCGTCAGAGGACTCTACAACTGGAAATAAAACCTGTCCAGATCACCATCAATCCGGGCAGATTCGAAACCAATTTACGATCCAGAAGGCGTTGACCTCCACACTCCGGCCTGCTCAAAGCGGCGGATGGCTCGAATTCCGCTCCAGTTCTCTGCAACGTGCGGCGCCGGATGCAGCAGCCTGCCCGTCTAGCGTTGCGCGGTGAGGCTGAACAGTTCGTCGCGCAGCGCCTTCGCGCGGCCCTGACCGAACTGCGTCTCGAATTCGTCCTGCGCGGCCTGCCACGCGACCTTCGCTTGCGCGAACGTGCGCTCGCCGAGCTTCGTGAGGCTCAACGCATGCGCGCGCGCATCGTGTTCGGACGCGGCCGTCGCGACAAAACCATCGCGCTGCAGCGGCTTCAGCGCGCGCAGCAGCGTCGTGCGATCCATCACGAGCGCCTCGGCGAGTTCGCTCATCAACAGGCCGGGCCGATGCGTGAGGTTCACCATGATCGAGAACTGCGCGGGCGTGACGCCGACCGGGGCCAGATGGCGTTCGTACAGCTGCGTGACGAAACGCGCCGCCTGACGCAGCGCGAGGCAGTTGCACGCTTGGGCAATCTTGATGTCGTTCATGCTTCGCAATTTATATGTGCATATGCATAAAGTCAATGTACACTCCGCCGTAACAGGGCCGGCGGCCGGCCGAACGCATCCGGCGCCCCGCCATCGCGTCAAGGAGACGGACATGGACTACATCGACAAGCTGCGGATCTTCCGGTCGGTGGTCGAGATGCGCAGCTTCACGCGCGCCGCCGACATGCACGGCCTCGCGCGGCCTGTCGTGTCGCGTGCGGTCGCGGATCTGGAGGCGCGCTTCGGCAGCCGGCTGCTGCACCGGACCACGCGTCAGGTGTCGCTGACCGAAACGGCCGAGCGTATCTACGAGCGCTGCGCGGCCGTGCTCGACGAGCTCGACGCGCTCGAAGTGGAAGCGCAGTCGCAGACCCGCGAGCCCGAAGGCCTGCTGCGCCTCGTCGCGCATACCACCGCCGCGCTGAACCGGCTCGTGCCGCTGATCGCCGGCTTCAAGAGCGCGCATCCGAAGATCCGTCTCGACGTCACGCTGACCGAGCGCCCGGTCGATCTCGTCGGCGAAGGCTACGACATCGGCATCGTCGTGCCGTACATGCTGACGAGCGAAACGACCGTCGTGCGGCTGGTCGAGCGCATTCCGGTCGTGATCGTCGCGACGCCCGCGTATCTGCGCGCGCATGCGCGCCCCGAGACGCCGGCCGACCTGGCCGATCATCCGTTCGTGCCGCTGTCGCCGTCGCTGCGCCGGCCCGCGCTGTCGTTCCGCGTCGACGGCGACACGCTGACCCTGCCGTACCGCTTCGACATCTCGTCGAACAGCCCTGTCTTCAACCGCGAAATGGTGAAGCACGACTTCGGCATCGGCGTCGTCCCGAAAACGCTCGTCGAAGCCGAACTCGCGTCGGGCGCGCTCGTGCAGTTGCTCGCGAACGCCGATCTCGTCGATGCGTTCGTCGAGATCAAGCTCGCGTACGCGAACCGCGCGCTGCTGCCCGCGAAGGTCAAGGCGTTCATCGACTACACGGCCGCCTATTGCGACCGCGAAGGCGGGATCGTTCCCGCGGCCGCCTGATCCGGCGCCCGGACGCGCCGGCCTGCCGCCGATTGGTACAGCCACGACACCAATTTGATCCAGCCCCGGCCATCGCTTCGCGCCACCGCAGCCCCTAACATGTGCACATGCACAACACTACGCTCACCGATGACGATTGCTTCGCGGTCCGGCAAGCCGCCCGCCGGATCTCGCAGTTCTACGAGCGTTACCTGTCGCGGGCGGGCGTCACGCCGTCGCAGTACAGCATTCTCGCGTTGCTGCGCGACCGGCCGGACCTGACGATGTCGGCGCTGTCGTCCGTGCTGGTGATCGAGCGCACCGCGCTGCTGCGCGCGCTCAAGCCGCTCGTCGGCGCGGCGCTGGTAACGGGACGGATCGAGCCGCCGTACCGCCGCCAGACGTTCGCGCTGACCGCGCACGGCGAAACGAAGATCGCCGACGCGCACGTGCACTGGCTCGCCGCCCAGGAAGCGTTCGAACGGCGCTTCGGCCCGACGCAGGCGGCCCGGCTGAGAGACGAATTGTTCCGGATCACGCACAACCTGCCGGAACGTTAACCCCTTTCCCGATCGACGACGCGTCGTCGACCGTCTCAATAAGTGCATATACATAGGTGAATCGATGGATACGACCCAAGCCGCTGCCTCCCGCGAAGCAGCCACAATCGACCGGCCCGCGAAGCAGCAACGCCGCGTGCCGTGGATGCGCATCGCGGTGGGCGCCGTCGTCGTCGTGGTTGTCGCGGCCACGCTCGACTGGCTGTTCGTGCTGCGCTTCCAGGAAAGCACCGACGATGCGTATGTCGGCGGTGACGTGACGGTGCTTGCGCCGAAGGTCAACGGCTTCGTCGACCGGATTCTCGTGACCGACAACCAGCGCGTGAAGGCCGGCGACGTGCTCGTGCAGCTCGATGCGCGCGACTACGATGCGAAGCTCGCGCAGGCCAGCGCCGAAGTCGACAGCGCGCGCTCCGCCGTGACCGAACTCGAAGCGAAGCAGCAACTGCAATACGCGGTGATCGGCCAGCAAGCGGCGGACAAGAACGCGTCGTCGGCCGAACTGACGCGTGCCGCGTCCGACCGCGTGCGCTACCGCGAGCTCGTGAAATCCGACGCCGTGTCGAACCAGATCGTCGAGCGCGCGGACGCCGACTATTCGAAGGCAGGCGCGGCCGTCGAACGCAGCGATGCCGCGCTGCTCGCGTCGAAGCGGCAACTCGACGTGCTCGGCGCGCAGCTCGCCGATGCGCACGCCCGCGTGAACACCGCGCTGGCCGCGCAGCGCGTCGCGGCGCTCAACGTCGAATACACGACGATCCGCTCGCCGGTCGACGGTTACGTCGGCAACCGCACGGGCCGCGTCGGCATGCTCGCGAACGTCGGCGTGCCGCTGCTGACGGTCGTGCCCGCGTCGGGGCTGTGGATCGATGCGAACTTCAAGGAAGACCAGCTTCGCAAGATGCGCGCGGGCGATCGTGTCGACGTGTCGCTCGATGCGTCGAGCACGCGCCTGCACGGCCGCGTCGACAGCGTCGCGCCCGCGACCGGCGCGACCTTCAGCGTGCTGCCGCCCGAGAACGCGACCGGCAACTTCACGAAGATCGTGCAGCGCGTGCCCGTGCGCGTGCATCTCGATCCGCAGCCGGGCCTCGAGCACGTGCTGCGCCCCGGCTTGTCCGCGGTCGTGACCGTGCATACCGACCACGCGAGCTGAGCGGGAGCCGACGATGACCACCGCGTTTTCCGGCGACCCCGCGTCGCAACCGACGAAGCAGCGCGTCTTCGCGTTCGCGCTGATGTGCGTCGGCTTCTTCATGGCGACGCTCGACATCCAGATCGTCGCGTCGTCGCTGCGCGACATCGGCGGCGGTTTGTCCGCGAGCCAGGACGAGCTGTCGTGGGTGCAGACGGCCTACCTGATCGCCGAGATCATCGTGATCCCGATGTCGGGCTGGCTGTCGAAGGTGATGTCGACGCGCTGGCTGTTCGTCGCCTCGGCCGTCGGCTTCACGATCACGAGCATGCTGTGCGGGCTCGCATGGGACATCAACTCGATGATCCTGTTTCGCGGGCTGCAGGGCGCGCTCGGCGCCGCGATGATCCCGACCGTGTTCACCACCGCGTTCGTGCTGTTCCCCGGCAAGCAGCGGCTGATCGCGTCGACGACCATCGGCGCGCTCGCGTCGCTCGCGCCGGCGATCGGCCCCGTGATCGGCGGCTGGATCACCGACCAATGGTCGTGGCACTGGCTGTTCTACCTGAACCTCGTGCCCGGCATCGCCGTGGCCGCGCTCGTGCCGCGCTACGTGCACATCGACGAACCCGATCCCGGCCTCATCAAGCGCGGCGACTATCTCGGCATCGTGCTGATGTCCGGCTTCCTCGGCTGCCTCGAATACGTGCTGGAGGAAGGCCCGCGCAAGAACTGGTTCGGCGACGACGCGATCGTCATCTGCGCGTGGATCTCCGGCATCTGCGGTTTCCTGTTCATCGTGCATGCGCTGACCGCCAAGGATCCGATCGTCGACCTGCGCGCGCTCGCCGTGCGCAACTTCGGGATCGGCAGCCTGCTGTCGTTCGTGACCGGCATCGGGATCTTCGTGACCGTGTTCCTGACGCCGCTGTTTCTCGCGCAGGTGCGGGCGTTCAGCTCGCTGCAGATCGGCATCGCGCTGCTGTCGGTCGGCGCGTTCCAGTTGCTCGCGCTGTGCGCGTATGCGTTCGCCGCACGCTACGTCAGCATGCGCGCGCTGCTCGTGTTCGGGCTGATCTGCTTCGGCCTCGGCTGCTACCTGTACACGCCGATCACGCACGACTGGGGCTGGCGGGAACTGCTGCTGCCGCAGGCGCTGCGCGGCATCGGCCAGCAGTTCAGCGTGCCGCCGATCGTGACGATGGCGCTCGGCTCGTTGCCGCAGTCGCGACTCAAATCGGCGAGCGGCCTGTTCAACCTGATGCGCAATCTCGGCGGTGCGATCGGCATCGCGGTGAGCGCGACGATGCTCAACGACCGGCTGAACTTCCACTACCTGCGCCTGAACGAGCACGTGAGTGCCGGCGAACCGCAGATCGCGTCGTTGCTCGACCACCAGGCCGCGTACTGGACGTCCGTGGCAGGCAATACGCTGAACACCGCGCAAGCGGGGCTCGCGAACCTGCATCACCTGATCTATCGCGAAGCGTTGACGCTGACCTACGCGGATGCGTACTACGCGCTGTCGCTGTGCTTCGTCGTCGCGCTGCTTGCCGTCGCGTTTTCCAAACCCATCACCTTGAACGCGCCGCCGCCGGACGCGCACTGAGAATCCCATCATGAAAAAGCTACTCGTCGCCCTCGCCGTCAGCGCGTTCGCCGCAGGGTGTGCGGTGCAACCCGCGCAGCATCCGGCGCTGCACGATTCGGTTCAGACGCTCGCGCCCACTGCATGGGATACCGACGTGCCGCGTGCGGACATCGACGCCGCCGCGTGGTGGGCGCAATTCCACGATCCCGTGCTCGACCGGCTGATCGCGACCGTGCTCGACGGCAACCTCGACCTGCAGGCCGCCGCCGAACGCGTGAAGCAGGCGCAGGCGCTGACCGTGCAGAAGCGCGCGGTGCTGCTGCCCGAACTCGACGCGACCGCGCATGCGTCCGACGCGCGCCAGAACACGCCGCCGCCGCTCGGTTATGTGCGGCAGGCCGGCGCGGGGCTCGCGCTGAGCTGGTCACCCGATGTGTTCGGCGGCGAACGGCTCGATTTGCTCGCCGCACAGGCCGAGCTCGTCGGGCAGAAGCATGCGGAAGATGCAATGCGGCTCGCGCTCGCGGCCGATGCGGCATCCGCGTATGTCGATCTGCGTTGGGCGCAACAGGAACTGAAGATCCTGCAAGACAACGCGAAGATCCGGCAGCATGCGCTCGAACTCACGCGCAAGCGGCAGGCGTTCGGGCTGTCAACGGAACTCGACGTCACGCGCGCGCAGAACCAGCTCGATGCGCTCGAAGCGCGGATTCCGCCGACGCAGGCGCAGATTTCGCATCAGCTCAATCTGATTGCCGTGTATTCGGGGCGCACGCCGGAATCGGTCGATCGGCTCGTGTTGGTGCAGGCGGGCGAGATTCCCGCGCCGCCGGTTGGTGCGCCGGGTACGTTACCTTCGCAGGCGTTGCTGCGACGTCCCGATGTGTTGACTGCATATGCGCAGGTCGAGCGGCGTGCGGCGCAAGTGGGTGCTGCGAAGGCCGAGCGGTATCCGAAGTTTTCGCTGAATTTGACGGACGGGATTCTGGCGGCGTCGTATCTCGGGTTGCCTACGTTGACCGACAACCTGTTCAGCGCGGCGTTGAGCGCGACAAGTCCGATCTTCAACGCGGGGCGTATTACAGCCGATATCTCGCAGAGCGAAAGCCGGATGCGCGAGTCGGAACTCGGGTTAAGGCAGACGATGCTGCAGGCGTTGCGGGAAGTCGAGGATGCGCGTGCGAATCTCGTCAGTTCCGATGAAGCGACGCGGAAGCTCGATAGCGCGTTGACTGCTTCGGACAAGGCGCTCGGGTTGGCGAATCAGCTCTATAAGGGCGGTGCGACGGATTTTCTGGATGTGCTGTCGGCGCAGGAGGTGTATCTGCGGGATTCGGATTCGCTCAATCAGGTCAAGCGCGAGCATGCGCTGGCGGCAGTCGCGCTTTATCGATCGCTTGGAGGTGGGTGGAGCAGGAACGCGGCGGCGGAGGCTGTGGCGAAGAATTGAGCGCCGGGGTGTGCAGGGTTAGCCGATCGTCGAATACCTTCGCTGCCCCTGCACGATGCGTGCTCCGCAAAAGGAAAGGTCACTCACTTCCTGACGTCACGTACGACAAAGTACAGGTCCTTGGTTTTCGCATTCACGAGATACCCACCGTGAACATTTTGAAACGACCCGCTTCGCCCCAGCCCGTCGAAATTGAAGCTCACGCATAGGTAGCGCTGACGGCCATCTCCTGCGATGCTCCACTGCGCCAGCGCGGGATTGAACGCAGTGGGCTTGATTCCGCGGTTGTTTCCAACGGAGATGGCCGCGGACAATCGGTAGAGCTTTCCGGAATAGATCAACGCCTGCGTCGACTTTCCTTCGGCGTAACCCACGTCGGCACCTTCGTGTCTGACGAGGTAACTCGCGTTGAAGCCGTCAGCGTAGTCGTCCTCTTGCGACACTTCGTGCGTGTTGATGTCACGGATGACGATGGAGGGTGAGACGGACTGCGCCAGAAGGCAGCTCTTGACCAAAGCCTCGCCCGGAGGCGCCGCCCATCCGGTGATGGAGGCAGCCATGACCACCACTGCCGAACATATTTTCTTCATTGGTATTCGCTCCCACACGGATTCGGTGGGTTGAACGAAGCGATGCTGCATGCCACCCCGCGCGGGCATACGACGCATCGGCGGGCGGCGCAAATGCCCGCGCCACCGACACGCCCCACGCACCCGCGAATTACAGCGACGGCCGCTTCAGCTTCACCCAGCGCTGCACCGACGGCCGCTCCCACTGCGCGCGCGCATAGTCGGCAAGACGCTGCGGCACCGGATCGTCATTCAGCACCAGACGGTTCAGCATCACCGCCAGATCGACATCCGCAATGCTCCACTCGCCGAACAGGTTTGCCGCGCCCGGCGCGAGCAGCTTGTCGGCGGCCACGAACAGCTTCTGCGCGGCAGCCTGCGCCAGATTCGACAGCGGCTCGCTCGTCGGGCCGTAGAACAGCACTTCGGTCGACCGCTCCGTGCGGATCGGCATCAGGTCGCTGCGCAGCCACGCCTGCACTTGTCGCGCACGTGCACGCTGGCGCGAATCGACCGGATAGAGCCGCGTGCCCGGGAATGTCTCGTCGAGATACTCGGTAATCGCCGACGATTCCGACAGCGCGAAATCGTCGTGCACGAGCGTCGGCACGCGTTGCGTCAGCGACGTCGCCGCATAGTCGGGCGCGAAATGCGCGCGGTTGCCGAGATCGACAGTCACCAGTTCGTAAGGCAGCGCTTTTTCCTCGAGGGCGACGAAGACCGACATCGCGTAAGGGCTCGTGTATTGCGCATCCGCGTAGAGACGGAGATTACCGGTTTGCACTGCAGGCTCCTTTTGGGGGTGGAGGTCGGCGACTGCGGGGCGGTCCGCCGACGGGCTCCGGGTGGATCAATGCGGCGTGTGCGACAGATTAGCAGTGGGAAAGGCGGTGTTGGTGGTTTCATGCGCGTTGTGGCCGTTTGGTCATACTGCGCGTAAGTCGACACCTGATCTCTCAGTCAGTGTCAGATCAGACCCGAGCTCGATGGGCCGTCGCTTCATCGAGGGTCGTGATCGACCCTTCTGAGACATTCGGCTGCTTCGAGGCGAGCGGCCGGTTCGGCCGGCGGATTCAACCGGCCGTTTGCACAGGCTTGAGTCGACGTCCGAGGCGGGCCGGGTCGCGCCGATCGGTGAGCAGATGTCATTTGAACACCCCATCGGTGCCCTCGCGGAATCCGGCCATTGCGCGCTCCTACGCGAACGACAACTCAATGCGCATCGATGAACGCCAATACCGCAGCGTTAAACGCGGTTGGATTGATCCGCGGCATGGAGTGACTGGAGTTCATGATGCGCACCTGCTCTGCATGCTTCAGGCAGGGCAGGAGGTTGGCCTGGACCTGACTCATCGCGGGTGTGATCTTCTCGGAACGCAGCAGCAGAACCGGTGCTTCGATGTGCCGGGCGTCCTCACAGGTGTACGGCGCCCAGTGGTTGCCTTCGTTATCGGGGGCAATGAAAGTCCACGCATTGTCCCGGTACCACTGCCTGGCGCTCTCCGACATTGCATCCCAGGCGCCTGGGCCGTTGACGAATGTCGCAAAGGCGATCAGGCCGGCATCCTTGTCGCCCTGCTTGAATTTCTCGGCCATCTCGCGGTACAGCGCCCGCCGTTCTTCGCCGGCAGAAGAAGTCGAACTCGCAGGCATAAAGGCGCGCATGCCCGACGCGGGCTCGCTCAGCGAGAGACTACGGACCAGCTCAGGCGCGGCCTTGGCGACATACAGTGCCAGGGTGCCACCGCGCGAATGGCCGACCAAATGCACCGGTCCGGCCTTGAGTTGACGGATGAACGTGACCAGATCATCGGCGTGCTGCTCCAGGCTGAACTCACCTTCACCGTTCCAAGGCTCCGGATAGAAATGCCGTAGGCTGACGGAGATAACCCGGTACTTCTGGGCAAACGGGCCCATCTGGGCGCCAAAGTAGCGGTAGTCGGATCCTGCTCCTGGGATCAGCACCACCGGGACGCCGGAGCCCTGCTCTATGTAGGCCATGTCGTAGCCATTCACCGGCATCGATTTCACGCCGGGTGGGAGGTCCCAGGTACGTGCGGTGGGCGCCGTAGCCGAGGCGGTTGGCAGTGGAGACCGGCAAGCGGCCAGGCATAGAAACATCAAGGCCAGCAGCGTTGTTCGCATGAGACTCCTCCGTTTTGCCATGACGTGGAGGCCCCGTCTGTGTGACGGCAACCCTAGCCAAGCATAGGCGACGGACAGCGACCTGAAAGCACGAAGAATGACCTGTGAGCGATCGGCAGGCTAATGGGGGTCCGCGGTCTGGGCGAAGGGGACGCCTGAATGTCGGGATGAAGGTGTCGGCGAACGTCTCTTCATGGCCGGCAGGCGACGGCAAGATCGATGCAGCCGACCAGGTGGGATCGTGACGAGTCCTGGCGATTAGTCAGCTCGGTGCCACCGACCTGACTTGTCACACACGCTGACTCTTTCATCATTCAGCCGGACTTGCTCCTCATTGACCTTCAGCGAGGTCGAAAGATCAATGTCAAAGGCGACATTGAGCGCCTGCCTGACATGGATAGCCTCAACGGGAAGCTCCCAGGTCAGGAATACCTGAGTGCAATCCTGGTCGGGCGGGAAGTCGTCCACATCAAAACCGCTGCTGCCGCGCCGAATGACGCCATGAGACTGGCAGGTATCGAATATCAGAACCGAACCCCGGGTCAGGGGGATTCGAAGACCCAACGATGGAAAGTGTACGTCCTGACCCTTATCCTCGCTCAGGAAGAGATTGCAGAAGGCCGCGCCGCCATACTGCTCTCCGTCGTGGTGATACCTCGCGCCGCGGCAAGCCATGAGAGCGACGTCACTGGAGGCAAGTACGCCGGGCAGTCCAAGCTTGCTCGCCCAATCAGCCACTGCCTGCACGCAGTGCGAGTAGTCCGGCCAGCGCGCTCGTGCTCGTGCCAGAGGTAACGCCTCAACATCCCCAGGTTCCAGGGTCATGCGGGACGAAATCTCCCTAGCCCAATCCGCGAGCAGACGCGCCGGCGGCTCTGGCACGTCGACCGTGCCGGACAGCACGATGTCACTTACGCGCCGACTGCGGATGGCGTCGCCGCTCCAGAAATAGGAGGTGAGCCCGTTTTGGGGCTGGGGTTGCAGGGAAGGGTCGCTCATTTGTCGCAGTGTAAAGCGGCTACCTTGGTCGCCGTGCCATCTCGCGCCAGCGAATGGCGCTTCCCGGACCCATTGCAGCCACTCGATCTGCTCAATAGCGGTCATTCACCGCCCGGACCGGCATGCGCAATTCCCGCTTAATTCTCAGTGAGCGATTCGCTGACGAAGACGTTATAAGCACAGAGTCTGAGTATCTCTGCATTCGCGAACTGCGCCGCAAGCGCGTCTCGATTTGGAAACGGGCAGTGCTCATGTATAAACGAAACCCAATAGGCTGCCTGGTTCAGATCGTTTGGCATATTACGTCCTGGCATCGCGGCTTCCGGCGTCAACGCGTCGATTGTCAGCGATTCAAGCCGCACTGTCGAACGTCTCAATGTGGCCGAACTGAGTCAGACGATCTGACGCTGTCTGTTTGGTCCAGTCTAGCCTTATACACATACTGCGTCGGGCCAGCGGTAGCCGATCACTTCGTTCAACGGGTACGCGAGTTCGCGCACTTCTTCCAGTTGGTTGCCGCCGAACAGGTGGACGTGTTCATCGTCGTGACGCAGGTAGAAACCGACGTGACCTTTCCAGCTCGCGGGATCGTCGCGCGTCAGGATCGCGATGCAGCCGTAGACCGGGCGCTCCAGCGGGCGGCCCCATTCGAGCCACGAACGCGCGAGTGCGGAGCCAGTGCCGCGAATGCCGGCGTGCGTCATGCACCAGTTGACGAAGGACGAGCACCAGGAAATTTTGTCGTCGTAACCGACCAGGTTCGTCTGGTTGTTGTACTCGACGATGCGCGGGTTGATGCTGCCGGGCGGATGGCGGCGGATGCCGAGTTCGGCCAGCGCGACGGCCATCCACGGCGGATGTCCGGCTTTCGGTTTGCTCTCAGGGTTCAATCGGGTCACGTCGTTCTCGGGCGAGTGCGATTTGTGGTCAATTTTCGCATGAATGCCGCGTAACGACGAACGCCAACGGGAAGCCGGCACTGGACGAATGGTCGATCCCTCATGTATTCCCCACTCGCGGTGGGAAATGATCCAGCGCGAACGCGATGCACGCGCGGAGTTTGGCGGACGCATCGGTCTCGCGCTCGTAGACCAGCACAGCTCGGAATCGGAGACGGCGGCCACCGGCTGTGGCCGCCAGGCGGAAGCGGTTCGACCGTGGATGGAATGAAAGGACGAACCCGCAGCGCGATTCAGGTTGCCAGCGCGGCGCGGCACTCGTTGGCACACGCGCGACACGACTCCATGCACGCCTTGCACGGCGCGTGCCTGTCAGCGTGCTTTTTGCACTCCGCCTCGCAATCGCGGCAGGCATCCAGGGCGACCTTGGCTAACGCCGGAAGATAGTGCGAATTCTGGTTGGCTAGACCTTGCAGGGCGCCGCAAATGGAAAGCATTTGCGACACGCTGGTTGCACAGGCGGCAAGGTCCTGGTTTCCCTTGCCCAAAAGACCGATGCAATGGCTCACGCAGACCTGCCCGGTCGACACACACTCGCCCGCCGCATTGGCGAGCGCGCCGTATTGACCGCCATGATGCTGATGAGAGGTTTCCGCAGGCGAGCTTTCCTGGGCCGAGGCCCGTTCAATTGTCGCGAGTGCGGAAAGCGCGAGCAGCCCGGTACCGAATAGTGCGTCACGTCTGTCCATGTGAGAATCTCCGAAAAAATTCACTGCAATGACAATACGTTTGAAAGCACGCATTCGCAGCCGCTGGAGCAAGGGGCTGGAATCGTCGAATCCTAACATCAGGGAACCGAAAAAACTCGATCCGGCCGGCAATAGATGCGTAACGCATCGACTCATATACGCCGGGGCGTACAGTTGCGGAAAAGGAAAAAGTCGCGGCAATCGGTACGCCGACACGCAAACACCCGTCAAGCCGATCATGACACCGTGCCAGCAGTTGCGCCGGTAATCGCCGATGCGGTGATCCACGCGTGCCATTGCGTCGCGAAATCGAACGCCGGATCGATCGCAAACGCAGCGTCGAGCGCATCGGCCAGGGTTGTTCCGTTTTGCAGCGCGATGAAGGCCGCGTGAGCAGCCTCGGTGTGAACGCATACCGTGGGGTGCCACGCTGGACGCACGACGAGCGTCCAGGTGGGGCCGTCGGGCCGTTGTGGGAAGTTGCCTCCCGGTTGATGTCCCCGCCAGATGTCGGCAATGGCGAAATCGGAGGCGATAGCCGTGCAGGCCGGATGTATCGCGAGTTGCGCATCCAGCAGACGCTCGTCACCGAGTTCGAGCCATTGCTGCGCCGTGAATACCGATACGTCAGCGGCGAAGCAGGCAACGTGCAGCGCCCATTCAAGGCGCGCAACATCTGCAAAATATCGAAAGCGCGAATCTCGCTCGTATTCTCCAATGAAGACCGGCAACGCATCGCCAAAGCGATTGAGGTCGCCGCTTCGGGACGGATGCGCGCGAGCGTACGCAAGCGACAACGCATCAAAATATGCATCGCCAACCAGCGCCAGCAACACCGGATAGGCGTTCGCGAGCGCGCCACGCCAGTGCGAACGGACGTTACCGCGATAAAGTCCCACGCGCTGATGCAAAACCTCGTCGGGTTCTGCGGTGGCCACCAGCGGCGATTCATGCACATCATTTTCACCGGCTCGACCGGGTGCGTCGCCGGTGACCTGCGACGGCGGCTTCACGAATTCGAGCAGCAGTTTCTCCTGCTCCGGATCGCCAAGGGCGCTCGCGAAGATTCGCTGGAGCGATTCAAGCGGCATCGCCATCACTCACCCCACCCGCTATAGCGCTCGATAGCTGCCGCGCGTCCTGTCGCACCCGGACCTGTGCAACACGCGCAAGACGGGCTTCGTCGACCAGCACGCTCAACGGCGGAATGGCCGTGTCCCATTCGATCAGCGTCGGCACGTCGCCGAAGCGGCGCAGCGCATGTTCATGGAGCGCCCAGACAGCAGGCGCAACCCGGGAGCCGTGGTCATCGATGACGGCCGCGCCGGTCACACGATGGCCGGCCAGGTGGATTTCGCCGACCACGCCGGGCGGCAACGCATCCATCGCCGACATCGCGTCCTCGCCGTGATTGCACTGATTCACGTACAGATTGTTGACGTCGAGCAGCACGCCGCATCCGGTGCGCCGAGCCAGCTCGGAAAGGAATGCCGTTTCACCGTACCGGTCGTCGTTGAACCGAAGCCAGGTAGAAACGTTTTCGAGCAGGATCGGCCGACCCAGTGCCTCCTGCACTTCGTTGACTCGCACCGTGAGGTGAGCGAGCGCCGCGTCGGTCAGCGGCATTGGCAACAGGTCGTTCAAACTGCCGGCGGCCGTCGCACCCCAGCACAGATGTTCGGAGACGACTGCCGGTTCGATCCGCTCGACCAGGCGCTTGAGCCTGTCCAGATGACCCGCGTCGAGCGGGACGCCCGAGCCGAGCCCGAGGCCGACGCCATGCAGACTGACCGGGAAATCGCATCGCACGATGCCGAGCACGTGCAGGTCGTAGCCGCCGTCACCGAAATAGTTCTCGCTGTGCACTTCCACCCAGTCCACCGCGGGCGGTGCTTCGACGAAGTCGGCGTAGTGAACCTGGCGAAGCCCGATACCGATACCGGATGGCGCGCCGGCACCCGGACGGGTCGCGGTCATGAGAACCCCGGCGTGCTGCGACAATCGCTTCGTGGCATCAGGATTCGGTCGTGCCGCCCAGTTTTTCGCAGGTACCGATCGGCACGATCTTGAAGTCGCCTCGGTCGTTGTCGACCTTCGCCTTGCTCGCGCAATCATGCACGCCGGTCTTGCTCCCGCAGTCGTTCTGGCCGGCCTTGGCGACGCCATAGCACTGCACCTTCGCTTCCTCCTCCGTCGCCGCGACGGCTGCGGCGGCCACGCCGGCGAGTGTCAGGGCAAGCAGGGCCTGCCGGCCAAGATTCGGTTTCATGTGCTTCTCCAGGATAGGGGCGGCAAACGACAGTCGCCGGTGCTGCGCCATGCACGCTCAGGAACCCTGCACGCGCAGGGCGCTGGACTGGTGCAACACCGTTTGCACGATCCTGCCACCATCAGGACGATCTTAGTGCAACGTTTTTATTGGCGCAGTCGGACCATGCCCCACAGCTTCATGGGGACAATCCCGCCGCACCGTCGCAGCCCGCTTGTCGACACATCGAACGTACGCAGCACACGGTATTCGCTAGCGGAACGTCGATGCCGCCGCGACCGACCTGTTTGACAGGTACGTCCGCTCCACCGCGGCTATGTTCGAAGATCCGGCACGCGTCGCCGGCGGTCAAGCGCGATGCGATCGATGTTCGAGTTTTGTGCTCAGGTATGCCGAGTATTTCTTCTGCGTCGCAACCGGTCTAAGCTAGAATCCTGGCGCTCGCATACACCCGACATCATGACCACTCACCACCGCAATCGAATGACTGCATGGCTTGGCATGTTCGCCATGTGGCTCATTGTCTTTGCACCGATCGTGAGTCAGGGCCTGATGTCTCTCGATCGGAATACGCCGTTCGCATCGATCTGCTCGGCCGAGGGTCAGCCGGATGCCGGCGATCAAGCGCTCGCAGTCCACCTCGATGCTTGCGGGTATTGCAACCTGCTCGCGCATCACACGCCTGCGCCGCCGTCCGCCTTGCTGCAACTGCAGGCGACAGCGCACTACAGCGCCGAACAACCTTCAGCTTCGCCGACGTTCATCTGGCGAGACATATTCCCGGCAGCACGCCCCCGGGATTCGCCGCTCCTCGTCTGAATCGATCATTCGCAGCCATGCGAAGAGGCCCCGCCGAATCACGCGGGACTCTCGCCGCTGCGAGTCTGCAATTGGGGCACTTCGCACCGTGCGTCCGCGACGCCGCGGGCACGCTCGCGTGCACCCACGAGACATGAACGAGGAATGACATGCGAATCGAATCGAAGAGAACGATTGACGTTTCACTCGCCGCGCTTGCTTGCCTGACCGGCCTGACCCTGCCCGTGGCAGCCCACGCCTGCGCGACCTGCGGCTGCTCGCTGAGCACGGATGCCGCAGCGGGTTATTCGGCCACGCCGGGCTGGCGCATCAGCCTGGATTACACTTTCCTTCCACAGAACCAGTTGCGTAGCGGAACGAGCGCGGTATCGCCCACCGTGCCGGCGGCGATCAATGCAGCGGGCGGTAGCCAGGAAGTCGAACACCAGACGATCAACCGCTACTGGAATCTCGGCATCAACTACAGTCCGAACCCCAAGTGGAACTTCGGTGCGATCGTTCCGTTCATCGATCGCGGCCACTCGACCTACGGCAACGCCACGCCGGATCAGCTCACGCCCGACAACCTGAGCGGCGTCACGAGCAAGGGGCTGGGCGACATCAAACTGATCGCCAGCTATCAGGGTTTCTTGCCAACCCACAATCTCGGCGTACAGCTCGGCGTCAAGCTGCCTACTGGAAAATACGGCGGCCAGAACGTGCTGACGGGCGCCACCGTCGGCCGCAGCCCGGTGTTCTTCTCGTCAGGTCCGAACGGCGCCAACGGTCAGGCCCTGGATACCAGCCTGCAGCCCGGCACCGGCAGCACGGACCTGATCGTCGGTGCTTATTACTACCAGCCCGTCAGCCAGAACTTCGACGCGTTCATCAACGGTCAATTCCAGTCGGCCGTGGTCGAGAATCTTCACGGCCTCGGTCAGGACTACCGGCCGGGCAATCTCGCGACGGTAAGCGTCGGCCTGCGCTATGAGGCGAACCCGAGGGTCGTCCCGCAGCTCCAGATCAACGTGACTCGCAAGAGCGCGGACCAAGGCGCGCTCGCCGACACCAGCAACACAGCCGGCACGGTCGTCTACCTGTCGCCTGGCGTGACGGTGAACGTGGTGAAGAATCTGAACGTCTACGCATTCGTCCAGAAGTCTCTGTATAGCCGGCTCAGCGGCTATCAGTTGTTTCCGCGCTGGTCGGGCACGGTGGGGGCAAACTATGCTTTCTGACGCCGACGAATCGCCGCGCGCAGGACTCAATGGGACGAGGCGCGACTGGCTGCGCAAGGCCGGCGGGGTGGTGCTGGGAGCCAGCCTCGGAGGATGGCTGCCGGCCGCGCAGGCCGGCGGCCTGGCAGTCGGTCGTCCCGCGCCCGGCCTGATCCTGCACACGCTCGACGGGCAAAGCGTCGCCAGCGAGGATTTGCGTGGGAACGTGGTCATTCTGACTTTCTGGGCCACATGGTGCGAGCCTTGTCGGACCGAACTGCCACTGTTGTCCGCGTACGCCGCGCGCCATGCGGCAAACGGCTTGCGTGTGCTCGGTTTCAGTCTGGACGGACCGGACGATCTCGCGGCCGTCCGGCAAGTGGCGGCCAGTTTGAGCTTTCCGGTCGGCCTCCTGGGCAGCGCATACGCCGGAGGCTATGGCCGAATCTGGCGCATCCCGGTGAACTTCACGATCGACCGGAACGGGCTCCTCGTCGACAATGGCTGGGACGATCCGAAACCCTCATGGACCGCCGATCGCCTCGAGCGTATCGTCACGCCGCTCCTGAATCGCTCCTGAATCATCAGGCAGCGCATCTTCTGCAGTGCGTTGGCCCGCTCCTTCGAAAGAGCGGGCGCACTGATTGCGCATACGACGTTGCCTCAAAGGCGATGTGTTCAAAGCAGCGCCGTCGGGAGATTGCCCGAAACATCGGCGGCTGCCCGGATCGCGGCTCATTCTTCGCGAGGAAATTGATCGAACAGGACAAGTGATTCCAGGTGCGACCTGGACTGCTCTCTCGTCCCCCATCAGAACGACTCGCAGCCGCAGCGCTATAAAAACCACAGCGAGGCAGTTTCTCGGGTGCTCATCGAGAGGATCGAGAGTATGGGCCTAGCGTGTTGGCTTGACCGTGGCGCGCAGGTCGCAGGCCAGCCCAAATAGGTGGGGCGGAGCATGCAGCAGAAACACGTCAAGCGAATGGCAAATCGACAGCGCCCTTCGCGGCTTGCGATCTTCGTGTGGTCCACCCGTATCATGTCTGCAGCGCCATCGACTCCCTGCCCCGCCATGCGCATCACACCCCTGCCGCCCCTTCAGTGCCTCGTCGCGTTCGAAGCCGCCGTGCGGCACGCGAGCTTCACGAAAGCCGCCGCCGAACTGCATCTCACCCAAAGCGCGATCAGCCGCCAGATCCAGCAGCTCGAGGAATTCCTCGGCCGCTCGCTGTTCGTCCGCGAGCATCGTTCGTTGCGCCTGACGATCGCCGGCGAACAATACGCGGCGCAGGTGCACCACCTGCTCACGCAATGCGCGGAAGCCACGCACGACGTGATGAAGCCGTACGGCGATCTCGAACTGACGATCGCTTGCTCGTCCGGTGTTGCGCTGCTGTGGCTTACGCCTCGGCTGCCGGACTTTCGCACCGCGTATCCGAACATCAAGCTGCGCCTGATCGTGCGCGACGGCCTTGCGTCGATGTCGCCGGCGGAATTCGATGTCGGCGTCTACTACGTGCGCCAGCAGGCGCCGGCCGAGTACACCGCGCGCCGGTTGTTCGACGAGGAAGTGTTTCCCGTCTGCTCGCCCGGTTATCTGGCCGGCCGAACGCTGAACGCGGCCGATCTCGCGAACGAAACGCTGCTGCGCCTCGAGGACGGGCAGCGCCAATGGATGTCGTGGTCCGAATGGTTCGGCATGAATGACGTCGACCGCCAGAAGGCACAGCCGCAGGACATCATGATCAATTCGTATCCACAGATCGTGCAGATGACCATTCTCGGCCAGGGCGTGTCGCTCGGCTGGCGCTACATGATCGACGCATGCATCGAGGCCGGCCTGCTCGTGCGCGTGACGGAAGCGACCGCGAGCCACGGCGGCGGTTATTACGTGATCTCGCCGAACGACCGCGCACAGAATCAGGCCGCCCGCCTCTTCACGCGCTGGCTGTTCGAACAGGCGGAGAAGCAGACCGCACCCTGAGCGCGATGCATGCGTGCAGCGCATGCGTGCATGCGAATCTTTCGTTTCAGAAAAAAATCTGGCTGTCCGTAGCATGGGATTCACGCGGGGCAGCCGTCCCGTCTTCTGACAAAGGAAGAGACCATGCAAGGAACGCTTTCCCCGCGCGCCGCGCCTTCCGTCGATGCGGCAGTGCAGCAACGCCGCCGCGCCATCGTCGCGACCGTGATCGGCAACGGCCTCGAATGGTTCGACTTCACCGTCTACAGTTTCTTCGCGGTGATCATCGCGAAGCTGTTCTTTCCGACCGGCAACGAACTGACGTCCGTGCTGCTGACCGTCGCGACGTTCGGCGTCGGCTTCTTCATGCGGCCGGTAGGCGGCATCGTGCTCGGCGTTTATGCCGACAAGGCCGGACGCAAGGCCGCGCTGTCGCTCACGATCCTGCTGATGGCGGCCGGCACCGCGCTCATCGGGATCGCGCCGACCTATGAGCAGGCTGGCATCGCCGCACCGCTGCTGATCGTCGTCGCGCGATTGCTGCAAGGCTTCTCGGCCGGCGGCGAGATGGGCGGCGCCACCGCATTCCTCACCGAATACGCACCGCCGGAGAAGCGCGCGTATTACTCGAGCTGGATCCAGTCGAGCATCGGCTTCGCGGTGCTGCTCGGTGCGGCAACCGGCACGTTCGTCACGACGTCGCTCGACGCACAGGCGCTGCATAGCTGGGGCTGGCGGTTGCCATTCCTGCTCGGGATCATCGTCGGGCCCGTCGGTTATTTCATCCGCAGCCATATCGACGAAACGCCCGCTTTCAGCGCCGTCGAAGCGCAGGTGAAGGAGAGTTCACCGCTGAAGGAAGTGCTGTCCACCTACCCGCGCGAGACGTTCGCGAGCTTTTCAATGGTCATCCTGTGGACCGTCTGCACCTACGTGCTGCTCTTCTACATGCCGACCTATTCCGCGCGCACGCTGCATCTTCCGCAGTCGACCGGTTTCGCGGCCGGCATGGTCGGCGGGATGATGATCATGTGCTGCTCGCCGATCGTCGGCCGGCTCGCCGACGTGTGGGGACGACGCGTGTTCCTGTCCGGCTCGGCGCTCGCGGTCTTCGTGCTCGCGTGGCCGATGTTCGCGTGGATCAACCATGCGCCCGGGTTCGCGTCGCTGATCGTGTTCCAGGCCGTGTTCGGTGTGTTGATCGCTGTCTATACGGGGCCGATCCTTGCGGCGTTCGCGGAACTGTTCCCGACCAAGGTGCTGTCGACCGGGCTTTCCGTTGCGTACAACTTCGCAGTCACGATCTTCGGTGGGTTTGCACCGTTCCTGATTACGTGGCTCATCGCCCGCACGGGCAGCAACATGGCGCCCGCCTTCTACGTGACCCTCGCGGCGGCAGTCAGCTTCGTCGGGACGCGGTTCGTGAAGGATGCGAAGCGGCCTGCCTCCACGACTCGATAAGGAAATTTCCCCATGACCATTACCGTGCTTCAAGGCGGCAACGTACTCGACCTCGAGCGAGGTGTGTTGCTCGAACATCATCATGTCGTGATCGATGGCGAACGGATTGTCGAAGTCACCGATCGGCCGGTGGATTTGCCGAATGCGCAGGTGATCGACGTGCGCGGCAAGACCGTGATGCCAGGGTTCATCGATTGCCATGTGCATGTGCTGGCTTCGAATGCGAATCTCGGTGCCAATGCGACGCAGCCGAATATTCTCGCGGCGATTCGGTCGTTGCCGATTCTCGATGCGATGTTGTCCCGTGGGTTTACCAGCGTGCGGGATGCGGGGGGCGCGGACTGGAGTTTGATGCAGGCGGTCGAGACGGGGCTGGTTTCGGGGCCGAGGATTTTTCCGTCAGGGAAAGCGTTGTCGCAGACCGGCGGGCATGGGGATTTTCGGCCTCGGGGGGATTTGCTGGAGCCCTGCTCTTGTTGCTTTCGGACGGGGGCGATTGCGCGGGTGGTGGATGGGGTTGAAGGGGTAAGGCTCGCGGTGCGTGAGGAGATTCAGAAAGGCGCGACGCAGATCAAGATCATGGCTTCTGGTGGGGTTGCTTCGCCGACTGATCCGATCGCGAACACGCAGTATTCGGAGGACGAGATTCGGGCCATCGTCGATGAGGCCGAGGCCGCGAATACTTATGTGATGGCGCACGCGTATACGGGGCGGGCGATTGCGCGGGCTGTGCGGTGTGGCGTGCGGACGATCGAGCACGGGAATCTGGTGGATGAAGCGGCGGCGAAGATCATGCATGAGCATGGGGCGTTTGTCGTGCCGACGCTGGTGACTTATGACGCGCTTGCGAAACATGGGGCGGAGTTCGGGATGCCTGCCGACTCCGTTGCGAAGGTGGCTTCCGTGCAGCAGAAAGGTCGCGAGTCACTGGAGATCTATGCAAAGGCCGGTGTGAAGATGGGATTCGGGTCGGATCTGCTTGGCGAGATGCACGCGTTTCAGTCGGGCGAGTTTCGGATTCGGGCGGAAGTGCTCGGGAATCTGGAAGCGCTCAGGTCGGCTACGACGGTGGCGGCGGAGATTGTGAATATGACGGGGGAGCTTGGGGTGGTTGCCGTAGGGGCGATTGCAGATTTGATTGTATTGGAAGGGAATCCACTGGAAGATATCGGGCTCGTGGCTGAGAAAAATAAAGCAATCGAATGTGTGTTACAGCGAGGGAGAGTCGTAAAGGCACGGACTGATATGCGTTGACATCTCATCCGCAGATCACAAAATCCCCGGATTATTTTATAATTTCGCCACTTATTTTCATCACATCGCAGCGCGAGCAATTGAATCTAAAAAATACCACTCACGTGCGTTACTCATAAAAAACTTGGGTAACGCACGTAGATTTTACATTACATTCTCATAGATCTGATGATTTTGCGCTATCAGTTAACTTAGAAAGCTCAAATGTTGGAGCTCGACGCAGGAGCGAAACCAACTTCAACACCGTATCACCTATTCGCGCCGGCTCCAAACTGCGCGTTCTCTTCAACACCATATGACCGCGCTCAAAATCCAATACATGAATACCTTGCTTGAAACGAGATCCTGAGTATTGGCTCAAATCGAGCAAATACACCTCGGCCCTTTGCCCCGCTTGATGCTGATCGGAAAGACTGGGATTAATCAGGTGAAGCATGCGCAGATCCGCCAGCGCTTGCAACACACGATACTCCTGAGAACGGGATTCTTTATCACGAAAATCAATTCTAAAGTATGTAATCTCTTCATCCGTGAGCAAAAACTCTCTCACCGAATTCAACGAAGCAATCAGAACACCCGAACGGCCAGATGTCGCGGCCGCATCGTCCTCGAGCTCTTGAAGCTTCGTTTGTCCTGCAACGCCGGCTGCATTATTTACATCCTGCACCCCTACCGTCTTCGCGTTTGGTCGCTGACGAGCGGTTTGAATAGATGCCGCACACAATGTCAAAAAGTCGCGAGGCACACCGCCCGATGCCAAAACAAGTCGATCCAGCGCCGCGGCACTTAACACATTACTCAATGGTAATGCGCTGCACTCCTCCACATAGCCACGGAGCACATTCTCAAGAAATTCCTTCGCTCGCTCCGGATGCTCGAGAGTGACATCCAAATTAATAATTGTTGCGTCGTGCCCCGTCTGAAGTCCAGTCGGCGGCACCGGAATAAACCAGCGAGTTTGATGCTGGATACCAGCAATCTTCAACCAAACCAAATTATCCCGAGTAACGCCATGCAGAAGGTCGAGAAAATGCGGAACCTCCGAACTAGGAAGATAATGAATATCATCCACAAACAAATAAATAGTGCGTTGAGCTTGCAGGGTAAATCGCGAGCACTCTTGCTGAAGTAGCGGAACCAAAATTGCGACTTCCTGCAATGTTGAACCATTGGCTACGAAGCGTTGCTCAATGCTTGCTCGCAACGCTCTCAGCGCATCAAGTCCGGTTTGAGACGAGCGAATAGCCTCCTGCGAAGCCAAAAGCAAATCGCAAAGCTTCAAAGCCACCGTTAGGAACGCGTGCCCCACGCCTAGACTACGTAACGATTGCACATTTACCCAAAGAACATAAGCACCTTGGTTCTCTAGCAGCCTCCTCGCCTCCAATAAGAGAGATGTTTTTCCTACGCCACGCCGGCCGAATATAAGATGATGACGCGGCGTAACTGCAACACTAAGTCTTTCTTGGACGTCTTGAATGTACCGGAGACTCGGTTGGCTTTCCGATGTTCTAGAGCGAGTGCTTAACAACCCGAGCAAATCACCGACTCTTTCGTCATGCACACCCGAAATAGATTTATAAGCCCGTTTATTTCCATTTGACTTAATTTGACGGACAGTGACAAATCCATTCTCAATTTTTGAATCGAGCTCTTGAGCAACAATAAGTGCCCTCTGATAATTGCGATCAACCTCGACAATCGCAATCACCTCACCAGGAAAAGTTCTAATCTGAACAGAAACAGGCGAAACTCCTGCCCTTCTCATTTCAGACTCAATGATTCCCTTAAGATCAGATTCAAGAACCATTTTGCAACCTTATTTTTTGGTTAATATATCTCTGCGAAGCCCGAACAAAATCCTTTGCATCTTGAATCAGAGCTAGGCAAATATCCATAAATTCCCCCTCATCAACCGGATAAGGGTCATAGTCCGCACGATTTCGTTCGTATCGTGCATTCTTTAGCTTATTTCGCCACTGTTCGAAATCAGGAAAATCCGCCGGCAACTTACCCGGGAGAGCTGAATGTTCCTCATGATCGTCGCCGCCATAAGACAAATATGTCGCGGCACGGGCTGCATGATACATTGCATAATATGCCCTACTAACCGCCGTACGCCAAAGTGCTGGCGTCGAATTTGCCGCTTGAGTCGCATCCCTCAGCTTCGATTTCGCTAGCACCAATCGATCTTTAGCCACTCGTGCTCGCAGGCGCTCAATCGAGGACCGTGCCCGACGAGAAAGAGAAACTCCATCCGCAAAATTCCTGAGCTTCTCGATCTTAGCTTTAGAGATAAGCAAGAGTTCGCTTTCGGTAATTCTGGTCATATTATTTTGATCTTAACGAACTTTGATCAATCTTCATCGATTTCTCGACATACGCAACCACCTGCAGTCACAACTACCACATTATCTCACAATTGAAAAATCAATTGGAAAAATTACACCCGCCATCACGCCACAAGCGAACCTCGGGCGTGATCGGCAATTGATAGCTCAAACAACTGCAAGACGCCTTAGATGAGGCTACCATCGGGCAATTGCCTAAACTCGTCAACTGAAAGAGAGCAGGCAATCTATCATGTCACTCGCTGCGGAATATTGCGGACGAATCAGCCGCTTGACAGCAATGTCTCGATCATAAGACAACCGCCGCAACTGTAGCTTGAGCTTCTGACACTAGCTGCGCATAGTTCCCTTGTGCCGGTAAGTGCGTCTCGTAACAAGCTCGCCGATGCTCCTCGGGGACAGATCTCAAACGGCAAGCCGCAATATCACGAACCGTCACATTCCTCCAGAGGATATAAACCCGCTCCCCCTGCCTGACCGACACCGCCAACGTATTCGGCCCATCCGGCACCCCATCCTGGCTTTCCCCCAGCAGCAGCGCCTTCACCACCATATCACCCGGCTTCCGCTTCACCGGCAACTCGGCGAACCGAAACGCCGCAGCGTCGTCACCAAACACATCCGTATAAAGCGTCTCGTTATCGAAGATAACGGCAACATCATCCGTCGACTTAAGCCCCGCATCCGCCGTCTTCGCCCAAGCCTTCAAAAGCGGAACCGTCGTGACAACAAGCTTCACCTTCCCGTCATCCGACTTGAGGAACAGTCCATCCGGCCCCGGCGTCATCCCGTCATCGGCCACAACGCTTTGCACGGTACTCCCCGCTTTCCCGGAAAACCCTTTCACCTTGACCGTCCCGACAAGCTTTACGAGCCGCGCATTCACCTCAGCCGCATACTTCTTATTCAGATCCGCCTGATCTTCCATCCTGGCCGCACTAACCTCCGCAGCAACCTTCTTCCGATAAGCAAGATAAGAATCAGTCGGCGACACAATCACCTTCGCCCCCACCGCAGCAATCACCGCGACGAGCACCATCGCCCCCACCCCAATCTTCAATCTGGAAATGCGTTTCATTTTTATTGACGTCACCGAATCCCGCGCCGATATGCAAAAACGGCTGCCGTGACCCCACGGCAGCCGTCCCTCACAAACGCCTCATTCTAAAACGCCAAACAGACTTTATTCATCCACCTTGAAAGCCGACACCAGTTTGGTCAATTCCGCCGCCTGCTGTTTCAAACTCGCCGCCGCCGCCGCGCTTTCTTCCACCAGCGCCGCATTCTGCTGCGTCATCTGATCGAGCGACTGCACCGCATCCCCAATCTGATCGATCCCGGCACTCTGCTCCAGACTAGCCTCGGCAATCTCGCTCATCATCGCGCTGACGCCTTGAACCTGCGAAACGACATCACTCATCACCTTCCCGGCTTCGCTGACCAACCGCGACCCGGTATTCACCGTCCCCGCGCTATGCTCGATCAGCGCCTTGATCTCCTTAGCCGCTTGCGCACTACGCTGCGCCAGATTCCGCACCTCCGAAGCAACGACAGCAAACCCGCGCCCCTGCTCCCCTGCCCGCGCCGCTTCCACCGCCGCATTCAACGCAAGAATGTTCGTCTGAAACGAAATACTGTCGATCATCACGATGATCTCGGAGATCCGCTGCGACGCGTTGCTGATCTGCTCCATCGTGCTCACCACTTCGCCCACCACCTGCCCACCGCGCGCCGCGGTATCCGACGCGCCGTTGATCATCTTCGCGGCGGTCGTCGCCGTCTCGGTGTTGTTCCGCACCACGGCCGTGATCTCTTCCATCGACGAAGCCGTGCGCTCGAGGTTGCTCGACTGCCCTTCGGTGCGTTCGCTGAGATCGGCATTCCCCGACGCGATCTGCGCGGAGCCGGTCGCAATCGACGCGGACGCCGCGCGAATCCGGTGAACCAGCGTCGACAGCGACGACACGAACCGATTGAACGCGTCCGACAGCTGCCCGATCTCGTCCTGGCTCTCGACCGTCATGCGGCGTGTCAGGTCACCCTGGCCGCTGGCGATCTCCGACAGCAGCGTCGCCGCACGCCGGATCGGCGCGGCAATCGCGCGCCCGACGAGCCAGATCACGAGCAGCGCGACACCAAGGCCGACCACCGCCGCGACCAGCGCCGCACTGCGGATCGCGCGCGTCACGGGCCCAAGCAGTTCCGCCTCCGGCACCTCGACGACGACATACGCATTCAGTTCGGGAATGAACGACGTCGCGATGAAGCGCGCGCCGCCGTCGCCGTTGTAGCTGAGGTACGCGTACGGCTTGCCGGCGAGCAGCGTCGACGACGCATCGCCCGGCAGGCCCGGCTGGTCCTTCATGAAATGCTTGCCGTCGATCAGCGACGTATCGCGATGCATCATGATCGCGCCGTCGGGTCGCACGAGATACGCGAACCCGGTCTCGCCGATCCGGTAAGCGGCAATGCCCTTCGCGAGCGCATCGACGGACAAGCTCATGCAGGCCGCGCCGATCGGTACGCCGTCGATTTCGACGCGGCTGTTGATGAACATCATGTAGCCGCCGAGCGTCACCTCGCGATCCATGTTCACGTCGAACGCCTTGCCGGACGACAGGAAGCTGGTCAGCCACTGATCCTTGTCGGTGACCTTCCGCTGCAGGCCGGCTTCGTTGTAGTAGTTGCCGCTCTTCACGGACACCCACTGCACGGACGCCGCCTTCTGCTCGTCCTTGACGTTCTTCGCGAGCTGGATCCAGTTGCGCGTGCCGGCATCAGGTTCACCGTCGGCTTCCCACTGCAGCAGGAACGCATCGCGTGCGAGAATGCGCGACGCGGCGATCGGCCCGGCCATCTGCCGCTGCACGTCGGCGCGAATGCCGTTCACTGCCGTCGGCAACTCTTCGCGCACGACGCGGTCGCGCACCGCGTTGCCGATCAGACGGATGCTGAGTCCGCTCGAAATCGCGACGAACACGAGCAGGCAACTCGTCATGCTGAGAATCAGCTTGTTCTGAATGGAAAGCTTGCGCCAGAAATGCATGGGGAACCCTCGATAACCGCTCGGTCTGAGCCAGTTTGGGATATCGGCATGCACGCGCGGAAGCGCATCGCTGATTTCAGATATCGATCATTCGAGATTCGTTATGTCGTTGACAGGCGGGCATATGCGGCCGCCTATACGCGCAGGATCAGTGCAAATCAGTACGCAACGAAGATCGTCACGCGGCGATTCCGCGCCCGCGCGGCGGCATCGTCGCCCGTCACGAGCGGCTGCGTATCGGCCCGCCCGATCGCAGCAAGCCGGTGCGGCGCCACGCCGCGTTCGGTCAGGTAGCGCACGACGCTCCCCGCCCGCGCCGACGAAAGCTCCCAGTTCGATTCGTATTTCGCATTCGCGATCGGCACGCTGTCCGTGTGTCCCTCGACGAGGATGTCGCCCGTCGCATGCGCGCTCAGTGCCTGCGCGATCTGGTTCAGCACGGGCGACGCATCGGGCAGCAAGCGCGCATCGCCGACGTTGAACAGGATCTTCGCGTCGATGCCGATCTCGACACCGTGCGGCGCTTTCACCAGCGATATCCGCCCGTTGGTCTTCAACGAATCGAGCGACGCGAGCCAGGCCGGCGCGCGTTCGGGCACGGCACTACTCGCCGCACCACCGGCGTGCCGCGCAAGCGTCTGATATCGCGCGTCGAGCGCGTTGTATTTCGCGAGCTGGAGCACGTACAGCGCGAGAAACAGCACCATCAGCGTCGTGATGAGATCCGCGTACGAAATCAGCCAGCGTCCGGACTGCGCGCCGTCGAGTTCATCGCCGTCGCGATCGGCGGCGGTCGCACCATCAGTTCGGGCTGTCATGCCGAAGATCCCTGTTCGTCGACCCGCATACGCAGCCCATCACGCGAGCGATTCCGCCGCGCGTCCGCGCACGTCGCCGGTGAGGCGCGTTTCGATCGTATGCGGCGACTCCTTGCGCGAAATCGCCAGCAAGCCGTCGAGATACAGCTTGCGGAACCGCAGCTCGCTATCGATCTGTGCGCGCAGCTTGCCGTAGAGCGGCAGAAACACGAGGTTCGCGAACGCCAGCCCGTACAGCGTCGCGACGAACGCGACCGCGATGCCCGGCCCGAGCTGCGCGGGTTCGAGAATATGGCTCGTCACCTGCACGAGCCCGAGCACCGAGCCGAGAATGCCGAACGTCGGCGCATATCCGCCGGCCTGCTGCCACACGCGCACGGCGGCCAGGCGGCTGCGCTCGTACGCGTCGAGCTCGCGCTGCAGTGCATCCTCGAGCACGGCGGTCGACACACCATTGGCCAGCAATTCGAGCCCGCGGCGCGCGAACGGATGAATGCCGCTGACGTCCATCGATTCAAATGCGAGCAGCCCGTCGAGCTTCGCGCGGTCGCCCCATTCGAGCAGGTCGGACAGGTTCTTGCGATCGACCTCGCGCGCACGCACGAACGCGAGCCGCAACTGCTTCACAGCATCGAAGAAGCGCGCCCAGGTGTTCTGGATCATCACCGCGCCGAGCGTGCCGCCGAGCACGATGACGAGCGCTTCGAACTGGAACAGCATCGAGAAATGCCCGCCTTCCAGCGAAAATCCGAACACGATCGCCGCGCCGCCGAGCAGCACACCGGCCAGGGTCAACAGATCCATACGCGCCTCCGTGTCATGCATCCGATGCCGATGCGACGGACACGGTGCCCGTCGCAGGTGCCTTGGCCGCACGAACGGCATCCAGCACACGTCGCTCGATGTCCTCGATCTCGATCGGGTCGAGCTTGAGTTCGCGGCGCATCACCCACGACACCTCGTTGCGCCGCGCCTCGGTCATCACGGAAAACAGCTTGTCGGCCACCGCGCGATCGTCGAGGTTCGCGATCAGCTTCGCGAGATCGTACGTATCGAACCCGCTGATCACGTCGAACAACGTGCGCTGGTCGACCCACACGAGATCCTCCAGCGCCTGCACGTCGCCGCCGCGGCGCGCGCGCCTCGAGAAGTACGCGACGCCTTTTTGCTCGACGTAGCTGAGCACCTTCGATTTGCGGAACGCGAACACTTCTTCGGCAATCTCGCCGTTCGACAGCTTGTTGAGCAACAGCGTCTTCTCGACGCCGATCAGCGATTCGAGATCGGCCAGCTCGATGAGTTCGAGTTCACTGTTGATCGACACGTCGAGATCGTGATCGGCAACCTGCTGCGCGCGGTCGATCACGCGCGCGGCATCGAACGTGACGACCTGGCGCGCGTCCGATGAAGCCGCATAGTCGGATGCCCCGCCGGCCAGGTCGGCCTGCGCGGATTCGATCGTGACGAGGTTGAGCTTCTCCATGCGTCGCAGCATCGCGAGCACGTGCGGCCGCGAATGGCCGGCAATCGCGCGGCACTTGCGGATCACTTCCGCGAGCGGCACCGAGGTCTCGGCCGCATGGGCCTGCATCGGCCGGCGTGCCCACGAATCGCCGGATTCGCGCGCATCGGCGCCCGCCATCAGCGCGAGCACATGCGCATACGACAGCACGCCCGGCATGAAGTCGGCATGCGTATAGGTCGCGAGCTGATCGTCCTTGCGCTTCACGCGCCGGATCATGGTCCGCACGATATGGCGCAGCAGCGCCGACACGCGCTCGATTTCATCGTCGAGGATGCCGGCCGGCACGACCGTGAGCTGACAGAATGAAAGCGCCTTCGCGGTATGCGCACGCGGCTCGGCGGCGAGCAAGGCGGATTCCCCGAAGAACTCGCCACGGCCGAGCGTCGCGACGACGACGCGCTTGTCTTCGCATCGCGTGGAGAGCTCGACCTTGCCGTCGGTGATCAGAAAGATCACGGGCTCACCCGCGAAACCCTCGGCGTAAATGATTTCTCCTGGCGCCGCCGTACGCGTCCACGATTGCTGACGATTCAAGTCGATTCCCCTGCTGCGCTGACTTTTTTTGTCCGGCTGCGCCGCGCTTCATGCGCGATCATCGCCGTTCCCCGTGCTCCCGTTTACGACACGAGCTGAGGGGTTCTTTAACGTCATCGCATGGGCTCCGGACACGTCATCGGCAGCGAAACGTTTGCGTGGCGGATACGACGCGACGCATCAGGGAAAACGACAAACCGCCGCATGTCCGGCGGATCGCCCACGCCCGCGGCAATCCTTACTCCCAGCCTTCAACGCATACGAACGTGCGCGGCTCACTCGTGCACGCCCCACGACACGAGCACCGCATGGATGTTTCGCGCGTACTCGTCCCGCAAGCGCGGCGTTTCCGAGTGATACGCACCGATCGCCTGCCAGGTGTTCCCGTAGCGGACCATCTTGCGCTTCAGCATCCACGCGGCGACGTAGATGTTCACGCACGCATCCTTCAACGCGCCCGGCGGCACACCGTAGCGGCGCAACTCGCCGAAGTGCACCGAGTTGATCTGGGTCTGGCCGACGTCGATACTGCCATCCGCGTTGCGATGCACGGCGGCAGGATTGCCCTTCGATTCGTACCAGGCGATCGCGCGCAGGATCTGCGGGTTGACGCCCTGGTAGCCGGCTGCCCGCTCGAAGCAGGCGCTGCCGGGTACGGCGTCGTCCGCACGCACCGGCGCAATGTACAGCGCGCTCAGCAACATCGCGAACCACAGCCATGACGTCCAACCTCGCCGCATCGAGACCATCCGGGTCCGGGTCGTCACGTAGCCGCCGCTTTGATCCTGCCGCTTCATTGCGTCATCGCCAGCGCAGCGGCGCCGGTTCCTGTCGTACGCCGCTCGTGCACGCTTTTCGCGAGCGCGTCGTCGAGCTTCTTGTCCTCGGCGGCGAGCGCCGCACGCGACTCGTCGGTCACGACGAGACGCACCTGAAATTCCGGCGCCTTCTTCACGGGCAGCGCGTGGCGCTGCTTCTTCGTGTGACGCCCGCCCGCCGGCGCAGGCGCCTGCGCTTCGTCGTCACCGCCCGCCCCCGGCGGCAGCGACGCGTACGGCGGCAGCGGCGGAAACACCTGATTGGATGCGGCAGGGGCAAACGGCGCACCGTCTCCGGGTGGTGCCGCAAACGCGGTGCCGCACACGAGCATGGCCGCACAGATCGACAGTCGTCGCATCGTGATATCTCCTGTCACTGGGTCTGGGTCGGTGCGACTTGCACGCTGTACGGCCGGCAACTCCCGGCCGCGACGTTCTCGACGCGCACCGCCGCGCCACGCGGCGCCGCGATGCCACGTCGGAGCGACTGGTTCAGGTAGCCGAAATCCTGCGGCAGCGCGGCCACGCGAATCGTCATCGGCTGCGTCTGCTTCGACGCGAGCGCGCCGACTTTCGCCAGCAATGCGGTCAGTTGGGGATCGCGTGCGCCAAGCGCATCGGCAGGTATGACGAAATCGACGAGCGGCGTCGACGCAGTGGGCGCGTCGTTATGCGCATTCGCGTCCTGACGTCCGGATTGAAGTTGGGCGCAGCCGGCCGACATGACCAACGCAGCGGCACTGACAAGCATGAAGAACGGTTTCACGTGATTCTCTCGCGGGCACTGGACCTGCGTTATCGGCAACGCGTCCGCGATGTTTACCCCGATCGCGCGCGA
Organism: Burkholderia sp. YIM B11467; assembly: GCF_052952715.1. NCBI lineage: Bacteria > Pseudomonadati > Pseudomonadota > Betaproteobacteria > Burkholderiales > Burkholderiaceae > Burkholderia > Burkholderia sp. YIM B11467. The sequence continues at coordinate 285,502 of NZ_JBQVSQ010000001.1, forward strand.
AGCCCGCCGCACGAGACCTCACGACGAAAGTCGATTCCTCCGATTTAAGCGCCCCATGATCAGACGCCATTCGTCCGATCGTTGAACGCGTCGCGCGTTTCCACGCGTGCGCCGCACGTGATCCGGCGCGTCAGAACTCCATGTCGAGTTCGTCGATGTCTTCCTGCTCCGCCTTCGCCGCGTCGATCCACTCCGCGACGAACGGATGCGCCAGCACGCGCATGCAGTATTCGGCGATCTCCGGTTCGAGCTTCACGTCGTAGGTCAGGAAGCGCGTAACGACTGGCGCATACATCGCGTCGGCGATGCCGATCTCCGCGCCGAACAGCCAGGGCCCGCCATACGCGGCCAGGCACTCGTGCCAGATCGTCACGATCCGCTGGATGTCGTGCTGCGCGCGCGACCAGATCCGGAAGCCGGGGAAATGCGCGCGCAGGTTCATCGGCAGCGCGGAGCGCAACGCGCTGAACCCGGAATGCATCTCGCCGCAGATCGACCGGCAATGCGCGCGCGCATGCCGGTCGTCAGGCAGCAGCCGCGCCTGCGGCCGGATTTCGTTCAGGTATTCGGCGATCGCGAGCGTGTCCCACACCGCGTTGCCGTCGTGTGTCAGGCACGGCACGAGAATCGACGGCGACAGCAGCAACAACTCCGCGCGCGACGCAGCATCGATCGGCACGCTGACCGTGTCGAACGCGAGCCCGCTCAGCTTCGCGAGCAGCCAGCCGCGCATCGACCACGACGAGTAATTGCGGCTGCTGATGGTCAACGTCGTCTGTCCGGTGGATTCCATGTCGCTCCTCTGCTGAATGCCGTTCGTACCCCTGCACCGATAACGGACGCCGCGTGACGTAACCCGCACCATGCCTGTGCGGCGGATTCGCCGAACTGGCGCAGCGCCGCACGATGTCGCGGCACGCATCGTGCGCCGGACCGGTACGGCAATGCATCGCCCCCGGCCAGCCGTCGTCGCGTGCCACCTGCGCCACAGCGTTCCCGTACCGCGTGCAACGCGCGTGCCAGCCGCGTGCTGGCACACGGCTTGCCTCGTTCAATGCAACGCGGCGCAACGAGCGAAGGTCATGAATCTGCTTGCCTATCCGTTTTACCAATGGTCTGCAGAATGCCTGCGCCCGGCGCGTGCATGGGCCGCCACCACACGCGCGACGATGTCGCTGTGGCCGCCTGCCACGTCGACCCCGACGGGCCGCATGCTCGACGCGCTGTGCGAACTGCTCGAATGCTGCGCGTTCTCGCATCGACGGCCGCCGTTCGGCATCACGTCGATCGTCGTCGACGGCGAAACGGTGCCGATCGTCGAGGAAGCCGCGGCGGTCACGCCATTCGCCACGCTGCTGCATTTCCGCAAGGCGCACCCGGTCGCACGTCAACCGCGCGTGCTGATCGTCGCGCCGATGTCCGGGCATTTCGCGACGCTGCTGCGCGGCACGGTGCACACGATGCTCGCGGACCATGACGTGTACATCACCGACTGGCACAACCCGCGCGACATCCCGCTGACGGCCGGACGCTTCGGCTTCGACGAATACGTCGTGCACGTGATCGATTTCATCCGCCATATCGGCCCGGACGCGCATGTGCTCGCGATCTGCCAGCCGACCGTCGCCGCGCTCGCGGCGGTCGCGCTGATGGCGGCCGGCGGCGATCCGGCGCAGCCCGCGAGCCTGACGCTGATGGCAGGCCCGATCGACTGCCGCGTGAATCCGACGAAGGTCAACGCGCTCGCCACGAGCCAGCCGATCGAATGGTTCGCGCAGAACCTGATCAGCGTCGTGCCGGCGGGCTTCGTCGGGGCGCAGCGGTGCGTGTATCCGGGTTTCGTGCAGGTGGGCGCGTTCATGTCGATGAACCCCGACCGTCATGCGGCATCGTTTGCCGACCTGTATTACGAGCGCGCGAAAGGCGACCCTGCGAAGGCCGACACGCTGCGGCACTTCTACGACGAATACTTCGCGACGGCCGACCTCACCGCGGAGTTCTATCTGGAAACGGTCGAGAAGGTCTTCCAGCAATACGCGCTCGCGCGCGGCGAACTGACGGTCGGCGACACGCTCGTCGAACCGGCGGCGATTCACCGCACCGCGCTATTGACGATCGAAGGCGAGAAGGACGATATCTGCGCGGTCGGCCAGACGGTAGCCGCGCAGGAGCTGTGTTCGGGGTTGCCGCCGTACCTGAAGACCCACCACGTGCAGACGGGCGCGGGCCACTACGGCGTGTTCAACGGCAGTCGCTGGGAAACGCAGATCTATCCGATCGTGCGCGCGACGATCCACGACAACGAGCCGTACGATCGCACGGCGGATGCGGACGGCAACGCGAACGGCACGCACTACGTCACGCTGCGTGCGCTGCTCGATGCGCGCGCAACCGGGCCCGATGCAGCGGCCGAAACACGACCGCATCACGCCCACTGAACCCGTGCAGCGGCGCAAAAAAAAATCGCCCCGCCGTGATGGCGGGGCGAGATAAACGACAGCCTTCAGGCGACGCGCGAAGAAATGACCTCGCGCGTCCGGCCCGTGTTACGAGCAGGCCTTGCCGTGCGATGCGTGGTAGCCCTTCGCCTTCGCATCCGCTTCCGTCATGTAGCTGCCGTGCTTCGTCTTGCCGTAGTACTTGTCGGTCGAGCAGTGGTAGACCTTCGTGCTGTCGTTGGCCCACACCTTGCCCGGGCCGCCGCCCGGCGCCGCGGCTGCGGTCGTCGCCGGCGCGCTCTTCGCGGGCGCGGCACCCGATGCTGCCGTAGCGGAAGCCGCCGTCGCCGGGGCCATCGCGGCCGGCGCGCTGGCTGCTGCAGCAGCCGATGCGCCGTACCAGGTCTTCACGCCCTTGTGGCCCGCACATGCGCCCTTCTTCGACGCGCCCGAGTAGAACGAACCGTCCTTGCACAGACCGGTCGTGCCGGCCGGCGCGCTGGCCGGAACCTGTGCGAACGCACCGAGCGACATACCCATGCCTGCGACCAGCGCGGCGATCAACATCGTCTTTTTCATAGTCCTCTCCTGATTTGCCTGAATGGTGAAAGCGTCCCGGGCGTACCCGAGGGATATCCCGGTTACCGCACCCAGCGGCACACGCGATGGTGGTGGTGATCGTAATGGCACACGCGGTGCGAATGGGCTTCGGCAAGCGTCGGCACGAGGACGACGCAGGCAACGGCCGTCGCGGTCAGGATCTTCGCGATGCGGGTCATGACATTCTCCTGGGTAGGGCAGCCGGTGATCCGGCTGGTACCTCCTTAACGCCGGTCGTCGACAGGCCGTGCACGCACTTGCGCCGAATTGACGATCTTTGACAGCGCGTAACAAATCGTCACGCGAAGCTGACAAAAACGCCCCGCCTGCTTTCGAAGCTTTCACGACTGAAACCCTTCGGAATTCGAATGAAGCGCTCGTGCGTTGCAGTCGGTCGTTGTTACCGGAGCCGGCAGCGTGAGCGGCGGAACAACCCAAGAAAAAACCGCCCGAAGGCGGTTTGTCGCGAGCATGCGCATGACGTGCAGAGGAAATCAACCGGCGGCTACGCCCCCGTCTCTCCCCACGGCGTCGGCGCGGGCACCTCGCACGGTCCGTCGACGTCGATCGACTTGAAATCGGCCGGCCCGACGATCTCCAGATACTCCATGTCCGGCGAGTAATCGAACAGGTAATGCACGATCCCCGGCGCCTGATGCACGCAGTCGCCGGCGGACACCAGCGTTTCCTGCTCGCCGTACATGAAGCGCGCCCAGCCCTTCAGCATGATCACGATATGGAACTCGGCCTCGTGACGGTGCCAGCCGGTGCCCGCCGCCGGTGCATGATTCGCCCTGACGAGCTGCGCGACGACCTTGCCGTTCGTCGCGGCGGCAATGCCGAGATCTCGGTACAGGAAGAAGTCGCGCAGGCCTTCGCCTTGATACGCGGTGTCCTGCGGCTTCACATGGGAAAAATGGGTGGTCGTCGGCGTGCTCATCGCGATGCTCCTTCATCGAAAGGATCACGCGTGACAAGCATTTAGCGTTCCAGCACGGATGGATCCACGGCCGCAACGCTGCTGACTTACTTCAACCGCCCCGACAAAAACTGCCCGAGCCGTTCGCTCTTCGGATTCACGAGAATCTCCTGCGGATTCCCTTCTTCCTCGATCTTCCCCTGATGCAGGAAGATCACGTGGTTCGACACGTTGCGCGCGAAGCCCATCTCATGCGTGACGACGACCATCGTACGCCCTTCCTCGGCGAGCTTCTGCATCACCTTCAGCACTTCGCCGACGAGTTCCGGATCGAGCGCCGACGTCGGTTCATCGAACAGCATCACTTCGGGCTCCATCGCGAGCGCACGCGCGATCGCGACACGCTGCTGCTGGCCGCCCGACAGGTGCGACGGATACATGCCCTCGACGCGCGGCGCCAGCCCGACCTTCTCCAGATACTTGCGCGCCCGTGCGATCGCTTCGTCCTTGCCGATCCCGAGCACGGCCATCGGCGCCTCGATCACGTTCTCGAGCACCGTCATGTGCGCCCACAGGTTGAAGTGCTGGAACACCATCGACAGCTTCGTGCGCATCCGCTGCAGCTGTTTCTGGTCGGCCACGCGCAGCGAGCCGTTGCGGTCGCGCGTGGTCTGGATCGGCTCGCTGCCGATCGTGATCTGCCCCGAGCACGGCTGCTCGAGGAAGTTGATGCAGCGCAGGAACGTGCTCTTGCCGGAGCCGCTCGAGCCAATGATGCTGATCACGTCGCCGGCCTTCGCCTTCATCGACACGCCCTTCAACACCTCGTTGTCGCCGAACTTCTTGTGCAGGTTGTCAACGGTGAGCTTGTACATGCTTGGTCCTTCCTTGCGAATCTTGCGAATGCATTAATGACTGCGCGGCGAGAGATACGCGAGCCAGCGCGTCTCGAGCTTGCGGAACACCCAGATGAGCGTGAACACGACGGCGGCGTACAGCACGGCCGCGATGCCGTAGGCCTGGAACGACATGTACGTCGCCGAATTGACGTCGCGCGTGACCTTCAGGATGTCGGGCACGGTCGCGGTGAACGCGAGTGTCGTCGCGTGCAGCATCAGGATCACTTCGTTGCTGTAGCTCGGCAGCGAGCGGCGCAGCGCGGAAGGCAGGATGATCCGCGTATAGAGCTTGAAGCGCGACATCCCGTAGGCTTGCCCGGCCTCGATCTCGCCGGCCGACGTCGACTTGATCGCGCCCGCGAAGATCTCCGTCGCATACGCGCATTCGTTCAGCACGAACGCGAGCAGCGTGCAGTTCATCGCGTTGCGGAAGAACGCGTCGAGCAGCACGTGGTTGTGCACGACCTGCAGGCTGTAGATGCCCGTGTAGCACATCAGCAGCTGCACGTAGAGCGGCGTGCCGCGGAACACGTACGTATAGAGCCACACCGGGCCCGAGATCCAGCGGTTCGACGATGCGCGTGCGATCGCGAGCGGCACGGCGAGCGCGAAGCCCAGTGCGATCGACACGACCAGCAGCCACAGCGTGATCGCAAGGCCGCTGAAACGGTAGCCGTCGGTGTAGAGATAGCTTTGCCAGTACTGGCTGACGAGTTCGATCACAGTGCGAGCCTCCGGACGCCGACGGAATAACGCTTCTCGAGGTGATGCAGCACGACGTTCGACACCGTCGTGATCGCGAGGTAGATCGCGCCTGCAGCCAGCGTGAAGAAGAAGAAATCGAGGGTGCTCTTGCCCGCGTCCTGCGACGCCTTGACGACGTCGGCGAGGCCGATGATCGACACGAGCGCGGTGGCTTTCACGAGCACCTGCCAGTTGTTGCCGATGCCGGGCAGCGCGAAGCGCATCATCTGCGGGAACAGGATGCGGCGGAACACGCGCCAGCCGCTCATCCCGTACGCGAAGCCTGCTTCGAGCTGGCCGCGCGGCACCGCGAGGAACGCGCCGCGGAATGTTTCGGTGAAGTACGCGCCGTAGATGAAGCCGAGCGTGATGACGCCGGCCACGAACGGGTCGATGTCGATCTGGTCCCAGCCGAGCATGTCGGTGAAGTTGTTCAGCAGGATCTGGATCCCGTAGAACAGCAGCAGCATCAGCACGAGATCCGGTACCGCGCGGATCAGCGTCGTGTAGAAGGTGCCGATCGCCTTGAGCACACGGTTCGTCGACAGTTTCGCGCTCGCGCCGACGAGGCCCAGCACGAGCGACGCGGCGAGCGACAGCACCGCGAGCTTCACGGTCTCGACCGTGCCGGCCCACAGCAGCGGGCCAAATCCTTGGAAGATCATATAAGGGATCCAGAACGATGTGGCTGGATTGTCAATAGCCATTACCCGCGCATCAAACGATTTCTACGCACTACCTGATGCAACCTGCTCATCAAGCCCGACGCATCCCGTGACGCGGGCGGCGCCCGGTAACAGACGCGGCGCGCACCGCAGCCGATGCGCGCCGCATGGTCGGTCAGCCGCCGTAGACGTCGAACGCGAAGTACTTCTTCTCGAGCTTCTTGTACGTGCCGTCCTTGATGATGTCGGCGATCGCGTGGTCGATCTTCGCCTTCAGGTCGGCGTCGTCCTTGCGCAGGCCGATGCCGGCGCCGTTGCCGAGCGTCTTCGGATCGTCGATGTCCTTGCCGGCGTATTCGAAGTTCGCGCCTCGCGGCGTCTTCAGGAAGCCGATGTCGGCCTGCACCGCGTCCTGCAGCGCCGCGTCGAGGCGGCCGGACGTCAGATCCTGGTACACGCCGTCCTGGTTCTGGTAAGGCACGACCTGCACGCCCTTCGGCGCCCAGTACGCCTTCGCGTAGGTTTCCTGGATGGTGCCCTGCTCGACACCGACCGACTTGCCCTTCAGCGATTCGGCCGTCGGCTGCAGATTCGCGCCCTTCTTCGCGACGAGACGCGTCGGCGTGTTGAACAGCTTGTCGGAGAACGCGATCTGCTCGGCGCGCGCCGGCGTCATCGACATCGACGACAGCACGCCGTCGAACTTCTTGGCCTTCAGCGCCGGGATCATCCCGTCGAAGTCGTTTTCGACCCACACGCATTTCGCCTTCAGGCGGGCGCAGATCTCGTTGCCGAGATCGACGTCGAAGCCGACGACCTTGCCGCTTGCGTCCTTCGATTCGAACGGCGGGTAGCTGGCGTCGACGCCGAACCGGATCGTCGACCAATCCTTGGCGTGGGCACCGACCGCGATGCAGGCAAGGGCAATACTGAGCGCGAGTTTCTTCATGGCGTTCCTGTCAGAGGCGAACTGGGCAAGGGCGCCGGCGCTGCCGGCACGGCGACTCCGCCGCGAACCCTTCCAACCCGGAAATCGCCCCTTTTGGCGACGCCCGAAGTTGTACATACAACTTTGCCTTTCCGGGGGCATCACCAGCAATCCGTGTTTATCTCTATGTCGGCGAGTTTTAGTCGCGGGTCGATAATATCCTTATATTTCAATTAATTACGCATTACGCAATGCTGAATTAAGACTTTCTCGATGCCTACAGTCAAGACCGGACGGCACGTGGCACCTGTCTATACTCCCCGGGCCGCGCCGACCGTTTCCAGTCCGACCAGCCGGTAGCCGAACTGAAGTTCCGTCAGCAGGTGCCGCGGACGCGCCGGCACGGGTTCGAGTTTCTGCCGCAGGTTCGTCATGTACACGCGCACGTAGTGCGCACGATCCGCGTCGTGGATGCCCCAGACCTCGGCCAGCAGTTGCCGCGCGGCGATCACGCCGCCGCGCGCGCGGATCAGCGCGGCGAGCAGCCGGAATTCGAGGCGCGTCAGGTGGACGGGCTCGCCGCCGCGGACGACTTCGTGCCGGCCGAGATCGACGGTCACGTCGCCGAAGCGCACGACCGACGACGCTTGCCCGTCGGCCGACACGAACGCCGCGCGCCGCAACTGCGCACGCGCCCGTGCCAGCAGCTCGGGCACGCCGAACGGCTTCGGGAGGTAATCATCCGCGCCCGCGTCGAGCGCCGCGACCTTCTCCACTTCCTGCTGCCGCGCCGACAGCACGATCACCGGCACCGTCGACCACTCGCGCAGCTCGCGGATGAACGTCTTGCCGTCGTCGTCCGGCAGCCCGAGATCGACGATCACGAGATCGGGCTTGCTGCTCGTCGCATACATCCGCGCCTCGCGAGCCGTCGACGCCTCGCAGGTGTCGAGCCCTTCCTGTTCCAGCGCCATCCGGACGAAACGGCGGATGTCCGATTCGTCCTCGACGATAAGTACCCTCGATCTGATCATGTGCGGCTCTCGTGTTCGATGTCGGGCGGCGCGCCCAATGGCAGGCGAATCTCGAACCGCGCGCCGTGCGGATCAAGCGGCACCGCGCGGATCGAGCCGCCGTGCGCGTTGACGATGCTGCGGCACAGCGCGAGCCCGAGCCCCACGCCGCTGATCGACGATTCCTTGCGTTCGCGCTCGAACGGCTCGAACAGCGGCTCGGTGTTGCGTGCGACGAAGCCGGGCCCGTCGTCCTCGACGAACACGTAGAGCGTTTCGCCGAACACGCGCGCGCGCACCGACACGGCCGCGTCCGCGCCCGCATACTTCGCGGCGTTATCGAGCAGGTTCATCAGCACGCGCTCGATCAGCAGCGCATCGACGTCGATCAGCGGCAGATCGGCCGGCAAGTCGGCACTCACGTCGCGGCCGGCCAGCACGCCGGCCGAATGCGCGAGCGCGCTGCCGACAATCTCGTCGAGCATGTGCCACTCGCGATTGAGCCGCACGCCTTCGCTCTGCATCCGCGCGAGGTCGAGCAGGTTCACGACGAGCCCGTGCAGCGCCTCGGCCTGGTTGCGAATGCCGTGCGCGAGTGCCGCCGGCTGCCCGTCGGCCAGACGCTCGGGCCGCTCCAGCGTCTCGGCCAGCCCGCGAATCGCGGTCAGCGGCGTCTTCAGGTCGTGCGACACGGCGGCCAGCAGCGCGTTGCGCAACCGCTCGCCTTCGATCCGGACGAGCGTGTGCTGTGCGACGCCGACGTAGTGCACGCGTTCGAGCGCCATCGCGATCGACGAGCACAGCGCGTCGATCAGGCGGCGATCGTCGGGATCCGTCGGCACCGGCTGCGCGTCGCCGAACAGCACGAGCACGCCGCGCACGCGCATCGGCGCCTTCAGCGGCAGGTACTGAGCGGCCGCACGCTCGAACGGCGGCATCCCGCACCCGGCACTGCGCGCCTGCTCGTATGCCCAGTGCGCGGCCGACAGATCGACGAACCACGCGCCGGGCACGGGCGCCAGCCGGTCGTCCGCATCGGGCAGCACGAGCGCGACGCGCACGCCGAGCAGCGGCGCGATCGTGCCGGTGCAGATCGACGCGATCTGCTCGGTCTCGATCGCGGCCGACAGATCGTGCGCGACCCGCGCGAGCGCGGCCGAGCGTTTTTCGTTCGCGCGCGCGGCGCGCGCCTCCGCACGCAGGCGCGCCGCGAGCTGGCCGATCGCGAGCGCGACGGCCAGCATCAGCGCGAACGTGAACACGTACTGTGTATCGGACACCGCGAACGACAGCCTTGGCTCGACGAAGAAGAAGTCGAAGCAGCCGACGCAGACGAACGCGGCCCACGCGCCGGCCAGCCTGCCGAGCCGCAGCGCGATCAGCACGACCGTCATCAGGAACAGCATCACGACGTTCGACAGATCGAACACGCGCAACAGCGCGCTCGCCGCGAGCGTCGCCAGCGCGCAGACGAGCGTGGCCAACAGCAGCGGCACCGCGTACTGCGACACCCACACGTGCGTGTGCGGGCGCGCTTCGCGCACGGCCAGCGCCGGCCGCGTGTCGGGCCCGGCGCCCGCGATGCGGTCGGCCATGCCCGCACAGGCGCGCAGCACGATCCGCCAGCGCTCGTGCCGTGCACCGGCCGCGCGGTGGCGGGCGGCGGTATCCCGCAGCCCCGTGGCCCGTCGATTCGCTTCGTTCACGTTCACATCCATGATCGCTTCCGGCAATTGAAACGCCGAACGGCCCCGCGCACGCCGCGAGGGCGTGAGCGGGGCCGCGACGGCGCGTTCGGTCAGATAAACGGCGTCAACAGCATGTCGATCAGCTTGATGCCGATGAACGGTGCGACGATCCCGCCCACGCCGTAGATCAGCAGGTTGCGCCACAGCAGCTTTTCGGCCGGCTCCGCCCGATATTTCACGCCCTTCAGCGCGAGCGGAATCAACGCGACGATGATCAGCGCATTGAAGATCACCGCCGACAGGATCGCCGACGTCGGGCTGTGCAGCCCCATCACGTTCAGCGCGCCGAGCGCCGGATACGTCGCGACGAACGCGGCCGGAATGATCGCGAAGTACTTCGCGAGATCGTTGGCGACGCTGAACGTGGTCAGCGCGCCGCGCGTCATGATCATCTGCTTGCCGACCTCGACGACCTGCATCAGCTTGGTCGGGTTGCTGTCGAGGTCGACCATGTTGGCCGCTTCCTTTGCCGCCTGCGTGCCGCTGTGCATCGCGACGGCCACGTCGGCCTGTGCCAGTGCGGGCGCGTCGTTGGTGCCGTCGCCCGTCATCGCGACGAGATGGCCCTTCGCCTGGTGCTCGCGGATCAGCCGCAGCTTGTCTTCGGGCGTCGCTTCGGCCAGGTAGTCGTCGACGCCGGCTTCCGCCGCGATCGCGGCCGCAGTCAGCCGGTTGTCGCCGGTGATCATCACCGTCTTCACGCCGACCTTGCGCAGCTCGGCAAAGCGCGCGCCGATCCCGTGCTTGACGATGTCCTTCAGCTCGATCGCGCCGAGCACCCTGGCGCCGTCGGCGACGACGAGCGGCGTGCCGCCGCGTCGCGCGATATCGTTGACGGCCGTCTCGACCGCCTGCGGAAATGCGCCGCCGAGCGCATCGACGTGCGCGCGGATCGCGGACGCCGCGCCCTTGCGCACCTGCCGCTCGCCGATATCGAGGCCGCTCATCCGCGTGCGTGCACTGAACGGCACCGCGATGCTGCCGTCGACCGCCCTCACGTCCAGCGCGAAACGCTGCTTCGCGAGCGCGACGATCGAGCGCCCCTCGGGCGTTTCGTCGGCCAGCGACGACAGTTGCGCGGCCTCGGCCAGCGCACGCTCGTCCACGCCGGGCGCCGGCCGGAACTGCACGGCCTCGCGGTTGCCGAGCGTGATCGTGCCGGTCTTGTCGAGCAGCAGCACATCGACGTCGCCGGCCGCCTCGATCGCGCGGCCCGACGTCGCAAGCACGTTCGCGCGCATCATGCGGCTCATCCCCGCGATGCCGATCGCCGACAGCAGCGCGCCGATCGTCGTCGGGATCAGGCAAACCAGCAGCGCGATCAGCACGGTCAGGCTCACGGCCGAGCCCGACGCGTTCAGCAGCACGCTGAATTGCGAGAACGGCAGCAGCGTCACGCAGACGAGCAGGAAGATGATTGTCAGCGCAACGAGCAGGATCGTCAGCGCGACCTCGTTCGGCGTCTTGCCGCGTTTCGCGCCTTCGACCATCGCGATCATCCGGTCGAGAAACGCTTCGCCGGGTTGCGCGGTGATCTTCACGATGATCCAGTCGGACAGCACGCGCGTGCCGCCCGTCACCGACGAGAAATCGCCGCCCGACTCGCGAATCACCGGCGCGGATTCGCCGGTGATCGCCGATTCGTCGACCGACGCGACGCCGTCGATCACTTCGCCGTCGGCCGGAATCGTGTCGCCGGCTTCGACGAGCACGATGCTGCCGGCGGCGAGCTCGTCGCTCGGCACACGATGGCTCGTGCTGCCGAATTGCTTCGGCTCGTCGAGCACCTTCGCATACACGCGCTTGCGCGCCGCGCGCAACGCGTCGGCCTGCGCCTTGCCGCGCCCTTCCGCCAGCGCCTCGGCCGCGTTCGCGAACAGCACGGTGAACCACAGCCAGCACGCGACCGCGAAGATGAAACCGGCCGGCGCGTCGCCCGTGCCGGTCAGCGCCTGCAGCCACAGCGCGGTCGTGACGATGCTGCCGAGATAAACGACGAACATCACCGGGTTCTTCAACTGCACCCGCGGCGCGAGCTTGCGGAACGCCTCGCGCAGCACGGCCGTCCAGCGCATCGACGGCGCGCCGCCGATCGGCATGGCTGCCTGGTTGATCGGGCTTTCGATATGAGACATGAGTGACTCCGTTATTGCTGCGCTTGCCGCGCGCCGGCCGCGTGGCCGAATGCGCGGTCAAGTGCGAGATTCAGGTCGAGCACGCGCACGCGCGGTTCGCCGAGCACGCCGAGCTGGCGCGGTGCGGCGATCCGGTCGACCAGTGCCGCGACCTGCGCGGCATCGACGCCGCGCGCCTGCGCGACCCGCGCCGCCTGCAGCCGTGCGTTCGCGACCGAGATCTCGGGATCGAGCCCCGACGCGGACGCGGTGACGGCGTCCGCCGGCACCGGCGTGCCGTCGGCGAGCCCGTTCTCCTGCCGGTACGCCCGCACGCGCTGCGCGATATCCGCGAGCAGCTTCTTGCTGGTCGCGCCCTGGTTGCTCGCGCCGCTGCCGGCCGCGTTGTACGGCTGGTCGATCGTCTTCGACGGATCGGCCGGATCGGTGCCGGTCGTCGCGCTCGGCCGCGAATGGAAGTAACCGGCGCGCGTGAAGTTCTGCCCGATCACCGCCGAGCCGATCGTCGTGCCGTCGCGCTGGACGAGACTGCCGCGAGCCTGCGACGGAAACAGCACGTTCGCGACGCCCGCGGTGAGCAGCGGATACGCGATGCCGGTGACGAGCATGAACAGCACCGACGATGCGATCACCGGCCGCACGAGGCCGCGCGTCGCCGCGCCGAACGAAGAACCGGGTGCCGGCGCGGCGGCGGCCGCTGCCTGGCGATTGCCTTGCATCATGATGTTTCCCTCAGAACAGTTGGCCGCCCGACATCAGCAGGTGCTCGACGACCGGGCCGAGCGCGAGCGCGGGCAGGAACGTGAGACCGCCGACGACGAGGATCACGAAGATCAGCAGGCCGGCGAACAGGCCCGTCGACGTCGACAGCGTGCCCGCGCTTTCCGGCACGCTCTTCTTCGCGGCGAGGCTGCCCGCGACCGCGAGCATCGGCAGCAGCGTCAGGTAGCGGCCGATCAGCATCGCGAAGCCGATCGTCGTGTTGAAGAACGGCGTGTTCGCGTTCAGGCCCGCGAACGCGGAGCCGTTGTTGGCCGTGCCCGACGTGTATGCGTACAGCACTTCGCTGAAGCCGTGCGGGCCGAGGTTCGCGAGGCTGTCCATCGTCGAGTGCAGCATCGCCGCCAGCGCGGTGAAGCCGAGGATGCTGAACGGATGCGCGAGCACCGCGAGCATCACGAGCTTCATCTCGCGCGCCTCGATCTTCTTGCCGAGGAATTCCGGCGTGCGCCCGATCATCATCCCGACGAGGAACACCGTGAGGATCGCGAACGTGAACAGGTTGATCAGCCCGACGCCGTCGCCGCCGAACACGTTGTTCAACATCATCTGCGCGATCGGCACGAGCCCGCCGAGCGGCGTCAGCGAATCATGCATCGCGTCGACCGAACCGGTGGTCGCAGCCGTCGTGACGGTCGCGAACAGGCTCGTCTGCGCGATGCCGAAGCGCATCTCCTTGCCTTCCATGTTGCCGCCCGGCTGCATGGCGCTCATCTGCTGGTCGACGCCGAGCCCGGTAAGCAACGGATTGCCGTGCTGCTCGGCCTGGTAGATCACGGCCAGGAACCCGACGAACATCACGACGAACGCGCCGAGGATCACCCAGCCCTGGCGGCGCCGGCCGATCATCGTGCCGAGCGTGTAGGTCAGCGCGGACGGAATCAGCAGCATCGACAGCATGTGCAGCGTGTTGGTGAGCGGCGTCGGGTTTTCGAACGGATGCGCGGCGTTCATGCTGAAGAAGCCGCCGCCGTTCGTGCCGATATGCTTGATCGACTCGAGGCTGGCAACCGGCCCCATCACGATCTGCTGGCGCACGCCTTCGAGCGTGGTCGCCCATGCGTCGGACGCGAGCGTCTGCGGCATGCCCTGCCACACGTACACGAGCGCCATCACGAAGCTGAGCGGCAGCAGCACGCGATAGGTCACGCGCGTGAAATCGACCCAGTAGTTGCCGATGTCGGCGGCGCTCTTGCGGCTCAGCCCGCGGATGAAACCGCCCGCGGCCGCAACGCCGGTTGCCGCGCTGACCACCATCAGGAACGTGATGACGGCCATCTGCGAGAAGTTCGACAGGCTGCTCTCGCCCGCATACGCCTGCCAGTTCGTGTTCGTGATGAACGACGCGGCCGTGTTGAAGGCGAGGTCGGGGCTTTGCGCAGCGCGCTGCAGCGCATCGAACGGCAGCGCATCCTGGATCCGCAGCAGCAGATAACCGAGCAGCATCATCCCGGCATTGCTGAGCAGCAGCACCATGCCGTAGCGCTGCCACGACATCGCTTCGTCGGGATTCACGCCGAGTAGCGCATAGGTACGGCGTTCGGCCCACGCGTGGCGCGGGCTCGTGAAGGCGTGCGCGAGCCATGTCCCGACGACAGGTACCAGCGCCAGCATGATCGCGAGAACGATCGCGAATTGAATGAAGTTGTTGAACATGTCGACGCTCGCTCAGATCCGGTCGAGGCCGGTGATGAAACCGGCCGTCAATACAAAGAACGCGAGTGTGAACAGTACGAAAAGCAGATCGCTCATGACATCCACCGATAGTTTCGAATTTCTGTTGAATCGCGCCGATCAATACCGCTCGGGCTTGATCAACGCATGAAACAGATAGATAAAGAGCGCGATTGATAACGCGCCGGTGATCCACAACATGGCTTTCCCCTTTTTGTTCGGTTGCGCGGCTTATCCACGCGATCGTCGGCGCATCGGCCTTGCCGTGTCGGCGGTGGCCCGAGTGACGCCCCCATGCTCGACTGGCGAATGGGATGCGACAGTGTAGAAATCCGCGTATCAAAGCGGTGTTCATTTTCTTTACAGGGAATAAAAAAGCCGTAAAGACGAAAGCCGGCGGAACCGGTGTCTTTACGCGTTCTTTTCAGGGTCGGTGCGAGTCTATACACCGTATCGCCGCGGCGATTCCTAGAATGGGCGCCATGAACAACACGAGATCTCCGCGGTGCGGAGCATGATGCGACCCGGGGATGAAAGCATGAAACCGACCAGAACCGAATCCGCTGCTTCACGCGATCTGCCGCCCGTGCGTTCGCGGCGCCGGTCCCCCGCGGACGAACTCGTGCTGCTGTCGATCCGCGTCGAATCGGACAACCTCGCGCTCGTGCGGCGTCGCCTGCATCAGGCCGTCGGCGCCGCGCTCAACTTCTACACCGCCGCGATCGACAACCGCACCGGGCGCGCGTGCATCGAGCTCGAAGTCGCGCGCTCGCAGGCGTCGCCGGCAATCCTGTCGATCCTCCGCCTGTTGCCGGCCGCCGAATTCGGCACGATCCGCTTGTTGCAGCACTAGCCGGCGTTTACTGCGGCCACACGTGACACGCGTCACGCGTCCATCACCCTTTCATCGATTCGAACGCGCGTATCCGGCGCGAACGCGCACGGTTCTTCACGAGCCGCGTGCGTTCGCGACGGGTGCGCGCGACGGATCGTCGTTCCCGTCGTGACGGGCCTTTCCAGGAAGCACTCTCCATGAAAAAAGCAGTCGTCGGTACCCTCTCCCTCGCATTCTTCGGCGCCGCCGCGCATGCGCAAAGCAGCGTCACGCTCTACGGGATGCTGGACGCAGGTATCGTCTATACGAACAACCAGTCGGGTAAAAGCGCGTGGCAGCAAGGCAGCGGCCTGCTGTCGAATACCGTCTTCGGCCTGAGCGGCAACGAGGATCTCGGCGGCGGCCTGCATGCGCTGTTCCGCCTCGAGAACGGCTTCAACCTGAACAACGGCACGCAGTCGTACCGGAACACGATGTTCGGCCGCCGTGCGTACGTCGGCCTGCAGAGCGACCAGTACGGCGCGCTGACGCTCGGCCGCCAGTACGACGCCGTCGTCGACTATCTCGGCCCGCTCGCGATGGCGAACAACGGCGACGGCAACAACCTCGCGTCGCATCCGTTCGACAACGACAACATCGACGATTCGTTCTACATCGACAACGCGGTGAAATACACGAGCCCGACGCTCGCCGGCTGGCAGTTCGGCGGCCTGTACGGGTTCAGCAACGCGGCCGGCGGCTTCGCGAACAACCGTGCGTACAGCGCCGGCGTGTCGTATGCGAACGGGCCGGTCAACCTCGGCGCCGCGTACCTGCAGCTCAACCGCGGCGGGCTGACGGCCGGCGGTGCGCTGTCGAACAACGACGGGGCGAACTTCCCGGCCGTGCGCCAGCGCGTGATGGGCGCCGGCGGCAGCTACGCGTTCGACCGGCTGACAGTCGGCGCGCTGTGGACGCATTCGATGTTCGACGAAACGGCCGAATCGTCGCTGCCTGGCGCGCTGAACGCGCTGCGTTTCGACAACTACGAGGTCAATGCGCGCTACGCGCTGACGCCGGCGGTCTCGCTCGCGGGCGCCTATACGTTCACCGAGGGCCGCTACGACGATGCAACCGGCAGCCACCGACCGAAATGGCATCAGGTGACGCTGATGGCCGACTACGCGCTGAGCAAGCGTACCGACGTGTATGCGGAAACCGTGTACCAGCACCAGTTCGGCGTGCCGTCGGGCACGACGCTCGGGTTCGCGAACGTCACGGGGCTCGCGGCTTCGTCGACGAACACGCAGGTGGTCGCGACGGTCGGGATCCGGCATCGGTTCTGACCGCGCGCGCATCGTCGCAGGCCGGCCGCTCTGTGCAATCCCGCATGGACGCGCGCCGGCCGAACAGGGATCATTCGGGAAATCCGGGCCCGCGCGTCCGCGAAACCGGTACACTCGGCGCCGGGCGCGCGCCGGATCGGCAATCGGCGGCGGGCCGCTGCCGACACTCGAACCGTGATCCCATGACCACACCGATCTATCAGGAAATCAAGGACTTCATCCTCGCGCGCATTCATGCCGGCGAATGGGCGGAAGGCGACCAGGTGCCGTCGGAGAACGAGCTCGCGCGCGAATTCAACGTCGCGCGGATGACCGTCAACCGCGCGCTGCGCGAGCTGACGGCCGAGCAGGTGCTCACGCGCACGCGCGGCTCCGGCACGTATGTCGCGTCGCCGAAATACGAATCGACGCTCGTCGCGATCCGCAGCATCTCCGACGAAGTCGCCGCGCGCGGCCACGGCTATCGCGCGCAGGTGCTGCAGGTCGGCGCGGCCATCGCCGATGCGAAGCTCGCCGACGAACTGCAGCTCGACACGGGCAGCCCGATCTTCCATTCGCGCGTGCTGCACTTCGAAAACGACACGCCCGTGCAGCTCGAGGAGCGCTGGGTCAATCCGGCCTGCGCGCCCGAATACGCGTTGCAGGACTTCACGACGACGACGCCGAACCAGTACCTGACACGCGTCGCGCCGCTGCAGCGCGTCGAATACCGGATCGAGGCCGCGATGCCCGACACCGAAACGCGCCGCCATCTGACGATGGACGACCGCGAGCCGTGCCTGCTGCTGCATCGGCGCACGTGGTCGCAAGGAATGGTCGCGTCGGTCGCCAACCTGTGGCATCCGGGCAGCCGTTACCGGTTCACCGGGCATTTCTGACGCGCGGCATCAGCGCGCGCCGGGCCGCCCCCATCGCTCGATCGCACTGACCGCCAGTTTCAAACCGTCCTCCTGCGCGATACGCGTGCCGAGTTCCACGGCACGCGCCTTCGTGTCGCCGCGTTCGGCAAACGCGATCGCCCGTGCAAGCGCAGCGGCGTCCATGCGCCGCCCCGCCACCGGCGCATCCGTCACGCCAAGCCTCTTCAGCCGGTCCGCCCAGAAGAACTGATCGCCCGCGAACGGCACGACGACCGATGGAATGCCGGCCCGCGCGGCCGAATGCGTGGTGCCCGACCCGCCATGATGGATCGCCATCGACGTGCGCGGGAACAGCCAGTCGTGCGGTGTTTCGCCGATCACGCACACGTGCGCCGGCAACAGCGACGCATCGATGCCGCTCCAGCCCGGATAGAACAGCGCGCGCCGCCCGGCGAGCGCATGGACCAGCGCGTCGGCCATCGCGGCCCGGTCGAACCCGGCCATGCTGCCGAAACCGATATACACCGGCGGATCGCCCGAGTCGAGAAACGCGGAAAGTTCGGGCGGTGGCATCCATGCGCGCGCATCGATCCGCCACTGGCCGCATGCAAGCGCCTGCGACGGCCAGTCGGCCGGCCCGGACAACAGCGCCGGCGACACGCCGTACAGCATCGGATGGTCGGTCCACACCCGCTTGCGCGGCGGCAACCCGCAGACGCTTGCGCGCGCCGCGTTCGTCGCCTTCCTGAATGCCTGCCACAGCAGCGCGTTCACGAACCGGTGGCTCGCGCGGTTCAGCCAGCGCGGCAACTTGCCCGGCGGCAGGAACGGCGACGCGAATTCCGCAGTTGGCGTAATCGGGATCATGCCCGTGCCGATTGCCGGCACGCCGCGATACTCGGCGACCGACAGCCCGACGAACGACGCGAGGCCCGACACGAGGATCGCGTCGCAACCGGCCGACGCGTCAGTGATTTCTCGCATCCATGCGGCCGTGTTCGCATTCGCGATCGCCGCAAGCGCCTTCGACGTGTCGTTGAAGCCGCCGCGCCCGCGCACTGCATCCGACAACGCGCCATCCGGCGCAATCGCGCGGCGGATATCACCGGACAACGGCGCCGACGGCACACCGAGCGCGGCGGCCGAGCCGAGCGTCGCGGCATCGGCCAGCAGCCGGACGTCGTGGCCGGCGTCCATCAGCGCACGGCCGAGCGCCGCAAGCGGGCGCGTGTCGCCTTCGGTGCCGTAGGTGGCGATGACGAGCTTCATGCATGACTCCTCGTACGCAGCAGAAACGGATGGAAACGGGTGGATTCATAAAAGTGCACGTCGTATACTAATGCAATTCGTGCACTTTCAGTCAATCCCTCCCGCCATGCCGATTCCGACCGACGATCCGGGCCGCCGAGCGCGCAAGCGCATCCAGATGCTGGCGCATCTCGCCGCCACCGGCGCGCGCCTGTTCGATGCACACGGCTACGAGGCCGTCACGATGGAGCAGATCGCCGCGCAGGCCGACGTCGCGAAGCGCACGCTGTACAACCACTTTCCGACGAAGGAAGCCGTGCTCGCGCACTGGCTCGAAGGCGAACTCGCGCGCGATCTTGCGCATCTGCAGCGTGACGTTGCGCGGCGCAAGACCTTCGCGTCACGCATCGGCTGCGTACTCGATGCATCGGCCGCGTGGTGCGAGCAACATCCGGTGTACCTGCTCGCCTATCTGCGGCACCGCTTTCTGAGCATCGGCACGGTCGAACCGGAAAGCGGCGGAGAGAACGGCAGCGATATCGCGCTGGTCTGGCAGCAACTGATCGTCGCGGGGCAGCAATCCGGCGAACTGAACGCAACGCTGCGGGCCGACCAGCTCGCGACGTGGTTTCATCACCTGTATCTCGCGGCGATGCTGCGCTGGCTGACCGTGCCGGGGTTGTCGTTGAAACGGGAGTTTCAGTCGGTCGCGAAACTGTTTGTCGAAGGCGCGGAAGCGAAGCGCTGAGCGGCGCAAACCGCCGGTCAGGCGGTCATAAGCTCATCAACTCACAAGCGCCCGAGCACGACCGCGAGCAGCGAGCGCACGAAACGGGCGACCGCCGCGCCGCATGCGACAAACGCGCGCTTCATTTTTTCCGCGACGCTTTCGCCGCCGGTGTGCCGCGTTGCGCGGCGGCAGCATCGCCGCCCGACGGCCATTGCGTCTCGTCGAGCAAACGATCGAACAGCCGCGCGCGTTCGTCGTCCGACAGCGGACACAGCCCGAACATCGCCGATAACGCGAGGCCCCAGGCCGCCTTCCAGCGCAGCAGCGCAAGATCGGGATCGCCCGATTCAGCCGCGATGCGCTTCGCGTTCTCGCCATCGATATCCCGAACCCGCTGCAGCGGCGCGGGATCCTCGACCAGCGCCGCCATGATCGCGAGCGCCGCCGACGGCTGCTGGTCGATCACTTCGCGCATCGTCGCGATCTGCGCGGACAGCGTCGGCTGCGCCTCACCCGGATCGCGTGCCGCCAGGTAGTCGCGCTGGAATCGTTGGTAGTACTCCTGCTGATGTTCCATCAGCGCGTTCAGCACATCGCCTTTCGTACGGAACTGATGCATCAGCCCGCCCTTGCTGATGCCGCTTTCGCGCGAAATCGCATCGAACGTGAGCTTGCCCGGGCCGTCGCGCTCGAGGATCGCGAGCGCCGCCTGGATCGCGGCAGTGCGCGTTCGCTCGGAACGCGTCGGGTTATCCATGAACTTTCCCCGGTATGGAGTGGCGCAATGCGACCGCGCCGAACCGGCCCGGTCGCATGCAGGAAGTGCGCGGAGTCTATCACAAACAAACCGCCTGGTCGGTTTACATCCGGAAATGGCGGTGCTACGATCGGCTCCCGCATCGGCTCCGGCCGGATTCACGGCTGTTTCGCGCACCGGTCACCGGTACGCGATCGCCGCCTGTGGCACGACTGCCGGGCCGATGAGCACTGCCGGACCACCTGCCGCTCCCGATATTCATGCGGTCATTACGCCCCAAAAACAAACCGTCTGGTTGGTTTTTTTCATGAACCCCAAGCGGCGACACCACCCCGTTGCACCACCCTTCGCACCGGCACCCCCGGCGCGAACCCCGACCCGGAGAATCAGATGAACCGATCGATCAAGCCCAGCCACCTGCTCAATGCCGCACTGTGCGTCGCGCTCGCCGGATGCGCCGGCGTCCAGCCCGCCCGCTACAGCGGCATCGAATCGTCGCCCTATCTGCGCAGCGATCCGCAGGACAAGTCCGGCCGCGTGCCCTACCGCTACGCGCTGCCGGCGGACTGGCATCAGTACCGGAAGCTGATCCTGGACCCGGTCGCCGTCTATCGCGGCACCGACCATCAGTTCGGCGACCTGACCGACCAGGACAAATCGACGCTTGCCGCGTACATGGGCGACACGTTCGCGAAGAAGCTCGGCAAGCGCTTCGAGCTGACGAGCACGCCGGGCCCCGACACACTGCGTGTGAAGCTGACGCTGACGGGCGCCGTGACGACCACGACGTTTGCCGGCGCATTCGCGCATTTCGATCTCGCGGGCAACGTCTACAACGGTGTGCAGGCGATCCGTGGCCGCGAGGGTGCGTTCACGGGCTCGGTCATCTACGCGGTGGAGATCCGCGATGCAGCGACGAACCGGTTGATCAACGCGTACGTGACGAAGCAGTATCCGAATGCGATGAACATCGGCGCGAGTTTCGGCGCGCTCAGCGCGGCGAAAACCGGCATCGACAAGGGCGCCGATGCACTCGTCGCGCAATTCGACTGACACGCGCCGGCACACGTTGGCGTGTTTCGCGCAGATGCATGCCCGCTGGCCGCGAGCGGCGCTCTTCTGGATCGTTCCGCTCGCGGCCGCCGCGTTCTGTGTCGCATGGGGTGTCACGTCGCTCGGCAGTCGCGGGCCGACGATCACGCTCGCGTTCGCGACAGCCGACGGACTGGAAGCCGGCCGATCGACGCTGCGGCTGCGCAACGTCGAAGTCGGCCGCGTCACAAACGTACGCGCGTTGCGCGGGCAACCGGGCGTGCGCGTCGAGGTACGACTGGACACCGATGCTCGGGCACTGGCGGTTGCGGACACACGCTTCTGGATCGTGCGGCCGCGCATCGGGCCCGGTGGCCTTTCCGGTCTCGATTCGTTGCAGTCCGGTGCCTACATCGCGGCCGCGCTCGGCCATTCGCGCAAATCGCGCACGACGTTCGTCGGGCTCGATGCACCGCCGCTCACGGAAGACCGCGGCCGTCACTACACGCTGCGCGCGACCTCGCTCGGCTCGGTTGCGATCGGCTCGCCGGTCTATCACCGGCGCGCGCGCGTCGGCCAGGTGACCGGTTATGCACTCGATACCGGCGGGCACGGCGTCTCGATCGACGTGTTCGTCGCCGCGCCGTTCGATCGGTATGTCGATACGGACGCGCGCTGGTGGCAGGCCGGTGGCCTCGGCCTGCGGCTCGACGCGGGCGGCATGACACTCGGCACGCCATCGCTCGCCGCGCTGCTCGCCGGCGCGCTCGCGTTCGCGGCGCCGCCGGGGCGCACGTCGATCGACGCGGCGCCGGACGGCGCGCGCTTTCGCGTGGCCGACGATGAAATCGATGCGATGCGCACGCCGAACGCGCCGGCCGCGCCCGTCGTGATGCGTTTCGATCGCTCGCTGCGCGGCCTCGATGTCGGCGCGCCGGTGGATTTTCGCGGCATCGAACTCGGCAACGTGACGGCCGTCGGTACCGAATACGACGCAGCACGCGGCGACGTGACGATGCGCGTGACGATGGCGCTCTACCCCGATCGCCTCGGGCAGCGCTACCGCGACGTGCTCGGCGACGGCAACACCGAGGCCGGCAAGGCGCTGCTGCGCACGCTCGTCGCGCGCGGTTTGCGCGGCCAGTTGCGCATGGGCAATCCGATCGCGAACCGCTCGTATGTCGCGCTCGACATGTTCCCGCACGCGCCGCCCGCGTCGGTCGACACGAATCGCGAGCCGATCGCGCTCCCGACCGTGCCCGGCACGCTCGACGTGCTGCGCGTACAAATTGCAGACATCGCCGGAACCCTGTCCCGGTTGCCGCTCGATCGGATGGGTGCGAATCTGAACGCAGCGCTCGTGAACACCAATGCGCTGTTCGCGCAACTCGATACCGAACTTGCACCGCATGCGCATGATGCGCTGAGCAACGCGCGACAGGCATTCACAGCCGCGCAGGCGACGCTGCGGCAAGAGGGTGCGAGCGCATCGAACCTCCACCGCACGCTGGCACAATTCGCACGAACGTCGAGTGCGCTGCGCGCATTGGCCGGCGATCTGGAACAGCATCCGGAATGGTTGTTACCGAATGTATCGGGCACCACGCATCCGGCCCGTACGGCGCCGTGAGCGCGTCGCGCGGCACTGACGGATTTTTACGACGAACGCACGCACTGCATGCCAAATTTCCCGCGCAGCAGTATGCTGGTGTCGTACGGCTGCGCACGGTGCCTCGGGTAACCCCGCCATTCGCACGTTGTCGCGCCGCCGTCGCAACCGCAATCATGCGTTGCAAGGAGGGATTCGTGATGACCACCACGCATCAGTATTTCCACCTCGAACTACGGCACGCCACCGCGCCGACCTATTTCATCAGCTACCTGTTTCCCGCCTTGCTGTTCGTTTACGAACTGCTGCGCGTCGGCCAGTGGATCCGCGATCACGGGATGCAATTCGCCGCGTTCAAGCAGATGGGTTACGAGTATCTGCTGATGCTGCTGTTCGTCGGGCTGCAGATCGTCGTCGAGGCGATCTTCCTGCTCGGCGCCGCGATGCGCCGCGACAATCGCGATTTCGAACACCGGCTGCCGAACGTAATCCTCGGCATCGGCTGCTCGATCGCGCTGCTCGCGATCGACCTCGCGATCCAGCTGGCGTTCTGACAGCCGGCGGGCCCGGCCCGCCGGTTGCCGGGGCGCTCAGGCGTCCGCGTCGCGCAGGAACGTCGCCACGGCTGCCAGCACGTCGTCCGTCCGCTCGCGGTGCGGCATGTGCCCGCATTGGCCGAGCAACAGGAACGACGACGGCCCCGCGACGCGCGCGGCGATCCGCTTCGGATGCACGTCCGACCCGTATTCGTCGTCTTCGCCGTGAATCGCGAGCGTCGCGCATTGCACGCGCGGCAAGTCGTCGTCGAGATTCCAGTCGCGAAAGGCCGGCGACAGCCACGTGTCGACCCACGCGCGCAGCACCCATTCGGCCTTGTCGCCGTGATAACGCGCGAGCCGGTCGAGTTGCCCCGGTTCGTCGAACTGTTGCCCGGCGTCGCGAATGCCGGCCAGCGTGCGATCCTCGACGAATGCTTGCGCGGCGATCGTGACGAGCGCGCGACAACGATCCGGATGCGCGGCGGCACACCCGACCGCCATCCCGCCGCCGACGCTGTGCCCGAACGCGACGAACGCATCGACGCCGAGCTGTTCGAGCAACGCGTCGAACGCGTGGTCGGCCTCATCGCGCACGAAGGTCGTGCCGAGCGTTCCCGGATGACGGTCCGAACGGCCGAAGCCGAGACGGTCGTACGCGATCACGTCGCGCTGCGTGGCGCTGGCGAGTTGCGCGGGAAAGTCGCGCCACAAGTCGACGCAGCCGAGCGAATCGTGCAGCAGCACGATCGGTGCGGCCGGCGCGGATACGCCCGCCGCGTCCTGCAGCGGACGGGCGCGCCAGCGCTTCGCAAAGAGACGCCCTTGCGGCGTCTCGATGGTGGTCTCCTCGATCAGGCTCTCGGTCATGTGTCTGTCGTCTGCGTAAAAGCGGCCGTCCATGGACGGCCCCATCGAATCGCCGCATGTTGGCCCGCGAGCGCGCGCGGCGTCAAGCAAGCCCTCACCGCGCGCGGGCTCATTCGGGCTGCGGCGGCAGGTACTCCATCTGCGCTTCGTCGTACAGCCGGTAGATCAGCGCCTGCATCGCGCGGATGTCCTCCGATTCGTCGAGCATCCGCATGCTCATGATGATCGGCGACACGAGGTTCGGATCGTCGAGCGGCTTGTAGCTGATGTCGTCGCGCTTCAGCCCGTACACGCTGTGCGGCACGACCGACACGCCCTCGCCCATCGCGACGAGGCCGAGCGCGATCTGCAGTTCGCGCGTCTCGTAGATCCGCCGCGGTTGCAGCGCGCGATCGTGGAACGCCGCGAGCACCTGGTCCGCATAGCTCGGGCGCGGCGCCTTCGGGAAGATGATCAGCGTGTCGTTCACGAGATCGTGCAGCGACAGCACGGGCTTCGCGCTGTCGAGCACATGGCCGACCGGCAGCGCGACGATCATCCGCTCTTCGCGCAGCACGACGCGCCGCACGCTCGGATCCTCGTGGCGGATACGCCCGAACCCGACGTCGATGCGCCCTTCCTTCAGCGCCTTGATCTGGTCCATCGTCGACATCTCGTGCAGGCTCAGCTCGACGGCCGGATACTCGCTGCGAAAGCGCCGGATGATCTTCGGCAGCATCCCGTACAACGTCGAGCCGACGAAACCGACCGACATGCTGCGCTCGATCTTGCCGACCCGCTTCGTCATCGATTCGAGTTCGGTCGTCTGCGCGAGCAGCTGCACCGCATGCGAATAGAAGAAGCGCCCCGCGTCGGTCAGCTTCAGCGGCCGCGCGTTACGCTCGAACAGCGGCACGCCGAGCGTCTCCTCGAGCTGCTGGATCTGCCGGCTCAGCGGCGGCTGCGCGATATGCAGCCGTTCCGCCGCCCGCGTGAAATTCCGCTCCTCGGCGACCGCGACGA
Source organism: Burkholderia sp. YIM B11467 (assembly GCF_052952715.1). Lineage (NCBI taxonomy): Bacteria > Pseudomonadati > Pseudomonadota > Betaproteobacteria > Burkholderiales > Burkholderiaceae > Burkholderia > Burkholderia sp. YIM B11467. The sequence continues at coordinate 310,849 of NZ_JBQVSQ010000001.1, forward strand.
AGTAGCGGAGGTGTCTCAACTCCATTTTCGATGTCTCCCGGACAGGGTCCCGACGTCAAGCCACCGCCGGACCATGCCATGACGATACCCCAGGCGGCGCCAACCGCCACGCGCCGCGCCGCCCAAAGCAAAACGGGAAGCCCGCGAGCTTCCCGTTGTTTCATCGACGCCGCCTGACGGCAGCGTCACGACCGCCCATCACACCTCGGTCGCGTAGAGCGCGTCGCGCTGCGCGTTGCTCAGCGAGTCGAGCGGCACGTCCGGCAGCTGATAGCAGATCATCGTGCCGTACAGCTCGGCGAGGCAGTTGCTGCCGGCGTCGAGCGCGTAGCCGTCCTCGCCGTCCGGTGCCGGCGGGTACACTTCGCGCCACGCGTTGATCGCGGCTTCGATTCGCACGATGGAAACGGGTCCGGCCTTCCGCTCGGCGGGTGATGCGCTCATGGATTCCTCTGGGATGCGCGCTCCGCGGGCCGTGCCGGCCCGGATGGAACGATGGAAACGCCGGGCGCCGCCGGCCGTCGCGCGCCGCGCGCGCCGGATGCCGATCCGCGCTGCGCCTGTCGCGCCGGCCGGGCCGTGGCCCGGTAGGGTCGGGCAATATAACCGGCTTTGACCCCGTGCAGGCAAAAGCCGGGCAAAAAAAACGGGAAGCGCAAGGCTTCCCGTTTCATCGCACGTCGCGCGGCTGCGTGCCGCGCCCGCGTCAGCCCGCGGTTTCGCGATTCGTCACCGACTGCGGTTGCGCGCCGCGGCTCGCGGCGATCCACGGCGCGATTTCCATGTCTTCGTAGCGCACGAAACGGCTCTTTTTCAGGAACCGGAAACCGAGCCACACGACGAGGAACAGCGGAATGCCGACATAGGTCGCGATCACGCCGGCCCAGTCGATCCGGTTCGCGAGGAACGCCTGATAGTCCTGCCCGAGCGCGATCACGAGGCACAGCACGAACGCGAACAGCGGGCCGAACGGGAACCACTTCGACTGGTACGGCAGCTGGTCGAGCGCATAACCCTGCTTTACGTAGCCCTTGCGGAACCGGTAATGGCTGACCGCAATGCCGAGCCACGCGATGAAGCCCGTCATCCCCGACGTGTTCAGCAGCCACAGGTACACGGTCTTGTCACCGTACAGCGACGTGAAGAAGCACAGCGCGCCGACGGCCGTCGTCGCATACAGCGCATTGCGCGGCACGCCGCCCGGCGACAGCTTCGCGAACACCTTAGGCGCGCGGCCTTCGGTCGCGAGGGTGTAGAGCATCCGCGTCGACGCGTACATGCCCGAGTTGCCGGCCGACAGCACGGCGGTCAGGATCACCGCGTTCATCACGCCGGCCGCGAATGCGAGGCCCGCGTGGCGGAACACGAGCGTGAACGGGCTCACGCCGATGTCGGTCACGTCCGTCTTCAGCAGGTTCGGGTCGGTATAGGGAATCAGCACGCCGATCACGAAGATCGCGAACACGTAGAACAGCAGGATGCGCCAGAACACCTGGCGTACCGCGCGCGGAATCGTCGTGCGCGGGTTCTCCGATTCGCCGGCCGCGACGCCGATCAGCTCGGTGCCCTGGAACGAGAAGCCCGCGATCATCGCGACGCCCATCAACGCCGGCAGGCCGCCCGCAAACGGCGCGTCGCCGATCGTCAGGTTGCCCCAGCCGTTGCTCGGCGCGCCCTTCAGAATGCCGAAGATCATCAGCAGGCCGACGCCGATGAACGCGACCACGGTGACGACCTTGATCAGCGCGAACCAGTATTCGGCTTCGCCGAAGCCGCGCACGGTGAGCGCGTTAAGCAGGAACATCACGCCGAGGAAGGCCGCGCTCCACCACACGCCCGGCACGTCCGGAAACCAGTAGTGCATCACGAGCTGCGCGGCCACCAGTTCCACCGCGATCGTCACGGCCCAGTTGTACCAGTAGTTCCAGCCGAGCGCGAAACCGAAGCCTTCGTCGACGTATTTCGCGCCGTAGGTCGCGAACGAACCCGACACCGGCATGAACGCGGCCATCTCGCCCAGGCTCGTCATCAGGAAGTAGACCATCAGGCCGATGAGCATGTACGCGACCATCGCGCCGCCGGGGCCGGCCTGCGAGATCGACGCGCCGGACGCGACGAACAGGCCCGTGCCAATCGAGCCGCCGATGGCGATCATCGTCAGGTGGCGCGCCTTCAGCGCGCGATGAAGCTTGGGTGGGTTCGCGGACGAACCGGGTGGGTCGGATTTCGGAATTGCGGACATAAACGAGACGAACGTTGAGCGGGCCGGCATCCGTAGCCGGCGCATGCGGAATCGGAGCGCGAGGCGCGTCCTGCGATGCATTCGATGCGGCCCCGATACGCGTTGCGCGGCGGGCGCCTGCGGCGAAGCGCGGATTCTACCTGATTCGCCACGGGGACAGCGCACGCGCAAACGCCCGCCGCCGCGGGGGAGATTTCGCAGAATCAAGGAGTTGGCGGCATCCGTTCCACGCATGGCGCGTCCCGGTGCAATAACCACGAATGCATGGGGGTTATCCGGTTTACCGATTCGTAAAAAGTACGCGCCTTCCTGTCGCAATCCGCCAAATACCGCGTCGATACGCCAAATCAACCGATGAGCGCATCATTATTCAGACAAAACGACCGATACTGATAATTGATTCAAATCAAATCGCCCGCGTGCAATGCGGTAATGATGCGTAATCGTTTCGAATCGCCGTTCCCGCATGCATGTTTTGCATGCGCACGCGAGTTGCAGGAATTCGCGAGATAATGCGGCTTAATTCGAAATAATCAGCGCGCGGAACCGTCGACGACGCGAATATCCGCCGCCCGCCACCCCTCGAGGATGAAGTCATTCCCACTGCCCGCCACGTTGCGCCGCCATACGGCGTCGATCGTGGCACGCGTTCTGTCGCCCCGCGGCGTGCTCGTTGCGGGCATCGTCCTGCTGATGTTCAGTTGGGGACTTTCCACGTCGCTATTAATCGAGGCGCGACGCGACGCGTATGACCATGCGGTCGAAAATGCGCGCAACCTGATGTTGCTGATCGAACGCGATATCGCGCGCAATATCGAACTCTACGATTTGTCGCTGCAAAACGTCGTCGACGGCATCGCCGATCCGGAGCTCATGACACTGCCGCCGCGCCAGCGCCACCGGCTGCTGTTCGACCGCGCGGCGACCGGCGAGTATCTCGGGTCGATTTTCGTGATGGACCCGCACGGCAATATCGTGATCGATTCGGGCGCATCGCCGCCGCGCAACGGCAATTTCGCCGACCGCGACTATTTCGCCGCGCATCGCGACCGGCTCGTCCAGGGGCTGTACCTCAGCCGGCCGTATGCGTCCCGGCTGCGCGGCGGCGCACTGACGATCGCGCTCAGCCGCCGGATCACGCTGTCCGACGGCACGTTCGGCGGCATCGTCGTCGGCACGCTCAGCGTCGACTACTTCCGCGCGCTGCTGGACGGCCTCGCGGTCGGCAAGCACGGCAGCGCGGCGATCGTCGAGGACAACGGCACGCTCGTGTCGCGCCTGCCGTACGACGCACGCGTGGTCGGCCTCGACCTGCACAATTCGCCGCTGTTCATCGAGTCGCTGCACAGCCGCGCCGGCGAGCTGACGGGCACCGGCGCGATCGACGGCATCCGGCGCGTCTATGTCTACAAGCATCTCGCCGGCCTGCCGCTGATCGTCGACGTCGCACCCGCCGAGATCGACATCTACGCGTCGTGGCACCACCGCGCGGTCTGGACCGTCGTGCTGATGTGCCTGTTCACCGGGTTCATCGCGTGGGGTTCGCTGGCGCTGTCGCGCGAGCTGAAGCGCCGGCAGATCGCCGAATCGAAGCTGTACCGGCTCGCGCACACCGATTCGCTGACGGGCCTCGACAACCGCGGCACGTTCGACGCGGTGCTCACGAAGGAGACGCAGCGTGCGGCGCGCAGCGGCCGCCCGCTGTCGGTGCTGTTCGTCGACGTCGATCACTTCAAGGCGTTCAACGACTACTACGGCCACCTGGCCGGCGACGAGGTGCTGCGCCGCGTCGCGCAATCGGCGTCGCGCTGCCTGCGCCGCGACGGCGACCACGTCGCGCGCTACGGCGGCGAGGAATTCGTCGTCACGCTGCCCGACACCGACGCGCAAGGGGCGGCGACCGTCGCCGAAGGCATCCGGCGCGCGATCGCGGGGCTCGACATCGACCATGTGCAAAGCCCGTACGGGCGCGTCACGGCCAGCATCGGCACGGCGACCGCCGCCGACGGCCGCATGAACGCCGCGACGCTGCTGCGGCGCGCCGACGAGGCGCTGTACCGCGCGAAGTCCGGCGGCCGCAACCGCGTGTCGGACGCGCAGCCGACGCAGGACGCGGCGTGACGTGATGTGACGTAACGCGGCGGCCGGCCCGGCCGGACCGCCCCGCCGTGGACAGCCCGCGCGCGTTCGGCTACGTTACGTCTGCTGCGCACGCGGCGCGGCGCCGGCCCGCGCAGGCCGCCGTGCGCAATCCGGCCACCCCAGTTCCGTCATGACCGCCTCTCTCCCTACCCGGCTGCCGCTGCTCCTGCGCAACGCGCTTCGCCCGCTGTTCGACCCGTACCGCCGCTACCGGCACGCGAAGCTGATCCATGCGGCGCGCGTCGCGCTCGCGATTCTCGTGTCGATCGGCCTGTCCACCGGCCTGCGCGTGCCGCACGGCGAGTGGTCGACGATCACCGTGCTGATCGTCGTCGGCGGGCTGCAGCATCACGGCAACATCCGCAAGAAGGCGGCCGAGCGCGCGCTCGGCACGTCGATCGGCGCGCTCGCGGGGCTCGGGCTGATCCTGCTGTATTCGGTCGTGCACGCGCCGCTCGCGATCTACCTGCTGATGGCGGTGGCCTGCGGCTTCTGCGCGTATCACGCGATCGGCAAGGCCGGCTATATCGCGCTACTGTCGGCGATCACGATGGTGATCGTGGCCGGGCACGGCGACAACGAGATCGTCGACGGCCTGTGGCGCGCGGTGAACGTGCTGACCGGCATCGCGATCGCGCTGGCGTTCTCGTTCGCGCTGCCGCTCTATGCGACCTACTCGTGGCGCTACAAGCTGGCCGACGCGCTGCGCGCGTGCGCGGCCGTGCATGCGCGGCTCGCGGGCGACCGCCACGTGAGCGACGACGCGCACCTGAAGGAAATGGCCGCGCTGAGCGCGCTGCTCGTGCAGCTGCGTTCGCTGATGCCGTCGGTGTCGAAGGAATGCGAGACGTCGATGATGCAGCTCGAGGCGATCCAGCGCAGCCTGCGCCTGTGCATCGGCTACCTGGAGATCCTGTCGAGCGCGGTGCCGGCCCGCGACGACGTCGCGGCCCGCGAATACATGCGCGTCGACATGAAAGCCGTGAACCGGCGCATCCGCGACACGCTCGTCGGTGCCAGCCGCGCGCTCAAGTTCGGCACGCCGGGCCGGCTCGCGCCGCGCCGCCGGCCGGCCGATCCGCCGCACGACGCGCCACCGCCGCAACTGTCCGGTTATGTGTCGATCACGGCCAAGCTGGCCGGCGAAGTCGATCAGTTGCGCGAGAAGCTGCTCGATACCGCCCAGTCGTGGAATATCTGAAGCAAGCGGGAATCCGGGTTTCACACGCCTGTCTTTCATATGCCTTTCGGTACGGTGGGTCGGCGACCTGACGACGACGGCCCCGCCCTTCCACCGATCCGGCCCCGGAAATACGACCCGCGACTGCAGCTTGCCCAGCCCGTTTCGGCCGCCATTTCGCACCGATTCGCACGGCGTTCTCCGCCTGGTTAACCGCCCGCCAGGCCCGCCGCGACAGGCCCGACGACGAATCCGCGCGAAAATCAGCCCTTGCTCCAACTTCCCGGACAGCCGATACTCGCATATTCCGCGAAATACGATCCCACCGGACCCAATCCACGGTAATTCCTATGAGCACGATTCTCGAAAGCCTCCCGACCGGCCAGAAGGTCGGTATCGCCTTCTCCGGCGGCCTGGACACCAGCGCCGCGCTGCACTGGATGAAACTGAAGGGCGCCGTCCCGTACGCATATACGGCGAACCTCGGCCAGCCCGACGAAGACGATTACGACGCGATCCCGAAGCGTGCGATCGAATACGGCGCAGCCGGCGCCCGTCTGATCGACTGCCGCGCGCAGCTCGTCGCCGAAGGCATCGCGGCGCTGCAAAGCGGCGCGTTCCACATCACGACCGCCGGCGTCACGTACTTCAACACGACGCCGATCGGCCGCGCCGTGACGGGCACGATGCTCGTCGCCGCGATGAAGGAAGACGGCGTCAACATCTGGGGCGACGGCAGCACGTACAAGGGCAACGACATCGAGCGTTTCTACCGCTACGGCCTGCTCGTGAACCCGGATCTGAAGATCTACAAGCCGTGGCTCGACCAGACGTTCATCGACGAGCTCGGCGGCCGCGCTGAAATGTCCGAATTCATGCGCCAGGCGGGCTTCGCGTACAAGATGTCGGCCGAGAAGGCCTATTCGACCGATTCGAACCTGCTCGGTGCGACGCACGAAGCGAAGGATCTCGAAAGCCTCGAAAGCGGCATCAAGATCGTGAACCCGATCATGGGCGTCGCGTTCTGGCGCGACGACGTGAAGATCGCCGCGGAAGAAGTAACGGTGCGCTTCGAAGCCGGCCAGCCGGTCGCGCTGAACGGCATCGAGTTCACCGACCCGGTCGAGCTGCTGCTGGAAGCCAACCGCATCGGCGGCCGCCATGGCCTCGGCATGAGCGACCAGATCGAGAACCGGATCATCGAGGCGAAGAGCCGCGGCATCTACGAAGCCCCGGGCCTCGCGCTGCTGTACATCGCATACGAGCGTCTCGTCACCGGCATCCACAACGAAGACACGATCGAGCAGTACCGCGAGAACGGCCGCCGTCTCGGCCGCCTGCTGTACCAGGGCCGCTGGTTCGACCCGCAGGCGATCATGCTGCGCGAAACCGCGCAACGCTGGGTCGCGCGCGCGATCACCGGCGAAGTGAAGATCGAACTGCGCCGCGGCAACGACTACTCGATCCTGAGCACGAAGTCGCCGAACCTCACGTACCAGCCGGAACGCCTGTCGATGGAGAAGGTCGCGTCGACGTTCTCGCCGCGCGACCGGATCGGCCAGCTGACGATGCGCAACCTCGACATCACCGATACGCGCGACAAGCTGCGCGTGTATGCGCAAGTCGGCCTACTGACGCCGGGTGAATCGTCGGCGCTGCCGCAGATCAAGAGCGACGACAAGTAAGTCGCTTCGTTCGACGCCGTGCCGCATCGCTGAATGCGGCACGGCCGAGCAGGCTGCGTGTGCAAATCATCGCGCACGCAGCATGCTGTTCCTCCCGCCTCTCCCCGCCGTTCCGCTTTCCCTCCGCAATCGCACCACCCGCACCAACCCGCGCCACGCCCAAACGGCACTGCACCGCCACGGCAGTCATGGCAAGCTGCGAGTCGTCCGATTCCTGTCCGTCCTCATGAGCCCTCTCACCGTCATCCACCTGAACGGCCCGATCAACAGCGGCAAGACGACGATCGGCCTCGCACTCGCACGCGTGCTGCCCGACGCGCGCTTCATCGACGGCGACGATCACGATGCGCCCGAGGACGCACCGTTCGACGTGCAATGGGCGATCGCGCTGGAACGTCTCGTCACGCAGGTCGCGAATGCGCGCGAGCGTCACCTGGTGATTGCCTATCCGATCGGCGAAGCGGAATTCGAACGGTTGCGCGCGGCCTGCGATGCGCGCGACGCACGGCTGTTCGTCGTCACGCTCGCGCCGCCCGAAGCGATCGCAGCGTCGAATCGCGGTTCGCGCGCGCTGACGGATTGGGAGCGCAACCGAATCGCCGAGATGTATCGCGAAGGTTATGCGTCGCGGGCATTCAGCCAGATGGTGCTGGATACGTCCGGCGCGACGCCCGATGCCTGTGCGGCGCGTATCGCGCAGCACGTCGCCGACGCGGCGTCCTGACGGCCGCTGGTCGACGTACGACAAGCCGACGCGCGAAGCGGCATCCGTCGCTGCGATCGCGACGATCATTCGTTGCGTACGCAGGGATTCACCCTCCCGATTCACCACAAAAGGAAAACGTTTACTCTTCGTGAGCTTCTTGCTAGCATCACCCTCGATCGACTGATGAAGTCGCCGCAGAAAGTCGATTGCAAGCTTCACGTTTTCCATTTATCCCGCGATTTACTGCCTCATTCTTTCAGCCTTCTAGACATACCTGCTTTCTGTATTTTGGAGTGCTTTCTACAGGCAACCGATCTCCCCTCCGGCGATCGTGCGCCATAAAAGGAAAACGTTATCCACAACGTGGCGCCCAGCCACGGACCATCAGAGAGAGACACCATGAAGAACAGGATCATCCCTTGCGTCGTCGCCGTTCTGTCCGTTGCGTGCCTGTCCGCCTGCGGCGGTGACGACCCGGCCAGCCCGGCCGCCGTCGCCCGCCAGCAAGCCACGACGATGGCGCTCAGCCCGTCGAACCCGCCCGGCTCGAACTTCAACCTCGCGCCGTTCACGCTGCAGTTGCCGACCGGCTCGTCCGGCAAGGTCGACACGGTGAGCGGTTCATCGCTCGCGGGCGGCTACGTGAACCCGACGTATTTCTACACGGACGCGAGCGACGGCTCGATGGTGATGATGGACCCGACGCAGGGCTGGACGACGTCCGGCTCGCTGCACCCGCGCACCGAACTGCGAGAGAACACGATCTGGCCGACGTCCGGCACCAACCGGCTGAATGCGACGGTGGCCGTCACGCAGGTACCCAGTCACACGACGATCGGCCAGATCTTCCAGGGCACCGGCCCGAGCAAGCCGCTGTGCGAGCTGCAGGTCACGTCCGGCGGTGTCGTGCAACTGCTGCTCGAAAACACCAACCAGGGCGGCTCGGCGAAGACCACGGCGATCACGACGGTCGGCGTCGGCACGACGTTCAGTTATGCGCTGAGCCTGAGCGGCACGACGATCACCGTCACGGTGAACGGCACGACCAAGACCTTCACGATGGATTCGAGCTTCGACGGCGAGAGCTTCTACTTCAAGGCCGGCGACTACGATCAGACGGCGGTGTCAGGCACACCGCTGACGACACCCGGCACCGTCGTGAAGTTCTATGCGCTGACGTTGACGCATGCGTAATCGCACATCATGACGCAGTACGCCGGACCGGCACGCGATGCGCGCCCGGTCCGGCGTTTCAGCGCACGCGCCGCGCTTACGGGTGATGCCGCACGCCCGCCACGGCCTCTTCCCTCGCGCCCTTCCGACTCAACATCAGCGTGACGATCGCCGACACCGCGAGCGTGCCCGCCACCACATAGAGCCCCGCCGCATACCCGCCCGTCACGTGCTTCAGCCAGCCGATCGCGAACGGCCCGACGAACCCGCCGAGATTGCCGATCGAGTTGATCATCGCGATCCCGGCGGCCGCGCCGGCGCCGGACAGGAACGCGCTCGGCATCGCCCACAGCGGCGCCTTCGCGGCACTGATCCCGATGTTGACGACGACCAGCGCGAGCACGGTCAGCAGCGCGGTGCTCGCCTGCCCCGCGAACACGAAGCCGATGCACGCGAGCACGCACGGAATCACGACGTGCCACGTGCGCTCGCCGGTGCGATCCGAATGCCGCGCCCACGCGATCATCGCGACGACGGCGGCAATGCTCGGGATGCCGGTGAGCAAGCCTGTCTGCAGCGCGGTGAAGCCGAACTGCTTGACCATCAGCGGCGCCCACAGGCCGAGCGTGTACAGCCCGGCCGACGTGCCGAAGTAGATCAGCGCGAGCGCCAGCACGCGCGGATCGCGCAGCGCCTGCCACGCGCCGGCCGTATGCCCGACATGCGTGTGGCGCACGTCGGCTTCGGCCTTCAGCTTCGCGATCAGCCAGTCGCGCTCGTCCGCCCGCAGCCACGCGGCCTTCGACGGCGAATCGGTCAGGCACTTGAGCACGACGAAGCCGAGCACGACCGCCGGCAGCGCTTCGATGATGTACAGCATCTGCCAGTCGGCGAGCCCGAACATCGGCGGCATCTGCATGATCGCGCCGGACAGCGGCGAGCCGATCGCGGTCGAGATCGGCGCGGCCGCCATGAACCACGCGGCGGCCACCGCGCGTTGCTTCGCGGGGAACCACAGGCTCAGGTACAGGATGATGCCGGGGAAGAACCCGGCTTCGGCCACGCCGAGCAGGAAGCGCAGCACGTAGAAGCTGGTCGGCCCGGCCGCGAATGCGGACACGGCCGACACGAGGCCCCACGTGATCATCACGCGCGCGATCCAGATGCGCGCGCCGACGCGGTGCAGAATCAGGTTGGACGGCACCTCGAACAGGAAGTAGCCGATGAAGAACAGCCCGCCGCCGAATCCGAACGCGGTCGGCGACAGGCCGATCGCGTGGTTCATCGTCATCGCGGCGAAGCCGACGTTGACGCGATCGAGAAAGCTGACGAAGTAAAGCAGCATCACGAACGGAATGATGCGCCACATCAGTTTCCGCGCGACACGGGTTTCGAGTTCCGCTTGCATGTGTCTCCTCCTTCGAGGTCGAGCCGTGCTCTGTCTGTGAATGCTCGCCGGCGCCGCCACAAAGCGTGCGGGCCGGCGCCCGGCTCGCGTCGAACGCGCGAGTCGCGGGCAAGAAAATGCGGCGGACGATGAACGGGCGGCAGCCGCGCTACCGGTTGCGCGCACGCACCGCCGTGATCGTCGGGATTGTCAGGCAGTGGTCACCGCGTTCGCGACGCGCTCGCAGACGGCCGCCGTCACCTGCGCGGTGGTCGCGCTGCCGCCGAGGTCGCGTGTATGCAGCGACGGGTCGGCCGTCACGGCCTCGATCGCCTGCATCACGCGCGCGGCGGCTTCCGTTTCGCCAAGATGCTCGAGCAGCATCACGACCGACCAGAACGTGCCGACCGGATTCGCGAGCCCCTTGCCCATGATGTCGAACGCGGAACCGTGGATCGGCTCGAACATCGACGGATAACGACGCTCGGGATCGATGTTGCCGGTCGGCGCGATGCCGAGGCTGCCGGCGAGCGCCGCGGCGAGATCGCTGAGGATGTCCGCGTGCAGGTTGGTCGCGACGATCGTGTCGAGCGACGCCGGCCGGTTGACCATGCGCGCGGTCGCCGCATCGACGAGCTCCTTGTCCCACGTCACGTCGGGGAATTCCTGCGCGATCTGCTTCGCGATCTCGTCCCACATCACCATCGCGTGCCGCTGCGCGTTGCTCTTCGTGATCACGGTCAGCAGCTTGCGCGGACGCGACTGCGCGAGCCGGAACGCGTAGCGCATGATGCGTTCGACGCCGGCGCGCGTGAGGATCGACACGTCGGTCGCGACCTCGATCGGATGGCCCTGGTGCACGCGGCCGCCGACGCCCGCGTATTCGCCTTCGGAGTTCTCGCGGACGATGACCCAGTTCAGGTCGTCCGGCCCGCAGCGCTTCAGCGGCGCGTCGATGCCGGGCAGGATGCGCGTCGGGCGCACGTTCGCGTACTGGTCGAAGCCCTGGCAGATCTTCAGGCGCAGGCCCCACAGCGTCACGTGGTCGGGCACGTCGGGGTCGCCCGCCGAGCCGAACAGGATCGCGTCCTTGTCGCGCAGCGCGTCGAGGCCGTCGGCCGGCATCATCGCGCCGTGCTGGCGGTAGTAGTCGGCGCCCCAGTCGAAATCCTCGAACGCGAATGCAAAACGGTCGCTGCCGCGGGCCAGCGCTTCCAGCACCTGCTTGCCGGCCGGCACCACTTCCTTGCCGATGCCGTCGCCGGGAATCGTTGCGATACGGTAGGTCTTCATGCGGAGATCCTCGATTGATCGTGAGCGTGAACGCACTTTACCGAACCGGCAGTGCAGGAACCGGTGCTAGACTCAAAGCATCTTTAACTTCAATTCACGAATCCCGTCATGGCGGATACCGTCCAGCCGGCCGATCTCGGCTTCTTCTCGACGCTGGCCGCATCGGGCAGCCTGAGCGCGGCCGCGCGCGAACTCGGGCTGACTGCGGCGGCCGTCAGCAAGCGGCTCACGCAGATGGAGCGGCGCGCCGGCGTGACGCTCGTCAACCGCACGACGCGGCGGATGATGCTGACGCCCGAAGGCGACGTGTATCTCGACTACGCGCGCCGGATCCTCGACCAGATGGACGAGCTGGGCGAACTGCTCGGCAGCGCGAAGCAGCGCCCGAAGGGACTGCTGCGCGTGAACGCGACGCTCGGCTTCGGGCGCAGCCACGTCGGCCCCGCGATCTCGCGCTTCGTCGCGCGCTATCCGGAGGTGTCGGTGCAACTGCAGCTGTCGGTGATGCCGCCGCCGCTCACCGACGATGCATTCGACGTGTGCATCCGCTTCGGCGAGCCGCCCGACACGCGCGTCATCGCGCGACGGCTCGCGCCGAACCGCCGGCTGCTGTGTGCGGCGCCCGCGTATCTCGCGCGGCACGGGATTCCCGCCACGCCGCACGACCTGACGCGGCACAACTGCATCGGCATCCGGCAAGGCGACGAGGGTTACGGCGTGTGGCGGCTGACGAGCGGCCGCGGCGCGGCGCGCAACACGGAAGCCGTGCGGATCAACGGCAACCTGACGACGAACGACGGCGAGATCGCCGTGAAGTGGGCGCTCGACGGGCACGGGATCCTGATGCGCGCGGAATGGGATATCCGCGACTATCTTGCCGACGGTCGCCTGGTGATCGTGCTGCCCGACCACGAAACACCAAGCGCCGATATCTATGCGGTGTATGCGCAGCGTCACCAGATGTCCGCGCGGATTCGCGCGTTCGTCGATTTTCTGGCGGAGGAGTTGGGGCGGTTGAGGGCGGTGTAGGAATCGAGGTGGGGTGCACGGCTACTCCGCGCGCATGAAATGGATGAAAAATGTCTATTATTTTGGCCAATTTATCGATTAATCGCCAAAATATTTACACTTTCACATGCACCCCCAAGACGCTCACGCGCCACATCGATTGTGCTAATATTTTGGCATCTTCGTTAGCAAAGCATTGAAATATTAGCCTCATGGCACAAAAGACAGCCCCACTCCTGCCGGTATCGAGCCAGCTACTCGCCGAATTTGGCGAGCGGCTGAAGCTTGCTCGCCTGCGCAGGAAGCTGACGGCCAAGCAGGTTGCGGAACGCGCCGGCATGTCGCCGATGACGCTGCGTTCGCTGGAAGCCGGCGGGTCGGGTGTCACCATCGGTGCCTATCTATCTGTCATGCAGGTGCTGGGGCTCCAGGACGATCTGGGAAAGCTGGCCGCCACGGACGAATTCGGCCGTCAGCTTCAGGACGCCCGCCTGGTCAAACCACGATCCGCCCGACGAACCGCGCCATCCCTCTCCTCCGCCACATCGCCCACGCCTGGCCGGCGCATGCGCGCAAGCGCTTCCTCCGCCGAGAAAACGACCGAAGCAGGCACGGCGACCTTCGAAACCACCGAACCCGGCGATGCCCACGGCACGACGGCGGCCGATCTGGCTGCATTGCTGAAGCCGATAAGAAAACGGCATGGGGAGCATCGCGGGAAATGACAACGATCGGTGTCTACGCAGATTGGGACGGTTTGCCCGAACCGCGAAAGCTCGGACTCCTGCACAGTCGCAAGACGCGGGCGAGCGAACGGTTCGAATTTCAGTACGCCTCCGCTGCACTGGCGGCTCCCGAGTTCGCCAACGTGCAGATCGATCCGGCAATCGGTCTCTTTGAAGGCTCCCAATATCCGGCCCCGCCGCGGGACGCATTCGGCGCCTTCGCCGATTCCAGCCCCGATCGGTGGGGCCGCATGCTGATGGATCGCAGGCTGGAGCGAGACATTCGTGCCGGCCTGCGACCGAAAGGCACGCGACTCCACGAATCGGACTACCTGCTTGGCGTTCATGATCTTTATCGCGTCGGCGCGTTGCGCTACAAGCTCGAGGACGCGGGAGAATTCCTTGACGACCGTCTTGATCTCGCCGCGCCACCGTTTGCGGAGATTCGTGAACTGGAACACGCGAGTCGAGCACTGGAGGAAGACGTCGATAACGTTGCCCCAGATGGCCGCGATTGGCTAGCCATGCTCATCGCGCCTGGCGGCTCGCTCGGCGGCGCAAGACCGAAGGCAAGCGTGGCCGACAATCAAGGCCATCTGTATATCGCGAAGTTCCCGAGCGCAAGAGACGATTACGACGTCGGCGGCTGGGAAATGGTCGTCAATGCGCTCGCGGTCGGCTGCGGCCTGAATGTCGCCCACGCCGAGGCACGAAAATTCGCAAGCGACCATCACTGCTTCCTGGTTCGGCGCTTCGATCGGACAGCCGAAGGCCGACGTCTGCATTTCGCGTCGGCAATGACCATGACCGGCCATGTCGACGGCGACGATGCGTCGACGGGTGCCAGCTACCTGGAATTGGCCGAAGTGCTCATGCGGCACGGCGCACAACCGAATGCCGACTTGCGCGAGCTGTGGTCCCGGATCGTCTTCAACCTCCTGGTCTCGAACACCGACGATCATCTCCGCAATCATGGATTCATTCTGGTGCCGGGTTCGGGCTGGCGGCTTTCGGCGGCCTACGACATGAATCCTGTCGCCGTCGCCGATGGTCTCAAGCTCAACATTACGGAAGCCGACAACGCGCTCAATCTCGAACTCGCCCGCGAGGTATGCGAATACTTTCGGCTCAAGCTGCAGGACGCCGACGAGATCATCGATGACTTCCGCGGCATCGTCAGCCAATGGAGAACGCTCGCGACACGACTCGCACTGCCCGCACGGGAACAGGAGCGCATGGCCGACGCATTCCATCTCGCGAACGATTGATCCACCTTCGTTCAGCGCGCCTCGTTCACGCCATCGCCACCTGACTGTCCTCGCGGTCGTTCATCTCGACGATCTCCGGCACCGGCCGTCGCGCCATGGCCCCCGCGACGACCACGCCCTCCCGATCCTGCTCAAACCGCTCGACGATCCAGTCGACGAACGCGCGCACGCCGGGCGATACATGCGGACGCTTCACATAGACCGCCGACACGGCGATCGCGCCCGGCCGCCAGCGCGGCAGCACTTCCCGCAGCCGTCCCGCGTCGATCAGCGGCTGCGCGGCGATACGCGGCGGCTGAATCAGCCCGAGACCATGCACGCCGCACGCCAGATACGCTTGCTCGTCGTCCACGCTGACGATGCCGTCGAGCCGGACCTTGCGCACCGCGCCATCCACCGTGAAATCGAGCTCGGCCACACGTTGACCGGGAACGAACGCCCCGCTGACCGCGCGATGCGCGGCAAGCTCATCGAGCGTGCGCGGGACGCCGTAGCGATCGAGATACGCGGGGCTCGCGCACGTCACGCGTTCGAGCGCGCCGAGGCGGCGCGCGACGAGCGACGAATCGGGCAGCTCGCCGAGCCGGATGCTGCAGTCGGTCGCGTCGCCGACGCGATCGGCCGCGCGCCCGGACACGCCCAGCATCAACACGAGATCGGGATGCCGCGCGTGAAATTCGCCGAGCGCCGGCAGCACGATCGCGCCCGCCACGGATCCCGGCAGCTCGACACGCAGCGGCCCGCTCGGACGCAGCGCGGCGCCGCGGATACTGGCTTCGAGTTCATCGACGTCCGCCGTGATGCTCAGGCAGCGCCGGTAATATGCGTCGCCTTCGGGCGTCGCACGCAGCGCACGCGTCGTGCGCACCAGCAACGGCATGCCGAGCGCCGCCTCGAGCTCCTGCACGGTGCGCGTCGCGGTCGCGCGCGAAATGCCGAGCACCTGCGCCGCGCGCGTAAAACTGTTCATTTCGACGATGCGCGTGAAGATGCGCATCGCGCGGATCGGATTGTCCACCGGACACCCCTGCGTGGTTGCAGCATGCCGCGACGCGCGTGTGCGCGCGCGCCGTGCATGCGTGTCGAGGAAAGCCGCGCAGCCGGCGCGGCCGTCAGTTCAGCCGGTTCAGCCGGTTCAGCCGTTCGCCGCCGTGGCGCCGCGCGCCGGCTCGTCGAGCAGCCGTTGCGCCAGCGCGAGGCCGTCGTCGCGGGTCGCCGCCGCGTGCAGCGGATAACCCCAGACCTTCGCGAACGTGCCCGAAAACGCGTCGAGCGCAACGCGCCGCGATGCATCAGGCTCGATCGCGATCATCGCGGGGATCCATTCGTGCGACTGCGCGCGGTTGGCCTTGCTCCACTTCGCGAGCTGCTTGCGCAGCTCGTGATCGCCGGCGTCGTGATCGTCGCCGGACGGCGCGTCGTCGGTCAGAAGAACGAAGCGTTCGCGGCGCGCCAGCAACGCGTCGAGTGCATCAATCAGGTGGGTAGGATCGGTGTGCGGCGAGCGCGCGTAACGCAACCAGACAAACGGGAATTCAGTCGTGACGATCTGCATGTCGGCCTCCAGATGAGAACGATTCTCATTTTATGGATCGAGGCCCGACACGTCATTTCTCATCCCGGCCAAGAGCTTTTTCAATCCGGCCAAACGTGCTCGCACTGGTGCGAGGCCGCACGTTCAGCGTTGCCGGTCAGTCAGGAATTGCGTCGGCGACTTGCCGGTCGCCTTGCGGAACATCGTCACGAAGCTGCTCGCGCTCTCGTAGCCGAGATCGATCGCGATCTGGTGCACGCGGCGGCCGGTCGTCAGCATTCGCAGCGACAGCGCGACGTGCAGGCGCCGGCGCCAGTCGCCGAGGCTCATCCCGAGCTCCTTGGTAGCGAGCCGCGTCAGGCTGCGCTCGCTGATGCCCGCGCGCCGCGCGAGTTCGGGCAGCGGCGACTTGTCGGCCGGATCGTCGAGCAGGTGGTCGATCAGCTTGCGCAGCCGGCGGTCGGCCGGCATCGGCAGGTACAGATCCTCGACCGGCGCCGCGACGAGTTCGTCGAGCAGCGTCGCCATCAGCCGCCCCTGCGGCCCGTCGACGTCGTACAGGTTCGGGAAGCTCGCCGCCTTCAGCAGCAGCTCGCGCAACAGCGGCGACGCGGACAGCGTGCAGCAGCGCGCGGGCAGGTCGAGCGCGGCGTCGGGTTCGACCAGCACCGCGTAGAACGTCGCGCCTGCCGAGCCGCGAGCCGCATGCGGGACGTCGCCCGGAATCCACACCGTGCATTGCGGCGGCGCGCTCCACACGCCGCCGTCGATCTCGCAATAGATGACGCCGCTCAGCGTGTAGAGCAGCTGCGCCTGGCGATGGCTGTGGCGCTCCAGCCGCCATTCGGGCTCGACGACCGAGCCGCCGAAGACGACGAGCGGACGCGGCACGTGATACACGGCGGCGTCCGCTGCGGGATCGGTGTGCGGTGGAAGGTTGCGCATGAAACGGTCGACGAGGGAAGAAGCCGGACGCCGTGCCCGCGCGCCCTTTCGTGCTTATACCAGAAAGGCGCCGGCGCAGCCGGGCCGTTCGCCAGCCGCGCCTGCGGCCGCGCGCCGAACCGAATACAATGCCCCGATCCCCGCCGCTGCGCCAACCTGCCGGAGCCGCCATGTTTGACCTGACCACGCTGACCACCTTCACGGCCGTCGTTCTGGGCCTGTTCCTGATCCCCGGCCCCGCCGTGCTGCTCGTGCTGAGCCGCACCGTGCAGGGCGGGCGCAAGACCGGCATCCTGACCGGCCTCGGCGTCGCGAGCGGCGATTTCGTGCACACGCTGTTCGCGGCCGTCGGGCTGTCGGCGCTGCTGATGACGTCGGCGCTCGCGTTCAACGTCGTCAAGCTGGTGGGTGCCGCGTACCTGATCTATCTCGGCGTGCGCGCGCTGCTGGAGAAAGCGTCCGATCCGTCGCTGCCGATGGTGTCGCCCGTCACGCCGCTCAAGGCGTACCTGCAGGCGATTCCCGCCGAAGTGCTGAATCCGAAAACCGCGCTGTTCTTCCTCGCGTTCATGCCGCAGTTCGTGCATCCGGAACGCGGCTCGACGTTCGTGCAGTTCGCGGTGCTCGGGCTGATCTTCGTCGTGCTCAGCTCGCTCTACACGACGCTGATCGCGTGCTCGATCCGCCCGCTCGGCCGCATCGTGAAGCGGCTCACGTGGCTCACGCGCTGGCAGGGAAAGATCATCGGCTCGATCTTCATCACGCTCGGGCTGCGCGTGGCCGTGCAGCAGCGCTGATGCGCGCGGCCGCATGACGTTCGGCACGGCGCCCGCCGGCGAAGCCCTCTACACCGACTCGCGCCTCGTCGCGGTCTACGACCTGTTCAATGCGGGCGATCACGACTTCGCGTTCTACGCGTCCGTCATCGGCGTCGCACGGCAACGCATTCTCGATCTCGGTTGCGGCACCGGCACGTTCGCACGCCGGCTCGCGGCGGCCGGGCACGACGTCGTCGCGATCGATCCCGCGCCGGCGATGATCGAATACGCACGACGCCAGCCGGGTGCCGACGCGGTGCGCTGGCACGCGTGCGCACGCGACGGCCTGCCGCCCGGCGCGCCGTTCGACGCGGTCGTGATGACCGGGCACGCATTCCAGTGCCTGTTGACCGACGACGACATCGACGCGGCGTTGCGCGGCGTGCGGCGCATGCTCGCCGACGGCGGCCGCTTCCTGTTCGATACCCGCAACCCACGCGTCGCGCCGTGGCGTGCGTGGACGCCCGAGCATTCGGCATGCAGCGTCGAATCGCGCGAATTCGGCGTCGTCGATCTCCATCATGCAGTGAGCGCGGTCGACGGCGCGATCGTGACGTTCGACACGCACTACCGCTTCCGCCGCGACGAATCGCGGCTCACGAACACGAGCCGGCTGCGTTTCATCGCGCAATCAGAACTGCGGGCACGCGTGGCGGCCGCCGGATTCTCGTCGGCCGACTGGTACGGCGACTGGCAACGCGCGCCGTTCGACGACGCGACGAGCGCGGAGATCATCGCGATCTGCCGCGCATGAATGCGCGTTCAATTACGTCAGCCCACAACGTTCAGCGTATCCACCGCATCCGCATTCCGGAGCGTGCGGCCCGATTTCCCGATTAAGGAGCCTCGACCATGCCCTTCCCGCTTGATCCCGCGCCGGTTCGCGCGCTGCTCGAATGCTATCTGCGCGCGAAGGACCAGAACCGGCCCGCGCTGATCGCCGACTGCTTCGCGGCCGATGCCGAGCTGAGCTTTTCGCTTGCGAACAACGATATCGATTTTCCGCCGCGCGTGGCGGGCGCGGCAGCCATTGCGCGCACGCTGGTCGAGGAATTCGGCGAGCGGTTCGAGCGATGCCGGACCTATTACCTCTGCACGGAACCGGCCGTCGACGCGCATGGCGTCAGCACGATGCCGTGGCTCGTCGTGATGCGGCAGAAGGACAACGGCGCGTTGCGGATCGGGCATGGCGCGTACCGCTGGCAGTTCGCGTGCGATGGTGAAGGCGTTGCGCGGATCGCCGCGCTGCACATTCATATCGCAAGAATGGATACGATCGACGATCCGCGGTCGTCGAAGCTCGACGTGCTGCACGCGTCGTTCGGATATCCGTGGCTGCCGGCGCACGCGTTCGCGCGCGGGTTGGCGGATGTCGCGGCAACGCAGCCGGATTGGGCATTCCTGGCGCCGTTCCGGCAAGCGGCGGCGGCATAACCCAACCCGCATGCGTGCGTGCGGAGCCTTCCGGTACCACGCAGCATCCGCGCCGCCGCACTTAACGCACCGCGTCGAGCACCTGCCGCACGCCTTCCCAGTCGAGCCCGAACCGCGCGAGATACTTGCGCAGCCGGTCCGCATCGTTCGGCTGCTTCTTGCTCTGCCGCGACACTGCGAACAGCGTGCGCCCGGCTTCCGACAAACTCGCCGACTCACGGCACACGTCGAGCACGCGCTCAAGCTGCGCGCGGTCGAACAGGTCGAGTTCCGCCGCACGCGCACCGAACACCGCGTCGACGCACGTGTCGGATGCCCCCGCGCCACCCGGTAACGACCACGTGCGCGTCAGCCGCTCGACTTCCTGTTCGGCCAGATCCTCGGTAATCCGCCCCGCATCGGCCAGCGTCGCCATCCGCGTGACCGATGCGGACAACTCGCGAAAGTTTCCTGCCCACGCCGCGCGCGGCGACGCCGCGAACGCGAGATAACGCCGCTTCGCCTCGACGTTGAAACGCACCTGCTCGCCCTGCTCGCGGCCGAACCGGTCGAGCTCGAATTCGAGGTTCGGCTCGATGTCCTCGCGCCGCTCGGCCAGCCCCGGCAGTTCGTACGTCCACAGATTGATCCGCGCATAAAGATCCTCGCGGAACGTGCCGGCCGCCACCATCTGCCGCAGGTCGCGGTGCGTGCCCGCGATCAGCTCGAAATCGCTGGTCGCCTCGACATCCGCGCCGACCGGCAGAAAGCGCTTCTCCTCGATCGCCTTCAACAGCATCGCCTGCTCGTCGAGCCCGAGTTCGCCGATCTCGTCGAGAAACAGCAGGCCGCCGTCCGCCGCGCGCAGCAGCCCCGCGCGCGCCGACTGCGCGCCGGTGAACGCGCCCTTCACGTGACCGAACAGCGTCGACATCGCCGCGTCGCCGCGCAGCGTCGCGCAGTTGATCTCGATGAACGGCCCCGCGAGCCGATGGCGGCCGCGCTTCAGCTCGTACACGCGTTTCGCGAGAAACGACTTGCCGGCGCCCGTCGGCCCGACGAGCAGCATCGGCGCGCGCGAACGCACGGCCACACGCTCCAATTGTTCGATCAGCGCGTTGAAACGCGCGTTGCGCGTCGCGATGCCGGCCTTCAGGAACGACACCGTTTCGTCGCGCTCGCGCGTGAAGCGCTGCGCGATCCGGTTGTAGCGCGACAGGTCGAGATCGATTACCGATACGGTGCCCGGTCCGCTCGGCCCTTCGTCGGTCTGCCGCGGCGGCCCCGTCTGCACGAGGCGCGCGGGCAGGTAGCGCGCTTCCGCCAGCAGGAACCAGCAGATCTGCGCGACGTGCGTGCCGGTCGTGATGTGGATCAGGTAATCCTCGTGGTCGAGGTCGAACGGATACGCACGCGCATAGTCGTGCAGCGTCGCATAGACCTCTTCGAAATCCCACGGATCGTGGATCGTCATCGGCGTGAGCCGCACGTCGGTATGCGGCGACAGGCGCGCGAGATCGCCCCGCACCTGTTCGGCGAGGCGCGTGTGGCTCGGCGGATGCAGCAGTTCGAGCCGGTCGACCGGCAGGTCGGGCTGCTCGCACAGCGAGATCGTCGGCCGCCATTTGCGGTAGCGGCGCGGCGCGCGGCCGCCCTGGTCGAGCACGGTGCCCAGAAAACCGATTGCGACGGTCTTTCGCATGTTTATCTCACGGGATAAGAGGCGATCTGATTGTATCGAATTTTCTCGATCATCCCGCACAAGCAAGGCCGTCTCGAACCCTCTCCACAAACTCAATTTCCCTTTACTTTCAATCGATTAAGAAATTTTTCGAGCGCCGCCACGCCCGCTGGCACGCTCCTCGCTAAATAGAAGGCGCCGGATGTCCCGCTGGCCCGCGAGCCAGGGTTCACCAAGCCCTGCTGGTGCGCCGCCGCCGAACCTCGTTCGTCGCGGCAGCGCATGCCGCCATGGACAGATGAAGGCAAAGGGGCGCGCGAGGCATGCCACGTCCGGGTTCGAATCCCGGGGCGCCCGCTGTTCGGAAGCTCATAGGTCGAGCAGCCGGCGAAAGCCGGCCGGTGGCGGGTTCGAATCCCGCTCGAACGCTGTCCGCAAGGACAGTCTCTTGATGGAAGCAGTACCCGCCGGTGCGGGCCGCAAGGCCCGCCGCGCGTCGGACCGGTTGCGGTTCCGCGCGATCGGCCGGGCGGCCGGACGGCCCGCGCGAATGCGCACGACGACGCGAGGCAGGATGCGTTGCCGTGCCGCACCCGTGCCGGCCCCGCGCCGCCCGCCCGATTGCGTCGCACCGCGATCCGCACGATGCGCGTCACCCGGCGGTCATTTAAAAAAAGGACAAGAATATGTGGAAGCGTCATGTAGTGAAAAAGAACGAACGCGCACTGCTGATGAGCGAGGGCGATTTCGTGAAGGTGCTGGAACCGGGCGTGTTCAAGGCCTTCGATCCGTTCAAGCGCCTGTCGGTGCAGACCGCGCGTCTCGACGCGCCGCTCGCCGACGAGGCGCTGGCCGACTACCTGCGTCACGATGCGCAGGACGTGCTCGCGCAATACTTCGTCGCGATGGATCTCGCCGACGACGAAGCCGGCCTGCGCTATGAAGACGACGTGCTCGTCGAGATCCTCGCACCGGGCACGCGCCGTCTGTACTGGCGCGGCCTGACCACGCACCGCCTCGAACGCGTCGATCTCGCGGAGAACAGCATGCTGCCGGCCGCGCTCGTGAAGCGCATCGTGCAACCGGCGCTGCGTGCGCGCGGCGTGGCGGGGCTGACTGGCGTGCTGCTGGCGCAGGTGCCGGCGTACCACGTCGGCGTGCTGAAGATCGACGGCAAGATCGAGCGGCTGCTGGACGCGGGCGTGTCGGCGTTCTGGCGCTTCAACCGCGACGTCGCGGTCGAACTCGTCGACCTGCGCGTGCAGGCGCTCGAGGTCGGCGGGCAGGAAATCCTGACGCGCGACAAGGTCGCGCTGCGGCTGAACCTGTCGGCGACGTGGTGCTATGCGGACGTGCTGCATGCGTTCGGCCAGCTGCAGAAGCCGGTCGAGCACCTGTATCGCGAGCTGCAGTTCGCACTGCGTGCGGCCGTCGGCACGCGCTCGCTCGACGAGCTGCTGGAGGACAAGCAGTCGATCGACGACGTCGTGATCGCGCAGGTGCGTGCACGCCTCGAAAACTCGGGCGTGGACGTGCGCAGCGTCGGCGTGAAGGATATCGTGCTGCCGGGCGACATGAAGACGATCCTCGCGCAGGTGGTCGAAGCGGAAAAGGCCGCGCAGGCGAACGTGATTCGCCGCCGCGAGGAAACGGCGGCGACGCGTTCGCTGCTGAACACCGCGAAGGTGATGGAAGAAAACCCGACCGCGCTGCGGCTCAAGGAGCTGGAAACGCTCGAGCGCGTCGCGGAACGGATCGACCGCATCTCGGTGTTCGGCGGTCTCGACCAGGTGCTGAACGGACTCGTCAGCATCAAGGGCGCTTAATGCATGAAACGGCGCGGCATAGAAGAGCCGCGCCGCACGAATGAACGAATCAGGTGAAGCAGATGAGCAACATGGACTATCAGTTGATGGAACTGGCGCACGGCAAGCCGGTGAAGATGTGGACGCAAGGCGTCGCCGTAGAAGACGAAGCGCGCGCGCAACTGCGCAACACCGCGCAGATGCCGTTCATCTTCCGCCACGTCGCGGTGATGCCGGACGTCCACCTCGGCAAGGGCTCGACGATCGGCAGCGTGATTCCGACGAAGGGCGCGATCATTCCGGCCGCGGTCGGCGTCGACATCGGCTGCGGGATGATGGCCGCGCGCACGACGCTGACGGCGTCCGACCTGCCGGACTCGCTCGCGGGGCTGCGCAGCGCGATCGAACGCGCGGTGCCGCACGGCCGCGCGCCGGGCCGCCGCGATCCGGGTGCGTGGGGCGATCGCACGCCGGCCGCGGTGACCGAATCGTGGAAGGCGTTGCAGCCGGGTTTCCAGCGGATCGTCGACAAGTATCCGAAGCTGGAAAAGACGAACCACTACGCGCATCTCGGCACGCTCGGCACCGGCAACCACTTCATCGAAGTGTGCGTCGACGAAGCGGACCACGTGTGGTTCATGCTGCACAGCGGCTCGCGCGGCGTCGGCAACGCGATCGGCAGCCTGTTCATCGAACTCGCGCAGGCCGACATGCGGCAGCACATCGCGAACCTGCCGGACCGCAACCTCGCGTATTTCACCGAAGGCAGCCGGCACTTCGACGATTACTTCGAAGCGGTCGGCTGGGCGCAGGATTACGCGCGGCGCAACCGGCAGGCGATGATGGACGCGGTGATCGGCGCGGCGCGCGGCGTGATCGGCAAGCCATTCGCGGTCGACGAGCACGCGGTGAACTGCCACCACAACTACGTGCAGCGCGAACACCACTTCGGCGAAGACGTGCTCGTGACGCGCAAGGGCGCGGTGTCCGCGCAGAAGGGGCAGCTCGGGATCATTCCGGGTTCGATGGGGGCGAAGAGCTTCATCGTGCGCGGGCTCGGCAACCCGGAAAGCTTCTGCTCGTGCAGCCACGGCGCGGGCCGGACGATGAGCCGCACCGAAGCGAAACGCCGCTTCACGGCCGCCGACCAGGTGAAGGCGACGCAAGGCGTCGAATGCCGGAAGGACGCGGGCGTCGTCGATGAAATCCCGATGGCCTACAAGGACATCGACGCGGTGATGGCGGCCCAGCGCAGCCTCGTCGAAGTCGTGCATACGCTGCGTCAGGTGGTGTGCGTGAAGGGATAGCGCGGTGCGCAGCCGATGGCCGGCGGCCGCGCACAACGAAACGGAAACAACAAGATGAAAACGGAAAAGGCAATGACAACCGTGCGCAGCGCACATCCGGTCGAACCGGCCGTGCGTGCGCGCGTGATGGCGGAGCTCGCGGAGGTCGAGCGCCGCCACGACGTGAGCGTGCTGTTCGCCTGCGAATCGGGCAGCCGCGGCTGGGGCTTCGCTTCGCCGGACAGCGATTACGACGTGCGCTTCGTGTACGTGCATCGACGCGACTGGTACCTGAGTGTCGAACCGCAACGCGACGTGATCGAGCGGCCGCTCGACGACGAGCTCGACGTGAGCGGCTGGGAACTGCGCAAGGCGCTGCAACTGCTGCGCCGCTCGAACCCGACGCTGCTCGAATGGCTCGACTCGCCCGTCGTGTATCGCGAAGACGCGCGCTGGGCACCTCGGCTCCGGTCGCTGGCGTCGGCGTTCTTCTCGCCGGTGCGGGGGCGTCATCACTACCTCGCGATGGCGAAGAAGAACTTTCGCGGATATCTGCAAGGCGACACGGTGCGTTACAAGAAGTACCTGTACGTGCTGCGGCCGCTGCTCGCGGTGCGCTGGATCGACATGGGGCTCGGCATGCCGCCGATGCGCTTCGCGGATCTCGTCGAAGGCACCGTGCATGAGGCGGCAGTGCGCGCGGAACTCGATGCGTTGCTCGCGTTGAAGATGAGCGCGAACGAAAGCGAGTACGGGCCGCGTCGACCCGCGATCCACACGCTCGTCGAATCGATGCTCGCCGATGCCGAACACGATCGCGAATACAAGCGGCCGTGGGGCGACGTCGCGATGCTCGACACGTTCCTGCGCGACGTGATCGACGGTCGATGAAAAAAGAACGGCGCGGTGCCTGCGGGCATCGCGCCGTTTTTACTTGTGCGTACGCCCGGCCGCTGCCGTCAAGAAACGTACGTGCCCGCACACAGCACATCGCCACACCGGTCGCGACCCGTTGCGGCGGTATACTCGGTCTCGTTCGCCAAAGCGCGCCGCATCATGCGCCGCTGCACTCGACGTGCACCGCTTGCTGACGATGCGCTTGCAGTCCGACGTCTTCCGCCCGCCCATTCACAGCCGATACGAACCGTCATGTCGCACCGCCTTTCGCTCGCCCTCGCCGCCCTCCTCGTTACTTCCCCGCTCGCCGCGCAGGCTCGCCCGCTCTCGCGGCCGCCGGTCGAGCGTGACTTCAAGAGCTGGTCGGTCGTCTGCGACAACGGCAACCGCTGCATCGCCGAAAGCCACGCCGACGATATCGACGATGCACGCACCAGCCTCATCCTGCGCGTGACGCGCGATGCCGGCCCCGACGCACAAGCATTGCTCGACATCTTCGCGTCGGCACCGCTGGACCTGCGCACCGCCCGCGTCGACGGTCGCCCGTTCGATGCGATGCCGGCTCAATGGCATGCGTCCGGCGACAAGACCAACGACGACGTGCACCCGTTCCGGATCCGGACGAGCGATCCGGCCACGGTTGCCGCGTGGCTCGCGGCGGCGCGCAATGCGCAGCTGCTGAGCTTCGGCGATCCGGCGTCGGCGCAAACCGCACGCACGCCGTTGTCGGGATTGAATGCCGCGCTGCTGCTGATCGACGACACGCAGGGCCGCGTCGGCACGGTCACCGCGCTGCTGCGCCCCGGCACCCGGCCCGCGTCGTCGGTGCCGGCCGCGCCGGCACTGCCGCCCGCCATCGCGCCGGCGCCGCCCGTCGCCGACCTGCCAGCCGCCGAGCAGCGCCCGCTCGTCGACGCGGTGCTCGCGAAATTCGGCAGCGACGTGAAGCAATGTGCGGCCGATGTCGAAGACGAGATGTCGGCCGGTGATCGCAGGAAGATGTCGCGCGCCGTGGCGATCTCGGCCGACGAAGCGCTCGTCGCGATACCGTGCCAGACGAGCAGCATGTATAACCACACCGACCTGTGGTACCGCGTGCGACGTACGGCGCCGTACGCGCCGACGGCGATGAATTTCGGCGAGAACGCGAACGCGGGCCTCGATTCGGCGTCGTCCGCGAACGAACTGACCGAGGCCGGCTACGATTCCGCCAACGCGACGCTGTCGAGCAAGGTCAGGCTGCGCAGTGCCGGCGATTGCGGCTCGACCGCGTCGTGGATCTTCGACGGCCGGCGCTTCGTGCTCCACGACATCGCCACGCACGGCACGTGCAACGGCCTGTTCCAGGATCAATGGCCGCGCCTGTATCGCCGGGCCGACGCGACAGGAAACCGCTGACGCGCGCATCGCGCCGATACGCACCGAAAAAACCACAACAATCCGAGGGGCCACCCCATGCATCTCCCGTCCATCGACGCGTCGCGCGGCGCAACCGCAAGCGCGACGCAGCGCACGTTCGGCTGGCGCTTCGCGCTTTCGTGCGTGCTGGTCGCCGTCACCGCATTCGCGTTCGCGCCGGCTCACGCGGCAAGCGCCGACGATTCGGTCGAGATCCCGTTCTGGTCGCGCAACTGGACCGGCACGATCGGCAACCGGCACGTCGACGTGTCGCTGTCGCGTGTCGCCGACACGGTATCCGGCTGGTACTGCTACGCGCCCTGCGCATCGGACAAACGCTATCGGCTGGCGCTGAAGGGATCGCTCGATGCGCACGGCGCGACGCTGTCGGAACGCGACATCGGCGCAAAGACGGATGCCGATCGCACGACAGGCACATGGCGCGTCGCGTCGCTCGACGGCACGGCGACCGGCACGTGGGCGTCGCCGGACGGCAAGCGCACGCTGCCTGTCTCGCTCGCGCTGAAACACGACGGCCAGCCGTTTCCTTACGAGATCCGCCTCGTTGCGGACAAGCTGCCGGACGATAGCGGGTCATGCAACGACGTGCCGCACGTCAGCGCGATCCGCCTGTACGATCATGGCCGCCTCGTGCAAACGCTGCAGACCGATTCGCAAGGCACCTGCAACCTGTTCACGCCCGAATTCGCCGACGTGAACTTCGATGGCTGGCCCGACCTGATGCTCGCGCAATCGATGGGCGCCGGCCCGAACATTCCGTACCAGACGTGGATCTTCGACCCGAAGACGCGCCGCTTCACCGACGCCCCGCAAGGGCTGCAGGACATCACGTCGCCGGACTTCGATCCCGTGCACCGGATCATCTGGACGAGCTGGCGCGCGAGCTGCTGCGAGCACGGCGTGACGACCTACCGCTGGCAGGGAAACGACGTGAAGGAAATCGATTCGGCCAGCAGCTACATGCTGCCCGTGCTCGACGGGACCACGCGCCGCTATTGCTACGTCATACCCGGTTACGGCGACGGTTATATCGCGTTTCCGGAGCGCATCGAACAGACCGGCACCGGGCTGCGGTCAACGCTGGGCAACCCGAAAGGCTGCGACGCGAGCGATTCGCCGTCGATGACGCGTGTGTATATCGACATCTGGAAACCGGGTGCGCCCGGCCACGCACCGACGCTCGTTCGCACCGAAAAGGTCACGTGGAAGCGTACGCAAACCCGTGCCGGCATGAAGTTCTGCCCCGACGTGCCGTTCTACGACAACGGCCGCATCCGCCGCATCGTGCTGAGCGACGATCCCGACCAGTGCAGCGCCGATAACCCCGACAAGAACTAACGCGACGCCCGCCCGCGCGGGCGTGCCGCCGTCACGTCACGCGCCGACGATCGAGATCGAGAACCCGTCCCAGCCCTTCTGCCCGACCGTCTGCACGGCCGTCGTCGTGAGCTTCGGCTCGGCCACGAGACGCGCGAACCCGTCGCGCACGCCGACCACATCGGGCTCGCGATTGTCGGGATCGGCCACGCGCCCGCCGCGCACGACGTTGTCGACGACGATCACCGTGCCGGGCCGCGACAGCTTCAGCGCCGCGTCGAGATAAACGGGGTTGTTGTCCTTGTCGGCATCGATGAAGATGAAATCGAACGGCGGCTCACCCGCGTCGACGAGCCGCGCGAGGCTGTCCTTCGCGCTGCCGACGATCACCGACACGACTTCCGCGAACCCGGCGCGCGCAATGTTCTGCGTCGCGACCTTCGCATGCTCGGGGTTCAGCTCGAGCGTCACGAGCGTGCCGCCCGGCGGCAACGCGCGCGCGAGCCAGATCGTGCTGTAGCCACCGAGCGTGCCGACCTCGAGGATGCGCCGCGCGCCGCGGATCGTCGCGAGCAGCTGCAGCAGCTTGCCCTGGTTCGGCGCGACGTTGATCGCGGGCAGCCCGGCCGCGTCGCTCGCCGCCAGCGCAGCGTCGAGCGCGTCGTCGGACGGCACGAGCGTCGCGGAGAAATACGCATCCACCTGGTTCCACTGATCCTGATCCATCGCGCACCCCTAGTCTGCGGAAAAAGGCATTCTATGCGCCGCGACCCCATAAGCAACAAACCATTCGTTCTAAGGACAGCAGCGCACGTGCTCCTATAATCGCCGGACAGCCGGACTCTCGACCTTCACAACAACAAACGGAGCACCCATGACCGATCAGGCCTCTTCGAACTGGCGTCTCGAAACCATCGCCGTGCACGGCGGCTATCGTCCCGACCCGACCACGCGTGCGGTCGCGGTACCGATCTACCAGACCGTTGCGTACGCATTCGACGACACGCAGCACGGCGCCGACCTGTTCGACCTGAAGGTCCAGGGCAACATCTATACGCGGATCATGAACCCGACGACCGACGTGCTCGAACAGCGGATCGCCGCGCTCGAGGGCGGCATTGGCGCGCTCGCGCTCGCGTCGGGGCAATCCGCCGTCACGTATGCGATCCAGACGATCGCCGAAGCCGGCGACAACATCGTGTCCGCGAGTTCGCTGTACGGCGGCACCTACAACCTGTTTGCGCATACGCTGCCGCAGTACGGAATTACGACGCGCTTCGCCGATCCGCGCGACCCCGCGTCGTTCGAGCCGCTGATCGACGCGCGCACGAAGGCGATCTTCGCGGAATCGGTCGGCAATCCGCTCGGCAACGTCACCGACATCGCCGCGCTCGCGGAAGTCGCGCATCGCCACGGCATCCCGCTGATCGTCGACAACACGGTGCCGTCGCCGTACCTGCTGCGCCCGTTCGAGCACGGCGCGGACATCGTCGTGCACTCGCTGACGAAGTATCTCGGCGGGCACGGCACGAGCCTCGGCGGCGCGATCGTCGATTCGGGCAAGTTCCCGTGGGCGCAGCACGCCGACCGCTTCAAGCGGTTGAACGAACCCGACGTCAGCTATCACGGCGTCGTCTATACGGAAGCATTCGGGCCGGCCGCCTATATCGGCCGCGCGCGCGTGGTGCCGCTGCGCAACATGGGCGCGGCGATCTCGCCGTTCAATGCGTTCCAGATCCTGCAGGGGATCGAGACGCTTGCGCTGCGCGTCGAACGGATCAGCGACAACGCGCTGAAGATCGCGCAGCATCTCGCGCGCCACGAGAACGTCGAGTGGGTGAACTATGCAGGCCTGCCCGATCACCCCGACCATCCGCTCGTCGCGCGCTACCTGTCGGGCCGCGCGCCGGGCATCCTGACGTTCGGCGTGAAGGGTGGCCGCGACGGCGGCGCGAAATTCCAGGACGCGCTGAAGCTGTTCACGCGGCTCGTCAACATCGGCGATACGAAGTCGCTCGCGACGCATCCGGCGTCGACGACGCACCGGCAACTGTCGCCGGCCGAACTCGCGAAGGCCGGCGTGAAGGAGGAAACGGTGCGGCTGTCGATCGGCATCGAGCATATCGACGACCTGCTCGCCGATCTCGATCAGGCGCTCGCGCAGCTTTGACCGGAACGGGCGCGCGGGCTGGCCGGCGCGCGCCCGCTCTCATCAAATGCCTT
Organism: Burkholderia sp. YIM B11467; assembly: GCF_052952715.1. NCBI lineage: Bacteria > Pseudomonadati > Pseudomonadota > Betaproteobacteria > Burkholderiales > Burkholderiaceae > Burkholderia > Burkholderia sp. YIM B11467. Next base: position 340,996 of record NZ_JBQVSQ010000001.1, read on the forward strand.
GACCCTGGAGCGGCTTCAGGGTGTTCAATCCCCGGTTGACGCCGGGGCATCGCCCGGCGCGTACGAACCGCGCGACGCATCGGGTGCAGGACAGTACGCCCGCTGCGGCCCGCCTACTGCCCGAGGCCACATGACACCGACCGCGAAGCTTGCGCTGCTCACGTTACCGCCCGTGCTGGCGGCCTGTTTCGGCGCACTCGCGGCCGCATGGCGCGCGCCCGGCCCGAAGACGTCGAGCGTCATCCAGCATTTCACCGGCGGCATCGTGTTCGCGGCCGCCGCGCTCGAACTGCTGCCACAGGACCGCGCGCACGCGCTGTTTCCGGTCGTCGTCGGTTTCGTGCTCGGCATCGCGCTGATGCTCGCGATCCGCGCGCTGTCGGGTGCGATCGAGACGCGCTTCGAGGAAGCGCGCCTGCCCTTCAGCCTGATCATCGTCACCGCGATCGACCTCGTCGTCGACGGCCTCGTGCTCGGCATCGCGTTCTCCGCGAGCGACGAAAGCGGCATCATCCTGACCGTCGCGCTGACGCTCGAAGTGCTGTTCCTCGCGCTGTCGGTCAGCGCGGCGCTCGCGGCGGCCGGCATCGGCCGCACGCTGTCGATCGTCGTGCCGGTCGCGCTCGCGGCGCTGCTGAGCATCGCGGCCGTGGCCGGCAACGCGGCGTTCGCGGGGCTGCCGGCGAATATCTACGCGGCGCTGCTGGGGCTGGGCACCGTCGCGCTGCTGTACCTCGTCACCGAGGAACTGCTGGTCGAAGCGCACGAAGTACCTGAGACACCGTTCGCGACGGCCGCCTTCTTCATCGGCTTCATCGTGTTCTTCCTGATCGAAGGATCGGTGAAGGCCGGGTAAGCCGCTCGCGACGGCGCGCCGGCTACCACGTCGTCGCGCCCGCCGGATACGTGTCGACGAAACGCGTGCCGTTGACGGGCGTGACACCCTCGTTGCGCAGTGCGGCCCACAGGTCGATCGCGTGTTCGCGCGACTTGCGACTGCCGTCGTCGGTCAGCACGTTCAGCGCGATCACTTCGTCGCGTGTCGTCAGTTGCAGCTGTTCCTTCAGCTTGCGCGACTGATGCGATGCGGTACGGACTTCACCCAGCAGAATCCGCTTCTCCGCGACGTTCGACTCGCCGCCCGCGTCGGTCGGCACGAACGTCAGCCGGCCGTTGTCGACTTCGCATTGCCCGCGCGTGAATGTCGCGCTCCACTCGCCTGCCGGCACGGCCGCGAATTCGCAGCGCATCCGCTCGTTCGCACGGCTGCCGGCATCGTGCGCCGACGCATGCGACAACGCCCGTTCCGGCCAGCCGGCCGCCATCGCCGCCGTCGACATCAAGCAGGCGGCAAACACGATTCCTGTTGCGATAGTGCGCATGGCGCGCTCCTTGTCATAGGGGGAATTGGCCGAGCGGCGTTACCGTGGTCGGCCGTGAATGAACGATCAACGCATCGCGAAGCGGTTGTCGTGCACATCGACCGTCGGCGCCTTCTCGCCGCGATGCACCGTCGAGCGATGGATTTCCTGGTTGCGCGCGACGGTTGCCGGGCTCGCCGGATAGTCGTGATTCGGGCTCGGGATCACGCCGTCGTGCCGCGCGCGCACCAGCTCCTGGCGCACTTCCTGCCGCGTCTTCGCCTGCGCGGCCGCGGCTTGCGAGAAGGCCGCGATCGACAGCGCGGCAACGGTCAGAACGATCATCGGTCGCCGAATGTTCATGGGGTTCGCTCCTTGCTGGTATCCGTGACGGGAGCCTTCACTTTGATCCGGCGGCGGTGCGGAATCGTGAGCGCAGCGTGACGGTTTCGTCACGGTTTCCGCATGCACTCCATCGCAGTGCGAATGAACCTACGCATGAATCGATGTCCTCATGACGTCTCGATGACATTTTTCTCATTTGTCCCTCACCTTCACGATCCGAACGCTTCCCAGAATCGCCAGCGCGTTCGCGACATTCCCGCTCGCCGGCAAAAGACGCGGCTCCGGAATCGACCGATGCGCGGAACGATCATCTTGAACCTCAGGGACACTCCATGAAAACTCCAGTTCGGCTCGTCATGATGTCAGGTGCGCTGCTTGCGACCGCCCACGCGGCGCACGCGTCGGAAGTCACGCTGTACGGTCTGTTCGATACGTCGCTGACGTATGTGTGGAACGCCAACGCGGACGGCAAAAACCTCGTCGGCCTCGGCAACGGCAATCTGCTCGGCAACCGCTTCGGCGTGAAAGGCTCGGAGGATCTGGGCGGCGGGCTGAAGGCGATCTTCACGCTGGAGAACGGCTTCAATCCGAACACCGGCGCGCTCGGGCAAGGCAACCGGATGTTCGGCCGGCAAGCGTTCGTCGGTCTCGAAAGCGCACGCTGGGGTACGCTGACGCTCGGCCGCCAGTACGACGCGCTCGCCGATGTCGCATGGCCGGTGACTGGCGACTTCTACTTCGGCAGCGTGTACGCGACGCCCGGCGACGTCGACAACTACGACACGTCGTCACGCACCGACAACGCGGTGAAGTACACGTCGCCCGTAATCAGCGGATTCCAGTTCGTCGGCATGTATGCGCTCGGCGGCGTGGCCGGCAAGAGCGGCGCCGGGCAAACCTGGTCGGCCGGCCTGTCGTACAGCAACGGCCCGGTCGACATGGCCGGCGGCTACTACTACGCGGCCAATCGTTCGTCGCTCGCCAACGGGATCCGGACCGGCTGGAACGGCACCTCCGACGGAACGTTCGACGGGTCGCTGGTCAACGGCGGCTACATCTCCGCGAAATCGATCGGCATCGCACGCGGCGCGCTGCGCTACAACTTCGCGCCGTTCGCGGTCGGCGTCGACTACAGCAACGCGCTGTACAAGGCCGATGCGATGTCCGCGTTTCGCAGCACGCAGAAGTACGACACCGCGCGTGGTTTCTTCAACTATCAGGCGACGCCCAGCCTGCTCGTCGGCGTCGGCTACAGCTACACACGGGCCCGCGGCGATACGAGTGCGACCTATCACCAGGTGTCCGCAGGCGCCGACTACGTGCTGTCGAAGCGCACCGATCTTTATGCGGTCGGTGCATGGCAGCGCGCGAACGGAGAACAGCGCACGCTCGACGGCGGCACGCAAACGGCGCAGGCGTCGATCGGCTCGTATGGCTACGGCGGCACGCGCACGCAAGGCATCGTCAATCTCGGCTTGCGCCACCGGTTCTGATCGCGACGGCGGCACGCGCGCCTGCGTGACGAAAATGTCACGTTCCGATCAGGTTCACGATGCGTCGTGCCGCTACGATCGGAACGGTAACGGGCGCGGCCCGTTCCCACCCACGCAGCGGATCGCTGTCGCACGACACGATCACGCGTTCAGCCCGGACTCGTCGAGTACCGGGCTTTTTTTTGGTTCATCGCGGATTTCCGTGGATGTCGCTGTCCGCCCCACTGCTGCGAATCGCGCGGAATCTGCTAGTGGGCAATACTCCTCTATCGGCCACATCGGACTGTAATCGAGTGTAATCGATTCGCGCGCCAATTCCGCCTACGCTGCAAGAACTCTTTGGAAAGATTCGAATTCTTCGATCGAGAAGATTTTAAATCCAGAAGAGAAATGGGTGCCGCAAGCACCTTTGCTTTGACACAAATTTACTTCGGAGAAAATCATGGGACATCGCGAAATTCTCGCTGGCGCACCCGCAACAATCGAAATTATTGCATTGTTTGACGTCGAATTAATTCTGCACGATTATCCAATAAAGAATAATAATACCCCTCAGACCGCCACGTGGATCGAACACGGGCCAAAATCAGTAAAATATGCGTATCTGGTTGCTCCTGAGGAGTATGTGGAGCCCGATACAAACGCGACACCGGATCTCACGATCTATGGCCTTACCGGCGATACCGTCCGTTGGCGCGGTCTCTCCTTCAGTGGAAACATCAACCATGCGGGAGCCCTAGTTGCGATCAAACCTAATGGGGTCCTACATGTCCTTCAATTTAAGGGCCCTCCGTGTGATGTCCCGGGGTCTTATTTGGGTTACAACATTGACAAAGGTGAACCTTACGATATTAAGCAGTTTTTGGATAACCGTATCGATTATTCTGTTATTGGCACTGGCACAGATAATTATATTGTAGTGTTTGCGTTAATGGAGGTTGATCGCAGAACTGGAAATATCGGCAAGATTGGATATTATCAGTGGGACCCGAAAGTTACCTGCCACGCTTGAACCGGAATCCAATTGACGTTAGGGGGCGGCGATATCTCTCCGGCAGTCGTTGAACATGAAGCCGCCCCAATTTCGAGTCGATAAGGTTCCTTGCAATGCCGTTCCGCAAGATTGCGCGCGCGTTCACGAAAATGCTCGGGACGTGGTGCGGAAGCTATCGGCACACCTGAGTTCAAACAATAGCGCCGCGAGCGAAAGAAGGTCGAGATGCTGTTCGCGCATCTGAAGCTCGATCGCTGAGGCCACGAGAGCTGAGCGGAGTGCAGGACGAATTCCTGTTGGCAACAACTGCGCAAAACCTGCGACGAATGGCTAACCGGTTGACGCCGCTCGGCAACGAGATGATTGCGATGGCGGTGTAGCCATGCGATGAGAGGCGAAAGCTTCTTCGAAGTCAGGCGCATCGATTCAACCGAACCTCATCGCAAGTGCAAGTGAGTTATGGACGTCGTCCGAGCCGAGTATTCCAACGGAATCGGCCGATCGCCGACAGTCTGCCTCGCGTTCCCCGGTAATCCGCGATGAACCTTTTTTTGCGGGTTCGGCGCTCACCGTGCGGGATTGCGTTGCGGGAACAGGCAAGGATGCGTTTTCACGTACAGGTTCGGATTGCCGCAGCGATGCCCGGCATAGTCGATCTGCTCGCCCGGCATCAGGTCGGTCGGCACCGGCTTGCGCGCGGCGGCCGACACGGTCATGCCGGGATCGGAACGTGTCGATACGCAGCCCGCGAACAACGGGACGATCAGGATTGCGATCAAAGACAGGCGAATGGCGGGACGATGCACTTTTCGGTCCGGAATGAAAGTCTGAACGGGACCGCCCGCGTTCGATGCTGCTGTCGCGAGCGGTGAAAAAGCCGACGACCGCGACGGCCATCGGCAGACTTCATGTTCCACTTCCCGCTCATTGCGCCCATGACGCGAACATGACGATTGCGTCATGCCGATCGAGCGCGACCCGCGCGCCGCCGCGCAATCTGACGTTTTTTTCATCTGCCGATCACGGTGGCGCACGGCTGCTTTCGCATACTGGGTCCACGGTTCGCCACCCGGCGACCCTGATCAAGGAGAGCACTCAATGAACACCGCAAAACTCGCAGCACTGTTCGTCACCGCCACGCTGTCGCTCGGCCTCGCCACGCAGGCCGCGTTTGCACAGTCGCAGACGCAAACGCAGGGCAAGACCCGCACGCAGGTCGTCAATGAACTGAAGCAGGCGCAGCATGAAGGTGTCGTGCCGACGGGCAAGACGCAGTACCCGCCGACCGGCGAGATGGTCGCGCGCAACAAGGAGCTTCACGGGATTTCGGTGCATCGCGGCGAGAAGGCGCCGCAAACCGACAACCACGACGACCTGGCCAAGCGCTGATGTTGCGCCGGCAACCGATCGCGGGCAACGTGTCGCGCGCGGCCGCCTCACGGCGAACGCGCGGGCGTGCCTGCCCGCAGGTCAGGCGGCGCTGGCCGGTGGCCGCTGTGGTTCGGCCGGCCGCCGCGGAAAGCGCAGCCAGAACGTCGTACGCCGGCCGGGGTCGCTGTCGACGCCGCAATCGCCACCGTGGTTGTCCATGATCGACCGGACGATCGCCAGGCCCAGCCCCGTCCCCGATGCCGAATTGTGCCGCGACGGATCGACGCGATAGAAGCGCTCGAAGATCCGCCCGACATGCTGCGCGTCGATGCCGGGCCCCGTATCCGACACGGCGATGGTCGTCGCGCCGCCCTGCTCCACGCAGTCGATCGTCACGACGCTGCCGCGCGGCGCATAGGTCAGCGCATTGGACAGCAGGTTGCTCAGCGCGCGCTGGTACAGCATCAGATCCGCATCGACCCACGCATGGCCGTCGACCTTCACCGACACGCCCTCATCCTCCGCGAGCGACTCGTAGTAGCCGGCGACGCGCCCGGCCTCCTCCGCCGCATTCAAGCGCTGCACGTCGATCGACGTGCCGGCCTGTTCCGAGCGCGCGAGAAACAGCATGTCCTCGATCATCCGCGACAGCCGCTGGTATTCGTCGATGCTCGACTCGATCACGTTCCGGTATTCATCCGCGCTGCGCGGCTGCGACAGCACGACCTGCGCGGCCGCCTGCAGGTTCGTCAGCGGCGTACGCATGTCGTGCGCGAGATTCGACGAGAACTGGCTCAACCGCGTGAACGATTCGTCCAGCCGCGCGAGCATCCCGTTGAATGCATGCTCCAGCTCCTTCAGCTCACCGGACGTATCGAGCTCCGGCAACGGATGGGCAAGCCGGCTCGACGACATCTGCTCGGCACGCGCCGCGAACCGCCGCAGCGGGCTCAGCCCGAGCGCCGCGATGCCGTACGCGATCGCGGCCGCGAGCACCACGCCGAACACCTCGATCACGACGATCGTATAAGCATGCGTGCGCAACAGCAGTACGTCGGCGCTGCGGTCGTACTGCACCGCGACGCGCACCACGGGCGCGCCCGCGCCGGCGAGCGGCACGGTCGTCACGAGATACTGGTGCCGCGCACCGGGGGGCGCGACGCCGACCGGCACACGCCCCGCGTCCATCGACAGCAGCGGCCCATAGAGGCGGAAACCGGGCGTACCGACGAGGCGCGTGCCCGCCGCATCGTAGATCGCGAGATCCATGTTCGGATGGCCGTGCAGCTGGTCGATCCAGATATCGGTGTTGCGCGCGACCTCGGCCGTCGTGCGCGCGTCGGCCAGGTGCCCGCCCAGCGCCGTGGAAATGCCGGCCATCTGCTCGGCCGCCGTCGTCTCGACGCGGTTGCTCAGCGCTTCGTAAAGCGCGAAGCCGCTCGACGCGAGGATCACCGACGTCGACAGGATGATCAGCGCGGTCAGGCGTCCGCGCAGCGTGCGCGGCAGCAGGCGCGCGATCATGCGGCCGCGCCGCCGCGCGCTTCGAGCACGTAGCCCATCCCGCGCACGGTGTGGATCAGCTTCGGTTCGTACGCGTCGTCGATCTTCGAACGCAGGCGCCGGATCGCCGAATCGACGACGTTCGTGTCGCTGTTGAAGTTCATGTCCCACACCTGCGACGCGATCGTCGCGCGCGGCAGGATCTCGCCCTCGCGGCGCATCAGCAGCCACAGCAGCGCGAATTCCTTCGCGGTCAGCAGGATCGTGTCGCGTTGCCGCGTGGCCTTGCGGCGCGTCAGGTCGAGTTCGAGATCGGCCACGCGCAGCGTGTTCGAATCGCGCGGCTGGCCGCGCCGCAGGATCGACTTGATGCGCGCGGTCAGCTCGACAAAGTCGAACGGTTTCGCGAGATAGTCGTCGGCGCCGAGCTCGAGCCCCTTCACACGATCGCCGACGTCGTCGCGCGCGGTAAGGAACAGCACGGGCGTCGACTTGCTGCGCCGCAGGTTCTGCAACAGCGTCCAGCCGTCCTGCCCGGGCAGCATCACGTCGAGCACGAGCAGGTCGTACTCCTCGGTCTCGGCCTGATGCTGGCCGGTGATGCCGTCCTCGACCCAGTCGACGACATAACCTGCCTCGGTCAGGCCCTTGCGCAGATACGCGCCCGTCTTCGGTTCATCCTCGACAATCAGAATTCGCATCACGCATTACCCTTGAAGAAACCCAGCCGGCGCAGCATGCCCATGCCGAAACCACCGCGAAACGCGGCGCGCCACGACACCGCATGGCTGACGCGGTACAGCACGGGCAGCACCAGCAGCGTCAGCGCCGTGGACGACAGGATACCGCCGATCACGACCGTCGCGAGCGGGCGCTGCACCTCGGCGCCGGTGCCGGTTGCGAACGCCATCGGCAGGAACCCCAGCGACGCGACGAGCGCGGTCATCAGCACGGGGCGCAGCCGCGTGAGCGCACCTTCGCGCACGGCGACATCGAGCGGCGTCCCTTCGTCGCGCAGGTTGCGGATGAACGAGATCATCACGAGACCGTTGAGCACCGCGACGCCGGACAGTGCGATGAAGCCGACCGCCGCGGTGATCGACAGCGGAATCCCGCGCAGCCACAGCGACACGACGCCGCCGCTCAGCGCGAACGGTATGCCGGTGAACACGAGCAGCCCGTCCTTCACGTTGTTGAACATCACGAACAGCAGCACGAACACCATGAACAGCGCGAGCGGTACGACGAGCTTCAGGCGCTCGCTCGCGCTTTGCAGCTGTTCGAACTGCCCGCCCCACGATACCCAGTAACCGGCCGGCACGCGCACGTCCTGCTGCAGTTGCTCACGCGCATCGGCGACGAACGAGCCGACGTCGCGGCCGCGCACGTTCGCGCTGACGACGACGCGCCGCTTGCCGTCCTCGCGGCTGATCTGGTTCGGACCCGGCGCGACGTCGATCGTCGCGAGTTCCGCGAGCGGCACGTACGGCGCCGCCGCGAGCGGTGCGCGGGCGCCGGCCGCCGGCGCGGGCAGCGCGATCGGCAGCCGCTTGATCGCCTCGATGTCCGAGCGCAGCTCGTCGGGCAGCCGCACGACGATGTCGAAGCGGCGATCGCCCTGGAACAGCGTGCCGGCCTTCTGCCCGCCGACGGCCGCGGCCACGGTGTCCTGCAGGTCGGCGACGCTCACGCCGTAGCGCGCGAGCTTGTCGCGGTCGAGCGTGACGGTCAGCACGGGCAGGCCCGTGGTCTGTTCGACCTTGACCTCCGACGCGCCCGGCACCTTCTGCAGCGCGGCCGCGATCTGCTCGCCGGTCTGGTTCAGCACGGCCATGTCGTCGCCGAAGATCTTCACGGCGACGTCGCTGCGCACGCCCGAGATCAGTTCGTTGAAGCGCAGCTGGATCGGCTGCGAGAACTCGTACGCGTTGCCCGGCAGCTCGGCCAGCGCTTCCTCGATCTCGCGCACGAGCGTGTCGCGCGGTTTCTTCGGGTCGGGCCACTGATCGGCCGGCTTCAGCATGATGTAACCGTCCGACAGGTTCGGCGGCATCGGGTCGGCGGCGATCTCGGCCGTGCCGGTGCGCGCGAACACGCGCTCGATTTCGGGGAAACGCGTCTTCAGCGTCTTCTCGATCGACTTCTGCATCTCGACCGACTGCGACAGGCTCGTGCCGGGAATCCGCAGCGCGGAGACGGCCAGGTCGCCTTCGTTGAGACTCGGAATGAACTCGCTGCCGAGCCGCGTGGCGAGCCCGAGCGTAACCAGCACGATCGCGCCCGCGCCGATCATCACGCGCGCCGGGCGCGTCATGAACGCGGCAAGCACCGGTTCGTACGCGCGCCGCGCCCAGCCCATCAGCCGGTTCTCCTTCTCCTCGACCCGCTCGCCGATGAACAGCGCGACGGCCGCCGGAATGAACGTGACGGTCAGCACCATCGCAGCCGCGAGCGCCATCACGACGGTAATGGCCATCGGATGGAACATCTTGCCTTCGACGCCGGTCAGCGCAAAGATCGGCAGGTACACGACCATGATGATCAGTTGCCCGAAGATCAGTGCGCGGCGTGCCTCCTGCGATGCGCCGAACACTTCGGCAAAGCGCTCGTCGCGCGTGAGCGGCCGGCCGGCGGCGGCCTGCGCATGCGCGAGCCGCCTCACGCAGTTCTCGACGATCACCACCGCGCCGTCGACGATGATCCCGAAGTCGAGCGCCCCAAGGCTCATCAGGTTTGCGCTCACCTTCGCGTTCACCATGCCGGTGAAGGTCATCAGCATCGACAGCGGGATCACGAGCGCGGTGATCAGCGCCGCGCGGATATTGCCGAGGAACAGGAACAGCACGGCGATCACGAGGATCGCGCCTTCGAGCAGGTTCTTCTTCACCGTCGCGACGGCCTTCTCGACGAGCACGGTGCGGTCGTACACCGGAATCGCCTTCACGCCGGACGGCAGTGTGCGGTTCACGTCCTCCATCTTCGCGGCGACGGCCTTCGCGACGGTCCGGCTGTTCTCGCCCATCAGCATGAAGACCGTGCCGAGCACGACTTCCTCGCCGTTCGACGTCGCCGCGCCCGTGCGCAGCTCGCGGCCGATGTCGACCACCCCGACGTCCTTCATCCGCACCGGCACGCCGCCGACGTTGGTCAGCACGATGTTCGAGATGTCGTCGACGGTGCGTGCCTGGCCCGGCACGCGCACGAGATACTGCTCGCCGCGCTTCTCGATGTAGCCGGCGCCGACGTTGTCGTTGTTGCGTTCCAGCGCACGCACGACGTCGGCGAGCGTCAGCCCGTACGACATCAGCTTCGCCGGATTCGGCGCGACGCGGTATTCCTTCACGTAGCCGCCGATCGAGTTGACCTCGGTCACGCCGCGCACGTTCCTGAGCTGCGGCCTGACGACCCAGTCCTGCAACTCGCGCAGGTCGGCCGCCGTATAGCGCGTGCCGTCGGGCTTGCGCGCGGCCGCGTCGGCCTCGACGGTCCACAGGTAAATCTCGCCGAGACCCGTCGACGTCGGACCCATCGCGGGCGCGATGCCGGGCGGCAGCTTGTCCTTCGCTTCCTGGATGCGCTCGTTGACGAGTTGCCGCGCGAAATAGATGTCGGTGCCGTCCTTGAAGATCACGGTGACCTGCGACAGCCCGTAGCGCGAAATCGAGCGCGTCTGCTCGAGGCCCGGCAGCCCGGCCATCACAGTCTCCACCGGATAGGTGATGCGCTGCTCGGCCTCGAGCGGCGAATAACCGGGCGCGGCCGTGTTGATCTGGACCTGCACGTTGGTAATGTCGGGCACCGCGTCGATCGGCAGCTTCTGGTAGCTGAAGACGCCCAGCGCGGCCACGGCCGCGATCGCCAGCATCACGAGCCAGCGGTGCGCAATCGCAAAGCGGATCAGGCGCTCAAACATGACGGAAATCCTTGAAACGGGGGACGGTCGCCCGCACCGGACGGGCCGCCCGGCCGGTCACCCGGAGGGGTGAATTGCGCGCCGCAGGGCGGGCCACGTTTCGGGCTGCGAATCGTGCGACGGCACGCGCGTGACGCTCATTCATGTTCCGCGCTCCCCTTGCCGAGCTCGGCCTTCAGCACGAAGCTGTTCGACGCCGCGTATTCCTGGCCCGGCTTGAGCCCCTTCAGCACTTCGGTCGCGCGCTCGTCGCGCCGCCCCGTCTCGACGGCCTGCGCAACGAACCCCTTCGGCGAGCGCACGAACACCGACGGCGCGCCGTCGACGTCCTGCAGCGCGTCGCTCGCGACCGCGAGCGGCACGCCCTGCCTGCCCGCGTCGACCGACACGTTCACGAACATCCCGGGCCGCCACACGCCGTCCGGGTTCGGCAGCACGACGCGCGCCGGCGCGGTGCGCGTCTGCTCGCCGAGCAAGGACCCGACATACGCGATCGGGCCGCTCGAACGCGATTCGAACGCGGTCGCGCTGACGGTCGCGTCGCGGCCGACCCGCACGTCGTTGAGCCGTTGCGCCGGCACGGCCATCTCGGCCCATACCGTCGACAGGTCGGAGATCACGAACATGCTGGCATCGGCGGCGATCGCCTCGCCGGGCGTCGCATGCTTCTCGACGATCGTGCCCGCGAACGGCGCACGCAGCTCGTAGCGGTTCAGCGCGCCCGCGCCGACCGGCGCGTTCAGCGCGGCGAGCTTCTGCCGCGCGTTCTGCACGGCGATCTCGGCCTCGCGCAGCTGCACTTGCGCCTGCTGGTAGTCCTGTTCGGCCGAGATGCGCTCCTTCCACAACGTGCGTTCGCGCTCGTAGGTCGCGCGTGCACCCGACAGCCGGCGCTCGGCCGTCAGCAGTTCGCTGCGCCGGTCGGCGAGATCGGTGCTCGCGATCACGGCCAGCACCTGCCCCTTCGCGATGTTCTGCCCGAGCGACACCGACACCTGTTCGACGATGCCGGCCACGCGCGGCACCACGTGCGCGGTGCGATCCTCGTTGAACTTGATCTCGCCCGGCAACTGGAACGGCGTCGCGATCTGCGCGGGACCGGCCTTCGCGAGCGCGATCTTCGAGGTCGCCAACTGCGCGTCGGTCAGCGCGATCGCGCCGTCGGCGCGCGCGAACGGGAACGACGCGGCGTCGTTGCCCGCCTTGATGTCGATCGTCGCATCGAACACGTGCGGCTTCGCGATCGATTGCGCGGACACGAACTTCTGGCCGGCCGCGTCGAAACGCAGCGGTTCGTGCGTGCGGTCGTAGCGGACCAGCGTGCCGGACACGGTCACGCCCTTGTCGGCCGGCTTGCCGTCGACGAACGGATAGACGACCAGGCGCGCGTCGCCGGGTTTTTCCGTCATCACGATCTCGACGGCGAGCCTGCCGCGCTTCAGCACGACGCCACCGCGCGCGCCGACGCCTTCGGCCGGCCGCGCGGCTTCGGCGGCAGCGGGCGCGGATGCATTACTCCCACCCCGCGTGACGGCGAGCGCGCCGAGCGCGATCCCGGCGGCGCCGAGCACGGCCGCCGCAATAACGATGATTCTGCTGCGTGACATGATGATCCTTCAGGTAAGAGGGGCGCTTATCGCGCGACGGCCGCGAGCGGTGTGCCGACGAGACGGCCGATGTCGGCGCGGGCGGCGTGCGCGCCGGCGAGCGCGCGGACGTATTGCGACTGCCCCTGGAACAGCGTGCGCTGCGCGTCGAGCACGTCGAGGAAGCTGAACTTCCCGAGTTCGTAACCGCGCGACATCGCGTCGAGCGCGAGCCGCGCGGCCGGCAGGATGTCGGCCTTCAGCCGCTGCGCTTCCTGCTCGGCGGCCTCGAAATTCGCGTATGCCTGCGTGAGTTCCAGCCGCAGGCGCGTGCGTTCGCGATCGAGATCGGCATTCGCGCGCTCGGCCTTGTGCGTCGCTTCGAGCAGCGCGCCCTTGTTCGTGTTGAACAGCGGGATCGGGATCGACACGCCGACCACCGCCTGGTTATCCGGAACGCCGCCCGTGGTCACCCGCTTCACGCCCGCGCTGACCGTCACGTCCGGAATGCGCCGCGCGCGTTCGAGCGACACGGCCGCGTTCGAGCGCAGCATCTCGGCGCGCGCGATCCGCGCGAGCGGCGCGTCGTCGAGCTGTGCGGTCAGCGCGGACAGCGGCTCGACCGGCGGCACGGCTTCGAGGTCGCCGAGCACCGCGAGCCGGTCGCCGCGCGCTTCGCCCATCACCGCGTTCAGCTTCTCGCGCGCGACGTCGACGCGACCGCGCGCGGTCACGACTTCGATCTGCACGCCGGCCGCCGCCACGTGCGCCTTCGTCGCCTCGACCGGCGACACCTTGCCGGCCTGCGCGCGACGCCCCGCGAGATCCGCGGAGCGCGCGGCGATCGCGGCCGATTCCTCGGTGACCTGAAGCTGGCGCTGCGCGGCGAGCAGCCCGTAGAACGCGGCGATCACGTCGGCGCGCACGGCGGCGCCCTGCTCGTCGAGCGACGCGTTGGCAGACTCACGTCCGTACGACGCGACGTCGAGCCGCGCGCGACGCTTGCCGCCCAGCTCGATGGTCTGGTTGATCAGCGCCGTCGACGTGCGCTCGGCGCGGCTGAAGCCTTCCTGCAGGAACGACACTTCGGGATTGGGGCGCGCGCCGGCCTGCATCAGCGCGCCGGCCGACGCATCGACGTCCGCACGCGCGCCGCGCAGCGCCGGATTGTTACGGGCGGCAACCGCGAGCGCATCGGGCAGCGTCAGTGTCGTGGCAGGAGGTGCGTCAGATGGAGGTGCGCTGCCGGAAGCAGCCGGGGCCGGGGCCGGCTCCGGCGACAGCGGCGGCTGCGCATGAGCCGTCGCGGCCATCGCGAAGACGATGGCCGCGGCGAGAGTGAGCTTGAGCATGTTCGGTTCTGCGGTAACGGTTTGCGACCGATGCTACGGTCCGGCCGCAGTGCGAACATGAGGCGAAGATGACATTTCCGTCATCTTGGGCACGGCTGCGTGCACGCGTGCGGCACCCCGCTGGAACGGCGTCCCGCGTCGACGATCAGGAGGATTCGGTGAACGTGCGGCGCGACGGCCGCACGGAAGACTGCAGCGGTGCGGGGAATCGGCATAGGCGTGCCGACCTCCCCGCTATGCGAATCAGGCGGTCCCTTGCTTCGCGCGCCGGCGTTGCACCAGCCAGTCGAGCAATTGCTGCCCGTCGCGTTCGCCGAACCAGCGCGCGTGCCCGATCAGGTAGCCGTCGTACGCGATGTCGACGATCGCCGGCGCATCGATGATGCAGCCGAAATACGCGACTTCCGACAGCGCAAACTCCGTATGCACGATCGGCAGCAGCGCGACCAGCGCCGCATAGGCATCGTCGCTCAGCGGTTCGAGCGATTCGTAGCCGTCGAGCAGCGCGTCGATCTGCGCATATTCGACGCGCCGCGCATCGGCCGGTGCCATCCAGTCGACGGTATTGCGCTCGATCGCGAGCGCAAGATCCATCACCGCGCAGGTGCAATCCGACAACCCGAAATCGAGCACGGTGCGCACCTGCGCGCCGGGCCCCGCATCGGTCCACAACAGGTTCGACGCATGCCAGTCGCCGTGCGTCCACAGCGGAGGCAGCGCGGGCAGCAACGGCACGAGACGCGCGTGATACGGGCCGATCGCGTCGGCCACGTCGCCGCGCCAGTCGCGCGTGCCGAGCGCGCGCACAAGCAGCGGCTGTGCTTCGACCCAGCGTTCGAGCGCGCCCGCCAGATCGGCCGACGACAGCACGCGAAAACTCGACAGCAGCGTGCGAATGGGCCGCGCGGGCGCATCGTAGCCGGCCGACGCGCGATGCAGCTCGGCGAGCGCGCGGCCGGCCGCGTACGCGTGCGAGGGATGCGTGAACGGCTGCCACGACATCACGCCACGATACGGGTCGACGCCGGGCGCGAGCACATGCACCTCGTAGGTCCAGTCGCCGGATGCGAACGCGGTCGCGCCGTCGCGATCCGCCAGCACATCCACCACCGGTACGCCGCGTTCACGCAGATGCGCGATGAAGCGATGCTCTTCCTCGAGCCCCGCGACATCGCGCAGGCTCACGTGATGACGCTTGACGAACAGCCCGCGCCCGTCCGCCATCCGCACCAGCACGGCCGCCGCGAACTGTCGCGGGCTGTGCCACGTCAGCCGGGCCGGCTCGCCAGCGCCGTCGATCCGCGCGAGCACCGCCGCGACCTCGTCGTGCGTCATCAGCGGCCAGTCGCGTTCGGCCTGCACGCCGTCGACGCCGAATTGCGGCGGCGCGACGTCACGCGATACGGGCCCGTCCTGCTCGAGTGGGAATGACATGAACGACGTTGCTCCGTAGTTGAATCGGCGCGTGAATCAGCGCGCACCGCCGCCCGGCGCGAGCGCGCCGCCGGCCGCCGCGCGCAGCGTTGCGGCCGTCCGGCTCCAGTCGCGCCAGCCGATGACGGCGAGCCCGATGAACAGCGCATAGAGCCCGGCCGTCAGATACAGCTCCTTGAACACGAACATCCCGACGTACACGACGTTCACGATGATCCACAGCCCCCACGACGCGATGTAGCGCCGCGCGGTCCAGTATTGCGCGACGAGGCTGAACGCGGTCAGCGACGCATCGACGAACGGCAGTGCCGCATCGGTCCAGCGCGCCATCATGCCGCCGAGCAGCGCGCTGCCGACGACAGCCGCGATCAGGTCGGGCAGCATCTGCCGCGGCCGCACGCCCGTGACCGGCGCGACGTCGCCTGCCGATGCCGCGCCACCGCCGGCCTCGCTCGCGCGCTGCGCGAGCCAGCGTTGCCAGCCGTACACCTGCAGCACCGCGAACGCGCCCTGCAGCAGCATGTCCGAGTACAGCTTCGCATCGAAGAAGATCCAGCCGTACAGCGCGACCGACGCGAGCCCGACCGGCCAGCACAGCATGCGCCGCTTCGCGGTCAGCCAGATCGCGAGCGCGCTGACGATCACGCCGGCGATTTCGAGTGGGGACATCGTCTGTGCTCTCCAGGTTGGCTGCCGGGGCCGCGCGTCACGCGGCCGGTTCCGGCCGGTCAGAAATCATAGGTCAACGATACGCGCGCGGTGCGCGGCGCACCCGGGAACAGGTACGCATCGCCCTGCTGTTCGCCCGCGTCGCGCCAGTAGAACTTGTTGAACAGGTTGTCCACCGACACGCGCAGCACCGTGCGATGACCGCCGATCTTCGTCGTATAGCGCGCGCCGAGATTGAACACGAACCACGACGGCACGCGCGCGGTGCCTTCCTCGTTTGCGTTGCGGGCCGCGCTGTACTCGACGCCGCCGAGCACGTTCAGGCCCGCGACGCCCGGCACCGCATAGTCCGCATATAGCGACGCGCGCAGCGCGGGCACGTTGATGATCTGGTGCCCTTCGTACGCCGGCGAACCCGAATCGTAAGCGCGGGCGCGAATCGCCGCGACGCTGGCCGTCAGCCCGAGCCGCTCGGTGACGCGCCCGGCCGCGCCGAGCTCGATCCCCTGGTGCCGCTGCGTGCCGCGCTGCACGAACGTGTAGGTCGTGCCCGATGCATCCGGATCGGCGAACTGGAACGGCTTGCTGATCGAGAACACGGCGGCCGTGAGGCTCAGCCGGTCGAGCCAGTCGTATTTCGCGCCGAGTTCGATCTGGTGCGACTCGACGGGCGGCAGGAACGCATACGCGTTGGTCGCGCGCACGGGCGCCTGGTCGCCGAGCGACAGCGCCTTGCTGTACGACGCATACAGCGACAGCACGTTCACCGGCTTGTAGACGAGCGCGACCTGCGGCAGGAACACCGAGCGGTCGGTGCGCGTATCGGCGCCGTCGAGGCTGCTCCAGCTGCGCTGGCGCAGCAGCACTTCCTTGCCGCCCGCGAGCACCTGCCAGTGTTCGCCGATGCTGATGCGGTCGAGCCCGAACACGCCGTACTGCCACGCATCGAGGCGCGGATACGACGGCCCGGGCGAATTCGGCGACGGCGGGAAGGCCACGTCGGGCCCGTAGATGTTCTCGCTGCCCACGTAGTCGTACACGGCGTCGGCCATGTGCACGACACGGCGCTGCACGCTCACGCCGAGCGTCAGCTCGTGCCGCAGCGGCCCGGTCGCGAACTTGCCGGTCGTGACCGCGCGCAGGTCGTCGTTGCGCCGGTACTCGCCGGGGCTGCGGAAGTCGTAGACGTCGGAGTCGCCGTTCGCGCCGAAGAAGAACGGCGACGTCACGCCGGCCGTGCAGCTCGCCGCGTACGAGCAGCCATACGCGAACGCGCTGTTGTCGTCGATCATCGTGCGGCTGCGGCCCGCGGCGATATAGGCCTTCCAGTCGTCGTTGAACTGGTAGTCGAAACGCGCGTTCAGGTTCAGCGCGTCGGTGGTCACCGGCTTCGCCCACGGCTGCGTGCCGAGCGCCTTCGACGTCGTGTTGACGGACGGCACGACGGTGCCGCCGAGCAACTGGTAGCCGGGCGCGGAACGCTGGATCCACTGCTGGAATTCGGCGTTGAGCTGCAGGCTCGCACGCGGGCTGATGTCCCAGTCCGCGGCGATCGAACCGAACGTGCGCCGTCCGTTCGTGCCGTCGATGTAAGAGTGCATGTTCTCCTTCGCGGCATTGATCCGGAAGCCGAACTGGTTGTCGGGGCCGAAACGGCGGCCGAGATCGACGGCCGCCGACGTCGAGCCGCGGCTGTCGACGCCGGTCGTCACGCTCGCGACGTTCGCGGAGCGCTTCGTCACGAAGTTGATCACGCCGCCCGGCGCGACGACGCCGCTGTCGATGCCCGCGAGCCCCTTCAGGATCTCGACGCGCTCCTTGTTCTCGAGCGGCACGTTCTGCTCGCCGGACACCGTCAGCCCGTCGATCCGGATCGCGCTCGCGAGATCGACCGGGAAACCGCGGATCGCGAAGCCTTCGTAATAACCGACCGGCGCATAGTCGTTGACGACCGACGCATCGTTGCGCACGACGTCGCTCAGCCGCTTCGCCTGCTGGTCGTCGAGCAGCGCGCGCGTCATGACGCTCACCGACGCCGGCGTATCGCGCAGCGGCGTGTCGTCGAGCCCCGCGACCGATGCGTTGCGCACGCGAAACGCATTGCCGCGTTCGCCACTCACCGTGATCGTCGGCAGCGTCGCGCTGCCGGCCGCATCGGTATCCGGTGCCGGTGTGTCGCCCTGGGCCGCGGCCGCCTGCGCCGCGATAAGCGTGATGCCGAGACCGACACCGAGCCCGACCTTCGCGCGCCGCCGCCGTGCGGGCGACGCTGTTGTTCTATTCACCGTCATTGTTCTGGATGGAAAACTCGCCACTCGACCCTGTCGAAACACGTTACGAAGCTGCGAAGCGCGCGCCCGCGCACGAACCCGCTCCCGATCGCCGGACGCATGCGTCGGCACGATATTCATCAGACGAATCGGACGATACGGCACGCATGCGGGCCGATCGGACGGGAAGACGCAGGATGGGACATCGGATTCAGGTGACGCACCGGGAACCGACGCAGCCGTCGACGGGTTCGTCGGGTGCCTGTCGGGCGGCCGGCTGCATCGCGCGGTCTTGTCATGCGGGGGGCGCTTCGAACGCCACGGTGCGAACGGCGGGCACTGGCGCGCGCCGTTCACTGGAACGGCGGCCTGCCCGTCGCGCGCGACATCGCGGCGTGGCGCGCATTTTACCCCGGGCGGGGCCGAAGGCCGTGGAATTGGGCGGAACGGGGGGAAGAACAGCAGGAAGGGCAAAACGCGATTCGTGCAACACGGCAACGGCGGCGTTGTAGCCGCGATGCTCGTCGTGCGCGGCAACCGCGAAGACCGGCGCGATCATGCGCCGGTCATGCGGTTGGAAACCGGAGCGGGAACGATCTCCCGCTCGCGGTTCACGGGCCGCTCAGAACCCCTGCATCGTCACCGTCGGATCGACGACCAGATGCACGACGCCGTAAATGATCGCGCCGACGAGCAGCGCGAGCAGGATCGCCACGAACGGCAACAGCGTGAAGTTGACGTTCGCGAGATCGGCCGCGTGCGCCTTGCTGTTGCGCACGCCGAAGAAACTCCACAGGACCAGCTTGATCATGCCGAGCAGTTTCATGATGTTGCTCCTTTCGTCTATCGGTTGACGCTATCGTCGATCCGACCGGCATCCGAAAAAAGAAGCAGTTGCGCGCGATTTTCGCGCAGCACGCCATCTGCGGCGGCATGTCGCAGGCGCGTCAGCGGTCGAGCACGAGCGGCTCCGTGGCCCCTTGCGCGGGCCGCGCGACGCACAGCAGCGCGCAGCCGGGTTCGACCGCCGCATCGGGCGTTTGCTCGTAATCGACCGCGCCGGACAGCACGCGCGTCGCACACGTGCCGCACGAACCGGAGCGGCATTCGGACGGCACGGCGACGCGCTGCCCTTCCGCGAATTCGAGCAGCGTGCCGTCGACGGGCGTCCATGCGGCTTCCCGCCCCGTGCGCCGGAACACGACCGGCACGCTCGGCACCGCCGGCATGCCCGCCGCGCGGGTCGCGGTGCGGGCCACGCTCGACGGCCCGAACGCCTCGAAACGGATGCGCTCGTCCGGCACGTTCAGCGCGCGCAGCCCGTCGTACAGGTCGCGCATGAACGCCGACGGCCCGCACAGGTAGAAGTCGTAGTCGTCGAACGGCAGGATCCGCTTCAGTTGCGCGATGTCGATCCGGCCCGCCTGCGCTGCCGCGTCGCCTTGGGGACGGCTGTCGAACCAGTGGAGCGACAGCCGCGCATCGGCGGCCGCGACACGCGCCAGATCCGCCGCGAACGGCCGGTCGGCCGCTTCACGCGCACCGTGCACGAACACCACGCGGCGCGACGGCGCGGCGTCGGCCAGCGCGCCGCGCAGCATCGCGACCATCGGCGTGATGCCGATGCCGGCCGACACGAGCACGGCCGGGCGCGGGCTTGCGGCATCGAACGTGAAGCGGCCGCGTGGCATCTGCGCGTCGAGCGTCATGCCCGCCTGCGCGTGATCGTGCAGCCACGCCGATACGTGCCCGTCGCGCTTCACGGTGATCCGGTAATGTGCGCCGCCCGGCGCATCGGAAAGCGTGAAGCTGCGAATCGACGGCGTGTCGCCGCCCGGCAGCGTGATACGCAGCGTCAGATGCTGCCCGGCTTCGTAGGCGGGCAACGTGCCACCGTCCGCCGGTTCGAAATGGAACGAGCGGATCGCGCGCGCTTCGTCGACGATCCTCGCGATGCGCAGCGGCCGCCACGCGCTTGCCGATACGGAAGGCACGGCTGCGGGTGTGACCGTCGTCGCCGCGCCCGCCGCCATCGCCGCGAACTGCGGCGCGCGCTCGACCGCCGACCATCGGAACGGCAGCACCGCGCGCATGCGCCGCACTTCCCGCACATGGAACCGCACGACGCGCTGCGCGCCGTCGAACGACGCGACGAGCGGCCCGTCCCACACGATCTCGGCGTGCGCGGCGACATAGACCAGGTCGCCGCTGTCGAAATCGACGAACAGCAGCCCCGCGCGCGGATCGTGCTGCAGGTTGCCGAGCGTGTTGAAGAAGCGGTTGCCGCTGAAATCCGGCGTCGTCAGCGTGCGCGCATCGTCGACGCGCACGAAGCCCGGCATCCCGCCGCGATGCGACACGTCCGCGCCGCGTGCGGCACCCGCGTCCGCCGACGTGTTCGCGCTCGCGACGAAGAACGTATCGGCCTGCGCGAGCAGCGCGCGATCCGCATCGTTCAGTTGGTCCGACACGTCCGGCGCGCCGTGCGCATGGCCATCGCGCGCGACGAACGTCGGCTTGCGGCCCTGGATGTACTTCGCACAGTTGCCGAAGCTCTGCTCGACCGCGATCGTCAGCGCATCGTCGTCGACGGCGCGCACGATGCCGTTGACGCGATTGCGCCGCCGCGTATCGAACTCGATCCCGAGCCCGCCGAGCGGCGCACCGGGCCGCCACGCGCCGGCCAGCGGATCGCCCGGCAGCGCGGGCGAGGCGATGCGCAGCGTACGCGCGTCCGGCGACGTCACGAACCCCGGCGCGCCTGCCCGCAACGTTGCCCACGGCTGGCCGTGCGCATCGACGCCGCCGAGCACGAAGAACGGCAGTTGCGCGAAAAACGTCCGGTGCTGGTCCGGCATGAAGCGCCGGATCCCGCGCCGGCCGGCCGAACCTGCGGCCTCCGTGACGCCCGCGCGCTGCTGCACGGCGAGTTCGCCCGCGTGAAACGGCGCGGCATCGAGTTCCCAGCCTGGTACGACGGCGGTCGGGGCGTTCATCGCGTTCTCCCTGAGAAGGCGTGGCGTTGAGTGAGGTTACGCGGCGAGCAAGCCCACGCGTGTCGTCGGCATGGCGACGAAGCCCGGCAGTGCCTCGACGCGCGCGAGCCATGCACGCACGTGCGGATACGGTTCGAGCGACACGCCGCCTTCCGGTGCGTGCGCGATGTACGTGTACGCGGCGATATCCGCGATCGTCGGCTGCACGCCGGCCGCGAAGGGCTTGCCGGCCAGCTCGCGGTCGATCACGTCGAGCACTTTGGCGGCCGTGCGCTTGGCCGCATCCTGGTCGAGCGGCGCGCCGAACACGGTCACGAGCCGCGCCGCGGCCGGCCCCGTCGCGATCGGGCCGGCCGCATACGACAGCCAGCGCTGCACGACCGCCGCGCCGGCCGGATCGTCGGGCAGCCAGTGCGCGTCGCCGTAGCGCTTCGCGAGATACACGAGGACCGCGTTCGAATCGGCGATCACGGTGCCGCCGTCGTCGATCACGGGCACTTGCCCGAGCGGATTGAGCGCGAGGAACGCCGCTTCACGCTGCGCGCCGGCCGCGAGATCGACCTCGACAGTCTCGGACGGCAGACCGAGCAGCGACAGGAACAACCGGACGCGGTGCGCGTGCCCGGACAGCAGGAACGAATAAACGCGGATCGGTGCGACGGGCTTACCGGCGGCGGGCTTGGCGGACATGAAAACACTCCGGAATCTCGCGCCGCCGGGAATCGGCGACGAACGGCTCCAGCGTAACGCTCGCCGTTCGCGGCCAGAAGACGGATAATCGCTGAAACATTATCCACTCTTATAGGACAATCGACGATGGCCGATCTGCGCGACGTGAACCTGAACCGGCTGGCGATCTTCGTCGCGGTGGTCGATGCCGGCTCGCTGACGGCCGCGGCCGAGCGGCTCGGCCTCGCGAAGACGGTCGTCAGCACGCACATGCAGCGCCTCGAATCCGAGGTCGGCGCGAACCTGATGGTGCGCACGACGCGGCGGTTGAGCGTGACCGACGCGGGGCGCGCGTTCTACGACGCGTGCCGCGACATCATCCGCGCCACCGAAAGCGCGCTCGACGCGGTGTCGTCCGATACGGGGCCGCTGCGCGGCACGCTGCGCGTGAGCGTGCCGATCGACTACGGCGCGCTGGTCGTCGCGCCGGCCGTCGTCGCGTTGCGCGACGCGCATCCGGGGCTCGACGTCGAGCTCGTCGCGAACGACCGCGTCGTCGATCTCGTCGCGGACAACCTTGACGTCGCGATCCGCATCGGCCGTCTCGCCGATTCGAACTATCGCGCGGCGCAGCTCGGCACGTACGAGAAATGGCTGGTCGCAAGCCCCGCGTTCGTCGCGCGCCACGGGCTGCCGCGCGACACGGATGCGCTCGCCGCACTGCCGTTCGTGATGCTGTCGACGCTGCCGCGCCCGCACACGCTCGAACTCGACAACGCACGCGGCGGCAACGCGTCGGTGCGCTGCGTCGCGCCGGTCGTGTCGAATACCGCGACGGCGTGCCGCGCGATCGTGCTCGCGGGCGGCGGCTTCGGGTTGCTGACGGATTTCTCGACCGCCGACGACGTCGCGGCCGGCCGGCTCGTGCGGCTGCTGCCCGCATGGCGCGCGGCGCCGGCCGGGATTCATGCGGTGTATCCGTCGACGCGGCTGCCTTCGCCGAAGGTGCGGGCGTTCATCGATGCGATGAAGCAGAGGATTGACGACACGCGGCCGGCACGCAAGACGAAACGCGAACGCTAGCGCACGCCGAAGTCCGTTGCGGCTGCACGCCGCGCCGGTTGCCGGTCGCTGCGGGTTTCGCGCCGCGTCCTGGCCGGCGACCGGACCGCCGTTGCCGGCCCGCGCATTCCATTCCTCCGATGTATCGCGACATCCTCGCGACCACGCATCGCCATGCAAGGCGCTCATGCGCGGCATGAAAACTAATCGATTGTTGGCGCCCCGGATCGACGCCGACAATCCGCTGCATGCCCCTTCGTTTGCGGTACGGGCCACTCACCCTCCCAATCGGCACGTCACGATCCATGAACCATCCAGTCCCCCTCTCCTGCATCGCCGAGGCCCGCACGGCCGCGCCGGCACCGTTCCTTGCCCGTCCCCGCACCTGCGGCGAAGCACTCGTCGACCTGCTCGAACGTTATGGCGTCGAATGCGTGTTCGGCATTCCCGGCGTGCATACCGTCGAGCTGTATCGCGGGCTCGCCGAGTCGACGATCCGCCATGTGACGCCGCGCCACGAACAGGGGGCCGGCTTCATGGCCGACGGCTACGCACGCGTCACGGGACGGCCGGGCGTCTGCTTCATCATCACCGGGCCGGGCATGACCAATATCGCGACCGCGATGGCACAGGCCTACGCGGATTCGATCCCGATGCTGGTGATCTCGAGCGTCAACGCACGGCGCGAGCTCGGCAGCGGCGACGGCCGCCTGCACGAGCTGCCGTCGCAGCGTGAAGTCTTCGCGGGGCTCACCGCGTTCTCGCACACGCTGCTCGACGCGGCCGATCTGCCGCAGGTGCTCGCGCGCGCCTTCGCGGTCTTCGAAAGCGCACGGCCGCGGCCCGTGCACATCGAGATTCCGCTCGACGTGATCGTGATGCCGACGCCCGCGCTGCCCGCCGCGCCGCCCACGCTGCCCGCCCGCCCCGCACCGGACGCCGGCGCGCTCGCGGCGGCCGCGGACCTGCTCGCCCATGCGCGCCGGCCACTGATCCTGGCGGGCGGCGGCGCCGTGCATGCGGCGGCCGAATTGCGCGAGCTCGCCGAACGCCTGCACGCGCCGGTCGCGCTGACGATCAACGCGAAGGGCCTGCTGCCGGCCGGCCATCCGTTGCTGATCGGCTCCACGCAATCGCTGCCCGCCACCCGCGCGACGATCCGCGACGCCGACGTGGTGCTCGCCGTCGGCACCGAGCTCGGCGAAACGGATTACGACGTCACGTTCGACGGCGGCTTCGCGATCGATGGCCGGCTGATTCGCATCGACATCGACGCGCAGCAGCTGATGCGCAATGCGCGCGCGGAGATCGCCATCGCCGGCGATTCGCGGCTGGCGCTCGGCGCGCTGTCGACCCGCCTGCACGAAAAACCGGCGCCGACCCCCGAAGTCGGCTGGGGCGCGCCGCGCGTGGCCGCCGTGCGCGCCGCGATCGCGTCCGGCCACGACGGCCCCGCACGCGCGCAGGCGCGGCTGATCGACACGATCGTCGCGGCGCTGCCTGGCGTAATCGTCGCCGGCGATTCGACGAGCCCTGTGTACGTCGGTAATTTCACCCACGACGCGCACGCGCCGCGCAGCTGGTTCAACTCGTCTACCGGTTACGGCACGCTCGGCTACGGGCTGCCCGCCGCGATCGGCGCGAAACTCGCCGCGCCCGCACGCCCGGTCGTCTGCCTGATCGGCGACGGCGGCCTGCAGTTCACGTTGCCGGAGCTCGCGAGCGCGGTCGAGGCCCGCGTGCCGGTGATCGTGATCGTCTGGAACAACCGCGGCTACGGCGAGATCCGCAAATACATGGTCGCGCGCGACATCACGCCGGTCGGCGTCGATCCGTACACGCCCGATTTCCTGGCGCTCGCGCGCGGCTTCGGCTGCGCGGCGCACGCGGCCGCGACGCCCGACGCACTGGCTGCCACGTTGCGCGACGCCGTCGCGCGCGCGATTCCGACCGTGATCGAGATCGACGAAGCGACATGGTTCGAGCAGGTGCAACGATGAGTCGGGCCCCCGATTTTCACTTCGATCCGCCGCTGCGTACCGGGCTTTTCATCGATGGCGCGTGGGGGCCCGGCGCCGACGGCGCCACGCTGCCGATCGTCGATCCGTCGACTGAAGCGGTCCTCGCGCATGTGGCTGCCGGCGGCAGCGCGGACGTCGCGCGCGCCGTCCAGGCCGCGGCCCGCGCGTTTCCCGGCTGGAAACGCACGACGGGTGCCGCGCGCGCGGCCCTGCTCCGCGCGATCGCGCGCGGCGTCGACACGCACCGCACACGGCTCGCGACGCTGCAGTCGCTCAATAACGGCAAGCCGTTCGCCGAAGCGGAGATCGACGTCGCCGACGTGATCGCCACGTTCGACTACTACGCCAGCCTCGCGGAACGCGTCGACACCGACGGCGAAACCGAGGTCGCGCTGCCCGGCGACGACCACCGCGCATGGATCCGGCGCGAACCGGCCGGCGTCGCCGCGCTGATCGTGCCGTGGAATTTCCCGATGGTGACGACCGCGTGGAAGCTCGCGCCCGCGCTCGCGGCCGGCTGCACCGTCGTGCTGAAGCCGTCCGAGATCACGCCGCTGCCGGAACTCGAACTCGTCGCGATCGCCGCCGCAGCGGGCCTGCCGCCCGGCGTGCTGAACGTCGTGACGGGCACCGGCCCCGACGTCGGTGCCCGGTTGTGCGCGCATCCGCTCGTCGCGAAGGTGTCGTTTACCGGCAGCACGGCGGTCGGCGCGCAGGTCATGAAAACGGCCGCGGACACGATCAAGGGCGTCGGCCTCGAACTCGGCGGCAAGTCGTCGATCGTCGTGTTCGACGACGCCGATCCCGACCACGCGGTCGAGCTGATCGCGGGCGGCGGTCTGTTCAACGCGGGGCAGATGTGTTCGGCGACCTCGCGCGTGCTCGTCGCCGCGCCGCTCGCCGACGACCTGATCGCGCGCCTCGCGCGGCGGATCGACGCAACCGTCGTCGGCCCGCCGTTCGCGCCCGGCGTGCAGATGGGCCCGTTGACGAACCGCGCGCAATACGAACGCGTGAAGCGCCACATCGCGCAAGGCCGCGCCGACGGCGCGCGGCTCGTGACGGGCGGCGACGTGCCCGTCGGCCCCGGTTACTTCATCCGGCCCGCGCTGTTCGCCGACGTGCCGGCCGACAGCGCGCTATGGCGCGACGAAATCTTCGGGCCGGTGCTGTGCGTCCGCACGTTCGATACCGAGGACGACGCGATCGCGGCCGCCAACGATACCGAATACGGGCTCGTCGCGACCGTCGTCACGCGCGACGCGGCACGCGGCAAGCGGGTCGCCGACGCGCTCGAGGCAGGCGTCGTGTGGATCAACACGCCGCAACTGATCTATCCGCAAACCTCATGGGGCGGCTACAAGCGCAGCAGCGTCGGACGCGAGCTCGGCCCGTTCGGGCTGGCCGCATTCCAGGAGATCAAGCAGGTCATGATGCCGGCCCGCTGAGGCCGTCCGGCCCATGCGTTTATGTCATGCCGCGCATGCGGATATTTCGTTTGTTGCGGAAATTTGACCTCCCTACAGTTCATCCACACCCCGCGCCGCCGTTCGGCGACCGGCATCGAACCACCCGGCATCGTTCATCAGGAGACGGCCATGCAACACTTCAAGGCGGGCAGAAGGCAGGTGATCAAAACCCTCGGCACGGCACTCGCCGCATCCGCCCTTCCGATGCCGTTCATCAGTACTGCGAAGGCACATACGAGCAGCTTCGCGGGCAAGACGCTGCGCATCCTCACGTGGTCTGACGATACCGGTGCGGCCGCGCTGCGCAACATCGCGGAAACGTTCAGCAAGCAGACCGGCGCTCGCGTGATCGCCGACCGCGCGGACGGCACGTCGGGCATGGTCGCGAAGGTCAAGGCCGCCGGCGAGCGGCCGACCTATGACGTGATCACGCTGGCCGGCGTCGGTGCGGCCGGCCTCGCCGACGCGGGCCTGCTCGCGAAGCCGGACCTGAACCGGCTGCCGAACCTGAAGGACGTCGCGCCGCAGTACCGCACGGGCGCGAACGGGTTCGGTGTCGGCTACCTGCTGTGGTCGGACGGGCTGATCTACAACACGTCGACCGTCAAGACCGCACCGGCGAGCTACGAAGCGCTGTGGGATCCGAAATATGCGGGGCGCCTGTTCCTGCCGCCGCCGGAGTGGGCCGAGGCAGTCGATCTCGCGATCGTCGCCGCGAAGCTGGCCGGCGGTTCGCAGCAGAACATCGAGCCGGGCTTCCGCAAGCTCGCGGCGCTCAAGGATCGCGTGATGACGCTCGGCGAAAACCCGAACCAGGTCGCCGACCTGTTCCGCACCGGCTCGCTCGACATCGGCGGCATCTATTCGCCCGCGTTCTTCCCGGACCAGATCCGCAAGCCCGACTACAAGATGGGCGTGACGTACGGGATGAAGGAAGGCTTCGCGACGCAACTGATGTTCACGGTGATTCCGAAAGCGCACCCGGGCGACCTCGACCTGATCCATGCGTTCATCAACCACACGCTCGACGCGGGCGTGCAGGGCCGGATGGCGGCGGACGTGCTGAACGGGCCGGTGAATTCGAAGGCCGTGATCCCGGCGGAAAGCCGCGCATTCGTGCCGTCGCCGCAGCAGATCGCGGAGAAGGCCATCCTGCACGACGACAAGGCGCTCGCGGCCGTTCAGCCGGCGTGGATCAAGCGCTATACCAGCCTCTTCGCGGCCTGACGACATGGCCTCGCTGCCTTCCTCCCGTCACGCGGAACCCGTCGCCGCCGGTCCGTCCGGCGGCGCTTCGGCCGCCGCTGCCGCGCGGCCCGGCGTGCCGCCGTGGCTGCTGCTTGCGCCGATCCTCGCATTCCTCGCGGTGCTCGCGGCGGCGACGCTCACCGTTCTGCGGATGAGCGTCGGTACGCCGGGCGACGAATGGCGCACGTTCACGCTGCAGAACTACGCCGATCTCGCCGACCCGTACTTCATGCACTCGCTGTGGCTCACGCTGCGCCTCGCGTTCCAGAGCATGGTGTGCGCGGTGCTGCTCGCGATCCCGGTCGCGCTGGCGATGGCGCGCGCCGAATCGCGGCTCGCGCGGCGACTCATGCTTGCCGGCGTGCTGCTGCCGCTGCTCGTCAACCTGCTGCTGCAGGGTTACGGCTGGCTCGTGATGCTCGGCCCGGCGGGCCTGCTCAACCGCTCGCTGCTGGCGGCCGGCGTCATCGAACGGCCACTGCAGCTGCTGTACCGCGAACACGGCGTGCTGCTCGGGCTGATCCAGACCGCATTCCCGCTCGCCGTGCTGCCGCTGTCGAGCGCGCTGCGTGCCGTGTCCCGCGCGTACGACGAAGCCGCCGCGACGCTCGGCGCGACGCGCTGGCAGACGCTGCGGCATGTGACGCTGCCGCTCGCGATGCCGGGGCTCGTATCGGGCGCGCTGCTCGTATTCGCCTACAACGCAAGCGCGTTCGCGGTGCCGCTGCTGCTCGGCGGCCGGCGCGTGCCGATGCTCGCGGTGCTCGTGCACGACCAGGTCGCACCGCTGCTCAACTGGCCGGCCGCGTCGGCCTCGGGCGTCGTGCTGATGGGCGCGACGCTCGTCGTGATGGCGGTTTCCCAGCGCCTCGTGCGCGCCCTGCAACGTGACGAGGTGAACCGATGAATGCCCTTCTGCCGCGAGCACCGCTGCCCGGCCGCCTGAGCCGCGCGACCGGCGCCCTCGCGACGCTCGTGCTGTGCCTCGCCGCACTGCCGATCGTGACGATGATCACGATGTCGTTCGGCTCGTCGGGCACGCTCGAATTCCCGCCGCGCGATTTCAGCCTGCACTGGTACCGCGCCGCCTGGCAGACCTTCGTGACCGCCGATGCCGGCAGCGCGCAATCGATGGGCGCCGCGCTGACGACGAGCCTCGTCGTCGCGATCGCGACGATGCTGGTCGCGACTGCGGTTTCGGTACCCGCCGCCTACGCGCTGTCGCGTTACCGCTTCCGCGGCAAGACGTTCGTCGAGCAGCTCGTCGCGCTGCCGATCGTCTATCCGCTCGTCATGCTCGGCCTCGCGCTGCTGCTCGTTTTCAACGCGCTGCCGGTCGAACTCGGGCTCGTGCGGCTCGTCGTCGCGCACGTGATCCTGACGCTGCCGTTTACCGTGAAGAACTGCGCGGCATCGGTCGCGTCGATCGGCCCGGAATTCGAGGAAGCCGCGTGCCTGATGGGCGCGAGCCCGCGCCGCGCGTTCGTCGATGTCGTCCTGCCGCTGATGCGGCCGGGCGTCCTCGCCGGCATGCTGTTCGCGTTCATCGTGTCGTTCAACGAGTTCACGGTGACGTTCTTCCTGTACAGCGTCGACACGATGACGCTGCCGGTCTGGCTCTACAGCCGCACCGTGTCGTCGCTCGACCCGACCGTGTTCTGTTTCGCGGTGTTCACCGTCGCGATCGATTTCGCGCTGATCTGGATGCTCGAAAAACTCGTCGGCGACAAGGGCGTTGCGCTCTGATACGCGCACGACTCCGCCCTCGCCCATCCAAGGACTCCCCATGACCCAGCTCACCCTTCAGAGCGTGACGAAGCGCTTCCACCACGCGTATGCCGTCGATCACGTCGACCTGTCCGTGCCGGACGGCAAGCTCGTCTGCTTTCTCGGCCCGTCGGGCTGCGGCAAGACCACGCTGATGCGGATCATCGCCGGCCTCGAGACGCCGACTTCCGGCACGCTCACGTTCGCCGGCCGCGACCTCACGCACGTGCCGGCCAACCGGCGCGACTTCGGCATGGTGTTCCAGTCGCTCGCGCTGTTCCCGCACATGACGGTCGCGCAGAACATCGCGTATCCGCTGCGGCTGCGCAAGACGGCCAGGACGGCTCAAACGCAGCGTGTCGCGGAGCTGCTGGAACTCATCCAGCTTCCGCACCTGGCCGACCGGCTCGTCACGCAACTGTCCGGCGGGCAGCGCCAGCGCGTCGCGATCGCTCGCGCGATCGCTTCGTCGCCGCGCCTGCTGCTGCTCGACGAGCCGCTGTCGGCGCTCGACGCGAAGCTGCGCGAGGCGATGCAGGTCGAGATCCGGCTGCTCCAGCAACGGCTCGGCATCACGACGATCATGGTCACGCACGACCAGCGCGAAGCGATGACGATGGCCGACGAGATCGTCGTGATGGAGAAAGGCCGCATCCAGCAGGTCGGCCGGCCGCTCGACATCTATCGCGATCCGGTCAACGAATTCGTCGCGGATTTCATCGGCCTCGGCAACATCCTGCCGGTCGCGTGCGACGGCGACGACGCGATCGTGCTGCCGGGCGGGCAACGGCTCGCGATCCGGCGCGCGCCCGACGCGCCGCGCGCGGACGACGCCGTGCGCCTGCTGATTCGCCCCGAGGACGTGTGCGTGCGCGCGGCCCCGGCCTCGCCGTCCGCGCCGAACACGCTCGCCGGCACGGTCACGTTCGTGCGCGACGTCGGCGCGTCGATCGAGGCGACGATCGATTGCCGCGGCTTCACGCTGACGGCCGCGACGACGCCGCGCGAGACGCCCGACCTGCACGTCGGCATGCCGGTCGCCGCCGAGCTACCCGCGCATGCATGCAAGCTGATCGCCGCACGCGGCGCTTGATTTCCTGTTCTTTCCCCAGCGCAGCAACAAGGACTCCACCATGAACGCATCGACCCAAGCCCACCGTCTCGTGCGACGCCTGCTCGCCCGCACCGCCCTCGTCTGCACCTGCGCGGCGGGTCTCGCCGCCGTCGCGCCGCTCGCGCATGCCGACGCACTCGACACGATCGCGAAATCCGGCGTCGTGCGCATCGGCGTGTTCGAGGACTACCCGCCGTTCGGCTCGATCGGCCCCGACATGAAGCCGCAAGGTTACGACATCGACATGGCGACGCTGATCGGCAAGGCGCTCAACGCGAAGGTCGAGCTCGTGCAGGTCACCGGCGACAACCGGATGGCGTATCTCGCCGACCGCAAGACCGACATGCTGCTGTCGGTCGGCCAGACGCCGGAGCGCGCGAAGGTGATCGATTTCTCGAACGCGTATGCGCCGTACTATCTCGCCGTATTCGGCCCGAAATCGCTCGCCGTGAAAGGCACCGCCGATCTCGCCGGCAAGTCGGTCGCGGTCGCGCGCGGCACGCTCGAGGACCTGAGCGTGAGCAAGGTCGCGCCGCCGAACGCGACGATCAAGCGCTTCGACGATCCGAACGGCGCGATCGCGGCGTTCCTGTCGGGGCAGGCGCAACTGCTCGTGGTCGGCAACGACGTCGGCGCGACGATCATCGCGCGCCATCCGTCGATCGATCCGGAGCAGAAGTTCTCGCTGTTCAGCTCGCCCGATCACGTCGGCCTGAACAAGAACGAGCCGCGCCTGATGCAGAAGGTCAATGATGCGATCGCCGGCGCGAAGAAAAGCGGCACGCTGAACACGCTGTCGCAGAAGTGGCTGCACGCGGCACTGCCGGCCGACCTGTGATGCGCGCCGCGCCCGCCCCGCATTCACGACGAAAGGTATCGTCATGACCTACGTGTTCGACTTCAGCGATTTCGGCCTCTACGCCGGCATGCTCGCGCGCGGGATCGGCGTGACGCTCGGCCTCACCGCGGTCTCCACCGCGCTCGGCGGCCTGATCGGCACCGCCGGCGCGTGGGCCGCGCTCGCCGGCCCGCGCTGGGCACGCACACTCGTCGCGGCCTACGTCGAGCTGATCCGCAATACGCCGTTCCTGGTCCAGCTGTTCTTCATCTTCTTCGGGCTGCCCGGGATCGGCGTGCACATCGACGAAGCGCAGGCGGCCGTGCTGGCGATGACGGTCAACCTGGGCGCGTATGCGGTCGAGATCCTGCGGGCCGGCATCGAATCGGTGCCGCACGGGCAAACGCAGGCCGCGCGCGCGCTCGGGCTGCACGGCCGGCAGGTGTTCGGCCAGGTCGTGCTGCCGCAGGCGCTCGCGAACGTGTACCCCGCGCTGCTCGGGCAGGTGCTGATCGTGATGCTCGGCTCGGCCGTCGTGTCGCAGATCTCGGTGCCCGACCTGACCTATGCGGCGAACTTCATTCAGTCGCGCAATTTCCGTGCGTTCGAGATCTACATCGTCGTGACTGCGATCTACCTGCTGCTGTCGATCGCGTTGCGCATGCTGCTCAATCGCGCCGGCCGCAGGCTGTTCGCGGGCCGCGCGCCAAATAGTGCGGCCGCCGCACCGCGCCGCTCGTGCGTCGCACGCTTTACGTGGCGCGCGCGCTCCCCTGAAACCGGCCTCCCGACGGAGCGTGCCCGATGATCGAATTCACCTTCCAGGATATTGCGTGGAACCTGCTGCTGGCCGCGCGCTGGACCATGCTGCTGTCGCTGATCACGTTCGTCGGCGGCAGCGTCGCCGGGTTCGTGCTGCTCGCGATGCGCATCTCGCCGGTACCGGCGCTGCGCCGCTTCGTGAGCCTGTACGTCGAGCTGTTCCAGGGCACGCCGTTGCTGATGCAGCTGTTCCTCGGTTTCTTCGGACTGCCGCTGATCGGCATCGACGTGACGCCGTGGGTCGCCGCATCGGTCGTATTGACGTTGAACGCGAGCGCGTACCTGGCCGACATCTGGCGCGGCTGCGTCGACGCCGTGCCGCGCGGCCAGTGGAGTGCGGCAGCCAGCCTCGGCATGACGTGGACGCAACAACTCCGTTATGCGGTGTGGCCGCAGGCATGGAAAATCGCGCTGCCGCCGACCGTCGGCTTTCTCGTGCAGGCGGTGAAGAGCACGGCGCTGACGTCGATCATCGGGCTGACCGAACTCACGAAGACCGGCAACATCATCACCAACGCGGTGTTCAAGCCGTTTCCGATCTACGCGATGGTCGCGCTGCTCTACTTCGCGATGTGCTTCCCGTTGACGTGGTACGCCCGCGTGCTCGAACGCCGCTACCGCGTCGCGAAGGCACGCTGAACCGGCGCCGCGCGCGCCTCATTACGATGCAGGTATCCCCCATGATTTCCATCAGCAACGTTTCGAAGTGGTACGGCCAGTTTCAGGTCCTCACCGACTGCACGACCGCGGTCAGGAAGGGCGAAGTGGTCGTCGTGTGCGGCCCGTCGGGCTCCGGCAAGTCGACGCTGATCAAGACCGTGAACGGCCTCGAGCCGTTCCAGCAGGGCGAGATCCTGGTGAACGGCCAGTCGGTCGGCGACAAGAAGACGAACCTGTCGAAGCTGCGCTCGAAGGTCGGGATGGTGTTCCAGCATTTCGAGCTGTTCCCGCACCTGTCGATCACCGAGAACCTGACGCTCGCGCAGGTCAAGGTGCTCGGCCGCGGCAAGGACGAGGCGAACGAGAAGGGTATGAAGCTGCTCGATCGCGTCGGCCTGAAGGCGCATGCGCACAAGTTCCCGGGCCAGCTGTCGGGCGGCCAGCAGCAGCGTGTCGCGATCGCGCGCGCGCTGTCGATGGACCCGATCGCGATGCTGTTCGACGAACCGACGTCCGCGCTCGATCCCGAGATGATCAACGAAGTGCTCGACGTGATGGTCGAACTCGCGCAGGAAGGGATGACGATGATGGTCGTCACGCACGAGATGGGCTTCGCGAAGAAGGTCGCGCATCGCGTGATCTTCATGGACAAGGGCGCGATCGTCGAGGACGACCGCAAGGACGATTTCTTCTCGAATCCGAAATCGGAACGCGCGAAGGACTTCCTCGCGAAGATCCTGCACTGAACGCTGCCGCGACGCGTCGTGCCGCACGACGCGCCGCACCCGCCCCTTCCGATCGCCCGTTCCATGCCGGCCTTTCCGATGAAACGACTGCCTTCCCTCAACGCGCTGCAGATCTTCGACATCGTCGCCCGCCACGGCAGCTTCACGCGCGCCGCCGAACAGCTGTGCCTGACGCAGGGTGCGGTGAGCCGGCAGATCCTCGCGCTGGAGGCGTTCTACCAATTCCCGCTGTTCAAGCGCACGCCAAAGGGACTGACGCTGACGGCGGAAGGCGAACTGCTGTTACCGACGGTGCGCGAGAGCTTTGCGCGCATCGAAGAGGTATCGATGCGCCTGTCGCGCCGGCGCACCGAACTTGCGCTGAAGGTGCCGACCTGCATGATGCAGTGGATGTTGCCGCGGATCATGCGGTTTCAGTCCGAGCACCCGGAACTCCAGGTGCAGATCACGACGACCTGGGGCCATCACGTCGATTTCCGCATGGAGCCGTTCGACGCCGCGGTGATCTACGCCCCCGGCGCCGGCCCCGACATGCATGCGATCCCGCTGTTCGAAGAGCGGCTCACGCCGGTATGCTCGCCGGACCTGTTGAACCGGCATCCACTCGCAAGCGTCGACGACCTGGCCGACCATACGCTGCTGCATCCGACCCGCGATCACCGCGACTGGAAACGGTGGCTCGACCATGCGGGCGCACCGCACGTCGACTCGACGCGCGGATTGAGCTTCGAGACGCTCGACCTCGCCACCCACGCGGCGATCGACGGCTACGGCATCGCGATCGGCGACCGGACGCTCGTCGACGAAAGCGTGGCGGCGCACCGGCTCGTGACGCCGTTCGACGTGTCGCTGCCGACCGGGATGGGCTATTACTTCGTGTATCCGGGCGGCGCCGAGCAGCAGCAGAAGATCCAGCTGTTCGGCGACTGGATCACGGGCGAACGCGAGCGCCAGACCTCCGTTTTCAATCGGCCCGCGTGAGCCGGCTCATCGGCACGGGACGCAAGCGCTTGCGTGCCGCATACGGCCGCCCGGCGCGCCCGACCGGATCCGGCCCGCGCAATGCCGGCATGCGGCGATTTCCCCACGCTTCCAGTTCGCTTTCGAACCGCTCCGCAACTGTGAATAAACGAGATTATTGAATCCAAACATTCCGATATTTAATTTGCGGCTTATCCTCTAAACTTGTTCATGGCAATTCGCTGACCTGCGCTTGCCGAAGCACTTCAATTCTCCGACTCATTAAATCAATCAAGGGGTTTGAAATGTAAGCCGCCACAATTTCATCGGGAACCACACCGTCGATTCGTGTCTACGCGACCAGCGGGGGCTCGACGACCGAGTGGTGCTGGGATGGTGATGGCTGGACGCGTGGCGGATATACGGGTTCCTGATCGAGCGTGCCTGGGGCGCAAAGGATTTGCGCCACGATCGGCGCAATGCGAACATATTCTCGCATTGCGCTGCTTTTTAATTCGCTCCACATTGATTGCATCAATTCATCGTCACATGGGACCGAAATTAAAAATGACGACTTCCCGACATCCGCTTTTCAATCAAAAATCGACCGCCTTTTTATTTACTCAAAAGACGATTAAATCGCACACGCAAACGACGCAGCGTCCAGTGCGCCGTGCAGTTGTCGCTTTTTTTCATTTTCAGCCTGCCATTGCCGGGCGGTGACGCGAACGGTGCAATGCCTGCCGATTACCCGATTTCCCGCAACGTCCCCAGCAGCACCTTCCTGCAACTCGCCACCATCTGCGCTTCCGGGTCGCGATAGTCGGTAAGCAGCCACGCCGCGCCGACGTTCGTCATCGCGCCGACGAGCGCGAGCCCGATCAGCCGCTGCTCGGTGCGCTCCGCGGGCGTCGTCGCTTCGCCGGGCGCGCCGATCGCCATGATCAGCTTGCCGAAGTCGATCAGCATGCGCTGGTAGGTCATGTCGGTGTCCGGGCTCACGCCCATCACCTCGAGCAGCAGCACGCGCGCCGCGCACGGGTCGCGCAGGAACGCGAAGAACGCGGCAAGCCCCGCGTCGACGCTCTCGCGCAGATCGCCGCCGCGCGCGGCGACCGCCTGCGCGACCGCGTCATGCAGTTGCTGCGCGTGATGCAGGTAGGTGCAGCGCAGCAAATCCTCGGTGCTGGCGAACGCCGCATAAAAATAGCGATCGTTCAGCTTCGCTTCCTGGCAGATCGACCGCACGGTCGCCTTGCGGAACCCGACCGTGCCGAACACGCGCGTCGCCGCGCGGATCAACGCATCGCGCCGCTCGGCGGCACGCACCTCGGGCGCCACGCCGCCATACGAGCGGCCCCGTTTTTCCGTTTCGAGTGCTTTCTCCATTCCGCTATTTGACATCAGGACACCCGAAAACTAAAGTGGTGACGATCAACACCACAATAGACGCGCCGCCGGCGCAGCGCAAGCGGAACGGGAGGAACGACGGATGAAGGGGTTTTCCGGGAAAGTCGCCGCGATCACGGGCGCTGGTTCGGGCATGGGCCGCAGCCTCGCGGTCGAGCTCGCGCGGCGCGGCTGCGCGGTCGCGCTCGCCGACGTCAACGATGTCGGGCTCGCCGGCACGGCGGCCGCCTGTGCGCAGCACGGCGTGCGCGTGAGCACGCGGCGGCTCGACGTCGCCGACCGCGATGCGGTATTCGCGTGGGCCGACTTCGTCCGCGCCGAACACGGCAAGGTCAACCTGGTCTTCAACAACGCGGGCGTGTCGCTGGCCGCCAGCGCCGAGACCGCGCGCATCGCCGATCTCGAATGGATCGTCGGCATCAACTTCTGGGGCGTCGTGCACGGCACGCAGGCGTTCCTGCCGCATCTGCGCGCGTCGGGCGACGGGCACGTCGTCAACACGTCGAGCCTGTTCGGGCTCGTCGCGATGCCGACGCAAAGCGCGTACAACGCAACCAAGTTCGCGGTGCGCGGCTTCACCGAGGCGCTGCGGATGGAGCTCGAACTCGACGGCGCGCCGGTGAGCGCGACCTGCGTGCATCCGGGCGGCGTCGCGACGAACATCGTCGACGCGAGCCGCGTCGATACCAGCATCCACGCGCTCACGGGCCAGGACGAAGCGACCCATCGCCGGCAGGCGAACCGCCTGATCAACGCGACGACGGCCGACGATGCCGCGCGGCAGATTCTCGCGGGCGTCGAGCGTAATGCGCGCCGCGTGCTCGTCGGCGCCGACGCGCGCCGTCTCGACCGGATCGCACGCGTGCTCGGCGCCGGTTACCAGCGGCTGATGCTGCGCTACGTGCGCCGCGCCCGCGCACGCAACCTCGAACGCACCCACGCCCCGGCCGCACTCCCGACCACGCCGACCAAGGACCCCGCATGACCTCGACGACGACCGACCGGCGCGACGCGCCGCCCGCCCCCGGCGCCCGCCGCGACGACGGCGACAACCGCGACCTCGACGTGCTGATCGTCGGCGCCGGCCTGTCCGGCATCGGCGCCGCGTACCACCTGAAGCAGCGCTGCCCGCATGCGAGCGTCGCGGTCGTCGAGGCGCGCGAGGCGAGCGGCGGCACCTGGGACCTGTTCCGCTATCCGGGCGTCCGTTCGGATTCCGACATGTTCACGCTCGGCTACAGCTTCCGCCCGTGGCATAGCGACAAGGCGATCTCGGACGGCCAGACGATCCTCGACTACATCCGCGACACCGCACGCACCTACGGCATCGACAAGACGATCCGCTACGGCCAGAAAGTCGTCGCGGCCGACTGGGACTCGAACCGCGCGCGCTGGACGGTACGCATCGAGCGCACGCGCGACGGCGCGGCCGACACACTCGTCTATACCTGCCGTTTCCTGTTCATGTGCAGCGGCTACTACGACTACGACGCCGGCTACCGGCCCGACTGGCCCGGCATGGACACGTTCGAGGGCAACCTCGTGCATCCGCAGCACTGGCCGAAGGATCTGTCGTACGCGAACCGGCGCGTCGTCGTGATCGGCAGCGGCGCGACGGCCGTCACGCTCGTGCCGTCGATGGCGGCCGACGCGCAGCACGTGACGATGCTGCAGCGCTCGCCGACCTACATCGTGTCGCTGCCCGCGCGCGACAAGATCGCGAACGCGTTGCGCCGCGTGCTGCCGTCGCGGCTCGCGCACCGGCTCGTGCGCGTGAAGAACGTGCTGCTGACGATGTACCTGTACAACGTGTCGCGCCGCAAACCCGATCAAACGAAGAAGTTCATCATCCGCGCGGCCGGCAAGCAGCTCGGCCCCGGCTTCGACGTCGAGAAGCACCTGACGCCGCGCTACATGCCGTGGGACCAGCGCGTGTGCCTCGTGCCGAACGGCGACCTGTTCAAGTCGATCCGCGCGGGCCGCGCGTCGATCGTCACCGACGAGATCGAGCGCTTCACGCCGACCGGCCTCAAGCTGAAGAGCGGCCAGCAGCTCGACGCGGACGTGATCGTCACCGCGACCGGGCTGAAGGTGAAGATGCTCGGCGGCGCGCGCGTCACGGTCGACGGCCGCGCGGTCGACCTGCCGGACACCGTGTCGTACAAGGGGATGATGTACAGCGACGTGCCGAACCTCGCGTCGTCGTTCGGCTACACGAACGCGTCGTGGACACTGAAGGCCGAGCTGATCGCGCGCTACGTGTGCCGGTTGCTCAACCACATGCGTGCGAACGGTTACGACACGTGCGTGCCGCGGCTCGGGGCCGGCGATCTCGGCGACGTGCCGGCCGTCAACCTGAGCTCGGGCTACATCCAGCGCGCGGCCGGCATCCTGCCGAAGCAGGGCCACCGCAAGCCGTGGAAATTCCATCAGAACTACGTGCTCGATCTCGCATCGCTGAAGTTCAGCGCGCTCGCCGATTCGGCGATGCATTTCGAACGCCGCGCGAAAGCCGGCCCGGCCGCCACCGCGCCGGTTGCCGAACCCGCACTCGAAACCCGTTGAGACCGACATGACCCATACGCTCCATCTGATCCAGAACGTGCTGCTCGGCGTCGTCGCGGTGCTCGCCGCGCTCGCGCTGTTTTCCGGTTATGTGGCCCGTCGCGTGACGCGCGCGTTCCCGCCCGAAGGCCGCTTCGTCGACATCGGCGGCGACCGCATCCACTACGTCGAATACGGCAACGGCCCGCCGATCGTGTTCGTGCACGGGCTCGCGGGGCAACTGCGCAACTTCGCGTATCTGCCGCTCACGCGGCTCGCGCAGCAGCATCGCGTGATCCTCATCGACCGGCCCGGCGCCGGCCGCTCGATCCGCGGTGCGGGCTCGCAGGCGAACGTGTTCGCGCAGGCCCGCACGGTCGCCGCGTTCATCGACGCGCTGCGGCTCGACAAGCCCGTGCTCGTCGGCCATTCGCTCGGCGGCGCGATCGCGCTCGCGGTCGGCCTCAACCACACGGACCGCGTGAGCCGGCTCGCGCTGATCGCGCCGCTGTCGCACCAGCAGCCCGAGCCGCCGGCGCCGTTCCGGCCGCTGATGCTGCCGTCGCCGCTCGTGCGCCGTTTCGTGTCGTGGACCTTCGCGATCCCGCTGACGATCCTGACCGGCCGCAAGGCCGTGCGCCAGGTGTTCGCGCCGGAAGACGTGCCGCGCGACTTCCCCGTCAAGGGCGGCGGGCTGCTCGGCATGCGGCCGCACGTGTTCTACGCGACGGCAACCGACCTGCTGTCGGCGCCCGTCGACCTGCCCGCGATGGAGCGCCGCTACGCGGACCTCGCGCTGCCGGTCGACGTGCTGTACGGCCGCGCCGATCCGATCCTGAACTGGCGCGAGCACGGCGACGCGCTGGCAAAGAAATCGGCACGCGTGCGGCTGAAGGTCGTCGAAGGCGGTCACATGCTGCCGATCACGATTGCCGATGCGACGGCCGACTGGCTGCTCGAAGTCGCCGCCGCGCCCGCTGATGCCGCCGCGCAAACGGCGCGTGTCGAGCACTGAGCACCCAGCACCAGGCCGGAACGAAACGAGGCCTGATCCCGTGCCGGACAGCCGGCGCCGCGGCGGAATCAGGCTTCGTCGTCGGGCACCGACAGCCCGAGATCGGCGATCACCTCGCGCGCGCTGCGGAATGCCTCGACCGCGGCCGGCGCACCCGCGTACAGCGCGCTGTGCAGCAGCACCTCGCGGATCTCGACGAGGCTCGCGCCGTTGTTGAGCGCACCGCGAATATGACCTTTCAGTTCCGTGCTGCGGCCGAGCGCAGCCAGCATCGCGCACGTGCACAGGCTGCGTGTCTTCAGGTCGATCCCGCCCCGCTGCCACGTGCTGCCCCACGCGTGTTCGTTCAGCCAGTTCTGCAGCGGCCGCGAAAAACCGTCGAGATCGCGCATCGCGCGCTCGACGAACGCCTCGCCCATCACGTCGATCCGCCGCGCCTTGCCGTATTCCCTGTCCTGTTCGCTCATGTCGGTGTCCTGTGTGAGGTCGTGACCGTTTCGGCGGCGCCGGCGGCCGGGAGATGTCGCGTCATGTTCACGGGGCCGCCGCGTTTCGTCAAAGACGCGGCCCTCGGTTCGCGGCCGACCGCGTGACGCGATGTCGAACGCTACGTAACATTGCGCCGCGCGTTACGGCGGCTCACGGGAACATCGCCATGTACGCACTGACGCACCTTACGCGCCGGCCGCGCGAAACCGTCATTCATGCGTTTAAATCGCGTTGATATTCCCGATTTTCGCAACAAAGCGCGACACCGTTTCGCGGAACCTGTCGTGGCGCGGAATTTGCAGTGCAGGCTTGGACACACTTCCAATGTCGAGGCCAACATGCACAACATTTTCAAGAAGACGACGGTAACGATGGCCGTCACGTCGCTGCTCGCGCTATATGGTTGCGGTTCGGTCGACGGACCGACGACCCCGCCGACGATCAAGCCGACCACGTCGGGGACGGGCGGCAGTTCGGGGACTTCCGGCACGTCGGGCGGCGGTTCGTCGGGGACGTCGGGGGGCGGTAGTTCGGGTACTTCCGGCACCTCGGGTACGTCTGGCACCTCGGGTACGTCTGGCACCTCGGGTACTTCCGGCACCTCGGGCACCTCCGGTACGTCGGGCACTTCCGGCACCTCGGGCACTTCCGGCACGTCGGGCACTTCCGGTACGTCGGGCACTTCCGGCACCTCGGGTACTTCCGGTACCTCGGGCACTTCCGGTACGTCGGGTACTTCCGGCACCTCGGGCACTTCCGGTACGTCGGGTACTTCCGGTACGTCGGGTACTTCCGGCACCTCGGGTACGTCTGGCACCTCGGGTACCTCCGGTACGTCGGGCACTTCCGGCACCTCGGGTACCTCCGGTACGTCGGGCACTTCCGGCACCTCGGGTACTTCCGGCACCTCGGGCACTTCCGGTACGTCGGGTACCTCTGGCACGTCGGGCACTTCCGGCACCTCGGGTACCTCCGGTACGTCGGGCACTTCCGGCACCTCGGGTACTTCCGGCACCTCGGGCACTTCCGGCACCTCGGGTACTTCCGGCACCTCGGGTACTTCCGGCACCTCGGGCACTTCCGGCACCTCGGGCACTTCCGGTACGTCGGGTACCTCTGGCACGTCGGGCACTTCCGGCACCTCGGGTACGTCTGGCACCTCGGGTACCTCCGGTACGTCGGGTACTTCCGGCACCTCGGGCACCTCCGGCACCGGCGTCACCCCGCTCGGCAATGTCCTCCAGAAATCCGGCAACCTCGTGACGGCACTCGGCACGACGGTCGCGAACGGCGGCGCGCAGATCGGCGGCGTGCAGATCCCCGGCACGAACCCGACGACGGCCACCAGCATCGGCAACGCGGTCACGAGCCTCGGCAACGGCGTGCAGTCGCTCGGCAACGGCGTCGCGGCCGGTCTCGGCTCGATCGGCGTGTCGGCGAACCCGCTCGGACCGACGCTGACGTCGACCACCGGCCTGCTGACCGGCGCCGGCGGCACGGTCAACAACCTCGGCAACGCGGTGAAGAGCCTCGGCTCGGGCCCGCTGTCGCCGCTGTCGCCCGTGACGACGCTCGTCGGCGATCTCGTCAACACCGTCGGCGGCGCCGTCAACTCGACCGCGTCCGGCCTCAACACGGCGCTGAACAGCTCGCCGGTCCAGCAGCTCGAGACGCAGGTCGGCAAGGTGATCAACCCGATCACGAACACGCTGACCGGCGGCGTCACGACACCGGGCGCCACGCAGACGCTCGGCGGCGTGACGCTGCTCGGCACGCCGCTCAACGGCCTGCTGAGCACGCTCGGCAACGGCCTCGCAACCGCCGGCACGAAGGTCGGCGGCGCGACCGACAACCCGCTCGGCGCGGGTCTCGGCGGCGTCGTGGCCCAGCTCGGCAATACGGTGACGTCCACCGGCGGCCTCGTCCACGACAACAACGCAGGCAGCTCCAACAGCGGCACCGGCGGCAGCAACCCGCTCGCCCCGATCACGGGCCTGCTCGGCACGCTGACGGGCGGGCTCGGCGGCGGCAGCTCGAGCGGTTCGGGCGGCACCAGCGGCACGAGCGGCGGCCCACTCGGACCGGTCACGGGCCTGCTCGGCTCGCTGACCGGCGCACTCGGCGGCCTCGGTTCGAGCGGCACCAGCGGGACCGGCGGCACGAGCGGCACCGGCGGCGGCCCGCTGGCACCGGTCACCGGCCTGCTCGGTACCGTGACGGGCGCACTCGGCGGCCTCGGCTCGGGCGGCACCAGCGGAACCGGCGGCACGAGCGGCACCGGTGGGTCGGGCGTCGGCGGCCTGCTGGCGCCGGTCACCAACCTCGTCAACTCGCTGACGCCGCTCGGCGCAAGCCTCACCGGCACGGTCACGACGCCGGGAGGCAACGTGACGGGCACCCTCGGCGGCCTGCTGACGAGCGGCCCGGTCGGCACGCTGACGGGCGCGCTGACGACGCCGGCCGGCGGCGCCGGTGCCGGCGCGACGGTCACCCCGAGCGGCGCGGCCGGCACCGCGACGACACCGGCCGGCAGCGGCACCGTGGCGGCCGGTCTGACCGGCAGCTCGAACGGCGGTGCCGCGGGTGGTGCAGCCAACCTGCTGTCGCCGGTGACGAACCTCCTCGGCGGTCTGCTGGGCGGCGGCACCAAGAAGTAACGTCTTACCTACCAGAACCACAGGCCAATGGCCGGGCACGCATCAATACAAAGCCCGGCCGACGGCCGGCGTCACCCGCCAAGCGGGGGCGCCGGCCCTCATCCCGACGAGGATCCGATCATGAATTCCACGCTCGACGGCATCGCCGCGGTCCAGGACCGCCCGCCCCGTTCCGCCACACCGTTCCGTGCCGGCCTGCTCGGCATCACGGCCGGGCTCCTCGCGCTGTGGTTCACGCGCGACCAGCCGGCCCTCGACGCCGCGACGCGCGCGATCATCGCGAGCCTCGCAATCATCGGCACGATCGCGCTGCACGAAATCCTCATCTCGCGCGTCTACCTGCGCCCGAGCGCGGGGCTGTCGCGCCAGGCCGTGCGGCCGCTTAGCCTCGCGCGCGTCGCGACACGGCTCGGCGCGCTCACGTCGATCTACGCGGGCATCGGGATGCTGTACTGGCTGCTGCCCGAATATCACGGCGATTTCTACCTGCCGTTCTGGTCGCTGCTGCGCGCGCTCGCGCCGTACGTGATCGTCGCCGCGCCGTTCTATTTCATGTGGATGGACCGCCATCAGCGCGAAACCGACGACGCGTACCTGCTGTGGGGCCGCTTCCTGTTCCGCCGCGAGAAGCCCGCGAGCTGGCAGCCGGTGCGCGAGATGCTCGCCGGCTGGGGCGTGAAGTCGTTCTTCCTGCCGCTGATGACCGTCTACCTGTCGAAGGACGCCGATCATCTGACCGCGTCGCTCGCGCACGCGATGAGCGCGCCGATGTCGATCGCGACCTTCACGTTCATGTACGACCTGTCGTTCACGATGGACCTGATGTTCGGCACCGTCGGCTATCTGTGCACGTTCCGCATCCTCGACAGCCACGTGCGCACGGTCGAACCGACGGCACTCGGCTGGGGCGCCGCGCTGATCTGCTACCAACCGTTCTGGTCGCTGATCTCGGGCCACTACATCCGCTACGAAGGCTCGCTGTTCTGGGACAACTGGCTGCTGTCCGCGCCGACGCTGCGCGTGATCTGGGGCGCGCTGATCATCCTGCTGCTGCTGACGTATGCACTGTCGACGATCTCGTTCGGGCTGCGCTTCTCGAACCTCACCAATCGCGGGATCATCACGTCGGGCCCGTACCGCTTCACGAAGCATCCGGCGTACATCACGAAGAACCTGTCGTACTGGATGGTGTCGGTGCCGTTCGTCGAGCCGCTCGGCTGGCAGATCGGGCTCATGCACTGCGCCGCGCTCGTCGCGGTCAACCTGATCTATTACCTGCGCGCGAAGACGGAAGAACGCCACCTGATGCGCGACCCCGACTATCGCGCGTATGCCGAATGGATCGCGGAGCACGGGCTGTTCGCGCGGATCAGGCAGGCGTTCTCCGGCGCGCGGCAGCCGGCATAACGAAGCAACGGAACCGCGAACACGCCCGCACCGCCGACGATCCATGCGGTG
The DNA here is from genome assembly GCF_052952715.1 of Burkholderia sp. YIM B11467. NCBI lineage: Bacteria > Pseudomonadati > Pseudomonadota > Betaproteobacteria > Burkholderiales > Burkholderiaceae > Burkholderia > Burkholderia sp. YIM B11467. The sequence goes on from NZ_JBQVSQ010000001.1 coordinate 385,232, forward strand.
CGGAGCCGGCCTTTACCGCGTCAGACGCACGACGTACAGACCGGGAAAGTTTGCGGCAACAGCCAGGCTGTAGTTCGGTCGGACCGAATACACCGAACCGGGGATGGTCGGCTTGTAGGTCACGTTCCCGCTCGACAGATCCGCCATTTCCACAACGGGCGGGTTCGGATCGGGGACCACGTCCGTCTTGAAGTTCAAGGTCAGTGTCCGGTTGAACATGTTGTCGAAAGCCCCGTACGCCTTGATCTCGTACACATAGTCGGCCTTCACGCCGGCCGGCACCGGGTCGGGCTTGCCCAGGCAAATCGTCCCGTCGCGAACTACGCCATCAGGCGGTGTCTTGAAGGTCAACGTGGCGATACCGTCGTCGGTGACGAGCGTCATCGTTGCATTCGGAATCGCGCTCTTCGTCACCTGTATCGACTTATAGCTGTCGGGACACTTGACTGCATTCGCTTGTCCATCCGATCCTGCCTGCGAGGTTGTATCGGTTGTGCTGTTCGTCCCGGTCTGAGCGGTCGAACCTGCCGAACCATTGTTGCTCGTCGAACTGCCACCGCCGTCACCGCCACCACAAGCCGTCAGCAGGACTGCCGACCCCATCAGTCCCGCCAGAAACCATTGAATCTTCATTATTTGCTCCGCTAAAGCCCCGATCGCGATCAACGGCACGACAGGATCACTACGCCGCCAATCCCTTGCGTGTTCGGCAATGTCGCGGAGTAACCAACGGCGATCAGCGGCTGCGTCGCATCATGCCCCACGACAACCGACTGCACCGACAACTGCCCGGTCGTCGAGACACCATTCAACGGTGCCTGTGTGTTCGTCAATGTGTATTGCGTATTCGCCAGATTGATCGACAGGCTCAGATTGGTGAGCTTGCGCGCCCCGAGATCGAGCGTGGCCGAGCTTGTGCCAAGCGTGCCGGATGCGTTGCCATTGTTTTGTGCCACCGTGTCCGCGATCAATTGGGTACACGCGAGCGTGCCGCTCGTCGCAGACAACGACAAAGGCGTACCGACCGCGTAATGAATGCCTTGCTCGCTGGTATAGGTATTGCCATCCGTGTCCATCGCCTGATTCCACCGACCGATCGCCACATCGCTGCCGACACTCTGAATCTCGGTCACCGCCCCATGGTCGAGCCCAAGACAGTCGGTCGCAGCAGCCGATGACGCAAGCGTCGTAAACGCACCACTTGCCTGCTGCACCTGACTCGATGCGGGCGCGTTCGACGCGGTGATGTTTCTGTTCTTCTGATAGGCCGTCGGCAGACTGGGTACAACCAGCACGGCCAGTTGGCCGTTGTTCGCCGCTACCTGAGACGCGGACCCCGAATAGGTGAAACGGCCGTTCGGTCGGCATGCCGCCTGGGCCGATGGCTGGGACACACCTGGCGACGTGGTGGTCGGCGTCCCTGCGTCGTTACTGTTCGATGTGCTGCCGCCCGCATTGGCAACCCCACCGTCGTCACCGCCACATGCCGCCAGCAGGACCGTCGCCGCCATCACACCGGCCAAAAGCACTTGCTTCTTCATGACTCACCCTCAAAAATGTTAAATATTCCTAACAAATAACATCAAGCCGCCCACATTCCTCAATGTCACATCTTCGGCGACGCGAAATGCCCTGCTTAAAACTGTGCAGTGACCTGGAACCCGACCGTGACACGCGCGGTCGGGAAACCTGACGGCTTGTAGATCGGCGTGCCCGCGAACAAGTCGTACGCGTATGCGCCAAAACGCGTGCCGATACTGCCTTTCACGCCGACCACCGCTCCGGCCAGTTGCGTCCCGACCAGCACGATCGGCTGCGGCCCCCAGACGCGCCCGTAGTCCAGCCCCGCATACACCGCCTGCCCCGTTTGGCCGATCGGCATTTGCAACTCGTTGCGCCAGTAGAAGCCGCGCGCCGCGGCAAGCATCGTTTCGCCGTCGAAACCGCGTACCGTGTAGCGGCTGCCGATGGTCAAGTCGTCGATGTAGTACAGCGTGTTTCCGGTGTACTGACCGTGGAACGTGCCGACGTAACGAAATGGCTGCTTGTCGATCGCGAACGGCACCGACAAGTTCGCGTCGAGCACTGCCATCCTGAAGCGATAGGTCGGGCCGCCGCCTGCCGCCAGCATGTCGTCCTGCGCGCCGAATCCGCCGACACCCTGACGGTAGGCAAGTGAACCGTCGAACTGCGCGCCGCCGAAGTAGTGGCGATCGGTCAGGCCAAGTTCGATGATCGTATTGTTGCGGCGCTGCTGTGAAATCTCGGTATCTTCGATGAAGCTCTGCCCGAAGCGGCGCGACAAACGGAAATACCCGCCGAACACGTCGTTCTGGCTACGCGCCAGCACGCGGGCCAGTTTGAAATCGACCGTCTTCGAGTTGCCGCTCGCGACGAATGTCTGATTCACACCCGCAATCTGCTGGTAATAGGTGTTCGTGTACGCGGACAGCGTGGCTGTCCAGTAACCCCATGGAATCGAATAGAAGCCGTTCCAGCCATGCGAACCGAGACGCTTGTCGCCGAATTCGAGGTCCTGGCTGACGCCGACGTTGAACATGTCGTTCAGGCCGAGCGGGTTGTCGATGCCGAGCGACAGGTTGCCTTGCAGCTTGCCGGTGGCGCGCGTGCCGGAGTTGTCGATCGATGCGACGACGGTCCAGGGCTTGTTGCGTTTTACATCGAGTACTACGTCGCTTTCGCCGGGAACGTCAGCCGGGACGATCTGCATCGACACGTCCTGGCTCGACACGCGTTTCATCTGTTCGAGACCCTGTTCGAGGTCGCGCAGATTCAGGAGATCGCCATCGCGCGTCGGGAATGCAGTTTTCCAGGTACCGCGAAGTTTTTCATCGGCGAAGCGCAAATGACGAATCACTCCCGGGATCAACGCGAGTTTCAACGTACCGGAGGCCAGATCCTGCTCGGGCACCAGTACGCGTGTCGTGACATAGCCGCGCGACAGAATCGCTTGCGACAGGCCTTTGACGAGCACGTCGAGCCCCTGTTTGCCGACGCACTGCCCTGCGTAGTGGCCAAGCCACTCGCGCGCAAACGCGAAACTATCCATCGGTAATGCCGAGGCACCTTGTGCCTTTACTGCATCGGGCAATGAACTCGGTACGTCGAGCACAAACCGGTCGATGCGAAAGCAGGGCACTTCCGACGGCAGCATTGGATGCCCGGAGCTTGCCGTCACGCCCGAGCGTACGCCCGACGCGGAAACTGTTCGTTCACGCTCGCGTGCTTCTTCTTGCTGACGCGCCTGCTGGTCATTGCCAGGAAGAATAGGGCGCGGTGCTTCTTGCGCAGACAAGCTGGTCGCGACAAACAGCAGCGTTGCCGCTGCAGATTTTCCCCGGTGAATGGTTTTCATGTATTTTTTAGAAACTTGATCATGACCGATGGCAGCGTCACACGCTTATCAAGCGTCACTTTCGGTTGAACGCTGGCCATTCCGCAAACGCAAAAATCCAAATCGCAGCGAGATTCACACCGGGAATCAACAGCATAATCACCCACCAACCCGAATGTCCTGTTCGATGCAAAATTCGAACATACGGATAAAGGAACAGGCAAAAAAATATTGCCGACATCATTAGAGCCACCGGCCCCCAACTCGGAAACGTCGTCATTGCATGGTTCATTGCCATACCTTCACGGATAAAGATCTACAGCTATTTTGGCCACATTTCCATTCGACGGATAAATATCTGGCATCGGGCTCCGAATATTCGCAGCATCTTACTGATTTTTGCCAATGTCGAACCAACCCGAGCGCCCGATCGACGAAGCATGGTGCTCGACAACCAGAAATTTTCGCACCTCAACGACGACACTTACTTCACACCCCAACGCCATTTACATCCCGAGCTTCTTAATCGCATTTCGCACAACGCCTTGAAATTCCACACGCCTTATCCTCTATCACAAAGAATCCATCCAATTTCACAGTACCAATCACACGCACTTCACTAGGTCAGACTTCGCCAATTCCATCACTTTAATAAACTCATCAAGACTAAACTTCATTTTCACAGCTTCAGCCAAGACATACAGATCAACCAAGAATTCAACTTCAATTTTGTCATTTCCGTTTTCCTTATCCAAAATACAAAGTCGCTGACCATTAAAACTGATCTCGGCCATCAGATGTTCGTGACTCATATCACTAACAAAGTCGACACCAAATCCACTCATAACATTCACCTCATTTCCTTGGATCCAGAAAGCCAGAAAATGATCCATCCGCGTTAAATCGCACCCCCTGTCCGCTAGGCAATCGAAATTCAACACCTCCACGCGATAGATCCGTCCTCGTTGTGTCTGGGGAATTTAGTACTTTACTCACAAACTCGCTTGCCGCGGCATTCTTATCAGCAATAGATCCAGAAAGCGGCTCGAATGTCCCTCCTGGACGACCCGCGTGCTTATCCCACGCTCTGGCCGCCGCGGATAATCCTGAATCGTTAAAGGGTTGATCTGCTGAATTCTGAAGATCCTTAGTGTTCGTACGTGCATCACCCTTTCCATTTGGCTCACCACCAGTTCCAGTCGTCTTCCACGAGTTGATGACATAATCCACCAACCCCTTCGCCTGATCCGGGAAAATCGCCGTAATCCAGTCCCCAACCGTCTTGGCGTCAGGTAAAGGATAGATCAACGGCCCATTTGGCTTGATCTTCGGATCAAGCACAGTAGCCGGATCGGCTATCACGCCATCGCCTTTGCCTGCTGTCTCGCCCTTGTACCCCGGTAGCTTGAATCCAGCGAACCAGCCGGGAACCGGGGCCATCGGTGCGACCTGATTGTTCTCGACCTCAACTTTACCGGCACCAGCCGCGGTAGCTACATTCTGACTCGACACCGCTGCGGCGCCAGCAACCAAGCTAGTCACTAAATTGTCGCGCGCCTCACGCTCCGATGCTGACAGTCCATTGGACGGCGCAAGCAGACTCCCGAGGACAGAACTAGTCGCCGCCCCCATTGCACCCGCGCCACAACTCTGGCTGCTGGCAGCCGCGCCTGCACAACCGACAATCGTATGAAGTGCGGCACGCGCTTCTTCGCTACCCATGTGGTCGGCAATCTGCTTCACTTGGTTTGCACCAAGTTCTTGCAGATACACCACCGTCGCACTCTGCGCGAGTTGGCCCACGCCTCCTGTAACATTGCCGCCCGCTGCCACCGACAACGCCGTCAGTACTTGACGATAGGTACCGCTTGGCCCCCAATTAGCATTTAACTCATCGGCACGCTGCTGGGCAACTGCACGTTGATCCTGTGTCAGATTCGGGTTATTCGCGGCCGCCTTCGCTGCGTCGGCTTCCGCCGCGCGATTCGCCACGAACGTTCCCGCCTGATTGATGAACTGGCTCGTAATGTCGAACCCGGCCTGGATTTTCTCTTTGTCGAAGATCGGTGCAAGCGCACCTCCGGTGTTCGAGGTGTCACGAGTGATGCTCGCCACAGTTTCGACGGCAGTCTGGCCTGTCAACTGCTGTTGTCTCGTGCCGTCGGTAATTGCAATAGCGCCACCGCTGACACCGCTCTTGGTCGTGGAGTTCGCATCGCCGGAAGCACTGAGCGCCACTGGCGGCGCAACCTGCAAACCGCCGCCCCCCTTCGGCAGCGACGTCCCCGGCACCGGATTCACGTTATTCGCCGTGCCTTTCTGATCCTTGCCGATGGTGCCGCCATAGCCGCCCGAGAGTCCGATCGAGGATGCGTCGTACACTGCGTGGTTCTCGATGTCGCTATGGGTAATAGTCGCGGTGGTCAGACTGTTCAGGTTTTCCTGGACGGCCTTGTCGCTGCTCGCAATCACACTACCCTTGAGATCGGTATTGCCCTTCACGTCGATCTGGAAGCCACCGTCGCCGGCCTTGATACCAGATTGCTCAATTACGCTGGCGTAATCGCTGTTCATCTTCGTCTGGCCAACGCTGCCCGCCACACTCGACTTCCCGGTGCAAAGTGGCGGCACACACACGCTCGCCGATACGCCCGCGCTTTGCTGCTTCGAATCGTAGTGATCCTTGTCCTGCAGGCTCTCGATGTTCAGGTTACCGCCGACATCGGCAATCACCTGTTTTCCCGACGCAACTGCGCCTTTCAGATTCGTATCCGCGCCAGACTGAATCGTAAGCTGGTTGCCCGCAGTCACATGCGTATTCGTCCATGTCGACGAATCCCCATCCGCGTTGCCGCGATTGCCAGCGACGCCCGCCGTGAACGCTACCCCCGTCTTGTCGCCGACGGTGAACGACACTCCCACCGATGCACTCGACCCGCTGTTCGTACTGTGCTGGCTACTGGTATTTTCTGCCGCCTGCAGGTTCACATTGCCTTCGGCAGCCAACTTCGCGTTATTGCCTGCCGAAATCGTGCTGCCAATCACGTCGATATTGCTACCCTTGCCGGCACCGGCGGCAGCGATCGTAACGTTGCGGCCTGCCGACACAGTACTTCCCACCGCCGTGCTCGACTGCGCCTGCATCTGACTGTCGCTCTTGCTTGCCCCAACCGATATGTTGATCCCGACGCTTGTCGCGGCTTTCACCGGGTCACCACCCATCTGCTTCAGCGAATCATAGGTGTTCTTTGCAGCAAGGCCCGTCGTGGCGGCTGCCAGCGCGATCAGGCGAGGATCGCCACCCACGCTTTGCGCGGCGTTCGTCATTTGCCGACCAGTCTGCACCGCCGCGACGACCGGATTCGTCACGCCCACCGTCACGCCGGCCTGACGGAACTGCTGCTGTTCTGCAAAGTTGGATGTATCCGTCGCGGCGTCAATCTTCACGGTCTTGCCAGTGAGATTCACGTCGTTGCCCGCATGCAAGATGCTGCCAGTCGCGTGCAGATCATTGCCCGCACTCATAGTCAGGTTACCGTTCAGCGCCCCGATCGCACTGCCGTTGTTCGTCACCGATGACGACTGCTGCTTGTCCGAGTTCGAACGCGAACCAACCGACACCGACAGGCCGCCATTCGACATCAGACCGGTTTCCTTCTTGTCGTAATAAGTCGACGACTGAACCGTGTCCTGTGAGGTCTTGATGTTCACGTCCCGCGCGGCCGACAGCGACACATCGTTCGTGCCGACGATATTGCTGCCCGTCACGTTGATGTCCCGACCACTAGTAACCGTGACACCATCCGCCGAAATCGTGCTGCCCTGACTATAGGTCGCCGTCTGATCGATCCCGCTCGCGACCTTCGACCCGCTGACGACATTGCTATGGCTATGCGTTTCATGCGAATTGAATTCGCGCGTCGCGGTCGCCGCGCCGACGTTCACGTTGCCCGCCGCCAGCAGGTTCGCATTGCCTTTGTCGAGGCTGATTGCGCTGCCGGAAAGCGCGATGTCCTTGCCCGACACGAGGTTGACGGTATTGCCTCCCGTCAGCGTCGTTCCAGTCAGCGCTTGATCCGACGCATGCTTGGTTTCCGCGTAGCTCCGGCTACCCTCGTCTCCCGAGCTGCTGGCGTTCACTGTCGACGTCGTACTCGCCGCGCCAAGCGTCACATTGCCTTTTGCCGCGATCGTGCCGCCGCCGCCCAGGTCGATCTGCGCGCCCTTCGCCGTGAAATCGCCACCGACACCGATATTGGAGACCCCGCCAACCTTGACCGTGCTGCCGACCACACTGTTGAGGTTCGTATCCGACACCCCGTTCGCACGCTGCACGATCTTGTGCTCGCCGGTCTGTTGCGTGCCGAGCGTCCAGTCGCCGCCGATACTCGCGCCGAAATTGCCGCCGACCGACAGATTCCCCGCGTTCTGCTGGAAGTCGCCGCCTGTCCTGATCGCCGCGTCACCCGTCACGTCGACCTGAGCCGTCGGCCCGAGCGTCGTCGTGACGCTCGTTGCACCGTCGCGGCTCACCCGCGTGTCGGTCTTCGTCGCGGTGTCGAGAATCAGGTTACCGCCTGCGTCCACATTGAGGCTGCCGGCCTTCACCTTGGCCGAGGTCAAGTCGACATTGCCGGTCGTCGTCAACGACATCAGCCCGCCGCTTTGCAGCGTGCCGAACGCGTTGTCGATCTGCTTGCCTTGAATCGACAGCGTGTTGTCCGCCTTCATCGTGCCGCTGTTCGTGAAGTTCTGCGCGTCCTTCAAATCGATGTCGGTCGCGGTAATCAGCGGTCCGTTGACGTTCTGCTGGTTTGCCTGCGCGAGATACACGACCGGCACCAGCACCGACTGCCCGTCGACCACGCGCGTTTCCATCATGATCACGTTGCCGGTCAGCTTCGACACCTGGTCGGCCGACAAACTCGCGCCGATCGGCAGATCGAGCGATTTCGACACGCTTGCACCGGCCGCCATCAGCGACTGGTACATCGTCTGAAGATCCGTGTACGGTCCCAGCACGGCCCTGCCGGTCAGCGCCGTCACTTCATTGCGAACCAGTTGCTGTTCGTAGAACCCGTCACCCAGCCGCTTCGGAATATGCGTGAGATCGACGCCGATCTGGCTGAAAAAATAGTCGCTCGAAATGAAGTTCTTTTGATTCGTGAACGCAGGATTCGTCTCGATCACGTAGCTCGCGTTCGGCGACGAGTCCGGCCGGTACAAGCCGCCCTGCGGAATCGTCAGGTTGTTGAGCACGTTCAGCGCCGTTGCGCTCGCGATGACCGGATCGATCGTCGTCACGCCGCCATGCACGGCCGACGCCCCCGATTTCGCCCCGTTGGCGCTGCCGCTCAAGCCACCGATCGTCAGGCCCGGCACGGCCTGCCCGGGGAGCAGGCCGAGAGACGGAATCGACGCGTACGCGGCCGTGTTGTTGATGCTCACGCCGGTTCCGGAGATCGTCCCGTTGGAACCCAACGTCGACCTGTAATCCGGCAAGCCGTACTTCTTGACATCGGCCGGCGCCGCCTGCGTATAGCCGCCGGGGTGACCGCCGACAAACGGTGCGTCACCAAACGGCAACTGCCAGTTGTGCTCGGTGTTGTCGTAGTTGTTGTAGTGATACTGGCCCGAGTAGGTGACCGTTACGCCCGGCGCTTGCTGGCCCGTCGCCGCCCAGCCGTCCCCATCGTACTTGGCAGGCAGCTTCAGATTGCCTACCGCTGCGATATTGCTCCAGTAGTTTTGCACCGTGCCCGATGACGATGCGTCGATCGCACCGCCCGAGACGATTTGTCCGGCTGGACTGATGTCCTTGATCATGTTCGCGACCGCAACGCCCGTGTAGGTCGTGTACTGATAGCCGCTGTTCCACTGCCCGCCGTTCGGCGGAACGGTGAATACGCCACCAGGCTGTTCCTTTAGCTTAGCGATGACTGGGGCGGGATCGTAATCGGGAAAGTTCGGATCGCGCGAAAGGTTGATCCAGTGGACATCCTTGCCGCTGCAAGCTTCCATGTAATAGGCTACGCAGCCCGACATGCTGATGCCGTACTTTTCCAGGGTGGCCGGATCGACATTGTTCGTGTAGCCGGTGGTCGTCATCACGTGACGCGTGTTCGTCACCTTGTCGGCATGCAGCTCCATGTCGCCGCCGGACTGGATCAACGCCGACGCATTGTTGATGAGCGCCGCGTTCGTGTAGTTGCCGCTGGCGTCCTTGCCACCCGCGAGCACGACTTTCCCCATGCCGAAGATGGCCGTTGTCGCCATCGAATCGGTCGCCGTGGTGTCGTCGCGGTTCTCGATGTCGCGCGCGAGGATTTCGAGCGTGCCGTTGCTGTCCGATGCGCCGATCAATGCGGTCGGCCCGAGGTTCGACACCGTTCCTGCCGCATTGATCGACGTGCTGCCGCCGATGATCGAACCGGTATTGGTCAGATTGCCCGACTGCGTATGCAGCAAGCCGCCGGCCATCATCGTGCCCACGTTGACGATGTTGCCTGCATTGACGCTCAGGTTGTTGACCGACTGCAGGTTTGTGTTGTTCGCAAATGTGCCGGGCAGCGTGAACGCGAGATCGTGACCGACGTTGAACTGTGTGTCGGGCGTCGTCGTGTAATCGCCTTGCAGACTCACGTTGGCATCGTGAGCCGCGCTGTACGTGCCCCCGCCTTGCAGCGTCGCGGCCGTGACCGCCAAGTCGTGCGTGGAGCTGATGTGCCCACCCGTGTTCGTGACCGCACCGCTCGTCGTCACGTCCACGTCGCCGTTCGAATTCGTGACGTTACCGATTTTTCCGCCCGAGTTGTCCAGCGTATTGCCCCGGACATGCAGCGACGCGCCGCTCAGTTGCCCGCCTTGCGTGTTGGAAATCGACGCCGCGTTGACCGTCACGTCGCCGTTACCGGTAATGGCCCCCATCCCCGACACGCCGCCCGCGTGGCTGTTGACGATCTGGCTGCCGCCCTGCACGGTCATCTTGCCGGCGCCAAGATCGGTAATCGAGCCGTCGGCATTGTCGATCGATCCGGATTGAATCGCGAGCGTGCTCGCATCACCCGCTGTTGCCTGTCCTGCCTGAATATGACCGCCCCGGTTCAGCAGCGCGCCGCCGTTCGTCAACGACACCGACGTTCCGGCGCGCACCAGCCCTTGCGCGTTGTTCACGTCGCCGGCAATGGTGGCACTGATGCCGCGCTGTGCCGCGAGGATACCGTTCGCGTTGTTCCAGTTGCCGGCATTGAGAACAGCTTGCCCCTTCGTGACGATGGTGCCTGCAGCGTTCTCCAGCGTACTCGATCCACGCCCCGGTGCGATCGTCAACGTGCCCGTGCCCGCGTGCGTGATCGTGCCGCCCGCATTGTTCAATTGCGCAGCGGCAAGCGTCAGGTCAGTGCTGTTCGTCTGAATCACGCCGCCCGCGGAATTGTCGAGCGTGTCGCTCACATCGACACTCATCGCCGATGAACCATATTGCGTGATGGTGCCGCCATGATTCGTCAGGGTCGGCGTGGTCAGCGCGAGCTGGTTGGCTTCGAGCTTGCCGCCGCTGTTGTCGAGTGAATCGTTTGCGCGCACGCTCAGATTCGGACCGACAATCGCGCCACCCTGATTCGTCATCGACGCGACCTGGATCGACGCATTCGTGCCCGCGCCGATCTGGCCACCGTTGTTCGTCAAAGCGCTGGCGGTGACGTCAAGGTCGGTGTTGGACAGCAGCTTGCCGTTCGTGTTGTTCAACGTACCGCCGACCGTGGTGGTCAACCCGGACTGCGCATTGATCGAACCCGACGTATTGTTCAGCGACCCGGTTTGAGCCGCGATACGCCCATTGCCGGCGATCGTGCCGCCGACGTTCGACACCGAACCCGATCCATTGCCGAGCGTCAGCGTGCCGGCGCCCGCATGCGTGATCGTGCCGCCGTCGTTCAGCAACGAAGCGGGCGCGAGCATCAGGTCGGTGCTGTTGGTTTGCAGCATGCCGCCGCTCGAATTGTCGAGCGTGCCCGAGACGTTGACGGCCATCGCGCCGACGCCGGTCTGCGTAATCGTGCCGCCGTGGTTCACCACATCGGTCGCAGACAACGAAATCTGATCGGCCTGTACATTGCCGGCGCTGTTGTCGAGGGTCGTGCCAGTCAGTGCAGCTGTCTGACCGACGATGGTGCCGTCGTTGTTGGTCAGCCGCGCGCCCGCATCGACCGCCACCTGTTGCGCAGCCTTCAGCGTGCCACCGCGGTTGTCGACCGATTGACCGGAAACCTGAAGGTTCGTGTTCGACGTGATCGTCGCGTGGTTGGCGATATTCCCGCCTCGCACGGTCACATCGCCGTTGCCGCCGATCACGCCGCCTTGTGCGCCGTTCGCCGTCGTGCCGACCACGTTCGTGAGCTGACCGGTCGCGGTAAGTTCCAGCCCGTCGGTATTGAGCGACGTGATCCGGCCCGCCGTGTTGTCGATCGTGTTGCCATCGACAGTCGCATGTCCGGCGCCCTGGATCGTGCCTTGATTGTTTGCAATAGTGTTGGCGCGCAGCGCGATCGTGTTTTCCGACACGAGCACACCTGCCTGGTTGGCGATCTGCCCCGCGGCCGTCACCGACAGCGGCCCCCGCGACGATACCGTGCCACCCTGATTCGAGACGTGGCCGCCCGTCAGGCTCGTACTGCCGCCGCTCGTCACGTTGCCATGGTCGTTGTTGACCGTGCCGGCCGCATTCGCCGTAATCGGGCCCTGGGCGCTCGTCGTCGCGTTCGCGAGATTCACGTCGCCGGTTGTTGCGGTCAACGACAGGCCGCTATTCGCGGCCGTCGTGCTTCCTGCGAGGTTCACTGCGGAGCCTGTCGCCGATACGTTGCCGCCCGCGATGTTCTTGCCGGTCGCGTTCAACTGGCCCGTCGTCGTGACCTGCAGATCGCCCGCCTGCGTGGCGACGCCGTCACTGTTCACCCCCGCGCCGAGCAGGCCCGTCGAATTCAGCGAACCCGCAGTCACGCCCACGTTATGCTGCGCGGCAAGCGTACCGGTATTCACCACGTCCGCGCCGGTATTCAGCGACACCGACTGCTGCCCATAGGTCGTGCCGCTGTTCTCGACACCGCCGGCAGCCGATATTGCGACGTTGCCGAGAGAACTGATCTTGCCCGACTGCACCAACCGGCCGTCCGCCGTCAGCGTCAGGCCCATTGCATCCGTTGCGATCGTCCCGGCATTCCGGACCCCGACACCGCCCTCGGTGCCGACCAGGAAAATCCGGTTGCTGTACATGCCGCCCAGTTGACCGACGTCGATTGCCACGGCGGGCGTGGCGCCTTCGCCCTGAATTCGCGTCGTCTGCAGCGTATCGTGGTTTACCTGGTTCGCACCTGTAATAACGTTCAGGTTATTCGCGTAAATGGCCGCATTGGTTTGTACGGCCCGGGCGATCAGATCGACCTGATCGACGTTCGTGGCATTCAGGCCGGCACCCTGCACCGCAATCAGGCCGCGCGTCGTGTTGAAACCGGCCAGCGACCCATCCGCATTCAGACTCGGCGCTCCGGTTGTCAGGATTGCGCGCGAGGTATTGATAAATCCACCTCCGTCAACGACCAATCCGGACGGATTCGAAATAATCATCTCGGCGCGCTGGCCAGCAATCTCGACATAACCCCTCAGTTGCGAAGGATTGTTGCTGTTGACCTGATTGATAATGATCCTGGCTGCGTCGTTCGCGCCAAAATTCGGGTTGCCGTTGATATAGCCGGCCTGCTGCGTGTTCGTCATCACCGGCGAGTTGTTCACGATCACGCCCGGCTTCTGAACATCGAACTGGGAATAGGTGTTCAGCGAAACACCGGCGCCACTGGGTTTGTTGATATTGACCTGCGGCAAGCCATTCGGGGTCTGCACGACCTTGGGTGCATTCGCCCCCGCTCCGACTACCTGCGCGCCCACCCAAAGCGGTGTCGCCCCTGTCGCAACCAGCGCCGCAAACGCCGCGTGGCGCAGCGCAAACCTCACCGCCGCACGTTGCAACCGGCCGCCCTCGGCCCGAACCGTTTCTCCATTGCGTACCTTTCCTGACGAGTTGGCGGTCTCTTCGACCGCGATCAACATACCCCGGACGCAACTGAATACCAGACGATATTGTTTTTTGTTCATGGTGCGACGGACGCGCGATCACGCGCCAAGCGGATGAATGCGAAACGCCGCGCGCAAGTGCAGAAGAGGACAGTAGCGCCAAGAACAACGCTGCCGAGCTTTCCCCGACTCTTCTTCACTCCGGCTACGGCGAAATGGATTGGTCTCTCGTGGCGTAATCTATCGAAATATTTGTCGGCACAGTGTCAGGAATTGCTAAAACGCACCGCGCTCTCGGTTAAGCATCCGTTCCTTCGGCCATGCTTCACGTGGAGTTCAGCTCAAAAACTTCATCGACCGATTCGATTCCTTAACGATTTGAAACCATTTAATTGGTGCCCTCCGATTTTTAATAATCCGAATACGAAAATCATCTTCAGGACCGGCATCGCGTACGCTCATCGCGATTCAGCACTGAATTGATCGGAAAGCGGCGGATCGACGTCGTTCAGATCAAGGATCTGTCCTACAGCTCACGTCACTTATCCAGCGTGAAAATGCGTTCGAACCCGGGAGCACAAAATGGGAACTTGAGTTTTTTCATTGACATTCGCATCACGTGCCTAGCCCGCGAGTTCAGGGCGTCGAACACAAGCGGCGCATCGCTCACGGTGTCGCGGATCTGCAACAGCAGCGCGACCCTTTCGGCACTGGGTCGCATCGATGTCTTTCAAGCTCGATGGGTCGCGATGACGAATCTCCCTAACCAATCGCACAGTGCCGCGCTGACCGCGACTCGCGCACCGCCCGCGATACGCAGCTCCGTTGCGGCCAATTGTCGCGAAACAACGCTTTTCTCCGCTTTTCGTCGCTTTTCCCCGCCAGTCCGATTGCCCAGCTCGATCGCCTGGCGTATGGTTCCGGCCGTCCGCGTGCGCCCCGTCGCCCGGACACCCGACCGTCGTCCCGCACGACGGCCGCGCGGGCCGTGCCCGCCGCTCACCGTCTCCGCGATGCCGCCCGCCGGCGCCGCGCATTCATGAGGAAAGAGGCGTGATCCACAAAGTCCTGATCCTGTTCGCACTCTGCATCGCGGGCCTCGCCGCGATCGCCGCCGGTTTCCAGCACATCCCCAGCTGATTCGCGGCCCCGGCTCGCTTCGCCGAGCCCGGGGGCCGCACCCGCTCCTCTCCCCTTTTTGCGATGAACCCCTTTCTCGAACCGCCCGGGACGGGCGACTTTTGCCATGCGCATCGACGTACAGCACTCCCAGCACGACATCGACGATGAACTCGACACGCTCTACGCGCGCCTCCACCAGCCGAGCCATCGTCTGCACGGCCTGCCGGCCGTCGCGCTCGGCCGCTCGGGCCTGATCGTCCGCCACCGCGAGGCGGACGGCGAATACTTCCTGTACATCGAGGATCCGGCCGCGCGCCAACTCGCCGGCTACACGGTGTTCAACCGCCTTCCCGAAATCCCGCGCCGCGCGGACCGCTACCTGCGCGCGCCGCATACGCGGCTGCGCGGCTCGTCGCAACGCAAGGGCCTCGCGACGACGCTGTATCGCTGGGGGCTCGACGCGGGCCTGTGCCTGATCAGCGGCGCGCGCCAGTCGGTCGGCGCCGCGCAGCTGTGGACCACGCTCGCGCACGATTACCGGCACGGCTTCGTCGATATCGAGGGCCGCGCGCTGCGCTATCTCGGCGAAACCGTCGCCGACGACGTGCACGGCGCGCTGCATACGCGGCGGCTGTTGCTCGGCAACGGATGGGAAATCGGCGCATTCGCACGCGCGGCCGGGATGGCCGACGCCGATCGAACGCCGATGCGATAATCCGTCCGGTCCGCGTGACGCGGCTGCGCACCACGCCAACCGAAACGCTCATCGATGACCACCGAATTCCGAACCGACGCCGACCGCCGCATCGACATCGTCGCCCTGTGCGGCAGCCTCCGGTCGCAGTCGTACAACGCCGCGCTGCTCGATGCAGCCGCACACGTCGCGCCGCGCGGCATGCGCATCACGCGCTTCGATCGCCTCGGCGAATTCCCGCTGTTCAATCCCGATGCGGAATTTCCGTCGCCCGCCGCCGTGCGCGACCTGATCGATCGCCTGAACGCGGCGGACGGCGTGCTGATCGCGAGCCCGGAATACGCGCACGGCGTAACCGGCGTGATGAAGAACTCGCTGGACTGGGTCGTGGGGTGCGAGGCCATCGTTCACAAGCCGGTCGCGGTGCTGAACGCATCGCCGCGCGCAACGCATGCGAACGCGGCGCTGCGGGAAACGTTATCCGTGATGTCGGCGCGCATCATCGAGCCCGCGTCGATCACGCTGCCGATCCTCGGGAGTCAGCTCGACGCCGCGGGCATCGCCGCGCATCCGCCGTTCGCGTCGGTGCTGGCCGAAGCATTGCAGGCGCTCGGCGCGGCGATAACCGAAGGCGAGCCGCCGCACTGACGTTGCGCATCCGGCAACGCATCGCAGTCCAAACGAATCGGACATTGCGCCTGTCGACAGGCGCAATGTCCAGCCCGGATCATCGTCCGCGATAGATCGGATTGTCGCGGGTAATCGAACCCGATTCGCTCGCGGTCGGCGACATCGTCCCGTATCCGCTCGTATCGGCCGTCGACGTACCGGTCGAGCCGATCTTCGTCAGCGCTTCCGCCAGTCGCGCCGGATAGTGCGGATCTTCACCCGTCTGACGGTAGCCGGCCGCGTGCAGTGCGGCCAGCTCGGCCGTGACCTCCGCGCGCGTCACGGTGGACTGCGGCGCGGCCCATGCGGAAACGGAAGCGGTCGCGGCAACCGTCGCAAGAACATACAGAGCAAGCTTGTTCATCTGATCTCTCCTGAGCATCGACGACGTTGTCGATGGAGAGTGAGTCGACCCGCGAGCGCAAAGATGACACGCGTCGGCGAAATTTTTTCGACGTCGCGTCCGACGCAAACGGCATACGCATGTGAATGCCGATCGACTGTCAGATTTCGCCGGCTCGCGCGACTAAAGCGTCGTGGCCGTGCGCCACCCTCTGTTCTCGTTCAAAGGGTCCGATATGAAAAGCAGAATCTGGATACTGATCGCGTCGCATCTCGCGACGGGTCTCGTCGCATTCGCAGCGGGCATCTACGTGCTCCCGATCCTGACGGCATCGGAAGGCGCAAGCGCCGTCGAACTGCAGGTGGCCGCCGAAAATACGCGACATACCGGCCGCTTCGAACGCGACCTGCCGGGAAGCGATCCGCTGCACTGGGCCAATGGCAAGCTGACGATCACCGACTCGTCGATCGCCTTCGAAGGCGACATCGCGCCGGGGCCCGACTACAAGATCTATCTCGTTCCGGAATTCGTCGACACGCGAGCGTCGTTCCTCGCGATCAAGGCGCGTGCCGCGCGCGTGGGCGACCTGAAGACCTTCGGCAATTTCGTCGTGCCGCTTCCCGACGACGTGAATCCCGCGCAATACACGACGGTCGTGATCTGGTGCGAGCGCTTTTCGAAATTCATCAGCGCGGCCCGGTATCAAAGCGCAACGACGTCGGGCGGGGTGTCGATGTAATTGCCCCGGCTGCAATGGTGCGAGGTCGTGCTACCGGCTCTTGCTCCGCGTGCCCTTCTTCACCACCTTCGCGCGCGGTGCTTCCTTCTCGGGTTGCGCGCCGCCGCCGGCGAGATCCTCGAGCCACGCGAGCGCATCGACGTACGACAGGAATTGCTGCAGATAGGCCGGCGACAGCTCGCGCATCGTCGCCAGCGACCGGTGCACGAGGCTGTTCGAATTGAGCGGCCCCGCGTTGCGCGGCACCTGGTCGAGCGACTGGCGATACTGCTGTTCCGTGCGGACTTTCGACCACATCGTGCGGAAGTAGTCGACCAGCTCGGGATCGAGCCCGCGCCGGTCGGCCTGCGCATCGCGCGCGAGCCGATCGACGAGCCCGGCAAGCGCGCCGCGCGGCGGCGCATCTGCCGCGGCTTCCGCCGTCTCGCTCACTACCGCTGCGTCATCGGCCTGCGCGACGATCGCCGCAAAACCTTCGATCAGCGTCGCCAGCCGCGCGTCGAGCAACCCGCGCGCGTCGCCATCGAGCGCGGCCGCGCGCCGTTCGAGTGCGTCGATCCGGTGAAAGCGCACGGGATCGAGTCGATCCGCGCCCCGCTCGCGCCATGCGTCGAGCGTCGCGCGGGCGTGCGTCGCGTCGCCCGTCACTGCGCCTTCCCTCCGTTCGATGCGCTCTTGCGCGGCACCGGCGCGATCTCCACGCGGCGGTTCTTCGCGCGGCCTTCATCGTCCGCATTCGAGCTGACCGGCTGTTCGGAGCCGAACGCGGCCGCGAACACCGACGGCGCCGGCACGCCGGCATCGATCAGCGCACGCGTGACCGTCAGCGCGCGCTTGGCCGACAGTTCCCAGTTGTCCGCGAACTGGCGGTTGCCGGCATGCACCTGCTGGTCGTCGGCAAAACCGCTGATCATCAGGATCTCGTCGCGCGTCTTCAGGTAGGCGGCCAGCGGCCCGGCTAGCGTCTTCAGCAAGTCACGGCCCGCGGGCTGCAACTGGTCGGAGTTCAGCGCGAACAGCACGTTGCCGCTGATGCCGATGCGGCCGTTGACGAGCGTCACGCGGCCGGCCGCGAGCGGCCCCGCGAGCGCCTGTTCGAGCGACTTGCGTTGCTGCGCTTCCTGCTGGCGCGCGCGCACGGCTTCCTCGAGCTTCGACGTGAGCTGAAGCTGCATGCCGATCACGCCGACGAGGATCAGCACGAACGCGCCGAGCAGCACCGACATCAGGTCGGCGAACGCGGGCCACACCGGCGCGGATGGCGCGCCGCCGTCGATTTCGTCGTGCATGCGTTACGCTCCGACGGGCGCCCGCCGGCCGGCGAGCTGCTGCAGATCCTCGACGATCTGCTTCTGCGACATCATGCTCAGGTCGATCACCTCGCGCGCTTGCGCGACGTAGTACTCGAGCTGCTCGTCGCTGCGCGCGAGCGATTTCTCGAGCGCGGCCTCGATGCGCTGCAGATGGTTCAGCAGCTTGTCGTTCGATTCGCCGAACACCTGCACGGCCATCCCGAACGCATCGCCGAGGCTCGCGACCTCGACGGCGCCCGCGGTGACCTGCGCGGCCACCGAGTCGAGCTTGCGCGTTTCGGCATCGACGGTGTCGTTGAAGCGCGCGCCGACACGATCGAGCAGGTCGGCCGACGTGCTGACGAGCGCATCGATCGCGGTGCGCTGTTCGGTCGACGCGTGATTGACCGCGCCAAGCAGCGTTTCGAGCGTCGCGAGCAGGCGGCTGCGCTCCTCGAGCGTCGCGGTATCGCGCACCATGCTGTCGGACAGGCGCTGGCGCAACTCGGCAACGACGTCGGCCGCGGCCTTCGGCGCCTCCGACGCGGCCTGCACGAGGCGCGCGATCTCGTTGATCGTGTCGCTTGCATGCACCTGCGCCTGCGCGGTGATGTCGTTCGCGGTGCGGGCGAGCGTGTCGCAGATGTCCTGCTGGCGCGTCGCGGCCTGCGCACTCGTCTGCGCCCATTCGTCGCGCAGCGCGGCCGCCATCGCGGCGAGCGAATCGTTCCACGCGGACAGGCGCTGTTCGTCGCGTGCGGCGAGTTGCGCCTGCAGGCCCGTGTGCGATTCGCGGATCGTCGTCAGCAGATCGTTCGACCGTTGTTCGAAGGTCGTTGCCTGCGTGGTGAGATCGCGCGTCGTTTGCGCGAGTGCGTCGCAGATTTCCTGCTGGCGGCCGGCGCTGTGCACGCCTGCGCGTTGCCATTCGTCACCGAGCTTCGTCGCCATCGCGGCCAGCGAGTCGTTCCATGCCGACAGGCGTTCTTCGTCGCGTGCGGCGAGTTGCGTTTGCAAGCCCGTATGCGAATCGCGGATCGTCGACAGCAGATCGTTCGAACGTTGTTCGAAGGTCGTTGCCTGTGCAGTGAGATCACGCGTCGTTTGCGCGAGTGCGTCGCAGATTTCCTGCTGACGGCCCGCGCTGTGCACGCCCGCACGCTGCCATTCGTCGCCGAGCTTCGTGGCCATCGCGGCCAGCGAGTCGTTCCACGCCGACAGGCGTTCTTCGTCACGAGCGGCGAGTTGCGTCTGCAAGCCCGTGTGCGAATCGCGGATCGTCGACAGCAGGTCGTTCGAGCGTTGTTCGAACGTTGAAGCCTGCGTGGTGAGATCGCGGGTCGTTTGTGCGAGCGCGTCGCAGATTTCCTGCTGACGGCCGGCGCTGTGCACGCCCGCGCGTTGCCATTCGTCGCCAAGCTTCGTGGCCATCGCGGCCAGCGAGTCGTTCCATGCCGACAGGCGTTCTTCGTCGCGTGCGGCGAGTTGCGTCTGCAGACCCGTGTGCGAATCGCGGATCGTCGACAGCAAGTCGTTCGAGCGTTGTTCGAAGGTCGTTGCCTGCGTGGTGAGTTCGCGCGTCGTTTGCGCGAGTGCGTCGCAGATTTCCTGCTGGCGGCCGGCGCTGTGCACACCCGCACGCTGCCATTCGTCGCCGAGCTTCGTGGCCATCGCGGCCAGCGAATCGTTCCACGCCGTGAGGCGCTGTTCGTCGCGCGCGGCCAGTTCGGTCTGCAGCCCCGCGTGCGACTCGCGCATCGCGGCAAGCGCCGCGCCCGAATGCCGCTCGAACGTCGCGGCGGCTTCGCCCAACGCGCGCGCATGCTGGCCGGCCAGCGTCTCGCCGACCTGCTCCTGGCGCGACAGCGCATCGCGCCATGCGTCCGACAGGCGGCCTTCGGTCGATTCGAGGCGGGTCGCGACACCGTCGAGCAGGTCCGTCGAACGCTGCGCGAACGTGTCGGTGAACTGGCCAAGCGTCGTCTGCAGCTGCTGCGCAACCGCGTCGCCGGCGCGGCGCTGTTCGTCGAGCGCGCGGTTCCAGACGGCCGTCACGTTGCCGGTGCTCTTCTCGAAACCGTCCGTCAGCCCGTCGAGCTGACGCTGCACGGCGCCCGTCACGGTGTCGCGCAGCGCGGCCATCTCCTGCGCGAGCCCCGTCATCGTCGCCGCGACGACTGGTTGCAGCGCGGCACCGGCCACGCGCGCGCTTTCGGCGGCGCTTTCCTTCAGCGCGTCGCCGACGTTCGACGCAAGGCCCACGTACGCACGCTCGGTCCGATCGAAAAACGCCTGCTGGCTGTCGAGCTGGCGATCGTGCAGCGCGACGCTGCGCGCCTCGAGCGTTGTCATCATCGTCTGCAGCCGGTCGACCAGCGCCGGCATCACGTCGGCCTGGCGCTGCAGCAGCCGGAACGATTCGTCGCGCTGGTGCGCGGACGAATGCACGCGCAACGTCGTCGCGATCTTCGCGTCGAGCTGTTGCGCCGCGTCGATCCGCTCGCGGCGCACGAGCGCGGACAGCAGCCCGAGCATCGCGGACGTCGCGACACCCGCGATCGACGTGCCGAACGCGAACCCGAGGCCCTTCACCGGCGCGATCAGCGATGCGCGGATCGCGTCGAGATCGGTCGCGCTTTCGAGCGCGGCGCCCGTGCCCTTCAGCGTCACGACCATCCCGAGCAGCGTGCCGAGCATGCCGAGCAGCACGAGCAGGCCGACGAGGTAAGGCGTGAGCGACGGGCCCGGCAGCGCGACGCGCGCGCCTTCGACGCGCGCGCGCACGGCGCTGCGCAGGCCCGGGTGCAGCGTGTCGAGCCACGAGTCGAGCTTCGCGGGCGGCTCGGTCAGGCCGGCGACCGCGCGCGACAGCGTAGCGGTCGCCTGCCGGTAGCGCAGCAGTTCCCACGCGCCGGCGACGTAGCACGCGCCGATCAGCAGCGTGACGGCCGACGCCAGCGGGTTCGACGCGACATAGCCGACGCCGATCCAGCACACTGCGAGCAAACCGGCGACGAAGACAACGAGATCAATGCGAATTCTGGACATAGCGTGTTGATTAGCAGGTGCGAAGGGCCGCGAGCAGCCCGTCTACCGTTTGAAACCGGACTTCGAGTTCGGCAAGCAGGATGCCTTGCATCTCGTCTCGAAACGTGTCGAACCAGGCGCCGGGCACGAGCGCCTTGACGGCCTCACCGTCGGCAACCGCACCGTCATCGGTGGGGGCGACAGCGGAAGCGGATTCGGCATCGGCCAGCGCCTGCCGTTCCGCGTCGCGCAGCCGCCCGAAACGCGTGCCGAGCAGCGCGGGCACGGCCGACAGCAGGCTGCGCTCGCGCGCGCCGAGCACGCGCTCCATGATCGCGTCGAGCGTCGCGAGCCGCGCCATCCCGGACGAGCGGGCGGCGAGCGCGCCCCGCAGGCGGCCGCGCAACTGGCCGATCGCCGTTTCCATGTCCTGCTGCAGGGACAGATAACGCTGGCGGAAGTCCGCGAAATCGGCCGTGTCGGCGGCCGGCGGCGGCAGGTCGCCGGGCCGGCGCCGCGTCCGCGGCCGGTTGGTGGCCGCGATCGCCTGCGCGAGGTCGTGGCGCACACGCGCGAAGTCGCGCTCCGCGTCGTAGCCGCGCACGCCGGCCGCGACGCCGGGCGGGCTCGCACCCAGCGCGGACGACAGCGTGATCGCGTCGGTCCAGCCGAGCCACTGGCTCAGCCGGTCGGACAGCGTTTGCCGGGATTCCGCGACATCGGCGTCGGCCAGGCGCGCGAGCAGCCGGACGAGCGTCGGGCCGGTCAGTGCCGGGCGCGGGGAAGCGTGCACCATGCTGCAAACCGTCAAAAAAGGCAGCAGTTTACACGGCGCTGGGAGGTCGACCGCCAGAATCGGGAAAGCGGCGCTGTCGCGCGTGCCGGGCGACACGCGCGAACGCCCGCCGCGCAAGGCTCGGCGGGGGGCGGCAGGAAGCCGGGAAGACTGCCGGCGACGGCCTGGCAAGTCGCCGGAATCGGACTGCCGGGCGCATAGCCCGGCCGGTGATGACGAAGAAACGGCGTTTCCGGACGACCCGCGGTTTCCGGAAACCCGATGCGCGTTGGCGCCGTTCGAGCGGTTCGAGCGGCTCGCTCCGGCAGCCGGCCACGTAAATGGCCAGCCGCCATGCAATGCAAACCAGAATCGAAAGCAGTCAGATCCCCGCTTTCGGCGCGTTCAGGATCAGCCGCAGCCCGAGCAGCGTGATCGCGCCGGCCGCGATGCGGTCGACCCACTTCTTCGCGCGCAGGTACAGCTCGCGCGGCCGACGCGTGGAAAAGCACAGCGCGACGATCGTGTACCAGCCGAATTCGACGCCGAACACGAGCGGCGGCAGCGCGAGGTAGCACCACAGCGGCGGATGCTGCGGGAGCAGCGCCGCGAAGATGCTGCCGTACCAGATTGCCGTCTTCGGGTTGCTGAGCTGGGTCGTGAGGCCCGTCCAGAACGACTTGCGCGCGCTGCCGGCGGCCATCGCCTGCGGATCGTCCATCGCGATCGGCCGGTCGGCGCCGCGCCAGATCTTCGATGCCATATAGATCAGGTACGCACCGCCCGCCACCTTGAGGCCCACATACAGCCATTCGACGGCCTGCAGCAGCGTATAGAGCCCGGCCAGCGCGACGCCGCCGAACACGATGCCGCCCAGGCCCATGCCGAGCGCGGTGGCAAGGCCGTCGCGGCGCGACAGTCCGATCGAATTGCGGGCAACCAGCACGAAACTCGGGCCCGGAATCATCGCGCCGAGCCACAGCGCGGCCAGGATGGCGAGTACGGCAGCCGATGCAGTCATCGAAGTCTCCTTGGTCAACGACGCCGATTCGCCGACGCCTGCGTGTCGTTTCCGACGGTCGAAGCGCTGATTCTGGCACGCTTCCCGCGCGGCCGAAAGCGCCCGCGCGCTGCTATGCTGGCCGTTTTTCCCGTCATCCCGCACCGCCGCCCATGATCGAGATCCGCGCCGCCCGCTATCCCGACGACGCCCGCGTCGTCGAAGCGATCTTCCGCGAGTACATCGCGAGCCCCACCTTCAGCCTCGAATTCCAGGACTACGAGCCCGAGATCGCCGCGCTGCCCGGCAAATACGCGGCGCCGCGCGGGTTGCTGCTGCTCGCGTGGCACGGCGAACGCGCGGTCGGCTGCGGGGCGTTTCGCGAGATCGACGCGGTAACGTGCGAGATGAAGCGCGTCTATGTACGCCCCGAAGCGCGCGGGTTGAACGTCGGCCGCCAGCTCGTCGAACGGCTGCTGCGCGACGCGAAGGCGGCCGGTTATGCGCGCATGTGCCTCGACGTGCTGCCCGAGTTCGTCGCCGCAAGGCAACTGTATGCTTCGCTCGGCTTCACGCCCGCGCCGCCCGTCACGTTCAATCCGGTGCCCGGCACCGAGTTTCTCGGGCGCGATCTGTGACCCGCGCGGCCGGCATGCCCTTCCTCCTTTCGACCCGACACCCCGCCATGCGCGTCCTCCGCCTGTCCCTCCTGCTGCTCCCGCTGCTCGCGGCGCTGCCTGCCGGCGCCCGCGCCGCCGAGCTGCCGAAGTCGATCGCCGCGCAGCTGCCGCCCGACTACCAACCGCTGCTCGCGCAAGCCGGGCCGGATCTCGGCAACGGCCGGCACAGCTTTCTGGTCGTCGTGCATCGCGCGGTCGATACGCGCGAGCAGCCGTCGCCGCGCCCGCTGCTGATCTTCGAGGAACAGCCCGATCACGCATTCCGGCTCGCCGCGCGCAACGACGAGGTCGTCCTGCGTGCGAACGACGGCGGCCAGTGCGACCCGTTCGATCCCGAATACGCCGCCGACAACGGCCTCTCGGTGAAAGGCCGCTATTTCACCGTGCAGAACTTCGTCGCGTGCGGGCAGCACTGGACCGACTACGTGACGTTCCGCTACGACCCGCGCACGCACGGCTGGGTATTTTCGAACCAGATCGTCACCGTCTCGTATCCGCTCGACGACAAGCCCGACCACGTCACCGTCACGCGCGCCGACACGCACCAGCCGGTGTCGTTCGCGCAGTGGAAACGCAAGGACTGACGCGACCGGCGAAACGCGCCGCAACCGAGCGCGGCGCGCCGGCCGCCGCCTGCCCGCACCGGTGCGCGGCCCGTCTGTCGCGCTCGCCACCTCCCCGCCCCGCGGATACTCGCGGACACATGCCAACAGGACTAACATAAGCGCTCGCCGTCGCGCGACCGTGCGCCGGCGCCGCACGCGGCTCGCCCGCCCGCCTTCTCACGTAGAACCCGCGCAGGAGGACGTCATGACGCAACACTTCGACGCGATCGTCATCGGCACCGGGCAAGCCGGCCCGCCACTCGCCGCGCGGCTGTCGGCCGCCGGGATGAAGGTCGCGATCATCGAGCGCGGCCGCTTCGGCGGTACGTGCGTGAACACCGGCTGCATCCCCACCAAAACACTGATCGCGAGCGCGTACGCCGCCCACCTCGCGCGGCGGGGCAGCGAATACGGCGTGTCGGTCGGCGGCCCCGTCACCGTCGACATGAAGGCCGTGAAGGCGCGCAAGGACCAGATCTCCGGCCGCTCAACCCACGGCGTCGAGCAATGGGTGCGCGGGCTCGCCAACACGACCGTGTTCCAGGGTCACGCCCGGTTCGAACGCGCCGACGCGGTGCGCGTGGGCGACGCGCTGCTCGAAGCCGAACGCATCTTCATCAACGTCGGCGGACGCGCGCTGGTACCGCCGATGCCGGGCCTCGATTCGGTGCCGTACCTGACCAACTCGACGATGATGGACGTCGACTTCCTGCCCGAGCATCTCGTGATCGTCGGCGGCAGCTACGTCGGGCTCGAATTCGGCCAGATGTACCGCCGCTTCGGGTCGCAGGTCACGATCGTCGAGAAGGGCTCGCGCCTGATCCGCCGCGAGGACGACGACGTATCGCAGGCCGTGCGCGAGATTCTCGAAAACGAAGGGATCGACGAGCAGCTCGACGCGAACTGCCTGAGCGCGCGGCGCGACGGCAGCAACGTCGTGGTCGGCCTCGACTGCGCGGGCGGCGGCCGCGAGGTCGCGGGCTCGCACCTGCTGCTCGCGGTCGGGCGCGTGCCGAACACCGACGATCTCGGGCTCGACCGCGCGGGCGTCGCGACCGACGCGCGCGGTTATATCGACGTCGACGAGCAGTTGCGCACGAACGTGCCCGGCATCTGGGCACTCGGCGACTGCAACGGGCGTGGTGCGTTCACGCACACCGCGTACAACGACTACGAGATCGTCGCGGCCAACCTGCTCGACGACGATCCGCGCAAGGTGTCCGACCGCATCACCGCATACGCGATGTATATCGATCCGCCGCTCGGCCGGGTCGGCATGACGCTCGCGGAAGCGAAGCAGACGGGCCGCCGGCTGCTGGTCGGCACGCGCCCGATGACGCGCGTCGGCCGCGCGGTGGAAAAAGGCGAGAGCCAGGGTTTCATGAAGGTGATCGTCGACGCGGACAGCCACGCGATCCTCGGCGCGTCGATCCTCGGCGTGACGGGCGACGAAGTCGTGCACGGCATGCTCGACGTGATGGCCGCCGGCGCGCCGTACACGACGATCAGCCGCGCGATGCACATCCACCCGACCGTGTCGGAGCTGGTGCCGACGCTGCTGCAGGATCTGCATCCGGTCGAATGATGCGTGGCGGGCAGCCATGCATCGGCGTTTCACCGGGGTCGGACGGTGTGCGAAGATGGCCGCTCGCCACGACACCCGGGAACGCCATGGACCGCCTGCAAACGATGCAGATCTACGTACAGATCGTCGAACGCGGTAACTTCACGCAAGCCGCGGACGCGCTGCAACTGCATCGGCCGGCCGTGACGAAAGCCGTGCAGCAGCTCGAACAGGAACTCGGCATCCGGCTGCTGAATCGCAGCACGCGCCGCGTCAGCGTGACCGCCGAAGGCGAGGCGTTTTACGCGCGCTGCGTGCAGTTGCTCGGCAGCATCGACGACGCGTTCGCGTCGTTCCCCAAGCAGCGCGCGGCGCCGAAGGGCCGGCTGCGGCTCGACATCGCGCTCGCGCTTGCGAAGACGGTCGTGATTCCGGCGCTGCCCGATTTCCAGCAGCGCTATCCGCAGATCGAACTCGTGCTCGGTGCGAGCGACCAGCCGTCCGATCTGATCGGCGAAGGCATCGACTGCGTCGTGCGGGTCGGCACACTGAAGGATTCGAGCATGGTCGCGCGCACGGTCGGCGCCGTGCCGATGGTCACGTGCGCATCGCCCGCGTATATTTCCCGCCACGGTTTGCCGCGCACGCTCGACGATCTGCGCACGCATCGGGCCGTCAACTTCTTTACCGGCAGCAATCGCCGGGTGCTCGAATGGACGTTCCGCCCTAACGGCGAAACCGTCGCGCTGAAGCTCGCGAGCAGCCTGCTCACGAACAACTCGGAAGCGCTGCTGTCCTGCGGGCTGGCCGGCCTCGGCATCGTGCATGCGTTGCGGCCCGCGCTGCAGCCGAGCATCGACTCGGGGCAACTGATCGAACTGCTGCCCGGCGTGCCGGCCGTGCCGAAGCCGATTTCGGTGCTGTACCCGAACCGCGCACATCTGCCCGACAAGGTGCGCGCGTTCATCGACTGGCTGACCGAGCTGATCGCGCGCCGCTATCCGGTGTAGAACCGGTCATGGACCTGCACGAACGCAGTCGACGAAGACGATATGCTTGCAGCCCGATGACGCCGGACGACGGTCCGGGCGCGACGTCCACGCGACCGCGTTGCGTGCGTCACCGCGCGACGCGATAACCCAGCGATCGCTCCAGGTACCGCGCCAGCTGCTCCCGGGAAAATGCCGGCTGCTCGATCCCGCTGCCGTCGAGAAATTCGATTACATTGCGGCAGTCCCATACGTAATTGTTCTGGTAGAGCTCGGCGGTACTCATGCCGTCGCGAATGTTGTCGTCGAACAGGCTCAATAACGGATAGAGCGGCGCGTCGACATCCGACTTCCACGCATCGCGCCATTCACGGAACGGCACGACCTGAAACCGCAGACCGAAGTAGCGTTCCAGCCTCGAGAAGAATTCCCTCAGCGTCAGGTCGGACTCGGGCGAATTGATCAGATTGAATTTGCGCCCCAGCGCCGCCGGATTGCGTGAAATCCGTGCCAGCGCCTTCGTCATGTAATCCACGCTCGTCAGCCCTTCGCGCAGGTCCTGCAGATCCGGCACGGTACCGAGCGCAATGCATGTCTTCACCAGCCGTCCCCACCACTGATAATCCGCGCTCACGCCGGTCTCGCCGTGAAACGTCGCGTATCCGAGCCGGAAGGTCATCAGCGGCAGGCCGCGCTGCCCGGCCAGATCGCCCATCTTCTCCATCACCCATTTGCTGCGCGTATAGCCGATGTCCTCGAGCACCGCCGGCAGGTTCTGATCGATGTCGTCCGCTTCGGTCATCATCGTCTTGCCGGTGAAACGATGCCCCCAGCTGTACACCGAGATCGTCGACAGCAGGATCAGCGCCTTGGTTCGCCGGCACCCGGCGAACGCAAGGACCTCGAACATGCCGTCCACGTTGATCTTCTTCATGTACGAATACGGCTGAATGAAATTGACCGCGCTGGCGGAGTGGTAAACGATGTCGATTTCGTCCGCCAGCACCGCGTAGTCGTGCTCGTTCATGCCCAAGCGCGGCTGCGTGAAGTCGCCCGCCCACACGCGGATGCGCGATCGCGCATCCGGCCCGAGGTTCACGTCGTAGGCATGCAGCTTCTCGTCGATCCGCACGCGCGCCGCGGCGGCATCTGCCGCACGCACCACGCAATGCACCACCGCCGACGTCGTCGCGAGCAGTTCGGCCAGCAAGTGAACCCCGACGAATCCCGTCGCCCCCGTCAGCAGGATCGTGCGCGGACGCGCCAGCAGCGCCGTGTCGAAGGCACCGCTGAAATCCGCCTGCTCCGGTATGCGGATATCGTTCGCCAGCACATAAACCGGTTCGCGCTCGATCTCGGGCGCCACCACGGCGACACGCCGCTCGATCTCGCCCGCGAGCCGCTCCACCGATGGATGCTCGTAGACGTCCCGGATCAGCATCTTCGTCCCCACGGCATCCGACAGCGCCCGTGCGAGCTTGGCGGTCAGCAGCGAATTTCCGCCAATGTCGAAAAAACTGTCGGTCTTCCGAAAGGACGCATGTCCGATCAACGCGACGAATGCATCGGCCACGATCCGCTCGACGGCGGTGTACAGTTCCCGCTCCGTGCGGTTGCGCTGTTCCGTACGGTAACGATGTTCGAGCGCGACGCGGTCGGTCTTGCCGTTCACCGTCATCGGCAGGTCGTCCAGCAGCACATGGCTGACGGGCCACATGTAATCGGGCAGCGTTTGCCGCACGCTCGCCTTGAGCGCGTCGACGACACGCGCGGGCGCCGCGCCGGATTCGCGCGGCACGACAAATGCGACCAGTTCCGGCCCGGTTCCGGTAACGCCGGGCAACGCCAGCACCACTGCCTTGCGTACCTCGCCGGACCCGACGAGCGCGGCGTGAATTTCACTCAGCTCGACCAGATTGCCCCTGATCTTGACCTGATCGTCCAGGCGCCCGAGGAACTGGATCGAGCCATCGTTCAGCCAGCGCCCGAGGTCGCCGGTGCGATAGACGATCTGGTCCGGACGCTGCGGATGCGGACGGAATTTCTCGCGGGTCAACGCAGGGTTGCCCAAGTAGCCGCGGGCCAGGCTGCGCCCGCCGATGCAGATCTCGCCGACCTCGTCCGCCGTCACGGATTCCAGTGCGTCGTTCAGGATCAGGATCTCCGTGCCGTCGATGGGCCGCCCGATCGAGTCCGGACGGCCGAGCGCCGCATCCGGAACGACGTGGCAAGTCGCGAAGATCGTCGCTTCGGTCGGCCCGTAGTAGTCGATGACCGTGTAATCGATCCCGCCGGTATCGATCGGGCCAAGCTTTTCGCCGGCGGTAAACAAATATTGCAGCACCAGTTCCGCCGGCTGCCCGACGCCCACCACATCGGCAACCATCACGGTGGGCACGTACGCATGCGTGATCCGGTGACGGGCAAAGAAGCCCACCAGCGCGTCGGCGTCGAGGCGCGTTTCATCGTCGGGCAAAAACAGCGTCGCGCCCGAAGCAAGGGTCGACCAGATTTCCCACTGCGATACGTCGAAGCCGAGGCCGGCCATCAGCGTCGCACGGCTGTCGGCGTTCATCGCGAAACGCGTATTGTGCCAATCGACGAGTGCCGCCACCGCGGCGTGTTCGACGATCACGCCTTTCGGCGCCCCGGTGGAACCGGACGTGAAGATCACATAGATCGCGCCATCCTGCGCATCGAAACGGGGCGTCGCACGCGCGGCGTCCCGATCCGGTCGCCGCGCACTCAGGTCGGCCACGCGAGCGAACGGGATGGCCACATTTCGCGGTGCCGCGCCGGCCGTCAAGACCAGCGCGGCATTGCATTCGCGCAGGATGGTGTCCTTGCGGGCATCCGGATAGCGGTCGTCAATCGGCACGTAGGTCGCGCCCGCTTTCAGGATGCCGAGGATGCCGACAATGAAGTGCGCGTTGCGCGACGCCTCGATCGGCACCAGGCTGCCGCGTCCGATTCCCCGGTCCTGCAATGCATCGGCAACCGCGTCGCTCAAACGGTCCAGCGCCTCGTAACTCAGGGTTTCGTGCCCGGAGACCACGGCCGGCCTGTGTCCCCCGCAGGCCGCACGCATTTTGAATTTGTCGAGCACGTTCGATTGAGTAGTCATCGTTTTTATTCCTCATATCGAAAACAACAGATCTCAATATAGGCGGCGACAAACAAAAAGCAATTTCACACGCGGTCATCACACATCGCGAAACGCCGGGATGATTTGATTCATTTGGCGAAGCATTCGACGATGTTCCGGGTCCGCTACCGCACGCGGTTGATTGTTATTCTTCGAATAACAATCAATGATTTCGTCACGCGTTTATCCGGCGCGGTCACGCGCCTACAGTGCTCCTTCATCAACCCCCGTTCATCGAAGGAGCAATCCATGTCCCGCATCGTTCGTTTCCATCGCATCGGCGGCCCCGACGTGCTGCAGATCGACACCGTCGACGTGCCCGCGCCCGGGCCGGACGACATCCAGTTGCGCGTGAAGGCAATCGGCCTGAATCGCGCGGAAGTCATGTACCGCAGCGGCGAATACACGTTCATGCCGCGCTTGCCCGCATCGCTCGGTTATGAGGCGTCGGGCGTCGTCGCGGCGGTCGGCCGCAACGTGACGGCATTCGCCGAAGGCGACGCGGTGAGCGTCGTGCCGGCGTTCTCGTTCGCCGACTACGGGATGTACGGCGAGGTGGTCAACGTGCCCGCGCATGCGGTCGTCAGGCATCCGGACAGCCTGTCGTTCGAGGAAGCGGCCGCGACCTGGATGATGTTCGTCACGGCCTACGGCGCACTGATCGAACTCGGCGGGCTGCAGCGCGGCGATGCGGTGCTGATCGGCGCCGCGTCGAGCAGCGTCGGGCAGGCGGCGATCCAGGTGGCGAACCATATCGACGCGGTGCCGATCGCGCTGACGCGCGGCGAATCGAAGCGCCAGGCACTGCTCGACGCCGGTGCCGCGCACGTGATCGTCGGCAGCCCCGCGGACCTGCCGCAGCAGGTGGCGGAGATGACGGGCGGCAGCGGCGCGCGCATCGTGTTCGATCCGGTCGGCGGCCCCGACGCGGCCAACCTGCTGCGCGCGCTGCGCCCCCACGGCACGTTCTTCCAGTACGGCGCGCTCGACACGCGCGACATCCCGGTGCCGGTGATGGACCTGCTCGCGCGCCACCTGACGCTGCGCGGCTACGAGCTGTTCGAGATCACCGGCGACGCGCAGCGGCTCGAACGCGCGAAGCGCTTCATCGTCGACGGGCTCGCGGCCGGCGCACTGAAGCCGCTGATCGACCGCACGTTCGCGTTCGACGACATCGCCGAAGCGCATCGGTACATGGAAGCCGGCGCGCAGGTCGGGAAGATCGTCGTCACGGTCTGAGCGGCGCATGGCGGGCGGCGGTCTCGGCGAGCCGCCGCGCCGCCCGCTCAGCTTTCGAAATACCGCGGCCGGTCGATATCGGCCAGCAGCCCCGGCTGCGTCGGTGCCCAGTCGAGCGATGCACGCGTGCGCTCGCTGGTTGCCGGCGCATCCATCCCCGCGAACATCGCGAACCAGCCGAAGTGCTCGCCCGCTTCCGCGCTCGATTTCGCGACGACCGGCAGGTTCAGCCGATGGCCGATCACCGCTGCGATCTCGCGGAACGGCACCCCGGTATCGTCGACCGCGTGATAACGCGCGCCGGCCGCGCCGCGCTCGACCGCGAGCCGGTACACGCGCGCCGCGTCGAGCCGGTGCACGGCCGGCCAGCGATTGCCGCCGTCGCCGAGATAGGCCGACGCGCCCTTCTCCCTGGCGAACGCAATCAGGCGCGGCACGAAGCCGTGGTCGCCGTCGCCGTGCACGGACGGCGGCAGGCGCACGACCGACGCATGCACGCCGCGCGCTTCCAGCGCGGCCGCGGTGGCTTCGGACGCACGCGGATAACCCGACGACACCGGCACGTGCGGATCGTCCTCCGTCGCCTCGCGTCCGGGCGCGACGAGCGCGAGGCCCGACGTGACGACCAGCGGCCGCGCCGAGCCCGCGAGCACCGCGCCGATCGCTTCGATCGCGCGACGGTCGAGCTCGCAGTTCTGCGCGAAGCGCGAGAAGTCGTGATTGAATCCCGTATGGATCACCGCATCGGCGGCGTCGGCGCCGCGCGTCAGGCTGTCGTGATCCTCCAGCGACCCGCGATGCACGTCGGCGCCGGCGGCCGAAACCGACGCGGCGGCTGCATCGGACCGCGCGAGACCGAGCACCGAGTGCCCGGCGGCAACGAGTTCGGCAACGACGGCGGCGCCGACGAATCCCGACGCTCCAGTGACAAAGACACGCATGTTCAAACCCTCCGGGTGGAATGGAGGCTTACTATCTGTCGATGGCCGCTCGCGGTGAAGTCGTGACGGTTTACCGGTAAACGAACTAACAGGATATGGCTGACGCCCCCGACAACCTGCTCGGCGCGTACCTGCGGGACCGCCGCGAGAAACTCGACCCGGCTGCGCTCGGGCTGCCGGCCACGCGCCGCCGCACGCCGGGCCTGCGGCGCGAGGAAGTCGCGCAACGCGCGCACGTGAGTGCCGCGTGGTACACGTGGCTCGAACAGGGGCGCGGCGGCGCGCCGTCGGCCGACGTGCTCGATCGGCTCGCCCGCGCGCTGATGCTGAACGAAGCGGAACGCGAGCACCTGTTCCTGATCGGCGTCGGCCATCCGCCCGAGGTGCGCTATCACGCCCCCGCCAGCGTGACGCCGCGCCTGCAGCACGTGCTCGACTCGCTCGACGCGAGCCCCGCGATCGTGCGCACGGCGACGTGGGACGTCGTCGCGTGGAACGACTCGGCGGCCGCGACGCTGACCGACTATGCAACGCTGCAACCGTCCGCGCGCAACATCCTGCGGCTGATCTTCGTCGATCCGCGCGTGCGCGCGGCGCAGTCGAACTGGGCGCGCGTCGCGCAATTCGCGGTGGGCGCGTTTCGCGCCGACGTCGCGCGCAGCGGCGCGACGCAGGCCGTGCAGGCATTCGTCGACGAGATGCGCGCGGCGAGTACCGAATTCGACGCGATGTGGCGCGACCACGATATCCATTCGCATGACGAAGGGACGAAAGAGATCCGCCATCCGCAGGCCGGCCGGATCGCGCTCGAATATTCGGCGTTCTCGGTGATCGGCCGCCCCGACCTGAGCCTCGTGATCTTCACGCCCTCGACGGCGGCCGACCGTGCGCGCATCCGGGCGCTCGTCGCGGCCCGAGAACAGGCACGTGAACAGGCCGGCGCGCAGCAAGTGCCGGCAGCATAACCACGCGTAATCCGGCGCGACGGCTGCACCGCGGGCCATGCGCCATGCGCCACGCGGCGGCGCCCGCCCCGCCGGCCGCGCCCATCCGTCCCCATCGCCCCGCGCGATCCCATCGCAATCCGCACTGATTCCCAGTCGAATATTTAATTTTCACCTGGCGTAGCGCGCGCTTACCCTTTCGGCATCGCATCACAGGGCCACCGGCCCTTCCCTGGAGCATCCCCGATGACCGATCCCGGCACCGCGCAAGCCGTACACCGCCCGCATGCGGCCTCCGTGTCCTATGGCGCGCTCGCGCTGCTGGTACTCGCCGGCCTCAACCTGCGTCCGTTCCTGACCGCGTTCGGCCCCGTGCTCGATGTCGTGCGCGCCGACACGGGCCTCGGCTTCCGCGCGGCCGCGCTGCTGACCACGCTGCCGTTCGTGCTGATGGGGGTCGTGGCCGGTGTCGGCGTCGGGCTCGCGCGGCGCTTCGGCGAGCAGCGCGCATTGAGTGCCGCGCTGGCGCTGATCGCGGCCGGCTGCACCGCGCGCCTGTGGGCCGGCGGCAGTGCGGGCCTGATCGCAACTGCGATCGTCGCAGGCGCCGGCGTCGCCGTGGTCCAGGCGCTCGTGCCGGGCCTCGCGAAACGCTGGTTCGTCGACCGGCTGCCGCTCGCGATGGGGCTCTATTCGGCCGCGCTGGTCGGCGGCGGCGCATTCGGCGCGGTCGCGAGCCCGTGGCTCGCCGTGCACGGCGGCTGGCATCTCGCGCTCGCCGTATGGGCCGTGCCCGCGTTCGTCACGCTCGCGCTGTGGCGCGCGAAGGCGCCGCGCGACACCGTGCACGCGACGGCCACCTCGGCCTCGATCACCGCGTTCGCACGCATTCCGCGCGCATGGCAGCTCGCGCTGTTCTTCGGCCTCAGCAACAGCGGCTACGCAAGCCTCGTCGCGTGGCTGCCCGCGTTCTACCGCGGCGTCGGCATGAGCCCGCAGGCAAGCGGCAACCTGTTCGCATGGATGGCGCTGTTCCAGGCGACCGGCGCGCTCGCGATGCCGATGCTCGCGAAACGTTCGCCCGACCGTCGCAACGTGCTGTGGCTCACGCTCGCGCTGCAGGCGGCCGGCTTCGTCGGGTTCGCGACGCTGCCCGCGTTCGCGCCGTGGCTGTGGGTCGCGAGCGTCGGCCTCGGTCTCGGCGGCTTCTTCTCGATGAGCCTGATCGTCACGCTCGACCACCTGCACGACGCGCGGCTCGCGGGCGCGCTCGCCGCGTTCGTGCAGGGTATCGGCTTCCTGACGGTGGCGGCGAGCCCCTGGCTGATCGGCTGGCTGCGCGACGCGGGCGGCGGTTTCGCGATCGCGTGGTGGATGCACATCGCCGTGATCGCGGCGATGGCCGCGCTGAACGCCGCGTTCTCGCCCGCCGGCTACCGGCACAGCATGGTGCGCATCACCGGCGCCGCGCACTGAACCCGATTTCCTGATCCGGGCGGCCGCCAGACTCTTCCGGCGACCGTCCAGCCGCCCGCGCATGGCCGGGCGCGGGCCGTCACGCCCATCGGCCGCTGTTCGCTTCACGACAAACACAATCAATCGATATTGGAGACACAAATGAAAAAGCTCGTTCTGGCCGTCGCGCTCGCGCTGACGGCAGGCGCCGCCGCCGCGAAAGACCCGGCGGTCCTGCGTCTCGGCGTCGATCCCAGCTATGCGCCGTTCGAATCGCTCGCGCCCGACGGCAAGCTCGTCGGCTTCGACATCGATCTCGGCAACGCGATCTGCGAACGGATGAAGGTGCGCTGCGTATGGGTCGAGAACGCGTTCGACGGGATGATCCCCGCGTTGAAGGCGCGCAAGTTCGACGGCGTGCTGTCGTCGATGAGCGTGACCGA
Organism: Burkholderia sp. YIM B11467; assembly: GCF_052952715.1. Classification (NCBI taxonomy): domain Bacteria; kingdom Pseudomonadati; phylum Pseudomonadota; class Betaproteobacteria; order Burkholderiales; family Burkholderiaceae; genus Burkholderia; species Burkholderia sp. YIM B11467. The sequence goes on from NZ_JBQVSQ010000001.1 coordinate 420,321, forward strand.
GAAACGACTCGCGCAGATCGCGTTCACGGACAAGATCAACAACGTGCCGCCGCGCCTCGTCGCGCGACGCGGCTCGAACCTGCAGCCGACGCCCGAGTCGCTGCAGGGCAAGAGCGTCGGCGTCGAGCAGGGTTCGACGCAGGAGACCTACGCGCGCACGTACTGGGAACCGAAGGGCGTGATCGTCCGCACGTACCAGACGCAGGATCTCGTGTACCAGGACCTGCTGTCGGGCCGGCTCGACGCGTCGCTGCAATCGTCGGTGCAGGCCGACCTCGGTTTCCTGAAGACCGCGAAGGGGGCGAACTTCGAATTCGCGGGGCCGGCATTGCATGATCCGAAGACGCTCGGTGTCGGTTCGGCAATCGGTGTGCGCAAGGACGATGATGCGCTGCGCACGCAGATCAACCAGGCGCTTGCGAGCCTGATTCAGGACGGGACCTACCAGCGCATCGCGAAGAAGTATTTCTCGTTCGATATCTACAATTGACGCGGTGACGAGTTGGCCGGTGACGGCCGGCGGAGAAGGCGAAGGGGCGTCGTGCATGAGTGTGCGGCGCCTCTTTTTTTTGGGAGTGGCGGTATCTGAAGACGCAGCAGCCATTCGCCGATCACGGTGACTTCGGTCCAGCCTTGGCCGTTGCGTGCGCAACGACGACCCTCGTCATGTTCCCTCGCGGGCCGGCGTCTTCATCACGGTCCGTATCTCGCCGACCATTCGCGGATCAAACGTGGAAGTGAGTCCGCCCGACGTTTGACCAGCCGCCTGCGACCACGTGACGTTTTTTGAGGGTTATACGACCTTTTAGCCTTCTGTGTCGCCTTTCATAATTGGCATGGAAGACGAGTCAGGCGCATCGACACGATTGCGCGTTGATCCGTCGGCTTGGTCAATCACGAGGCAGAGAAAGGAACACACGATGAGGCTCAAGAACAAGTCAGCTTTGATCACCGGTGGTACGAGTGGCATCGGTCTTGCAACCGCCAGGCTCTTCATCGCCGAAGGCGCCCGCGTAGCGGTTACCGGTCGCGACGATGCCGTATTTGAACGCGTGAAGGGCGAGCTTGGCGAGAATGCGCTCGTTCTCAAGGGCGACGTCCGTTCGATCGAGGACATGCGGGCGATTGCCGCGGAAGTGAAAGAGCAGTTCGGCGGGCTGGATATCGTGTTCGCCAATGCGGGTCGGGCGTTCCCGTCGGCAATCAACGACATCGACGAGGCACTCTACGACGAGATCCTGGACATCAACGTCAAGGGTGTGGTGTACACGCTCCAGGCGGCACTCCCGATCTTGCGAAAGGGTTCCTCAGTCATCCTCAATACATCGTTCGTCGCGCAGACCGGCAAGCATGGCATCTCGTTGACCGCCGCGGCGAAGGCGGCCGTCCGATCCCTTGCCCGCAGCTGGTCCTACGAGTTTCTCGACCGCAAGATCCGCTTCAACGCGATCGCTCCCGGCGCGATGGACACGCCCCTGATCAGCAAGTGGGGGATGTCCGAAGAATGGGTTCGCGACCGCAAGGCCGAGTTCGCCAAGGCTATCCCGGTGGGCCACATGGGAAAGGCCGAGGACGTTGCCTACGCGGCGCTTTATCTCGCCAGCGACGAATCCTCCTACGTCATCGGCACCGAACTGGTCGTCGATGGCGGCGCGTCGCAACTTTAAGGCTTCGGTTTCCGATGTCGGAGCCATGCACGACATCCCGGCGCCTCCCCATGTGAATCACATGCCCGCCGCGCCTTTCGTCGTGGCGGTCCGGCAATCCGGCCCGACCTGGCTGCGCTCGCAGACGGGGCCGATGTACAAGGAGAAAATATCTTGACCGACAACAGCGAAAACAACGCGTCCGGCCAGCGGCCGATTGGCGCGGACCGTTCCCGCCGCGATGTGCTCAAGCTTGGCAGCCTCGCCACGCTAGGCGCCATCCTGGGAGGCGGAACCCTGCTTGGCCGCCCCGCTTCCGCTTTTGCGCAGGCGGGCAACGACGGGATGCTCTCGCCGACCGATCCGCTCGACATCGTCATCGCGGTCTATCCCGGCGGGACACTGCTCGATTTCGCCGGCCCCAGCGAGATCTTTCACCGGCTACCGAACACCAACGTTCGCTATGCGAGCCTCGATGGCGGTTATGTGCCGCTCGAATTCGGCGTCATGTATGGCAAGACCGAACGACTGGCCGACGTCGAGAAGGCAGGCCTGATTCTGGTTCCCGGCGGATCCAATCTGACGGCGCCGATGCAGCCGGCATATCAAGCGCAGATCCGGCGTCTGGCCGAGCGCGCCGACCATGTGACGTCGGTGTGCAACGGGTCGCTCGTGCTCGCCGCAACGGGCATTCTCAAGGGCAAGCGCAGCGCCTGCCATTGGGCCTTCGTCAACAAGCTGTCCGAATATGGCGCCATCCCCGTTCCGGATCGCTTCGTGGAAGACGATAACGGCCGCTTCATGAGCGGCGGCGGCGTGACGGCGGGCATCGACTTCGCCCTTCGCGTGGCCGCGAAACTGCGCGGTCAACAGGCCGCCGAATTCACGCAACTCGTGATCGAATACGATCCCGCGCCGCCGTTCCATTCCGGCCATCCCCGAGATGCCCGGCCAGAACTCATTGCGATGGTCGACAAGAAACTGCCGGGCGCATCCAGGGGACTCGCACGCATTCCAGGTGTTCGCTGAAACGCTTCCACGCGTTGTGCGCGAGGCCACACCGCTGGCCTCGATGAAGGCCGCAACCGGCATGGTCTGCACGCCCCGGCTGCCCAAGCCGGTGCGGCCCACTTCAATTCAAGCCAAGATCGGAAATCATCGAATGCGACAGACTCGTCATTGTGTTGCTGCCCTTGCAGCCTGCATCGCCCTTTTCGCTGTTGCGCCACCTGCAACGGCAAGTGACGCCCAGCGTCCGCCCGAAGCGGCCATCAAAGCCGAAAATGCACGATGGGCGGACGCCTTCGCGCGAGGTGATTACGCTGCGATAGGTCGCCTCTATACCGAAGACGGCGCACTGTTACCGCCCGGGGGCGACCGGGTCACCGGCCCCGGCGCGATCGTCGCGTATTTCACCAAAGGATATGCGGGATCCAGGCCGGGCACCGTATCCTTCGACAATTACGAGTTCTACGGCAACGACCGGATGGTGACCGAAGTGTCGGATGCCGAGATCCGTGATCCGAGCGGCAAGCTCAAATATCGCGGCAAGCAGATCCTTGTCTTCGTGAAGCAGGGCGACACCTGGAAGCTGCATCGCGACATCTGGAACAGTTACACCCGCTGAAACCCGACGCTCGTCGGTGTCGGTGTCGATGAAAGTCTCCCGGGCGGTAGGTCAAACCGCAGTGGCCTGATCCATCGGAACCGGGAAGTGACGCGCTGATCGGCCCTCGATCAGCGCTCACCGTTCAATCTGCCTTCGCGTCGGATCGATTGCGGCGGATGTCCATGCAATTTGACGAAGGCCCTTCGCATCCGCTCCGGATCGGCGAACCCCACCGCGAGCGCAATCTGTTCGATCGGCTCGCTACCACTCTGCAGGCGCAGCCGCGCAGCTTCAACGCGCAAACGCTCGACCGCCTTGGCGGGCGTCTCACCCGTTTCCCGGCGAAATGCGCGTCCGAATTGCCGCGGACTCAATCTGGCGGCATCGGCAAGCCGCTCGACAGGCAGCGCTTCGGCAAGATGCTCGCGGGCAAAATTCAGCGCGATGCGGATACGATCCGACTCCGGTTCCATTTGCGACATCGCCGAGAACTGGGACTGCCCTCCAGGTCGGCGATACGGAACGACCAAATACCTGGCGACAGCGCGCGCGATTTCCGCGCCCATGTCTCGTTCAATCATCGCGAGCGCCAGGTCTATTCCGGCGGCGATGCCCGCCGACGTCCATATGCGGCCATCAGCGATATAAATGCTGTCGCTCTCGACCCGGGTGCGAGGGAAGCGCGCCTGCAACTGGGCAGCATACAGCCAGTGCGTCGTTGCTCTCAGGCCGTCCAGCAAGCCGGTTTCCGCCAGCAGAAACGCGCCCGTACACACGCTTGCCACCCGCGACGCTTTGGCGCCCAATTTCCTGGCAGCGGCGATGTTCTCCGATGTCTGCATCGGTTCGATATCACCGCCCACGAATATGACGGTGTCGAACGCGCGCCGCCCGATCGGCTTCGTCTCGATCGGAAAGCCCGCATTGCCAAGCACGGGGCCTCCGGCCTGCGAGATGACCTGCAGATCGTATGGGGTATCGCCGGCGGCTCTGACCACTTGATTGAAGGCCGAAAGGGGTCCGGCCAGGTCAAGCGCATCGTAGCCACGGCAAACGAAGAATCCAATTCGATGCATGATGATGTCGTGATCGAAAACCATCGAAGTGACGTATTTTACGGATAACCCTCGAATAGCGCCATTCGATATTTTCTTGCGAGATAGCCGATGGCGGACGTCGTCCGACCTGAATATTTGCTGTATGTCTTCGGGGAAACGCGAGACGGCGGAAAAGACGGGAAGCGGCCGTAAAGTACGACCGTCTCACCCGGCCCGCAGTTGAATGTCAGTGCCAGTCGCCGGCGAATCGACGCGGTTGATAAGTATCGTTGTTCCAGGTAAAACGCGCGGACTTGCCCGACGCAGCCTTGCCCCTGGGGCGCACTAGCAGATCGTGGTACCCATTGGTCGTGTGTGGACTGAACGACAGCACGTAGTGCGCCTGCGTCGTACTTTCCGCATCACACGCATCCTGTCGGGCATCGCTCGAATTCGTGCCCTTCCCGGCCTTCTTCTTCACGCAATCGCTAGCCTCATCCTTGTCATAGGTCGACCAATCCGTCAGCGCGGTGAAGATGGGCATCACGCGACCCTCTGCATAACGATACAAGCTCAGTATCTCGGTCGTATCGCTATGTGCGGTCGATGTGTAGTTGTTGTCGAAGCGGACGCCAAAGGCCGTTTCCCGGTCGCTGATTCGGTACGGGACAAGATCCATGGCAACGGATGCGTTCCACAATAGCGGCGACGTATCGACGCGCTCGCTTCGGTCACTCGCGAGCAGATGGAATCCTTGCTCGTCGCGGGTCAGGACGCCTGTCCACAATGCCGCTTCGACGTCATCGTTCGGGCGCTGTACCAATGCGGCCACGACCCACAGCGGCCCTGACGTTGATGGCCCATGCGTCCACGGCGCCAGCGCGAGACCCTTGACGCTATCCGATGGTGCCGGATCCTTGCCCATCAGCGAACGCAACGCGGCTTGCTGCTGATCCGTGTCGCTCACGTCGCTCTCGGCAAACGCGCAATTTGCGACCAACGCGAGTATGAGCGCCAACGCCGTTTGCACGCAAAAGTGGCGTTTCCTGCTTTTCCTTTCGCCTGGATATCGCTGCCGCGAGGATGATTCTTCCCCGCTCTGTTCCTGCCTGCCGATCAACATGGCTTGTGCATTCATCGGATGCCTAACTTAGAATCAGTTGCGTGCAGACTTTGTCGGGGTAACGTATCTCGCCGACTTCCATTGTCGATGACTTACGCAGCCTGCCGTGGCCGACTTTGAAGGAACACTCGAGATTTCCGAGAGCGGGCATTCTCGGCTTTTACCTCACGGATACGTGTCTGTCTTCAGTGCATCTGCGTTATCCGTCAACCGTCTCGATCGGGCATTGAAAACAATCAGAGGTACTTGAACTTCTCGACCTGAATTTTTCCATTGAGTCGGCCAGCCTTGAACTGAACCGGTTCCGTCGCGTTTTCAGTGGTTCGCTCCAAAATCCACGGAACCGGTCGGTAGGTCACGAGCCTATCGTCGATCCGAAGATCAAGGGTCTCGTACTCCTTTACTCGAACCAGCGCACGACCGACCCACTCCCAGTGGGCCGGCACAATTCGTTTTGCGACAACGGTAGCTGTTCCCGTCCGAACTCTCACTCCAGCAAAGTTGGCAATGTCGAATAAAGCCCTGACGATGCAGACGAGGATGACAGCGTAGAGGAAGAAGAAGATGCTTGCGGCGGCAGTCTGCCCACGGTTCAGAAGCGTGAAAGGCAGTAGCGCGAGAGTATACAAAGACACCTCCAACTCTAGATGCATTCCTCGGCTTCGCCCTAAAGGGTCTCGACGCGCTTACCGCCGATGTGAAGGCAAATCCAGCCAATCACCATTGCGGCGACTGCGCGAGAGAGCCATACCTTGAACGCCATCGGAATATCAAGGGCATCGAAGGCTTGAATCAGGCTGTAGAGTCCCGCGCAGATGGACGCGATACCCAGCGCGAGTAGAAAGACCGCAAGCATCTGCTGCGCAGACCCGCGGCGCACATTATTCTTTGCTTCCGGGAAGTCTGCGGTCGTCGATGGGTCGTGGCGCCGCTTGCCGATTGGCGTCACGTACTTAGCCTCCGCATTTGCTGGCCGCCGCCAGCGGGCGAACCACTTGTGTCATCAGCCGACTTGCCGACCTGGATGAATTGCGCCATGAGGCAAAGCACAAAGCAGAGAATCATGGCGCAGCGGGCCATCGAGAAGAACGCACTGTTGCCGGGCACGACGAAGTTCACGACGCCCACCCTGTTGTTGGCGATAACGCCTTGTGCAATGGTGGAACGAGTGGTTGGCCCCTGCAGCGAAGCGGGAATGCCCTGAATGAAACGAGTGATGGCAAACGCACCGACGAACGCACATGCCACGTGGAAAGCAATCAACCACGCGGGCTGCGGTTGCCCTGGGGTGGCGAGCAGCAGATTCACCGATGCCACAATGCCGGCACACGCGGCGCTCGTTGCGAATGCCAGTAACCACGATTTGAGTCGGAGGCTCATGAGTTTCCGCTTCGATGAGAAAAATGCTCGGCTTTCACATTGGCATGCATGAAAACTGTAAAACGATTCGGCCGCTACACGAAGGCCCGGGCAGCACACCTCTCGCAGCTCCGGCAATGAATATGAAACTCACGTTCATCAGGGTGATATGAATCAACAGTATCCCGAGATCGAGCGTGGTGCTGTCAACAATGGTCAAAATGACGCTCGGTGCTTCCTTACACATCAATTGCTGACGATCGAGGCACCGAACTTGCTCGACTGAAGGTGGCGGCGTGTTACCGGCATGTCAGGCGCATGTCCTCCCGAATCGGCGCGTCGACCCGGCGCGACATATTCAGTGCCTTGCAAGATACAGCGGCCATTCGCCGACTCGCTGCGAACGGAAGTCAGCTCAAAGCGAGCCGACCACTTGGCGGAAGAAACGCCGCAGGGCTGACAATTTTGCGACGAACATCAAACGCTGCTTCATGACTCCATTCCCCGGGCTTCATGAAGCATCCATTTCGCAAACGCCTGTAGCGGCCCTTCGCTCAATTCGATCGGCTCGGGAAGAACGAGACAGAAGTGTTTGGCAATCGACTTGCCGTCCGGCCAGGGCGCGACCAGACGGCCTTGTTCAAGCTCGGTCTCGATGTAAAGACGCGGCACCAACGCCACGCCCAAGCCGGCCAGCGCCGCTTCGATCAGCATGGAATGCAGGTCGTAACGCGCGCCGACCGCCGAATTGGTCAACGCGATGCCGGACTCCTGTGCATAAAGCTGCCACGCGTCCGGATTTTGTCGCCGGTGCAGGCGCGGCAGTTCATCCAGCGATACGTTCGCACCGGCGCCTTCGAGAAGCGCCGGACTACAGACGGGCACCAGCACCTCCTCCAGCAGGTGATGCAGATGCATGCCCGCCCATGCCGGATGCTCGAAATGAATCGCTGCGTCGAAACCGCTACCGGCAAGCAGGAAGGGCTCCATCCGTTCGGCGATATGCACGGTAATGTTCGGATGCCTGTCCTGAAAGCGTTTCAGTCGCGGGATAAGCCAACGGGTGGCGAAGGTTGGAATGGCGGCGATGTCGATGCTCGCGCCCTCGATCGGCTGCCCCATCAGATACAGGCTGTCCCGTTCCAGCCGGTCCAGAATCTCGCGAACCTGCCCCGCGTATCGCATGCCGTTGGCGGCGAGCCGCACCCGATTTCCCACGCGCTCGAACAGCGCGACACCTAAAAACGCCTCCAGTCGACCGATCTGGCGACTGACGGCACCCTCGGTCAGCGCCAGCTCCTCGGCCGCGCGGGCGAAGCTGCCGTGTCGAGCCGCGGCCTCGAAAGCCTGAAGCGCGGAATTGCTTGGAATCTTGCGTCGCATGGGAATCTCGCCGATGGGTATGCACCCGACGTCAGCTTGATCAAAGATCACTGAAGGCTGACTTTATTTCGTTATCTACGCTGGAAACATCAGCCTACCATTACATTTCCGCAGCGACCATCGATCGTTCGCGGAAAAATACTCATCCGGCCCGAAGGATAATCTGATGATCTACACCGTGGAATGCAGCTTCGCCGACCCCGGCAGCGAAGCCGAATGGAACGACTTCTACAGCCTCGAAAAGCTGCCCGCCCTCATCTCGGTTACCGGCTTTCACACGTCGCAGCGCTTCAAGGCGCTGAGCGACGGTTGCCCGGTCTACCTGGCCGTCCACACGATCGACGGTCTCGAGATCCTGACGGGTGACGAATATCGCCGGAAAGGCGGCGGCAATTTCGCCCGGTGGCAGCAACACATCACCGACTGGCATCGAAACCTGTACAGCGATATCGGCGCCGCGCCGGCGGTCGATGCGGACGAACGCCTCGCGCTGTGTGCAAGCGGCCCCGAACCGCTGATCCGGATGGGCGTCACGCCGCTGGCCATGCACGCGGTTGCGCTGGAGAAAAGCCCGGAACGCCGTTGGCTCGCCACGCTGCCTCGGCGAAACGCTCGGTTGACCGAGAGCGTGCCCGAAGGCGTCCACCTCTACGCGCCGATGACGGAACAACTGACCCGCTTCCGCACCGTGTCGACCGAACAGGAACAATAGATCCGCGATGCCCAACGTCACCATCCATATCCCTGCGGGGCAAATGCCGTCGGACGAGCGGCTGGCCGAGCTGTCCGGCGACTGCGTCGAACTCTGCACGCGCGTCCTTGAAGCGGCGCTCAAGAACGTTCACGTGATCTTTGTCGAGGTTCGGCATGGGCACGGCCATCCCGTTTTCGCGGAAGTGCAGTATCGCGTCGAGACGTTTCGCACACCCGCGGTAATGGACCGGTTCATGGAAGCGCTGGAGAACGCCATCGTTCGCCGCACCGGTCTCACCGCGCGCATCCGTTGTTTCGGTCATGCCGCGTCGAACATTCACGCCCGCAATTAATCGGTCCGGAGAATCATTGTGTCCACCGTTACCTTTCCCAGTCAGCAAGCCGGCGATTTCACGATCACCGCGATCAGCGACGGTTACCTCACCGCCAGCCTCGACTTCCTGTCGAATATCGACGCGTCCGAGGCTTCCAGAATGCAGCGCGATGCCGGGCAGAACGAGCCCGCCGCGGTGCATATCAACTGCTACGTGGTACGCGGCGCGGGCCGCACGATTCTCATCGACGGTGGGGCCGGCGGGTTCAAGCAATGGGGCGGCCGCCTGCAGACCAACTTGTTGCTTGCCGGCATCGAGCCAGCCATGATCGACACGATCCTGCTCACGCACGCGCATCCCGACCATGTCGGCGGGCTGGTGAATACGGCCGGACAAGTGGCCTTTCCGAATGCGGAGCTCGTAGCACATCAACGCGAGGTCAAGTTCTGGCAGGACGACGGAAATCTGAGTCGTGCCAGCGAGCGGGCCCGCGGCAACTTCCTGATCGCGCGCCAGGTATTCGACGGCTACCGCGACAGGCTCCGTACGTTCGACGACGGCGAAGTGCTGCCCGGCATCATGGCGATGTCGCTACCGGGTCACACGGACGGGCACACCGGCTATCTCGTCGAATCGGGCGATCGCAGCCTGCTCGTGTGGGGGGATGTTGTTCATTTCCCTCACATCCAGATCAAACGGCCAGACGTATCGATCGCATTCGATCAGGATCCGTCGCTGGCAGCCACCACACGCTCGCGGCTGTTGGACCGGGTCAGTTCAGACGGGCTTTTGATCGCCGGCATGCATTTGGGCGAACTCGGTTTCGCGCGAATCAAGCGAACGACGGGGGAATACGGTCTGTTTTACGAGACCGACGCGTGAACGTCCGGCCGACGACGCATGTGAAGGTGGCTCCTGGCCGAATCCGAACGCGATGCCAATGCGCCGCGACACGCAAATGCCACACAGGGCGCCAGTGCGTGTAGATTAGGACCTCGCCGCGACCTGTCGCTGTGTCTTCGAATCGGTCGCCGTCCGAGTCAATCCTGAAGTTGCACGGGAGCCGGCATGAACACGAAGCACAGCAAGAAAGGTCATCTCGAAGCTGCGGCGTCGCACCACGAGCAGGCCGCGCGATATCACCGCGAAGCGTCGCGGCATTTCGAGGACGGCAAGGACTTTGCCCACGCCGCCCATCAGGCGATGATCGCGCATGGCCACACGTTGCATGCGATCGATCAGGCACACGACGCCGGCGCGCACGGTGCCAATTCGCCATCCACTACACCTTCATCGTCCGGCTCGAACGCGAGTGCCGCGGACGTGGCCAAGCTTCATGCGGCGGCTGTCGAGCTGCACACGCAGGCCGCGCAGCACATGCGTCACGCGGTCAAGCTGTTCGACCAGGATCGCAGCGCGGCCTCGCACGACACCCAGCTGGCGCTCGCCCTCGCACTGCGCGCGTTGTCCAATGAAAACGAAGCGGCCCGGCTCTTCGTCAAGCTCGCGACCGGCGGTGCTGCGTGAATCGACGCTGATCGAATTCAGGCCGGTCACATCCTGTCTGGCGGGAGATTCGGTGTGATGCGGTATCCCTTTGCGCACGCCGCACGGCGCCCGGTTGTCGCGCGGACCCACGGTCGTGGGCCGCCCGTATCGATCCGCGCAACACCCGTTACGGTGTAAGCGGCTAGGCTGTTCGTTCCAGCAGGTTGGTGGCGAACGACTTCGCGTGCGCGACGGCTTCCTGCGCGTCGGGGAATACACCGAGCTGCTCCCAGTGCTCTTCGGCCGCGTACGTTCCTTTCACGCCGAGCGCCCGCTGAACGCGCAATTGCGCGGCGTATCTGCCGTCCTCCAATGGTCGGGCAGTTGCGATCACCTTGTGCGGCAGATCGGATCGTTCGGGCTGAACCAGCTCAACCGGACCGCCGGGTGCGCCGACATCCTTCAACTCGTTTCTGGCATTGCAGTCGGGGCAGTAGAAGCACCACCCGTTGTCCTCCTGCCTGGACCTGACCTGACCGCGAGCCAGCACGGCACGACATTCAACGTTTTCGCAGATGAACGGCATAGCAGTCTCCGGAGTTGTTTGGTGGAAATCCTAGCATGTCCGCCGACGGCCAACCATCGGCAATGTTTCCGTGCGTTGATGACGACGTGCCACCTCGTCATCTTGCGCCCGTGCTTCGGTGCGTCCTGATCGTCAAGCGAGTGCCAAGGCCTTTCGTTTTTCTGCGTCGCGCTTGGGTGGCGCGTTGAACAGCCGCCCGTACTCCCTGCTGAATTGCGACGGGCTTTCGTAGCCGACACGATACCCGGCTTCCGCCGCACCCAGTCCTTCCGCCAGCATCAGACGGCGCGCCTCCTGCAAACGGATCTGCGCACGAAAACGCAGCGGGCTCATGTGCGTGGCCGCCTTGAATTGCGCGTGGAAAGTCGACACGCTCATGTCCGCGAGCGCGGCGAGTTCGTCGATGGCGAAATCTTCGGTGAAGTGCTGGCGAATGAACACGATCGCTCGCTGAATCCGGCTGATACGGCCGGTCTGATACGCAATCTGATGCAGCATGCCGGCATGCGGCCCGCGCAACAGGCGATAGAGAATCTCGCGCTCGATCAGCGGCGCGAGCGCGGGCATGTCGTCCGGTGTGTCGAGCAGATGCAGCAGCCGCGTTGCCGCATCGATCAGGTGCGGCGTCGCCGCTTCCACCGCGATCGCGGGTGAAGCGCGCTCCGCGCCGCGATCGGGCTTCGCTGAATCGTGCATGAGCATGTCGGCGAGCGCCTGACGGTTCAGCGGCAGTCGCACGCTGAGATACGGCTTGTCCGCGCTGGCCTCGATCACCGCACCGATCACCGGCAAATCCAGGCCGACGATCAGGTAGTTCGACGGATCGTACTGATACGCGCGGCCACCGACCACCGCACGCTTGCGCCCTTGCGCGACGATGCAGCAGGACGGCTCGTAGAGCGTATGCACGGGTTCCGTCGTGGCCGACGAGCGCAGCAGGCCCAGACCCTCAATTGCTGTGTCGACCGCGCCGTCCGCAGGCGCATGGCGCGCGATCAGCGCCGCGAGGTCAGTGATTTTTTCCATGGTTCGAGTGTCGCATACCCGATCGCGGCCCGCATCGCAGCCGCTGCATTTTCGGAGAATCGTGCAAGAAATGCGGACTCGCAGGATACCGGTCGCCGCCCCTTCCACGCGATGCTGTCGCTTCTTCACCTGAACCGAGGAACGGATATGACTAGCCACAACATCGAACAGAAAGTGGTCCTGATCACGGGCGCGAGCAGCGGCATCGGCGACGCCACTGCCCGCTATCTGGGTGCCCGCGGCGCCCGGCTCATGCTCGGCGCGCGTCGCACCGAACGTCTTGCCGCCCTCGCCGGCGACATTCGCGCCAATGGCGGCACCGCAGCGTGGCGCGCGCTTGACGTGACGCGTCGCGACGACAGCGTCGCCTTCGTCGAAGCCGCGCTCGCCGAGTACGGACGTATCGACGTCATCGTCAACAACGCGGGCGTCATGCCGCTGTCGCTGATGGCGTCGCTGAAAGTCGACGAATGGGACCGCATGGTCGACGTCAACATCAAGGGCGTGCTGTACGGCATCGCGGCCGTGCTGCCGGTGATGAATCGCCAGGGTTTCGGCCAGATCGTCAATGTGTCGTCGATCGGCGGGCTGCGGGTGTCGCCGACCGCCGCCGTCTATTGCGCGACGAAGTATGCGGTGCGCGCGATCTCCGATGGCTTGCGGCAGGAGAACGACAAGCTGCGCGTCACGAGCATTTGTCCGGGGGTCGTCACGTCGGAGCTGGCCGACACCATCACGGACCCGGTCGCCGCCGACGCGATGGCGACGTACCGCAGTATTGCGCTCGAACCGGACGCGATCGCAGCGGCAATCGCGTATGCGATCGCCCAGCCCGCCGACGTCGACGTGAACGAGATCGTCGTGCGCCCGACTGCGACGATCACCGGTTGACGAAAGACCCGGAATCGAAAAAGGCCAGCCCCGATCGGGGCTGGCCTTGCCGCGTTTGCGCCACGCAAACCGCCGTCGCTCAATAGTGACTGCGCCCCCACAGCGTCGCCGGCTCGTCGAGCAGATGACGCAGGCCGCTGCGTTCAATCGTGCGTTCCGCGACTTCGTTCACCCGCTCGAGAATCGCGTTCTCATCGACCGACAGCACCTTCCGATCTTCCATCAGCACGCGCCCGCCGACCATCGTCATGCACACGTCGGCCGCGTTCGCGAAACACGTGACGCGGTACACGGGCATGTTCATCGGCATCATGTGCGGCCGGAACAGGTCGACGAGGATGACGTCGGCGAACTTGCCGGCTTCAAGCGAGCCGACTTCGTGATCGATCGACAGCGCCTTCGCCGCATCGATCGTCACCATCTCCAGCACCTTGCCGTGCGGCAGCACGTCCGGGTCGCGGAAATGCCGGCGGTGGTAATGCATGCACTGCCACATGTGGCGGAACATGTCGTAGCCACGATCGGGCGCGGCGCCGTCGGACGCGATCGCCACCGTCACGCCTGCGTCGATCAGTTCGGGCACCGGGCAGCGCCCGATGATCGACATGATCGCGCTCGGGTTGTGGACGATCGCGGTGCCCGTCTCCACACAGGCGGCGATGTCGTCGTCGGTCAGGTCGATGCTGTGCGACATGAACGACGTCGGACCGAGCAGCCCGAGCTCGCGATGCGCGAATGCGAGCGTGCCGGCGCGGTGGCCGTCCTGCGTGAACGTCAGCCCACGCTCACGCGCCAAGGCGACGTAGCGCGCGGCCTGGTCGCGGAAGTCGCGCTCGTATTGCACGAGTTCCGGGTCGTGCTCGGGGCCGTACACGGGCAGCGTGAGCGCGATCCGGATCCGGCCGTCGGCGTCGCCGTGGCATGCGTCGATGATGTCCTCGCACACGTCATACATCGTGTCGAAATCGATGTCGCGCGTGTCGCCGCCGTCCGGCGTGTGGCGTGTGTACACACGCGGCGCGGGCGGACGCGACGGGCCGACCGCGACGATCGAGCGCGTGCCGGTGCGCACGACCGCGTCGCAATGGCGCCGCGCGTACACGGGATCGTCGACACGCATGATCGAGTTGCCGCCGCCGAGCAACGACACGCCCGTCGTCACGCCGGCCTTCAGCCGTTCGAGCGCGGCGAGATGCGATTCGGTCTCCCAGAACGCCTCGTCCGATGCGCGCGTGTAGATCGTCTCGGCCGCGGCCGACCAAGCATCGCCGTCCGCGCCGCCGATCGTGCGCAGCATCGCGTGGCCCGCGTGCGCATGCGCATCGATCAGCCCCGGCAGCACGGCCTTGCGGCGCGCATCGATCGTGCGCGCGGCGCGGTAGCGCGCCTGCAATTCATCGGTGCCGCCCACGGCAACGATGCGATCGCCCTTCACGGCAACCGCGCCGTTGTCGATCACGCGCCGCTGCGGGTCCATCGTGATCACGCAGCCGTTCGCGATCAGGATGTCGATCGCTTCGCGCGGGTCCTCTCGTGTTTCCTCTCGTTTTACCTCGGTAGTCATCGCGTATTGTCCTGTTGTGATTCGGGAGGGTCATGACGCCGTTGAACGGCAAAGCCGCCGGTTGAGTGCCCGGCGGCTCGCTATCGTCATGACGAAGCAGCTGTCACGCGGAGCCGACCGGCGCCGCGACACGGGCCTTCAGCTTGCGCTGCACCGCGCTGATCGCGATGAACACCACCGCGTTCACCGCGAGCGCGACGAGCCCCGGGTTGATCGACGTCAGCGTGTTCGACGCGCCGGGGAACAGCGACGCGAGCGTCACGCCGTAGTAGTTCGTCATCGCAATCACGATCGCGCCGGCGACGATGCCCGCGAACGCGCCTTCACGCGTGCCGAACGGCCGCTTCAGGAAGCTCGACGCGAGCATCGGCACGAGCTGCGTGAGCAGGCTCGACGAGAAGATCGCGAGCGTGACGAAGGTCGCGCCGCCGCGCAGCACGAAGTAGACAACCACCAGCGTGAAGATTGGCAGCGCGATCCGCGCGACGCGCGTCACTTCGCGGTCGGTCGCGTTCGGTGCGAAGCCTTCGCGGTAGATGTTGCGCGCGATCGTCGTCGATGCGTTCAGCATGATCAGCGAGCCCGGCACCAGCGCGGTCAGCAAGCCCGTTCCGCCGACGATGCCGACGAACCACGCGGGGAAGGTCTGCTTCACGAGCCGCAGCAGCGCGAGATCGGTCTGCGCGCCTTCGAGCCCGTGCACGGTCATCACGGCCGCGAAGCCGACGAGGAACAGGAACGCGATCAGCACCTGGTACAGCGGCATCAGGATCACGTTGCGGCGCAGCGCGCGCTCGTCCTTCGCGACGTAGATCGCGGTGAAGCCGTGCGGATACAGGTAATAACCGAGCGACGTGAGCAGGATCGTCGAGTTGTACCAGCTCAGGTTGAAACCATGCTCGGGCATGCGCAGCAGTTCGGGATGCGCGGCGTCGATCTTCGCGAACATCTCGCCGAGGCCGCCGTAATAATGCATCGGCAGGTACAGGCCGAGGAAGATCGCGATCGCGAGGATCAGCACGTCCTTGAAGATCGCGATGCTCGCCGACCCGTGAATGCCCGACACGACCATGTAGACGGCCATCAGCGTCGCGGCGATCCAGATCGCGGCCGCCTGC
The DNA here is from genome assembly GCF_052952715.1 of Burkholderia sp. YIM B11467. Taxonomy (NCBI): domain Bacteria; kingdom Pseudomonadati; phylum Pseudomonadota; class Betaproteobacteria; order Burkholderiales; family Burkholderiaceae; genus Burkholderia; species Burkholderia sp. YIM B11467. Next base: position 436,179 of record NZ_JBQVSQ010000001.1, read on the forward strand.
GGAATCAGCCCGTACGACATCTCCGACACGATCACGCCGAGCCCGCGCAACTGGATCATCAGCAGCGACACCATCGCGAACACCGCGACGATCGACACCAGCACGCCGATCGCGCGGCTGTCGTACTTCGCCGCGAAATAATCGGCGAACGATACGAGCCCGCGCTCCTTCGCGTAACGCCAGACCGCCGGCAGCATCCAGTAGCCGATCACGAACGCGAGGCAGCCGTACGACAGGATGTAGAACGCCGGCACGCCCTTGCTGTAGGTCCAGCCGCTCGCGCCGAGGAACGAGAACGTCGAGAACGCCTCGCCGGCCATCAGCAGGAACGTGAGCAGCGAACCGAAGCCGCGCCCACCGACCGCCCACTGCTCGAGCGTGAGCTTGCGGCCGCGGCGCGCCATCACGCCGATCGCGAGCGCGAACACGGCGAACGCCGCGATGATGATGATCGAAGCGTTCATTGCGCGTCTCCCGTGCGGCCGTCGCGGGCCGCGTCGCGCTCGTCGAGATGGAACAGGATCGCGAGGATCGCGGCGGTCGCCGCCATCCAGATCAGGTTCCAGACGAGCAGGAACGGCAGCCCGAACAGCAGCGGCCGCACCTCGGCGATCGAGCCGCCCGAATACATCCCGACGAACGGCAACGACGCCAGCAACAGTTTGAATTTCATGTGAGCCTCCTCCGGAAGACGCGCGTGCGCATCAGGGCATCAGAACTTCTGGCGGATGCCGACCACCACCGCCACTTGCGACGTCGTCGACGACGGGCTGTCGGTGCCGTCGATCCACGCCGTGCCGACCGACGACGACGCCTTCTGGTAGAAGCCGTTCACGTACACGTCGGTGCGCTTGGACAGCAGGTACTGCACGCCGGCCGACACCTGCTGGTAGTGGCCGCTGTCGCCGCCACGCGCGACCTTCGTATAGGTGTAGCCGGCCGCGGCCATCAGCGCGGGCGTCACCATGTAGCGCAGGCTGCCTTCGTAGTTGTTGAAGCGCAGCGCGCCGCCCGTCACCTGACCGAAGTTCGAGCCCGTGTACAGCAGCCCGAGCGTCGCCTGCCCGATCGCGTAGCTGCCGCCCGCGCCCCAGATCTGCTGGCGCACCGCGCTCGACAGGCTCGCGCCGAACACCGACGCCGACGACGGGTAATAGTTGTCGGAGGCGACGGCGCCCGCGGCGCTGCTCGCCGGATGGTTCACGCGCGCATACGCGGCGCCCGCATTGAGCGGCCCGTTCGCGTACGTGACGCCCGCACTCCAGCTGTTGTCGTTCGCGAAGCCGGTCGAGTTCGAGAAGCCGTACACCAGGTTCGCCTGCAGCCCCGCGATCGTCGGCGACACGTACTTGACCGCGTTGTTGAGACGGAACGTGTTGTTGATGTCGTCGTTGTCGAACGGGTGCGTCGAGTTCTGCACGAGGAAGCTGCTCATCTGCAGCGAGCCGAGGATGTCCTGCGTCGAGTTGTACTGGCGGCCGAGCGTCACCGCGCCCCAGTTCGCGCCGCTCAGGCCGACCCACGCCGAACGGCCGAACATCCGGCCGCCCTGCCCGAGCGCGCCGTTCGCGACGTTGAAGCCGTTCTCGAGCCGGAAGTTCGCCTTCAGGCCGCCGCCGAGATCCTCGGAGCCGATCAAGCCCCAGCGCGGGCCCGATTCATTGCCGCCCGTGAACTGCCACAGCGCATGGCCCTTCGCGTTGTTCGTGTAGGTCACGCCCGCGTCGACGATCCCGTACAGCGTCACCGTCGACTGCGCATGCGCGGTGCCGGCAAACAGCATCGCGATCGCGGCGCCCATGCTTGCGGCGCCCGTCTTCCCACCCTTCATTTGCATCATCTCCGTCGTCTCCGCTCCAAACCTGCTCATTGATGTTGTGTTGTGTTTTGTTGGTCCTGCCCATGCATCCCGCTCGCGTTGCATCGAGTTGTCTAGACAGTCGCTGGATGGTATCCAGCCGCAATCACATCAAGAAATGAAATGTTCAACTGGTCGGCAGTTGAAAATCGAATGGAGGGGAAACGCGCGGGGCCTATGCGACCCCGCAAGACAAACGAAAGTGAACAGGCCCGCTGGACGGGGCCCGATTTGCTCAGACGTGAATGGCTCGCGTAAGCAAGCTGACGGAACGGCGCGCGCGCCGCGCCTATGCGGTTTTCCCCGAGAGCCCGTGCATCGGCCGGCGCAGCGCGGCGTCGAACGGGTTGGTGCGCGGCCCGATCGCGTCGGCCTGGCGCCGCAGCAGTTCGACGACCATCGGCATCCGGTCGTCGCCGAGGCGCGACGCGAGCGTGCCGACGCTCAGCGCGCCGACCGGATAACCGGTGCGATCGAGAATCGGCACCGCGACGCCGGCCATGCCGTCGAGCACGCCGCTGTTGCGGCCCGCGTAACCGAGCTGCCGCACGCGTTCGATCTCGGTGCGCAGGTACACCTCGTCGAGCACGCCGTAGCCGCGAATGCGCGGCACGTTGAAGCGGATCACTTCCTCGCGTTCGGCTTCGGGCAGGAACGCGAGGATCGCTAGGCTGCCTTGCCCGACACCGAGCGCGATGCGCCCGCCGATATCGCCGGTAAACGAGCGGATCGGGAACGGCCCTTCGCACAGGTCGAGACACACCGCGTCGAAGCCGCTCTTCACGAGCAGGAAGATGGTTTCGCCGAGGCTCGCGCACAGTCGCAGCAGCGCGGGGCGGCACAGCGTGCGCATGCTGCTCGGGTTGCCGGCCAGCGCGGCGAGCGCGAAGAAATCGACGCTCAGCCGGTACAGCTTCGACTGCTCGTCCTGCTCGACCATCCCTTCGGCGATCAGCGACTGCAGGATCCGGTGCGCGGTGCCCTGCGTGAGGCCGACGGCCTTCGCGAGGTGCGTGACGCGCACGCCGTCCTGCTGCATGCCGGCCAGCGCGCGCAGGATCGCGAACGCGCGCTGCAGCATGCCGGTGCCCGGCGCGCCGGCCGGATCGGCGTCCTCGTCGGCGCCGGATGCGTGCGCGGCGGGCGTGCCGCGCATTCCGGACGAAAGGGGTTCCTGCATGCCGGCTCTCCTCGACAATTTCATTGAACGGAATACGTCAGCCGCCATTGTCGTCCGGCCGAAATTCGCCGGGCATCCGGGTGTGCACGGGATTGACGCGTGCATTTCACGGTCCGGTCGCCCTTCATTCAACGGAACGATTCGCACGCGATTCGCCGATCCATTCCGGTCATCGGAATTTTTCAGAAATTCATCCCGTTGAGCAGAATTCGAAATTGACGCTCCGAAATATGGCTGGCTAGAGTCCGCGTCATTGGTGCACCGGCCACTCGGTGTGCGAACCCGGAGCTCCCCATGTCGTTTCTCACGCTTACGGATCTGACGAAAACCTTCGGCGACCTCACCGCCGTCGCCGACGTCAACCTGTCGGTCGAACAAGGCGAATTCGTGTCGCTGCTCGGGCCGTCGGGCTGCGGCAAGACCACGACGCTGCAGATGATCGCCGGCTTCGTCGACGTCACGCGCGGCCGCATCGCGCTCGACGGGCAGGACATCACGCACCTGAAGCCGAACCGCCGCGGGCTCGGCATCGTGTTCCAGAGTTATGCGCTGTTTCCGCACATGAGCGTCGCGGAGAACGTCGGCTTCGGCCTCGACATGCGCGGCGTCGACAAGGCCGAGCGCGCCGAGCGGATCCGCGCGGCGCTCGCGCTCGTGCGCCTCGATGCGCTCGCGCACCGCTTTCCGCGCGAGCTGTCGGGCGGCCAGCGGCAGCGCGTCGCGATCGCGCGTGCGGTCGTGATCGAGCCGCCGGTGCTGCTGCTCGACGAACCGATGTCGAACCTCGACGCGAAGCTGCGCGAGGACATGCAGTTCGAGCTGCGCGCGATCCAGCGCAAGATCGGCACGACGACGATCATGGTCACGCACGATCAATCGGAAGCGCTGTCGATCAGCGATCGCGTGGTCGTGATGGAAGCCGGCCGCATCACGCAGACCGACACGCCGTACCGCGCGTACGAGCGCCCGGAAAACCGCTTCGTGTCGCAGTTCATCGGCAAGGCGAACCTGCTGCCCGGCACGATCGTCGCGCACGACGGCGACGCGATCCGCATCGACCTCGGGCACGATCTCGCCGAGACGGGCCGCACCGCGCACCTGCCGCCGCGCGAACGCGACATGCGCGTCGGCGATGCCGTGTCGGTCTGCATCCGGCCCGAGAAGCTGCGGTTGTGCGCGCCCGATGCGGGCCGCTTCGCCGCGACGGTGACAAGCCGCTTCTTCCTTGGCAGCCAATGGCTGTACCGCGTCGACAGCGCACTCGGCGAAGTGCTCGTGTGCTGCCAGAACAAAGGTGCGGAGCCGCTCGCGGAAGGCGCGCCGGTCGGCATCGACTGGCACAGCGATGCGGTGCGCGTGATGCGCCGGGAGGCCTGAATGCGACAGCCTTCCCGCCCGCTGCCCACCGACGGCGCGACGGCCGGCCTCGCGCGGCCGGCCGCGCCCGACGCCGTGCCGGCCCGCGCCGCCTCCGGGCGCACGAAACGCGCGACATGGCGCGCGCATGCGCCGCTGTGGCTGATGTGCGCGCCCGCGTTCGCGCTGTTCGCCGCGCTCGTGCTCGTGCCGCTCGCGATGACGCTCATGCTGACGGTCTACCGCTACGACCCGGCCACCGGCCCGATCGCCGCGTTCCAGTTCGGCAATTACGCGGAAGTGCTCGGTTCGTCGTACTTCCACACGATCTTCGCGCGCACGTTCGGGATCGCCGCGCTGACGACGGCGATCTGCGTCGCGATCGGCACGCCGGAAGCGTACGTGCTGTCGAAGATGCGCGACCCGTGGCGCTCGCTGTTCCTGCTCGCGATCCTCGCGCCGCTGCTCGTGTCGGTCGTCGTGCGCGCGTTCGGCTGGAGCATGCTGCTGAACACGAGCGGGCTCGTGAACCAGGCGTTCGGGCTCGTCGGCCTCGGGCCCTACAAGCTCGAATACACGACCTTCGCGATCGTGATCGCGCTGGTGCACGTGATGCTGCCGTTCATGGTGATTCCGGTGTGGACCGCGCTGCAGCGGCTGGATCCGCAGACCGAGCACGCGGCGCTGTCGCTCGGCGCGTCGCCGTTCACGACGCTGCGCCGCATCGTGCTGCCGCAGCTGATGCCCGGCGTGCTGTCGGGCAGCCTGATGGTGTTCGGGCTGTCGGCGAGCGCGTTCGCGATTCCCGGCCTGCTCGGCGGACGCCGGCTGAAGGTCGCGGCCACGGCCGTCTACGACGAATTCCTCGGCTCGCTGAACTGGCCGCTCGGCGCGACGATCGCGGTGCTGCTGCTGGTCGCGAACCTCGTCGTGATGCTCACTTACTACCGCGTGCTCGAACGCCGCTACGCGCGCAGCCTCGGAGGCGCATCGCGATGAGAAAGAATGGCCCCTTCGCCCTTGCGTTCCACACGCTCGTGATCCTGTTCGTGCTCGCGCCGCTCGTGATCGTCGTGCTGGTTGCGTTCACCCCCGACGAAACGCTGACGCTGCCGACCCACGGGCTGTCGCTGCGCTGGTTCCGCGCGATCCTCGACTATCCCGACTTCGTCACCGCGTTCTTCAACAGCGTGAAGCTCGCGTTCGCATCGGCGACGCTGTCGCTCGCGATCGCGTTGCCGGCGGGCCTCGCCATCGGCCGCGCGGCGTTTCCCGGCCGCGCGTTCCTGAACGGCCTGCTGCTGTCGCCGCTCGTGATCCCCGGCCTCGTGCTCGGCATCGCACTGCTGCGCTTCTTCGCGCTGATCGGCGCGACCGGCTCGTTCGCGTGGCTCGTGCTCGCGCACATGATCGTCATCACGCCGTTCGTGATGCGGCTCGTGCTCGCATCCGTCGCGGGCCTCGACCGCAGCATCGAGCAGGCCGCGTGCTCGCTCGGCGCGGACCCGTGGACGACGTTCCGCCGCATCACGCTGCCGATGATCGTGCCCGGCATCACGGGCGGCTGGCTGCTCGCGTTCATCAACAGCTTCGACGAGCTGACGATGTCGATCTTCGTCACGTCGCCGCAGACGGTCACGCTGCCGGTGCGCATGTACATGTACGCGACCGAGTCGATCGACCCGATGATGGCGTCGGTGTCGGCGCTCGTCATCTTCATCACCGCCGGCGCGATGCTGCTGCTCGATCGCGTGTACGGCCTGAACCGCATCCTGATCGGCCAACACTGATGTCGACTCCCGTTTCCCGTTCCACCAACGACCCGGCCGACGGCGCGCAGTTCGTGCGCGTCGCCGAGCGCGAGCGCGCCGCCGTTGCGTTCACGCTCGACGGCCGCCCCGCGCACGCGCTCGCCGGCGACACCGTGCTCACCGCGATCCTCGTCGCGCAGCGCCGCGTGCGCGTCAGCGAATTCAGCGGCCTGCCGCGCGCGGGCTTCTGCCTGATCGGCGCATGCCAGGACTGCTGGGTGCGTACCGAGGCCGGCGCGCGTGTGCGCGCATGCTCGACGCCAATCGTCGAAGGCATGCGGATCGTGACCGGCACGCCGCCCGCACCGGACGGAGGCGCGCAATGAACCACGCACTGCAACCGGTGATCGTCGGCGCGGGCCCGGCCGGCGTGCGCGCTGCAGAAGCGCTGGTCGACGCCGGGCTACGCCCGGTCGTGATCGACGAAAACGCGCGCTGGGGCGGGCAGATCTACCGGCAACCGCCGGCCGACGGCGGCTTCGCACGCGGCAAACGCACGCTGTACGGTTTCGAGGCCGCGAAAGCCGACGCCGTGCACCGGACGATGGCCGCGCTGCTGCCACATGTCGACTACCGGCCGGACACGCTTGCGTGGGCGTGCGGCGCGGGGCGCGTCGATACGCTGCAGGACGGCCACGAAGTGACCGTGCCTTACTCGCACCTGATCGTCGCGAGCGGCGCGACCGACCGCATGCTGCCCGTGCCCGGCTGGACGCTCGCGGGCGTCTATACGCTCGGCGGCGCGCAGGTCGCATTGAAGGCGCAAGGCTGCGCGATCGGCCGGCGCATCGTGTTCGCCGGCACGGGGCCGCTGCTTTACCTCGTCGCGTACCAGTATGCGAAGGCCGGCGCGCAGGTCGCCGCCGTGCTCGACACGAGCCCGCTGCGCCGCCAGGCCGCCGCCGCGCCTGCGCTGCTGCGCATGCCGTCGACTTTCGCGAAGGGGCTCTATTACATCGGCTGGCTGCGCGCGCATGGCGTGGCGATCGAAACGGGCGTCACGCTCGAACGCGTGCTCGGCGAACAGCATGTGACGGGGCTCGCATGGCGCGCGGCCGGTGACGATGCGCAGTTGCATGTGCTCGATTGCGATGCGCTCGGCCTCGGCTTCGGCCTGCGTTCGGAAACGCAGCTCGCCGATCTCGCCGGCTGCCGGTTCGGTTTCGATCCGGTCAATCGCGCGTGGCTGCCCGAACGCGACGCGGCCGGCCGCACGTCAGTGCGCGGCCTCTACGTCGCGGGCGACGGTGCGGGCATCGCGGGCGCCGACGCGGCCGAAGCGTCGGGCCGCAGCGCGGCGCTCGCGCTGCTCGACGACGCCGGCATCGCATCGCCTTCGCCATCGCCGTCCGGCAAACCCGATGCGGCGACGCTGGAACGCACGCTCGCGCGTGTCGGCGCATTCCGCGCAGGCCTCGAAGCGGCGTTCGCGCCGCCCGACGGGCTGGCCGCGCGCTGCCCCGACGACACGATCGTGTGCCGCTGCGAGGAGATCGACGCGGGCACGCTGCGGCGCTGCATCCGTGCCGGCGCGGCAACCGAACTCAATCGGTTGAAGGCGTTGACACGCGTCGGGATGGGCCGCTGCCAGGGCCGCATGTGCGGCGACGCGGCCGCGCTCGTACTGGCCGCCGAAACCGGCCGCCCGCTCGCCGATGTCGGCCGGTTGCGCGCGCAACCGCCGGTGAAGCCGTTCCCGATCTCGGCCGCGCTCGCAGGCGACGACGTCGCGGCGATTCCCGACGAGGCACGCGATGAGTGATGCCCGCCATTACGACGTCGCGATCGTCGGCGGCGGCCTCGTCGGCGCGTCGGCCGCGCTCGCGCTGGCACGTCGCGGCCTGCGCGTCGGGCTGTTCGAGCGGCGCGACTGCGGCGCGCAGGCGAGCGGCGTGAACTACGGCGGCGTGCGCTGCCAGGGCCGCCCGGCCGAGCAGTTGCCGCTCGCGTTGCGCGCACGGCGCATCTGGGATCGCCTGCCCGAGCTGATCGGCATCGACGGCGAATTCGTCGTGTCGGGCCACTTGCGGCTCGCGCGCAGCGACGCCGATCTCGACGCGCTCGACGCCTACGCGACGCTCGCCGGCGAGCACGGCTTGCCGCTGCAGGTGATGCGCGGCGACGCGTTCCGCCGTCGTTATCCGTGGCTCGGCCGCGCGGCGCTCGGCGGCTCGCTGTGTGAAACCGACGGCCATGCGAACCCACGCCTCGTATCGCCCGCGTTCGCGCGCGCGGCCCGCGCGGCCGGTGCGGACGTGTTCGAGCACACCAGCGTCGACGACGTTCGCCACGACGGCGCGCGCTTCCACATTCTCGCGGGCGGCCGCGCATGCACCGCGACGTGGCTGATCAACTCGGCCGGCGCCTGGGCCAACACGATCGCCGAGCGGTTCGGCGAAGCCGTGCCGATGGAGCCGATCTACCCGAACATGTGGGTCACCGAACCGCTGCCGCCGTTCATCACACACAACCTCGGCGTGTACGGCGGCGGCGTGTACGCGCGGCAGGTAGCGCGCGGCAACTGCGTGATCGGCGGCGGGCGCGGCCGTGGCGACGGCGAATTCGGCCAGCCGTCGGTCGATACGACGCGCGCGGTGATGCGCGATGCGTGCGCACTGCTGCCCGCGTTGCGCGACGCACTGCTGATCCGCACATGGAGCGGCGTCGAAGGCTGCACGCCCGACCACAACCCGATCATCGGCGCGAGCGGCACGACGCCGCGCCTGCTGCATGCGTTCGGTTTTTCCGGCGGCGGCTTCCTGCTCGCGCCGGGCGTCGGCGACGTACTCGCCGACCTCGTCACGACCGGCGAAACCGCCACGCCCCTGACTGCCTTCTCGATCGGCCGCTTTGCACCGCAAGCCGCGCCGGCCGCCCCCTTCCCCCAAGAGGAGACCTCTCGATGAAACTGCTCGGAACGATCGCGGCCGCAGCCGCACTCTGCATGGCCGGCGTCAGCGCGCCCGCGTGCGCGCAAACGAAGACGATCTACGTCGGCATGAACGGCGGCCCGATGGAAAAGGCCTATACGAGCCAGGTGCTGCCCGACTTCGAGAAGGCGAACAACGTGAAGGTCGTCGTCGTGCCCGGCACGTCGTCGGACGTGCTCGCGAAGCTGCTCGCGAACCGCAACAAGCCGCAGATTCACGTTGCGTTCCTCGACGACGGCGTGATGGCGCGCGCGGTCAGCCTCGGCGTGTGCCAGAAGCTCGACGATTCGCCGGTGCTGAAGGAGCTGTATCCGTTCGCACGGATGAAGGACGACGTCGGCGCGGGCGTGCAGCTCGGGATGACCGGCATCGCGTACAACAAGAAGCTGTTCGCGGAAAAAGGCTGGACGCCGCCGACGTCGTGGATGGATTTCGCCGATCCGAAATACAAGGGCAAGGTCGTGTTCCAGTCGGCGTCGAGCAGCACGTTCGGGCTGCACGGCTTCCTCGCGATCAACCGGCTGCTCGGCGGCAACGAGCAGAACGTCGAGCCCGGCTTCAGCAAGTGGGCAAGCACGGTCGGGCCGAACGTCGTCGAGTACATCCCGAACTCGGCGAAGATCTCCGAGATGGTGCAGACCGGCGAAGCCGGCCTGTTCCCGCTCACGCCGACCGGTGTCGGCGACCTGCAGGACAAGGGCATTCCGGTCGCGTATGCGAACCCGAAGGAAGGCCCCGTGCTGCTGCTCGTCGACCTGTGCGTGGTGGCGAACAATCCCGATCCGCAGCTCGCGCAAAAGCTCGCGCAGTTCCTGCTGTCCGCGCCCGCGCAGACGAAGGCCGCCGAGGCCGGCAAGCAGATCCCGACCAACCGGCTCGCGAAGATGCCCGCGGCGATGCAGCAGAGCCTCGGCAATGTCGACGATCTCGTGCGCAAGGTGACGGTGGTCGACTGGACCGCGATCAACGCACGCCGCGCGCAGTGGGATACGCGCTGGAACCGGCAGATCGAGCGCTGATCCCGTACTGGCGCGAGTGCGTTACCGCAGCCGCTCGGCGAGCGCGCGCGCGACCATGCTCAGCGCGTCGCCGCGTTCGAGCGCGGCGCGCGGCCGAACGGCGTCGCCGTGCGCATCGAGCGCGGCGCGCGGCCGAACGGCGTCGCCGTGCGCATCGAGCGCACGCGGCGCGAAGTCCGGCGACGACGAGAACTTGACGATCGTCAGCGCGGTCTTCGGATCGACGAGGATCGACTGGCCGAAGCGCCCCGCCGCCGCGAACGAGCCATCGCCGTCGTTCACCTGATACCAGTAGTCGCGATACGCATCACCGTCCTTGCCGGGCACGACGTTGCCCTTCGCGAACAGCGCCGCGTTGTGCGCGGGCTGCAGCGCCGCGCGAATCGTCGCGGCGGGCAGCGTGCCCGGCGCGCCGCCGAGCCCGGTGCGCACGCGTTCCGCGAAGCGCGCGGCATCGCGCAGCGTCGTATACAGCCCGCCGCTCGCCATCGCCATCGCGTTGCGGTCCACGGCGACGTAGGCATCGTCTTCCGCGAAATCGCGCCACAGCCACCGCTCGACCAGCGTGCTCCACGACTGCCCCGTCGCGCGCTGCATCGCCCACGCGACGGCTTCCGGCGAGCCGTTCTGGTAGAACCACAGGCTGCCCGGCGCCACGTCCGGCACGCGCCGCACGGTCTGCAGGAACTCGACGATGCTGGCCGGCGCGCCTTCGCGGTGCGGCACCAGCCCGACGGCGCCGAACAGGCCGAGATCGGGCGGCACGCCCGGCGTATAGGCGGTGGGCACTTCCATGTCCAGGTTCTGCTGCAGCGTCGCGCTGCCGAACGGCGTGTCGGCCAGTTCCGGCACCGCGCGCGACAGCGGCGCGCCCGCGTCGAGCACACCGGATTCGATCATCTGTGCGGCCAGCAGGCCCGTCACCGATTTCGTCATCGACGCCCATGCGTGCGGCTGATCGGGCCGGAAGCCGTCGAAATACCGCTCGTAGATGACCCGGCCGCGCTGCACGACGATGAAGCCGTCGGTATGGGTCGCGCGCAGGTATGCATCGAGCGTCAGCGTCTCGCCGCCGATCGTGACGGGCAGCGCGTCGAGACCGGGCGCCGGTTGCGCGGGGAGCGGCATCGGCGCGGCCGCATGCCGGATGCCGGCCGTCGGCGCGAGCAGCCGCGTGTTGCTCAACGCCCAGCGCAGTCGCGCCGGCGTGAACGCGTTCGCCTTGTTGACGGCCTGGTCGGCCGGTGGCGGAAAGCCCTGCATCACGCCCGGCGCGGCGACGTCGGTCGCGGCGGGCGCGGTCGCGGCGAGCGTGAGCCCGCCGGCGAGCACGAAGGTGCCGGCCAGCCGGCGGGTGCGCCGGCTAGCTGTAAAGCGTCGATGAATTCGCATCGAGTCATGCCTCGTAGTGGAAAGTGAACGGGCGACGTGCCCGGCCATCAGGGTTGCTGGCCGTCGATTCGCAACAGGTTCGACACCGATGCGACACCGTCGACGCGCCGCGCGGCCGCCGCCGCGAGATTCACCTGATTCGTATCCGTGACCGAACCGGCCAGCGTCACGTTGCCGTCGCGCACCCGCACGAGGATGCGCGTCGCGTTCAGGTTTTTGGTGCGTGCGAGCGCCGTGCCGACGCGGCGTTGCAGCTTGCGGTCGGCTGCCTTGCGTTGCGCCGGCGACAGGCTGGCCGGCGTAGGCGCCTGCGCGGCTTCCTGCACCGGCGCCGATGACGGGGCCGCCGCGCTCGCGGCATCGGATTGCGCATGGGCGGCGACGGTGCAGCATGCAGCCATCAGCAGCCCCGCGGCAAGTCGGGATGAAGTACGCATGATCGAATCACACTCCGGAAAAGCGGTTGAAGGAAACCTCAGAACTGCGTCATCAGGCCGATCGACACGCCGGTCGTCGCGCTCGCGCCGCGCCGCAGGTTCAGCGCCGCGATCGTCGCGGGGTCGCGCATGTATGCGCCGGTCATCCCGTTGCGGTCGACTTCGACATACAGCTCGGTGCGCTTCGACAGGAAGTACTCGGCGATCGCATAAGTCGTCAGCTTGTGGCCGTCCGCGCCCGACGCGTTGCCGAGATTGCGTGCGCGGTCGTAGAACGCGGCCGCGCTCAACTGCACCGCCGGCAGCGGCTGCACGACGACGCCGAACGACGGGATGTCGTCGCGCCGCGACGGCGCGCCGGCCTTGATCGCGGTGACGTTCAGCGATGCATAGCTCAGGTAGAAGCGGGCGCGGCCGAGCTGCAGCGTGCCGCCCGCCTGGATCGTCTGCGCCGATTGCGAGCCGTCGGGGCTGTACGTCTTCGCGTACGACGCGCCGCCCATCAGGTCGGCCAGCGTATACATCGCGGCCGCCGAATAGTTGGTGCCCGCGCGCGACGCGCCCGCGACGCCGCCCGGCGAATAGCTCGCGCCGACCCGCAACCCGCCCGCCTGCCCGAGATACTTGATCGTGTTGTTGAAGCGCGAATCGAGCGTGAAGAAGTTGCCGTCGAACAGCACGCCCGGCTCGACCGAAAGCGACTGCCCGCGCCCGCCGAGCGGATCGAGCGCGATGCCGAGATCCTCGGCCGCGTTGAACTGGCGGCCGAGCGTCACGCGGCCGAAATCGCCCGACAGGCCGACATACGCGGCCTGCGAAAACAGCGTGCCGGCCGTCTTCACCGCGCCGGTGCCGCTGTTGAACGCGCCATCGAGCACGAACAGCGCCTTCAGCCCGCCGCCGAGATCCTCCTTGCCGCGCAGCCCGAACTCGTTGCCCGCGATGATGTTGTTGTTGAAGCCGACCTGACTGCCGCCCGGCAAGCCGTTGACCCAGCGCACGCCGCCGCCGATCCGGCCGAACAGCGTCACGCTGGACTGCGCGTGCGCGGCCCCCGAAAGCGCGCCGATCAGCGCCGCTACCATCACCTTTCTCATGCGTCTCCTCCTTGTTGTCGAATCGTCGCTTTTCTTGCTTTCTTGCTTCCCTGCCAATCGATAAGGATTACTGCCTTTCAGGAACACTCTTTATTCCGGTACGGCCGATGCTGCGGCGTCAGCCGCGCGACTCGCGCATCGCGCCCGGCGTGTCGTGCGGCCGTTGCGCGAGGCGGCGCAGCGAACGTTGCGGATCGAGGCACAGCACGCCGAGCGCGCCGCACAGCACGAGCACCACGCCGCATACGAGGCTCGCCTGCTCGAAACCGCGCGCAGTCGACGCGCCGGCCGCCTCGATCAGCATGCCCGTCACGATCGGCGCGCCGAGGCCCGCGAGCGACGCGAAGCCGTTGCTGAGCGCGAGCACGCCGCCGCGCTGCGCATCGGGCGTGACTTCGGCCAGCATCGCCGGGCCGATCGAATACATCGTCAGCGTCATCCCGCTGCCGAGCGTCAGCGCCGCGAGCTTCGCCGCGCGCGGCAGGTCCGGCAGCGCGAGCGCCGCCAGCAGCAGCCCCGCGATCGCCAGCGTCGTCGCGACGAACACGCCGCGCCCGTAGCGCGATGGCACACCGCGCGCGAGCAGCACCTGCGACAGCCACGCCAGCGCGAGGCTGAGCGGCGAGGTCGTCGCGACGAACAGCGCGAACATCCGGCCCGCCGCATGCGGCTCGAAACCGAGCCCGAGCTGCAGATAGGCCGGCATCCACGTCAGGCTCATCGCCAGGATCCAGTTCGCCGCGAAATGCCCGAGGAAATTGCCGATCACCGTGCGATCGGTCAGCAGCAGCCCGTACGGCACACGTTCGTCGCGCGCGATGCCGGCCGTGCCCACCACGCGGCCGCCGCGCACCAGCGTGCCCTCCTCGCCGCACACGGCCCATGCGACGCACCACAGCGCGCCGAGCGCCGCGAGCACCGCGAAGTTCGCGCGCCAGCCCCAGTGCGTCGTCACGACCGGAATCGACAGGCCGGCGATCAGCATCCCGAGCGCGCTGCCCTGATGCAGCAGCGCGACCGGCAGGTTGCGCCGCGCATCCGGAAACCACTTGTAGAGCGCATGCACGGCAACCGGCGACGCGGGCCCTTCGCCCGCGCCGAGCAGCACGCGGCACGCGATCACGACCCAGATCGAACCCGCAACCAGCATCGGCAACTGCAGCACCGACCACGCGGCCGCCATCCCGAACAGCAGCCACTTCGCCGGCCAGCGGTTCGCGGCGATGCCGCCCGCGACGGCCGCGACCGCGAACAGCCAGTTGAGGCTGCCACCGATCAGGCCGAACTGGGTCGGGCTCAGATGCAGCTCGCGCATCATCGGCACCGACACGAGCCCGAGCGCCACCTTGTCGAGAAAATTCACCAGCATCATCAGCGCGAGCATGATCGCGATCGACCATGCCCGTGCCGGGCGGTATTGCGTGTCGCCTGTCGTCATCCGTGTCTCCGTGTTTTCTGTCAGGGCCGTCGTGCGCGGCCGCTACGCGTCGTGCTCGCCCAAGCCCGGCACGTGGTCGTCGCCGTCCGGCAGCCCCAGCGAGAACTTCACCGGAAAGCGCACGGCGAGCGCCCCGTCGATCTCGCGGGCGACGCCGCGCGCACGCACGTGCGGATCGGCGAACAGTTCGTCCGGGTCCAGGAGCGGCGACACAGGCAGGTCGAACCCGCGCAGCGCGCGCATCCAGTCGTCCAGCGTGCGGCTCGCGAATACCGACTTCAACAGTTCGCTGACCTCTGACTTGTGCCGTTGCCGGCCGGCGCGGCGTGCAAAACGCAGATCGCGCAGTGCAGGAAACGCGTCGCCGAGCGCATCGCCCAGCGTCATCCAAAACTTGTCCTCGAGGATGCCGAGCGCGAGATGGCGGCCGTCTGCCGTCTCGAACAGGTCGTTGTCGGGCATCACCCACGGCGCGTCGGACGATGCTGCGCGATGCGCGCGCGACGCCCATGCGGCTGGCGCCGTCCACGCGAGCGTCGCGTCGTGGATCGATACATCGAGGTGCTGCCCGTGCCCGTTCGCACGTGCGCTCGTCACGGCCACCGACAGCGCCAGCGCCGCATGCATCGCGGCCGCGTAGTCCGCGAGCCGCACACGCGGCCGCCCGACCACGTCGTCGACCTGCGCCGGGATCGCCCAGTAACCGGCTTCCGCGAGGAAATTCAGGTCGTGGCCGGGGCGTGCCGCATTCGGGCCATCCTGCCCGTAGCCCGAAATCGAGCACATCACGATGCGAGGGTTGATGCGCGCGAGCGTGTCGTAACCGATCCCGAGACGCGCCATCACGCCGGGCCGGAAGCCTTCGACGACGGCGTCGGCTCCGCGCACGAGATCGAGAAAGCGATCGCGATCCGCCGGCGCCTTCAGGTCGAGCGCGACCGAGCGCTTGCCGCGGTTGAACTGCGCGAACACGGCATCGCCGAGCAGGCGCGACGCGTCACCGGTGAGCGGCGGCTCGATCTTGACGACGTCGGCACCGAGCTGCCGAAGCAGCGCGCACGCATGCGGGCCCGGCAGCAACTGGCTCAGGTCCAGGATCGTCACGTCGTTCAGGCACGACCACGCGGGTTTCGCGTGCGGCTGCGCCGGAGCGTCATCGCGCGGGGCATCGATCGTCATCGCTCACGCTCCCGCGCCGGCCGGTTCGAGAATCGCCTTCGCGATCGTGTTGCGCTGGATCTCGCTCGTGCCGGTCAGGATCCGGAACATCCGCAGCTTGCGGAAGGTCTGCTCGACCGGATGGCCGCGCGTCACGCCGACGTTGCCGTGAATCTGCACGGCCTTGTCCGCGACCTCGAAGCAGCGCTCCGACACGAACAGCTTGCACGCGGCCGCCGCCATGCGCAGGTCGGCGCCCGCGTCGGCGAGCATGGCCGTGTGCGCGATCATGCTCTCGCACGCCCACAGCGCGGCGGCCATGTCGGCGAGCATGTGCTGGATCGCCTGAAAGCGCGCGATCGGGCCGCCAAACTGCCGGCGCGTGCGCGCGTAGTCGAGCGACGCACGATAGGCCGACATCGCGAGACCGAGCATCGTCGGGCAATGCAGCAGCCGGTTCACGTTGATCCGCGACATGCCGAGCTTGAAGCCGTTGCCGACGCCGCCGAACACGTTCTCGCGCGGCACGCGCACGTTGTCGAAGCGGATGTCCGCATCGATGTGCTGGCCCGACATCGGCACGTACTCGTGCTCGACGGTGACGCCCGGCAGGTCGAGATCGACGAGCACCGCCGTGATCTGCGGCGGCGTCGCGGCCGCGTCGGTCACGCACATCACGATCGCGAAATCGGCGAACGGCGCGCCGCTGATGTAGTGCTTCGCGCCGTTGATCACGAGCGAGTCGCCGTCCTCGGTCGCGCTCGTGCTGATGCTCATCGCGTCCGAGCCCGAATGCGGTTCGGTCAGCGCGAAGCAGGTCGATTTCTCGCCGCGCATCACCGGCTTGAAATAGCGTTCGAGCTGCGCGGGCGTCGCGTACTTCAGCATGTTGCCGACGCGCGGCGGCCCGCCCAGTTCGCCGAGCACGTGCGGCGCAAGCGCCGCGCCCGATGCGGCGAGGTCGGCCTTCAGCGCACAGGTCTCGACGATCGACAGGCCCTTGCCGCCGAGCGCGACGGGCAGGCTCGCGGTGTAGAAGCCGAGTTCGGACGAACGCCGCCACACGCGGCGCAGCACGTCGCGCGGCCACACGGCTTCGGAGTCGAGCCGCAGCTCGCGCTCGATCGGGCGCAATTCGTCGTCGACGAAGCGCAATACGGCCGCGCGCAGCGCGACGAATTCGGGGCGGTCCAGATGATCGAACATGGTGATGTCTCCTTCAGTTGACGCGGCGCGCGACGCCGTGCCAGTACTGCTCGCGTACGAGCTTGCGGGCGATCTTGCCGCTGGCGTTCTTCGGCAGCTCCGCGACGAAATCGACGGCACGCGGCAGCTTGTAGTCGGCGAGCAGCGCGCGGCAATGCGCGACAAGATCGGCGGCCTGCGCATCGCGGCCGGGCTTCAGCACGACGACGGCCTTCACGGCCTCGCCCCACTTTTCGTCGGGCACGCCGACTACGCACGCTTCGAGCACGTCCGCGTGCCGGTACAGCGTTGCCTCGACTTCCGTCGGGTACACGTTGAAGCCGCCCGAAATGATCATGTCGTTCTTGCGGTCGACGAGGTAGATGAAGCCTTCGTCGTCGGTGCGCGCGAGGTCGCCCGTATGCAGCCAGCCGTCGACCAGCACCTCACGCGTCAGCTCCGGCGCGTTCCAGTACCCCTGGAACACGTCCGCGCCGCGAATCACGATCTCGCCGATCGCGTCGCCTTCGACTTCGCGTCCGTTCGCGTCGACGACGCGCACCTCCGTCTCGCCGAGCGGCCGGCCGCACGACGCGAGCCGCGCATGATCGGACAGCAGCGCGTAGGCGTGATCGGCGATGCCGAGACGCGTGACGCCCGATGTCGACTCGCTGGCGCCGTAACCCTGCGACAGCACCGGGCCGATGCGCGACCACGCCTCCTCGATGCGCGCCGGCGCCATCGGCGCCGCGCCGTAACCCAGCACCTTCAGGCTGCGCAGGTCGGCGTGCACGAGGTCCGGCTCGTTCAGCACCATGTTGATCATCGCCGGCACCATGAACGCGTGCGTGATGCGCAACCGCGCCACGTCGGCGAGGAAGCGCGCGGGCTCGAACGCATCGAACAACACGAGCGTCGCGCCGCAGAACAGGTACGGCTGCATCAGCATGCCCGATGCGTGCGTGATCGGCCCGATCAGCGCGAGCCGGTCGCCGGGCTGCGCGGGACGGTCCATGCCCAGCACGATCTTGCGCAGCGATGCGAGCCGGTTGCCGTAGCTCTGCATCGCGGCCTTGATGCGCCCCGTCGAGCCGGACGAGAAATGCAGCACCGCGAGATCGTCGATGGCCGGCGCGTAGTCGGGCGTCGCGCTGCTGCCCTGCGCGAGCAGCATTTCGTAATCGAGGTAACCGTCGGTCGCGCCGTCGATCGATACGAACCGCTCCACCGACGCGAAGCCCGGCGAGTCCGGCGTGTAATGCGTATAGCCGCGGCCGCCGATGAACGCGACGGGCGTGCAGTTGCCGACGACATCGGCCGCCTCGGCCGCGGTGAAGCGCGGATTCAGCGCGGCCTTCACGAGGCCGGCCTTGTACAGCGCGCACTCGATCTCGACGAGCTCGATGGCGTTGCGGGCCTGCACGGCGATCCGCGCGCCGGGCGCGAAGCCCAGCCCGCGCAGCGCGTTCGCGAGGCGCGTCGAACGCTCGTCGAGCTGGCGGTAGGTGACGGCGCGGTCGCGATGCAGCACGGCGGGCTGGTCGCCCCAGTAACGGGCCGCGCGCCGCAGGAAGTAGGCGAAGCTCAAGCGAATTCTCCTGGTCGAACGATGCCGCCAGTCTGTAAGATGCACGGGCATCACCACAATGCATCACTGGCTATAAAGTCATAACCCGTGGGAATCCCCTGATGGATACGCGCGATCTGGAATACCTGCTGGCCGTCGAACGGCACGGCAGCATCGGCAAGGCCGCCGACGCGTTGGGCCTGTCGCAGCCGGCGCTGACCAAGGCCATGCAGCGGCTGGAGACGCAGGTCGGCGTGACGCTGTTCGAGCGAACCGCGAGCGGCATGACGCCGACGCCGGCCGGTGCGCGGTTCGTCGCGCGCGCGCAGCGGATCGCGCTCGAATTCGACGATGCGATGCAGGAGATGCGCGCGATCCGCGGCGGCGAGCAGGGTGTCGTGCGGATCGGCTACTCGCCGACCGTGCCGACCGCGCTGGTGCTCGGCGCGTGCCGGCAACTGATCGGCGAACGGCCGGCCGCGAAGCTGCGGCTGCGCTGCCGGCTCGCGCGCGAGCTGCTCGACCTGCTCGCGGCCGGCGAGCTCGATCTCGTCGTGGCGCCCGCGCCGACGCAGCCGGACCCGACGCTCGCGCGCGTCGAACTGTTCAGCGACCGCCTGTCGGTGCTCGCCGACGAAGCGCATCCGCTGCAGCGCAAGCGCGGCCTCACGCTCGCCGATCTCGTCGACCAGGAATGGCTGCTGCCCGAGACGACGCTGCCCGTGCGGCGCCAGATCGACGACGCGTTCCGCGCGCGCGGCCTGGCCGGCCCGCGCCTGCGTGTCGAAACGGATTTCGGCAGCACGTCGCTGCTGCACCTGCTGCGCGGCACGCCGCTGCTCTGCGTCGGCGGAACCGAGGCGCTCGATCAGCTCAACGGGCTGCGCGCGCTCGACCTGCTGCCCGGCGAACTCGACCTCGGACGGCGCATCGCCGCGATGCATCGGGCGGGCGCGTACCTGCCGCCGCTGGTGCAGCGCATCGTCGCGCTGCTGCAGGCGCGCGTGAAATAGCCGCGCGCCCCCGCCGCGACCATCATTTGCGGGAGTGATGACACTCCCCTTTTTCTGCGGATTTGACCGGGAAGGCGGTGCCGACAACACTAGCCCGCAGTGCCGCACAGACGGCGCGCGCCCGCCTCCCCCTTCAGAGTCCGCCATGTACCCGACCGACACCGTGCAATCCCCGAGCGCCGCCCGGCCGCTCGCCGACCGGCAACTGCGCCGGATCGTCATCGCCTCCGTCGCCGGAAACGCGATGGAGTGGTACGACTTTTTCGTGTACGGCACGGCCGCGGCGCTCGTGTTCGGCCACGTGTTCTTTCCGCCCGGCGCGTCGCCGCTCGCAGGCAGCCTCGCCGCGTTCGCGGCGTTCGCGCTTGGCTTCGTCGCGCGGCCGCTCGGCGGGATCGTGTTCGGCCACGTCGGCGATCGTTACGGGCGCAAGGCGTCGCTCGTGTGGACGCTGCTGATCATGGGCGCATCGACCTTCGCGATCGGCCTGCTGCCGACCTACGCGCAGGTCGGCCTGTGGGCGCCCGCGGCGCTCGTCGCGCTGCGCCTGCTGCAGGGCATCGCGTCCGGCGGCGAATGGGGCGGCGGCGTGCTGATGATCAGCGAGAACGCACCGCCCGAGCAGCGCGGTTATTACGCGGCATGGAGCCAGCTCGGCGTGGGCGGCGGCTTCGTGCTGTCGTCGGCCGCGTTTCTCGCCGCGCAGGCGCTGCCGGACGACGCGTTCCGCGCGTGGGGCTGGCGGCTGCCGTTCCTCGCGAGCATCGCCATCTTCGCGATCGGCATCTATATCCGCCGCCATCTGCCGGAAAGCCGCGACTTCGAGCAGGCCGGCAAGCGCGGCGCGCACACGCATCTGCCGATCGTCGAATGCCTGCGCCGCCACCCGAAGGAAATCCTGCTCGCGATGGGGCTGCGCGTGGCCGAGAACGGCGGCGCGTACATCTTCCTCGCGTTCTCGCTCGTCTACGGCAAGTACGTCGGCATCCCGAACGGCGTGATGCTGACCGGCGTGATGATCGCGATGATCGTCGAGATGGGCGCGATGCTCGCGTGGGGCCGGCTGTCCGACCGGATCGGCCGCAAGCCCGTGTACCTGATCGGCGCGCTGAGCCTCGTCGCCTGCGCGTTCCCGTTCTTCTGGCTGCTCGACACGCGGGCAACGCCGCTCGTGTGGCTCGCGCTGACGATCGGCACGGCCGTCAGCCACGGCGCGATGATCGGCACGCTGCCCGCGCTCGTCGGCGAGCTGTTCAGCACCGAGGTGCGCTACTCGGGCGTCGCGCTCGGCCATGAAGTCGCGTCGATCTTCGCGGGCGGAATGTCGCCGCTGATCGCGACCGCGCTGCTCGCGCGTTATCACGCGTCGTGGCCCGTCTCGCTGTTCCTCGTCGCGCTCGGCCTCGTCACGGTCGCGACGCTGTGCGTGATGCGCGAGACGCGCACCACGCAGCCCGACGGTTCGCGCGGCGACGCGGCGTGACCGCGCAACGCTCAGCGCGCGCCGGTGCGCCGCGCGCCGTCGAACGCCGGCGCCAGCCCGAGGTGGTCGAGCAGCCGCGCGAACTCGCCGAGCCGCTGCCGCATGTACGCGGGCACGTCGACCTCCGCATAGTCGTGGAAGCCGGCGCCCGTGCGCACGCCGTCGCGCCCGGCCTCCATGTTGTGCACGACGCTGTCGGCCGGCGCGAAGCGCGGGCCGATCTCGCCGGCCAGGTACGTCGACGCGTAATACAGGATGTCGCAGCCGCCCCAGTCGATGAATTCGAGCAGCCCGAGCACCGCGAAGCGCGGGCCGAAACCCGTGCGGATCGCCGTGTCGATGTCCTCGGCGCTCGCGACGCCCTCCTCGACCATCCGCGCGGCCTCGTTCATCGCGAGCGCCTGGATGCGCGGCACGATATAACCGGGCGCCGGCCCGCAGATCACCGGTTTCTTGCCGACCCGCACGAGCAGCGCCGCGAGCCGATCGACGACGGACGGATCCGTCGCGTCGCTGCGGCTGATCTCGACGAGCGGCATCAGCAGCGCGGGGTTCAGCCAGTGCGCGTTCAGCATCCGTGCCGGATGCTCGACATGGCGCTGCAACTCGGTGACGACGAACGTCGACGTCGTCGACGCGATCGTTGCGCGTGCATCGACGTGCGCGCCAAGCCAGCGCAGTGCGTCGGCCTTCGCGTCGAGCACTTCGGGCAGCGCCTCGAACACGACGTCGGCGTCGCGTACCGCTTCCGCCGCGCCGTCCCGAGCGACGAGCGCGATACGGGCGACGACGGCGTCGGCCTGCGCGGCATCGATGCGGCCGAGCGCGACCTGCGCGTGCAGCGGCCGTGCGATCTCGTCGCGCGTACGTGCATCGAATGCGCGCCATCCGGCCGCGTCGCGCGGCTTGAAGTCGACCAGCGTCACGTCGAGCCCCGCGAACGCGAACACGAGCGCGATGCCCTGCCCCATGCGTCCCGCACCGAGCACGTGCACGCGCGTCACATCGGCGGCCGCGATCATGCCGCGTACCCCGCGTCGAGCAGCGCGCGCAGCGCGTCGTGCGACAGCGCCGCCAGCCCGAGCCGCTCCAGCGTGCGGCCTTCCGCATACAGGTCACGCACCGCGACCGCGCTCGCGATGCTCAGCAGCCCCTGCGCAACGGGCGTCGGCACACCGGCCCAGCGCCCGCACGACACGATGAGCGACAGCCCGAGCCGGGTGTCCTCGAGCATGTAGCGATGCGTGCGCAGATCGATCTTCTCGCGCCAGTCGCCGCTATCGGTCAGCTTGCCGTGCGCGCCTCTCCCGTACATCCACTCGTCGCCGTCGGCCGCGTAGTGATCCGCGAGCGGGAAATGCGGCGCGCGATAACCGAGCGCTTCGCGCACCGCAATGCGCTCGGCGTCGAGCGCGTTCGTCACACGGCGGATCGCCGGTTGCGTGCCTTCGTTATGGATGTCCCACGCGTCGAAGTGTTCGAGCGGCCCCGCGTTCATCAGGATCAGCGGCGGATGGATCACGGGCCCCGCGTTCATCAGCGCGCCGGACAACGCGTCCTCGACCGGCTCGACCGACGGATAACCCGCGCGCAGCACGTCGAACGCCCAGCCGGCCGCATTCGCCGGAAACACGCCGGTCGGCAGGCGCGTCGCATACGCGCTGATCACGACCTCGTTGTCGCCATGCTTGCGCACCAGGTACGGCAACGTGCCCGTCTCGGCGAACGCGACACGCGAACGATTGCCGACGTCGGCCGCCGCACGCGCGAACACGACGCTGCCGAACGTGCCGGGCGGCAGGAACACGACCTGGCCGTCCTCCAGCAGCGGCGCGACCTGCGCGGCGAGTGCGTCGTGCGACGTGGCCGGCAGCGGCACCACGACGAGCCGCGCGCCGCGCAGCGCGGCCGCGAGATCGTCGGTCAGGCGAATCGCGCCGGGCGCGTCGCCGAGCGGAACCGGCCGCTTGCCGCGATAGTCGGTCACGTTCAATACGCCGAGCTCGCGCAGCCGCGCGTGCGGCTCGCGATCGCGCCGCCACCATGTCACGTCGTGCCCCTTCTCGAGCAGGTCGATAACCGCCGCATGGCAGCCGTGGCCGCCGCCCAGTACACATACCTTCATCGTCGTCTCCGGTTGATCAAGTGTGATCGAGACTACGCGGCCGCCCCCGTCGCGTCGCTTCAAAACGCGCAACGGCACGCCCGTTCGCGCAACGCAATCGCGGCACTACGTATGCGCCGCCCGCGCATGTTGACGCGCCAACGCATCCGCTCCGAGGCCCACGAATGGATATCGCCCTTTCCCGCCATGCGCCGAACCGGCTCGGCACGCTGCAGGCGCCCGACGAAGTCGAACGCGCGGTCGCGCACCGGCTCGGACCGCACCGGATGGCCGCGCGCGGCCGCGATCCGTTTCGCGCGGAACTGTACGAGGTGCCGCTGCATCACGGCGCGCTGCTCGAACTCTGCTACGGCCGCGAAACCCGCATCGATTTCGGCGGCGACGCCGATCATTTCCTGTTCAGGCTGACGCTCGCGGGCGCCTGCGAGTTGCAGGCCGGCGCCTCGGTCGCGCACGCGGGCCCCGGCGAACTGACCGTGTCGTCGCCCGCGCTCGCGAGCCGCCTGAGCACGAGCCCCGATTGCCGCAACCTCGTGCTGCGGCTCGAACGCGGCGCGCTCGAACGCAAGCTGCAGGACATGCTGCACGCGACGCTCGCGCGACCGCTGCAGTTCGAACTCGCGGCCGGCGGCACCGGCACGGGCGCCGCACTCATGCTGCCGACGTTCGAGTATCTGTGCCGGCTCGGCGCGCAGCCGGGCATCGGCACGGCCGAGACCACCTTCGGCGCCGATCTCACCGCGTGGCTGATGTCGCTGCTGCTCACGCACCTGCCGCATTCATACAGCGACGCGCTCGCGCGCGGCACGCCACTGCTGCCGGCGCACGTGCGCCGAGCATGCGACCACGTCGACGCGCATCTCGGCGAACCGCTCGCGCTCGCCGCGCTGGCGGCTGTCGCGGGCGTCGCGCCGCGCACGCTGCAGCACGCGTTCCGCGCGTTCCTGCACACCACGCCGGCCGCCTACGTGCGCGAGCGCCGGCTCGCCGCCGTGCACGCGGCGCTGCAACGCGGCGACGCGCGCAGCGTGACCGACGTGCTGATCGCGCACGGCATCCATGGCTTCGGCCATTTCGCGAAGGCGTATGCGCGGCGTTACGGCCACGCGCCTTCCGTCACCGCGAGGCAAACACGATGACGCACTCCGCCCCCGGCCGCCCCGCGGCCCCCGCCCGCACCGAACCTTCCGCGCGCGACGCCGACGCACACGACGGCCTGCGCGTGCAGGATCTCGATCTCAACTTGCTGAAGACGTTTCGCGCGGTCTACGAGGAGCGGCATGTCGGCCGCGCAGCGCTGCGGCTCGGCGTCACGCAGCCGTCCGTCAGCTACGCGCTCGGCCGGCTGCGGCTGATGTTCCGCGACGCGCTGTTCGTGCGTACCGGCACCGGTGTCGAACCCACGCCGCGTGCGCAGCGGCTCGCGCTATCGGTCGACAAGGCGCTCGCGATCCTGCAGGACGTGCTCGACGAAGGCTCGCGCTTCGCGCCCGACAGCACGCAGCGCGTGTTCCGCCTGCACATGAGCGATTTCGCGGCGAGCGCGTTCCTGCCGACGATGCTCGCCGAATTCGACCGCCGTGCGCCGGGCGCGGTGATCGAGACGCTGCATGTCGACGAATGCCAGCTCAACGTCGCGCTCGAATCGGGGCGCATCGATTTCGCGCTCGGGCATTTCGCCGACGCGTCGAGCCACTTCCAGCGCACCGCGTTGCTGCACGAGCGCTGCGTGCTGTTGATGCCGCGCCGCACCGCGCGGCGCGTCGCGCTGCCCGACGATTTCGTGCTCGACGGCACGGCGCCCGACGCGCTACGCTTCGTCGCGGTCACGTCGCATCCGCAATCGATGCAGTTGCTCGAACGGCACGGGCTGATGCCGCGCGTACGCGCGGCGCTGCCCGATTTCATGGTGGTGCCCGCGCTGCTGCGCGACGGCGACTACGCGCTGATCCTGCCGGAGACCATCGCGATCACGTTCGCGGCGCGGCAGCCGTGCACGCTGTACGAGATCGCCGACGCCAGCGAATGGGCCGTCAATGCGTACTGGCACCGGCGCTTCGATGCGGACCCCGGCCATCGCTGGCTGCGCGCGCTGCTGCTCGAACTGTTCAGCATCGGCCAGCAGGCGCCGTTCGACGCATGGCTCGCGCCGCAGCCGCCGGCCTGCGCATAACGACGCACGCCGGCGCGGGCCGGCCGGCGTGGCCGCGAAGCTCAGAACGACGTGAGGATGCCCGCGACGATCGAGCTGGCGGTCGCGCCGGGCTTCGCAACCGCGACGCCGCCGCCCGCCGCGCCGTTGACGACGAAGCGCGCATGCGCGCCGTTGCGCACCATCGCGGCGCCCGTGTACAGCACCGTGCGTTTCGACAGCGGATAGTCGAAGCGGATGCCGTACGAATCGGCGTTGCCTTCGCTGTCCGCGACCTTGCGGTAGTGGCCGACGCTCAGCAGCAGCGACGCGCGCCCGATCGGCACCGTCGCGCTCAGTTCCATGATGTCGCTGTGCGGATACGCGCTCTGGCTGTCGATCGCGGTCGCGACGTCGGGCCCGCCGCGATGGCGCATATACAGCGCGGCGACCTTCACGACGCTGAAGTCGTACGAGATCGCGCCGACCGTGTAGTTCCCGTTCGCGGCCGGGCTCGTGTCGCCGAGGGTGGACGCGGCAACCGGGCTGAACTTCTGCTGCATGGTGTCGACGTCGACCGACAGGCCGCCGCGCGCGTAGTTGACGCCCGCGCCATACGTATCGCCGAGCGTCGCCGGTTGCCCGGCCGCGCCGTTGGTGCCGCGCGCGGCCATCGCGCGCAGCATGAAGCCCGCATAGCGCGGCGACGTGTAGCGCATCGAGTTGCGCACGCGCAGGAATGCCGGCCCGACGAAGTTGTTGGTCGCATTGCCCCATGCGAGCCCCGCGCCGAGGCCCGGTAGGCTGTACGTGACGAGCGTCGTATGCACGATCGTATAAAGCTCGCCGAACTGCACGCCGCCGAACGGCCCCGTGATGCCGACCCACGCTTCGCGGCCGAACAGCGCGCTGCTGTTCGACAGCGCGCCGCTCGCCGCGTTGAAGCCGTCCTCGAGCTTGAAGATCGTCGCATAACCACCGCCGAGATCCTCGACGCCCTTCAGCCCCCACTGCGACGCGAACAGGTTGCCGCTGCCCATGCGCGTCACGTGGTTCGGGCCGGCGTTCGCGTATTCGATCGCGGTGTCGACGCGGCCGTAGAGCGTCACGCTCGATTGCGCGGCGGCGGGCAGCGCCGCGCTGGCGAGCAGCACGGCAAGCGGTACGGCAAGCCGGTCGGCCCGCCTGTTCGGATGGTTCATCGTTGTCGTCCCGTAGAAGTGCCGGCGCCTGTCGGCATCGCGCCGTCTGGTGTGAAGCGCGTTCGCCGCGAAGGGCCAACGCCGCCAATGCAAAACGGGCCGAGTCTAGGAACGACAATTTCGGACGTCGACGCAATGCGATCTATAACGCTTATAGACGCGCCGCATGAAGCGCGCGCGCCCCGCCACATGCGTGTTGCGCGGCGCCCTGCGCACACGGCCTCGGTGTTTTCTTTATCCGGGTCGGTAAATGTCCGTGTGGCGCGGCTGTCACTCCGGCTATGGCGGCCGAATTTGGCCGACTACGCTGCGTCTCCGATCGTGTCACCCGCACGCTTTCGCGCCGCGCCGGTGCCGGCCAGCAAGGCCGATGCCGCGCATCCCCACCGCCCGCTCCTGGAGAATCCGCATGTCCGCATCCACGGCCCGCGCTGCCGACGGCAAGCGCTATACGTACGAATGGTATGTCGTCGTCATCTGCATGCTCGCGTACGTCTTTTCGTTCGTCGACCGCCAGGTCCTCGTGCTGATGATCGAGCCGATCAAGCGCGACCTGCACCTGTCCGATACGCAGTTCAGCCTGCTCAACGGCTTCGCGTTCTCGCTGTTCTACGCGGTGATGGGGCTGCCCGTCGCGTATCTCGCCGACCGTTACGCGCGCCCGCGGATCATCTCGATCGGCATCGCGCTGTGGAGCGTCGCGACCGCCGCATGCGGGCTCAGCCAGCATTTCGTGCAGATGTTCATCGCACGCATGGGTGTCGGCGTCGGCGAGGCCGCGCTGTCGCCCGGCGCGTATTCGATGCTGGCCGACTACTTCCCGAAGGAGAAGCTCGGGCGCGCGATCGCCGTGTATTCGCTCGGCTCGTTCATCGGCGGCGGCGTGGCGTTCCTGATCGGCGGCTACGTGATCGCGCTGCTCAAGCATGCGAGCGCGTTCACGCTGCCGGTAGTCGGGCAGGTGCATGCGTGGCAGGTCACGTTCCTGATCGTCGGGTTGCCGGGGCTCTTCGTCGCGCTGCTGTTCGCCGCGACCGTGCGCGACCCGCAGCGCAAGGGGCTCGCGCAGGATCGCTCGGGTGCCGTGCGGCGCGTGTCGATGCGCGATTCGCTGCGCTTCGTCGGCACGCACCGCGCGACCTTCGCGTGCCACTACCTCGGCTTCTCGTTCTACGCGATGACGCTGTACTGCCTGCTGAGCTGGACGCCCGCGTTCTATATCCGCCGCTTCGGGATGACGGCCGTCGAAGCCGGCTACACGCTCGGCATCGTGCTGCTGGTCGCGAACACCGCCGGCGTGTTCTGCGGCGGCTGGCTCAACGACTGGCTGCTGCGGCTCGGCCGCAACGATGCGCCGATGCGCGCCGGCGCGATCGGCGCCGCGTGCATGGTGATCCCCGCGACGCTGTTCACGCAGCTCGACTCCCTGCCGGCGTCGCTCGCGATGCTCGTCGTCGCGATGTTCTTCGCGTCGTTCCCGATGCCGACGTCGACCGCCGCGATGCAGACGCTCGCGCCGAACCAGATGCGCGCGCAGATCTCCGCGCTGTTCCTGCTCGTGTCAAACCTGATCGCGCTCGGGATCGGCACGACCGTCGTCGCGCTGTTCACCGATCGCGTGTTCGGCGCGCCGGCGGCGGTCGGCCATTCGATGTCGATCGTCAACGTCGCGGCGGCCACGCTCGCCGCGCTGCTGCTCGCCGCCGGGTGCCGGCACTATCGCCGCAGCCTCGATCGCGAACGCGGTCATGCATCGGCCGTGGTACCGCACACGGCCGATGCGGGCGACGCGGTCGCCGCACGCTGACCGCAACCGGCCGCCCGACAATTATCAACACGACTGATTCCGGCATCGATTTTTTATCGATTTGATTTATGTGATGCCCATCCCTATTCTCGATCGCATGACGGCGCGGTGTCTGCCGCGCCGCTTTTTCCTTACCCCACGGAATTTCCCATGCAAGCGAACCGCCACCAGGTCCGGATCGACGCGCTGATCGACGCGGCGCAGGACATTCGCTGCTTCCGGGTTTCGCGCGTGGACGGCCAGCCGTTCGACGCGTACGAACCGGGCGCCCATATCGACGTCACCGCACCGTCCGGCATCACGCGGCAATACTCGCTGTGCGGCAACCCCGACGAGCGCGGCAGCTACCTGTTCGCGGTGAAGAAGGAAGCGCAGTCGCGCGGCGGCTCGCGTTCGCTGCACGACGACGTGACGGTTGGCGCCGAACTGTCGATCGGCGCGCCGCGCAACCTGTTTCGTCTGACCGATGACGCAAGCGAGCACGTGCTGATCGCGGCCGGTATCGGCATCACGCCGCTGCTGTCGATGGCGTATGCGCTGCACCGGCGCGGCGCGCGCTACCGGCTGCATTATTTCGCGCGCAGCCGCGAACATGCGGCATTCGTCGACGAACTGTCGGCCGAACCGTTTGCGTCGCACGTGACGTTCCACTACGGCGTCGAGCCCGACGCGCTCGCGGCCGAACTCGGCCGCTGCGTCGCGTCGATCGATGCACGCGCCCACGTCTATACATGCGGCCCGGGGCCGTTCATGGATGCGGTGGTCGCGGCCGCCGCGACGCGCGTTCCCGACGCATCGATCCATCTCGAACGCTTCGCGGCGGACCCGGCCGCCATCGATACGAATGCGAATGCGGATTCCAAAGCCGATGCCGGCCCGGTCGACGGCTTCGAAGTGCGGCTGCAGCGCAGCGGGCAATCGGTGCGTGTCACGCCCGACACGTCGATCGTCGACGCGCTCGCGCGGATCGGCATCGAGGTCGACACGTCATGCGGCGAAGGCGTCTGCGGCACCTGCATGGTGCCCGTCGTCGACGGCGAACCCGATCATCGCGACCACTGCCTCAGCAAGGCCGAGCGCGCGAGCAACACGGTGATCTGCTGCTGCGTGTCGCGCGCGCGCTCGGCGGTGCTCGTCCTCGATCTCTGACGCGCGCACAGGCCGGCCGTCACGCGTCGTCGAAACGCTCGACGATCTCGGCCAGCAGCGCGCGCATCCACGCGTTGCCCTCGTCCTCATGGAAGTGCTCGTGCCAGTGCATCGTCACCGGCGCGGGCGGCAGCGTCACCGGCAGGTCGTAAAGCCGGAACGCGTTGTCGCGGTTCAGGATCTGCGCGAGCCGCTTCGGCAGCGTCGCATAGAGATCCGTGACCGACAGCACGCTCGGCAGCGCGACGAAGTGCGGCACTTCGAGCGCGATGTTGCGACCCACACCCTGCGCGCGCAACGCGTCGTCGAGCGCGTGATGGCTGTGCTCGACCGATTTGACGTTGACGTGCGCGGCGCGCACGAACTGGTCGAGACTCAGCGCGGCGCCGGCCGGCAAGCCGCGCCGGCGGCCCGTCATGCACACGTAGGTTTCCTCGAACAGCACGTGATGGCGCGTGCGCGGCATCAGTTCCGGCAGGTTGCCGATCGCGAAATCCAGCCGGCTCGCGCGCAGCGCTTCCTCGATCTCCTCCACCGGCATCGGCTGCACGCTCAGCGTCGCGCGCGGCGCGCGCTCGCGCAGCGCCTGGCAGATCGCCGGCAGATACGCCATCTCGCCCGCGTCCGACAACGACAACCGGAACGTGCGCGTGCTGGTCGCCGCATCGAAGCGCTCCGCATAACGCAGCGCCACGCGCACCATGTCGAGCGCCTTGCCGACGATGCCCGCAAGCTCGAGCGCAACCGGCGTCGGCTGCATGCCCGAACGCGTACGCACGAACAGCGGATCGTCGAACAGCGTGCGCAGCCGACCGAGCGAATAACTGACGGCCGGCTGCGACAGCGCGAGCCGCTCGCCGGCCTTCGTCAGGCTGCGTTCCTCGACGATCGCCTGGAACACGCGCAACAGGTTCAGATCGAGATGATCGACCGACGCCATCGTGACCTCCATCATTTGCCGTATTTATTGACTCGCTAATTTTAGATCAATTTGACGGATATGTAGCGGAAGACGAGACTGGTCTCTCGATACCGCGCCCCGCGCGGCCCGTTTTCGCGACTCCTTCCCCACGACAACGATGAGCGACATTCCCTACCAGACGATCGACACCCGTGCGCTGCACGGCCTCGCGCAGCCCGACCGCATCGCGCCCGCGATGTATCACGACCCCGCGCTGTTCGAAGCCGAGCTCGACCGCATCTTCTACCGCACCTGGATCTGGGTCGCGCACGAGAGCGAACTGCCGCGGCCCGGCGACTTCATCACGACGACGATCGGCCGCCAGCCGGTGATCGTCGTGCGCGACAAGACCGGCGACATCAACGTGCTGCAGAACCGTTGTCGCCATCGCGGCGCGACCGTGTGCGAATCGCACAAGGGCAACGCGAAGGGTTTCACGTGCCCGTATCACAGCTGGTCGTATGCGCTCGACGGCACGCTGCGCGCGCTGCCGTATGGCGACGGTTACGAAGGTGTGTGCGAGAAAGGCGACCTGCCGCTCGTGAAGCTGCGCGTCGGCGTGTACCAGGGGCTGGTCTTCGCGAGCTTCAACGACGACATCGAACCGCTCGACGATTTCCTCGGCGGCGCGAAGCCGTGGATCGACCTGTTCATGAAACAGGGCGCCGGCTACCCGATCAAGGCGAACGGCGAGCACAAGTTCAAGTTCAAGGGCAACTGGAAGATCCAGCTCGAGAACACGACCGACCTCTATCACTTCCCGGTCGTGCACAAGTCGTGGATGAAGTCGATCGACGACGAGACGGCTGCCGCGATCACGAGCTTCATGACGAGCGAGGCCGCGTTCTGCCGCGGGCTCGGCAACGGCCACAGCCTCGCGGTGCTGATGCCCGAGCTGATCGACCTCGACGAAGACGACGGCGCGCCGCTGCCCGAGCGCTTCGCGCCGCTCGCCGCGAAACTCGCCGAACGCCACGCGCCGGACGAAGTGCGCCGCATCGTGCGCTCGCTGATGGGCGTCGGCTTCAACCTGAACCTGTTCCCGAACCTCGCGCTGTCGATGGCGTTCTTCCGTGTGCTGCGGCCGATCTCCGCGAACGAAACCGA
This sequence comes from Burkholderia sp. YIM B11467, assembly GCF_052952715.1. Taxonomy (NCBI): domain Bacteria; kingdom Pseudomonadati; phylum Pseudomonadota; class Betaproteobacteria; order Burkholderiales; family Burkholderiaceae; genus Burkholderia; species Burkholderia sp. YIM B11467. The sequence continues at coordinate 467,585 of NZ_JBQVSQ010000001.1, forward strand.
GATCCGCCACGTCGCGCTCGCGATGGACGGCGGCCCCGACGAAGCGAACCGCGAGCGTCTGCGCATCCACGAGCACTTCCAGGGCCCGTTCGGCTTCGGCAGCCCCGACGACGCGGAAGCGTGGGAGCGCGTGCAGCGCGGCGCGCATGCGGGCCCCGACGTGCCGATCCTCGTGAATCGCGGGCTGAACCGCGAGACGACTGCCGCGAACGGCGAAAAGACCGCGCATGCGACCGACGAGACCGGCATGCGCGAGGCCTACCAGCAATGGCGCAAGATGATGGAGCAACAGTGATGGACGACCGCAACGCCCTTTTCTCGCAGCAGACCTTCGCCCGCGCGGTCGAATTCGTGTGGCGCGAAGCCGAGATGCTCGATCGCCGCGACTATCGCGCGTGGCTCGACCTGTGGGATCCGGCCGGCCACTACGTGGTGCCGATCGATCCCGACGCGACCGACTTCGCGGCCACGCTGAACTACGTGTTCGACGACCAGGACATGCGCGAGAAGCGCGTGCAGCGGATGGTGTCCGGTTATTCGGCATCGGCGACCGACGCGGCGCGCACCGTACGCACCGTGTCGCGCTTCACGCTCGAAAGCGGCAGCGCCGATACCGTCGAGCTGAAATCCGCGCAGGTCGTCGTCGCGTACAAGCGCGGCGTCGCGACGCTGTTCGCGGCCGACGTCACGCACAAGCTGCACGTCGACGCCGAAGGCGAGATGCGGATCGCCGAGAAAGTCGTGCGCCTGATCGACTCGACCGAAGCACTCAGCGCGATCGGCTTCCTGCTGTAAGCCGTGGCCGGTTCGCCGCCGAAAACGCAACGGTGAACCGGCAACCTTCACCTTTCCGGACGACCATGCCCACACTCGAAGTTTTCCTGCCGACCGGCCATGACGACGCACGCAAGGCCGAACTGATCGCACGATTGAGCAGTGCAACCGTCGACGCGATCGGCGCGCCGCTCGAATCCGTGCGCGTGCTGCTCACCGAATTGCCCGCGACGCACATCGGCCTCGGCGGCCGCACTGCGGCGGACGGCGCGCCGCCGTCGCTGCCCGTGATCGTCGCGATCCTGATCGCCGGGCGCACCGACGCGCAGAAGCGCGCGCTGATCGCCGCGTTGTCCGATGCCGGTGCGAACGTGCTCGACGCGCCGCTGCAGGCAACGCGCGTGATCATCAAGGACATTCCGAACACGGACTTCGGCATCGGCGGGCAAACCGCCCGGGCGCTGGGGCGCTGATGATGTGCGGGGCGTCGCTACGCCGGTCGTCGTTATACGTGCTCACCGGCGAGCGGCAGCGTCACCCGGCAATCGAGGCCGCCGCCATCGGCCGGGCTCGCGCCGATCCGGCCGCCGTGGCGCGTCACGATGCTCTTGCACAGCGACAGCCCGATTCCGTTGCCGCCGGCCTTCGACGACGAGAAGCCGTCGAACAGCCGGTCGTGCGCACCTTCCGCGATGCCCGGGCCGTTGTCGATCGCACGCAGCTCGGCGTGCCCGGCCACGTTCGCGGTGCCGAGCGTCAGTGTGCGCGGCACGCGCTCGCAGCCGGCGAACGCCTCGATCGCGTTGAACGCGAGATTCAGGATCACCTGCCCGATCAGCACGCGTTCGCAGCGGATCGGCAGCGGTGCATCGGCCTGCACGATTGCGACCGTCACGCCGGCCTCCTTCGCACGCAGCTCGATGAAATACGCGACGTCCGCCAGGATGTCGCGCAAATCGGCGACCGCGGCGACCGTGTCGCGCCGCACGATGAACTCGCGCACGCTCTTGATGATCAGCGCCGCGTGCTCGGCCTGCCGGTCCGCGCTGCGCAGCCCCCAGATCGCATCGTCGACGGCGCCGCGCCCGTTCAGCCGCTGCACCGCGCCCTCGATGAAGTTGCGCACGGCCGCGAGCGGCTGGCTCAGTTCGTGCGCGATCACGGTCGCCATCTCGCCCATCGCGTTGTAGCGGCCCGCGTATTCGAGCATGCGCGCCTCGGCGCGGCGCGCGTCCTCGATCGCGACTTCGTCGCTGACGTCGCGGAACTGCACGAGCAGCCCGTCGAGATCGCCTTCGATCTCGACCTGCCGGCACGTGATGCGCAGCCAGCACGTCGAGCCGTCGCGCCGCACGATCCGGTAGCGCTGCGGCTCGGACGGGCACGTCGACGGCGCATCGCGCAACTGCGCGACGAGCCGGTCGCGATCGGCCTCGGTGCAGTAGTCGAGCACCTCGCCGAGCGCTTCGTCGGGCGCGAGCCCGAGCACGCGGCGCCCCGACTCGCTGATGAACTGCGCGCCGCCGTGCGGCGACACGACCGCGACGCCTTCGTCGAGATCCTGCATGAACTCGCGCAGCCGCGCCTCGTAACGACGCAGTTGCTGGCGGATCGCCTCCTCCGCGCTGATGTCGCGGAACTGCACCATCACGACATCGCGCCCGCGCAGCGGCACATAGGTGGCGATCGCCTCCGACAGCATGTCGACGCCCGTGCGCGACCGGTAGCACCACTCGTACACCTGCGGCCCGTCGACCATCGCGCGGTCCATCGCGCCCACGCCGATCTCGCGCCGGTACTTCGGTTCGGGACGCGTCATGTCCGGCGCCTTCAGCGGCAGCAGTTCCTCGACGGAAAAACCGAGCGCGATGCACGCGGCGCGATTCGCCCACACGATCGCCTTGGTCTGCGCGTCGTGCAGCAGCACGCAGGTGGTCAGCGCGTCGAGCAGCCGGTGGAAATCGTCTTCGTCGGGAAAACTCATGATCGGATTCGGAGGAAGGCGCGCGGCGTCGCGCGGCCGGAAACCCAACATAGCACCGGCGCGCGCCGCCCGCATCTGAAGATTTCTTTAGGCCGGCACGGATCGCCACCAGTCGCGCGGCCCAACGCACCAATTGCTGCGGGTTTTCGGCGTTTCTAGACTGGCTGCATCGTCGTGCCGCGTTGCTTCGAAGCACAGCACGCATGCCGCCCCGCAATCGAACCTTATCCGCCCAGGAGACAGTCATGCCCCACGCCGCCCTCGCTATCGAACCCGCGCCGACTTCGGCCGCGCAGTTGTCGCCGCTCGACGCCGTGATCGAGACCGTCGCCGCGCGCCGCGAAGAATTCGACCGCCTGTCGCACGTGCCGCGCGACGTGATCGCGCTGTTCAAGCAGGCCGGCATCTATCGCGCGGGCACGCCGCGCCGCTTCGGCGGCGATGCGCTTGCGCCGACCGCGTTCCTCGACATGATCGAACGGATCGCGACCGCCGACGGCTCGGCCGCGTGGGTCGCGAGCTTCGGTTCCGCGAACGTCTATCTCGCCGCGCTGCCGCTCGACACGCAGGCCGAGCTGTACGCGAGCGGCCCCGACCAGGTGTTCGCCGGCGGCCTGTTTCCGGTGCAGCCGGCGCAGCCCGCGCCCGGCGGCTGGCGCGTGAACGGCACGTGGAAATTCGCGAGCGGCTGCAAGGGCGCCGACTGGCTCGGCGTCGGCATCGCCGTGCCGGGCGCGCAGGACGCCGCGCCGAACAAGCCGCGCACGGCCGTATTCCGCGCCGCCGAGGTCGAGATCGTCGAGAACTGGAGCGTGGTCGGCATGCAGGGCACCGGCAGCCACGACCTGCGCGTCGACGACCGCTTCGTGCCCGAGGCATGGACCTTCGTGCGCGGCGGCGAGCCGACCGTCGACGAGCCGCTGTACCGCTATCCGACCGTCGCGTATGCGGCGCAGGTGCTGGCCGTCGTCAATCTCGGGCTGGCGCGCGCGGCGCTCGACGTCGTGAACCGCATGTCGGGCGGACGCCAGACGACGACCGGCGCGCCGCGCCTCGCCGATCGCGCGTATTTCCGAATCGAGCTCGCGAAGGCCGAAGCGCAGCTGCGTTCGGCACGCGCATTCTTCTACGATGCGACCGACACGGTGTGGCAATCGATCCTCGCGGGCAACCCCGTGACACCCGACCAGGTCAGCCTGCTGCGGCTCGCGGCCACGCAGATCGCACGCGAAGGCGCGAGCGTCGTCGAACGCGCGTACCGCCTCGGCGGCACCGCTGCCATCTATCGGTCGCATCCGCTGCAGCGGCTGCTGCGCGACGCGATGGTCGTCACGCAGCACGCGTTTCTCGCCGAAGGCAACTTCGACGGCGCCGGTGCGGTATTCACCGGCGTCACGCCGTTTCCCGGCTACCTGTAACTTGCATCGGCTGAAACCGCTTTCTTGAAGATGCATGAAGCCGCTGCGCCGTCGCCAGCCGGCTCATGCGCTCAACCGATTCCTCTGGAGAACCTGATATGTCCGATTCGAATCCGCTGCCGCTGCGCGTGCTGTTCTGCTGCGGTGTGTCGCAAAACTTCTTCGACCTGCCGCGCGAGAAAATCGGCGAAGTGTGGCAGGCGTACGGCGCGATGCTCGCCGCCGTCGAAGCGATGCCCGGCGTGCGCGTGCTCGGCGTGATGGACGACGACCGCCTCGTGGTCGGCCAGGCCGACGGCGCGCCGTGGACGTTCTACATCATGGCCGACGTCGCCGATTTCGACACGACGGTCGCCGTGTGCAACCTGTATCGCACGACGCCGGTGGGCGAATACAACCTGTGGCGCTACGGCAAGATCGAGGCGCGGGTCGGCCGCGCGCTGACGGTGCCGCCGGCCGCGCGGCCCGCGTCGTGAGGCGAGCGATGACCGACCTGTCACCCGGCCTGCTCGACGCGCTCGCGCAGCGCGTGGCGGCGTTCGACGTCGAGCGCGCGGTGCGCGCGACAATCACGCGTTACATGGCGCTGTGCGACGTGCCCGAGGATGCCGGCGACGGCCCGCCGCTTGCCGGCCTGTTCACGGCCGACGCCGTGTGGGAAGGCATCGGCCCGCAGTACGCACGCAAGTTCGGCCGCCTCGAAGGCACGGCCGCGATCGTCGCGATGCTGGGTCGTTATCTGCCGCCCGATCCGCATTTCTCGTCGAACCTGCATTTCCTGACGTCGGAATCGATCGACGTCGGCGCCGGCAACACAACCGCGCGCGGCCGCTGGATCATGCTGCAGGCGTCGTGTTATGCGGGCGGCACGGCCGAGCTGATCGCCGCGCGGCTGACCGTCGATTTCGTGCCGGCCGCCGATGGCTCGACTTGGCTGATCCGTCATTTCCGCACCGAACGCGTGCTCGACGGCCCGTGGCCGCTCGCCGCCGCGCCACGGTCCTGATGCTTCTCACCGCTTCCGCACGAGATCGACCATGACAGGCTTCATCGATACCTTCACGCTGGGCGGCCCGGGCCCCACGATCGCGATCAAGGACACGATCGACATCGCGGGCCATCCGACCCGCGCGGCGAGCCGCGCGCTCGCCGATGCGCCGCCGGCCGCGCAACACGCGGACGTGGTCCGCCAGCTGCTCGACGCGGGCTGGCAGATCGCCGGCAAGGCAAACATGCACGAGCTCGCGTTCGGCATGACCGGCATCAACGACTACACGGGCACGCCCGTCAATCCGCAGGACGCATCGCGCATTCCGGGCGGCTCGTCGAGCGGCTCCGCGTCGCTCGTCGGGCTCGGCGCGGTCGACGCGGCGCTCGGCACCGACACGGGCGGCTCGATTCGCGGGCCGGCCGCGTGCTGCGGCGTGTTCGGGCTGAAACCGACCTTCGGCCGCGTGTCGCGGCGCGGCGTCGCACCGGCCGACACGACGCTCGATTGCGTCGGGCCGTTCGCACGCGATGTCCACACGCTGGCCGCGGTAATGGCCGCGATCGCGCCGGGCTTCGATCGTGCGCGCGCAGCCGCATCCTCGGCGGACTGTACGATTGCGCAAATCACCGTCGACGCCGATCCGGCAATCGCCGCCGCACTCGATGCGGCGCTGCGCGCGTCGGGCCTGCGCTCGCACGCAATCGTGCTCGACGAGATGCCGGCCGCGTTCGCCGCGGGGCTCGCCGTGATCAACGCGGAAACGTCACGCGCATTCGGGCATCTGGTCGCGACGGGCAAGCTCGGTGCCGATCTCGATGCGCGGCTGCGCACGGCCGCGACGACAACGCCTGCCGCACTCGACGAAGCCGAGGCGGTGCGCGCGCGCTTCACCGCGCAGGTCGACGCCGCGCTCGAACACGCGGACGTGCTCGTGCTGCCGACGCTGCCCGCGTTGCCGATCACGCTGCAGCAAGCGCGCGACGGCGTATCGGTGATCGCGATGTCGTCGCTGATCCGGCCGTTCAACCTCAGCGGCCATCCGGCGCTCAGCGTGCCGTTGCCGCTGGCCGGTTCGCCGCTGAAGGCCAGCCTGCAGATCGTCGGACGCAAGGGCGCGGACGAACAGGTATGCTCGATCGCCGCACACTTCGAAGCGGCGCTCGCCGCATGAATCACGATGCGGGCGCCGCCACGACAAACGCGCGCTCGCGAACCAGGGAATCACGCACCATGTCAGATCGAGTCGTCCTCGTCACCGGCGCCGCGCGCGGGCTTGGCGCCGTCATCGCCGAGCGCTTTCATGCGGCCGGTTATCGCGTCGCGCTGGCCGATATCGCCGCCGACGCCATTCATGCGCATGCACACGAACTCGACCCGAGCGGCGAACGCGCAATCGCGCTGCCGCTCGACGTCACGTCGAAGCGCGATTTCGAAGCGGCGCGCGACGCGCTCGTCGCTCGCTGGGGCACGATCGACGTGCTCGTCAACAACGCGGGCGCATCGAAGGTCGTGCCCGCGATGGAGATCACCGCCGAGCAATTCGACCAGGTGATCGACGTGAACCTGCGCAGCGTGCTGTTCGGCTGCCAGGTGTTCGGCCAGTATTTCGCGACGCGTGGCGCGGGCCGCATCGTCAACATCGCGTCGCTCGCCGGGCAGAACGGCGGCTCGGCGACTGGCGCGCACTACGCGGCCGCGAAAGGCGGCACGCTGACGCTGACCAAGGTATTCGCGCGCGATCTCGCCGCGCAGGGCGTGACCGTCAACGCGATCTCGCCCGGCCCGCTCGATCTGCCGATCGTGTATGAAAGCGTCGCGCCGGAGAAACTGCGTCAGGTGCTCGCGAGCCTGCCGGGCGGCAAGCTCGGGTCGGCCGGTTTCGTTGCGGATGCAGCCGTGCTGCTCGCGTCCGGCGACGCGCATTTCGCGAACGGCGCGTGCTGGGATATCAACGGCGGGCTGTACATGCGCTGAACGCAGCGGCCCGCCCCGTGCTTTAGCGCGACGACGCCCCGTCGTCGCCCCACACAACCATCACGTCGCGCACGAGCGCGGCGATCGACGTCGCGCCGAGCTTCTCCTTGATGCTCGCGCGATGCACGTCGACGGTCTTCACGCTGATCGACAGATCCGACGCGATCTGCTTGCTGCCCTTGCCGTCGACCACGCCGCGCAGCACTTCCTTCTCGCGCGCGGTCAGCGCATCGAGCCGCTGGCGCAGCTCGCGATGACGCTGGCCGACCGCATGCCGCTGCTGCGCGAGCCGCAGCGCGCGCTGCACGCGCTCGAGCATCTGCTGCGAGTTGTACGGCTTCTCGACGAAATCGATCGCGCCGTTCTGCAGCGCGCGCACCGACATCGGGATATCGCCATGCCCGCTGACGAAAATCACCGGCAGCGTCGCGCCGCGCGCATTCAGTTCGGCCTGCACGTCGAAGCCGCTTTTCTCCGGCATCCGCACGTCGAGCACCAGGCACGCGGGCAGGTTCACGTCGAAGCGCGCGAGAAAGTCGGCGGCGTTCGCGAACCCTTCGGACGCGATGCCGACCGATTCGAGCAACCATGCGAGCGACGTCCGCATGCCGCTGTCGTCGTCGACGATGTATACGATCGGTGCGGGTGACGTCATCGCGGGTGTCTCGCTCAATATCGGTATGGGTATCGCACGCGCCGCGCATGTAGCCGGTTGCCGGCTCGTCGCGAGCGTCGTTCGCTGGGGGTGTGCGGCACATCATAACGAGCCGAAAACCCGCTGAATACCCTTTTACGTACTGCACGAACGCACAATCGCGTTTTTTTCGCGTGATGCGCGGCGCGCCTAGGTAGAACCTTTAGACGCGTTGGCGAGAACGCCATCTCCATCGTCAATCGTGCGAATGGTCGGCCGCATTTTCGCGACGTACGCTTGGGTCATCGTCGACGATCCGGCGCTGCATCGGCAGACCGCGCGATCGTCGCCTTCGTCCCATCAGGAGCGCCCATGTCCGCCACATCCTCCACGACCGAACTCCCGCGACCGGCGCGCGTCGAACCGTCCGACGCGCAGAAAGCCTTCCGGCAAGCGATGGCCCACCTCGGCGCGGCCGTCAACGTGATCACCACCGCGGGGCCGTACGGCCGCTGCGGGATCACCGCGAGCGCCGTCTGCTCCGTCACCGACGCGCCGCCGACGTTGCTCGTGTGCCTGAACCGGTCGAGCGCGATGCACGCGACCTTCGAGCGCAATCGCCATGTGTGCATCAACGTGCTGCCGGCCGAGCACGAACTGCTCGCGCGGCATTTCGCCGGGCTCACCGACCTGCCGATGGAGCGGCGCTTCGACCTGCCCGTGTGGGATCGCGGCGAACAGGACGTGCCCGTGCTGCGCGATGCGCTCGCAAGCCTTCAGGGCACGATCGCCGAGATGAAGGAAGTCGGCTCGCATTCGGTGATGTTCATCGAGGCGACGTCGATCCGCGTGCGCGACGACGGCGACAGCCTGATCTACTTCAGCCGCGCGTTTCATCGTGTGTCGCGCACGGCGTGCGTGCGCTGAGCCGTCACATAGCTACGCGGCGGCACGCAACGCGCGTTGCCCGGCCGCGAGCGCGGCGCCCGCGAACAGCGTCAGCGCCGAATACACGAGCCCGCGCGCGAGCCCCGCGCTGTCGGACACCCAGCCGATCGCGACCGGCCCGGCGATCTGCCCGAATGCAAAGACCGTCGTGAACGCGCTGATCCCTTTCGCCCAGCCGTCGGGCGGCAGGTTGTGCCGCACGAAGGCGGTCGTCGATGCGACCGCCGACAGGAACGTCGCGCCGAACAGCACGCCCGACGCGAACGCGGCCACCGGGTGCACGAACATCGCGGGCATCAGCGTCGCGACGCCGAGCAAAGCGTTGAGCACGGCCAGCGCCTGGCCGCCGCGCATCCGGTCGAGCAACCGCGACCACAAGCGCGCCGATACGATGGTCGCCACGCCGAGCATCACGTAGAACGCGGAGACCACCGTGCCGCTCATCCCCGCGCCACGCAGCAGCGCGACGATGAACGTCATGTAGCCGATATAACCGACGCCGAACAGGCCGTAGCCGGCCAGCGCGAGCGCGAAGCGGGCCGGGCTCGCGGCCGCACTCGATGGCGCGCCGTCGCGCGGTGCGGCCGGTGCCGCGTGCGCATGCTCGATGCGGCGCGCGGCCGACACGGCCACCGCCGAGAACAGCACGCACGCAACCGCGAGCGCGAACCAGGCCGGCTGCCAGCCGTGCACACCATTCGTGAGTGTCGCCGGCACGAGCAGCGACGCCGCGACGATGCCCCACCCCGTGCCGCCGTAATAGAGGCCGAGCAGCAGCCCCGCATCGCGCGGCGACGCCGACGCGAGCCGTGCGGCCAGCACGCCGCCGCTGATGAAGATCAGCGCGCTGCCGACGCCCGTCGCGAGGCGTTGCACGAGCAGCGCGTGCATGTCCGACGTGAGCCCGCAGGTGGCCATCAGCAACGCGGTGAGCACGCAACCGGCCGCCAGCAGCGTGCCCGCATGCCAGCGCCGCGACAACAGCGGAAACACGAGCGCGCCGATCAGGTAACCGGCCGCGTTCGCCGTGTTCAGCGCACCGGCCTGCGCGAACGTCCAGCCGAGATCGGCCTTCATCGGCGGCAGCAGCAGCGCATACGAAAAGCGCGCGAGGCCGAGCGCGATCGCGCTGCCGAGCGACAGGCCGATCGCGAGCCGCCACGCGGCCATGCGGTCGGGGTCGGTAGCGCCGGCGTCCGGCCGCGACGGGCCGGCATGCTCCGGTTGCGGTGCTGCGCGCATCGAGTGTCTCCTGTGTCGTTCGAAGCCGGGCAAGTCGTCACGGCGGAACCGGCGTTCCGCACGCGCCCATCCCGGCTGTCAAGGCTTCCGATCCTGTCGAACGATCATACTTGAGCCGGCACGGGGCAAGCGCGGGAGAACGGCAGCCGCTTGCCTGCGCTACCCGCGCAATCCGGCCACGAAGGCCGTGAACAATGCACGTCCCTCAGGCCACTCCGCCAATCCCGCTGCCGCATTCAGATGGCCGCGCGGGCCGAGCAGCAGCGGCATCGCGCCACGCTCGCGTGCCCATGCAAGGCCGCGCCCGGACGGGTCGTACCCGTCATCCGAACTGGCAATCGCCAGCACCGGCACGCCACCGAAATCGCCGCCCGGCAACTTCGCGAACGCGCTGGCCGCGGCCGGAAAACGCGGGCCGCGCGGATCGGGCACCGCCACGAGCAATGCGCCGCGCACGACGCGCGTCGACGCCGCACGCCAGTGCGCGAACAGCAGGCAACCCAGCGAATGACAGATCAACACCGGCGGCGCGTCGGCTTGCGCGACGGCTTCATCCAGCGCCGCGATCCAGTCGCGCAGGTCGGGCACATCCCATGACGCAGGCGCCATGCGGATGACACCCGCATGCGCGGCCTCCCAGTGGCTCTGCCAATGATCCGGTCCCGAGTTGCCGATCCCCGGCACGATCACGATCGTGTGGTCCATCTCCGTCTCCCTCTCCATGAACAGGCGAGTTCGCAGTCTCGTCTGCGGGAAGCCGGCCGGGAATGGCAAATCATCGGATATTGAGACAATATGCCGATGAATTAACGGAACGGGAAAGCGGACATGTCGAACGGAGAACTCGATCGCCTGGATCTTTCGATCCTCGAGGCGCTTCAGGAAAACGCGCGGATGCCGCTGTCCGAAGTGGGCCGACGCATCGGGCTGTCGCAGCCCGCCACGTCGGAGCGCGTGAAGCGGCTGGAAGAACGCGGCATCATCGCGGGCTACGGCGCGCGCATCGACCCGGCCGCGCTGGGGTTGGGGATGATGGCCATCATCCGGCTGAAGACGACGCACGAACACATCAAGCCTGCGCTGCGCGCGTTCGCCGAGATGCCGCACGTCATCGAGGTCCACCGGATGACCGGCGAGGATTGTTTCCTGCTGAAGGTACTGGTGCCGACACCGGGACAACTGGAAACCATCATCGACGCGATTGCCCGCTTCGGCGCGGTCACGACGTCGCTGGTGCTCCGCTCCGAGCCGGCCAAACCGCTCGGCAAGGCGCTGCTCGGCTGACACGGGCATCGGGCCGCCGGCGTGCCCCTGCCGAGCGGCGCTACGTTCGCACGCATGGCCGCCGCGAGCGACGTCGATCACGACGATCAAGGCGATCGAATTCCCAATGAAAAATCGCCGAATTCAAAGCACCGATCCCGATTCCGACGATTGAAAAAAAGATATCGAATCCGTCATTCGCTTTATCCGTGCTTTACGGCGCGCGATTCGCCACTCCCCCGTGTTTAGCACGCTGTGGCTAAAAACCTTGCAACGCATTGCATTCGCAAATTCGTCAGACTAATATCAACGCCACTCAGCCGGCATTCACGAAATGCCTGATGAGGAGTGGCAACTTTTTAGCCGCGCTTTCATGTTGAAGCACTCATGTTCACCACAGGAGAGTTGACATGCAGGAAACCCAGCAGATCGAATTGCTTGACTGGATGCAGGAAGACACGCACCCCGAGGCCGTCGACATGATGGTCGAGGACGCCGTGGTGCCGTTCGGCACCGCGCTCTGGCCGGTCTGAGCGGGCCACCCGTTCTCGCGGAAGGGCATCGGCCCTTCCGCCGTTTCCGGAGACACGCATGCTGAACCTGCACCGCGCGCTCGGCTTTCACCCCGCGCTGCGCGACAAGCTTGCGCGCGGCGAGTCGGGAAAACTGCTGGTCGGCCATGACACCCGCAATCGCGACATCGCGTTGCGCGCGTTTTCCGCCCTGCCCGATTCGCTCGACGCGACCACCCTCTGCCTCGAAAGCACGCCTCCCGCCGACATCGCCGCCGCGCTCGAGCGCGCCGACCTGTTCGTGCTGCTGTACGACTCGTCGTGCCTGCCGACACCATCGCCGAGCGGGCCGCCGTTCCTTGCCGCGATCCGCCCCGCGATCGTCGAGCACTGGAGCAAGTCGGTTTTATTCAAGGATTACGGCCCGCACCTCGACGAAGCGTTCGCCGAGTCGCTCGACGACATCGCGGCGCGCAACGGCCGGCTGATCGACGCGGCCGCGCACGCGTCGCAGATCCGCTTCATCGACGAAGCGGGCAACACGCTGACGGGCTCGCTCGCGCCGGACCAGAAATGGACGAGCGTGGACGGGATGGGCAATCTCGACGTCGTGCCCGGCGAGATCGCGACGCACGTCACCGACCTCAACGGCTCGGTCGTGTTCAGCGGCACGTTTCTCGGCACCGTGCCGTTCGCGATCAAGTACAAGGTGGCCGAGCGGCTCGCGACGCTGCATGTCGAACGCAGCATGCTCGTCGGTTTCGACAGCGACGATCCCGGCTTCCGGCGCGATTTCGCGACCTATCTCGACCGGCACGCGAATCACCGGCGCATCGAGGAATTCGGCATCGGCACGAACCTCGGGATCCGCGGCCTGTACGGCCGCAACGCGGGGTTCGAGGAACGTCATCCGGGCCTGCATCTCGGGCTCGGCGGCGGCGAAAACGGCAGCCATCATCTCGACCTGATCTTCGCGCGCGGCACGCTCGCGCTCGATGACCGGATCGTGTTCGACGGCGCGTTCGCCATCTGACCGGGCAGTCGCGTGCTCAGGCTTCGGCGGCCGCCTCGCTGCCGAGCCACTTGAACATCACGAGGCAATCGACGAAGCCGAGCCGCGCGTGACGGTACGCGCGCGGCAGTCGGCCGACGACGTCGAATCCGAGCTTCTGCCACAACGCGACCGCGACCTCGTTGGTCGCGACCACCGAGTTGAACTGCATCGCGAGGAAGCCGCGCTCGCGCGCGACCTGCTGCGAGTGCTCGCACATCAGGCGGGCGACGCCGCGGCCGCGTGCGGCCTCGCTCACCATGTAGCCGCAGTTGCACACGTGATTGCCGGGCCCGGCCGCGTTCGCCTTCAGGTAGTACGAGCCGAGCACCACGCCGTCCTCTTCGGCGATCCACGTGCAGAGCGGCGCGTCGAGCCACAGCGCGCGTGCCGCTTCAGGTGTGGGCGCGGGATCGAATGCGTAGGTTTCCTGAGCAGCGACGATGGCGCGGTAGGTCGGCCAGAAGCGCGGGAAATCGTCTTCGGTCATCGGGCGAAGCGTGATCATGCGAATGCTCTCGTGAAGGGGATGTCGGCGGGCATGCAATCGATCGTACCGCGATTCATCGATGGCCGCCGTCTCGCAGCACGCCGCTCCGATACGCACCCGGCGGCACGCCGTACCAGCGCTTGAACGCCTGCGAGAAACTCGACAGGTCGCTGAAGCCGAGCCGCTCGGCCACTTCCGCGAGCGACAGGCGCGCATCGCCGAGCAGCGTCTCGGCCAGCGCGCCGCGCGCCTGCGCGAGCAGCGCGCGAAACGTCGTGCCCTCCTCCTGCAGCCGGCGCTTGAGCGTGCGCGGGCTCGTGTTCATCAGCCGCGCCATGTCCTCGAGCGAGAACGGCGCGGCGCCGGGCGTCGCGGTCAGGTACTGGCGCACCATCTCGGACGTGCCCACGCGTGCGCGCCGCGCTTCGACCAGCTGGCCGCACATCTGCTCGCACATCGACACCGTCAGCGGATTCGCATGCGGCAGCGGCCGGTCGAGAAACGCACGGTCGAATGCGAGGCTGTTCGCGCGCGCCGAGAAAACCGGTTCGATGCCGGCGATGCGCGGCGCGGGTAGCGACGGCGCGCGCGCGGCCTGCAGCGTGAAGCGCGACAACGCAAAATCGTCGCCGCCGATTTCCTGCAGCAGCACGGCCGCGGCCGTCATGTCGCGTTCGACGACGAACCGGCTCACGGCGCCGTCGAGTTCCGGCGCGCCGAAGTTCAGCACGCCCGTGTCGGGTTCCTCGCGGTACGTGATGACGGTGAATGCATACGTGAGCGGCAGGAAGCGCATCGCCAGCGCGAGCGCGTCGCGCGCGGTCGCGCTCGCGATCAGTCCGTAGCCCCACACGCCGTACGCCGAGAAGTGATAGCGCAGGCCGACCTCGAACCCGAGGCCCGGCGCGCGCCCGAGCGCACGCAGCAGGTTGCCGGTCAGCCGCAGTTCCTGCGCGGCCGTCACCTCGACTTTCGGATCGTCGAGCTGCGCATTCCCGAGCCCCGTGCCGGCCAGCAGCGTCGTGTGCGGCACGCCGCGTTCGTCGCCGAAATCGACCAGCAGCCGGGCGCTGGCCGGACTCCGGGTGAAGTCCCAGAAGCTCATGCGGAGAAACCCTCGAAGCGCCGATTTGGCCCAAATACTAAAACAATTGTCCCGAAGCAGCATTGGTGTTTTCCCATGCGGCCAGCACCATCGGCGTCATCCAGTCGTCGTCCGAACGACGCCATCGCCCCCTTAGGAGACACCATGCGACCGAGTCGCCCGACCGATCCCGCCGCCCGCTTCGAACGGCGGCGCGAAACCTGCGCCCTCGACCGCGCGCCGACGCGCAACACTTGATCCATCGACCATCAGGAGACGATTCATGAGCAAGATTTTCGACTACATCGTCGTCGGCGGCGGTTCGGGCGGGTGCGTCGTCGCCGGGCGGCTGACCGAGGACCCGGCCGTGACCGTCTGCGTGCTCGAGGCCGGCGGCCGCGGCGACGGCGCGGTCGTCAACGTGCCGACCGGCGCGGTCGCGATGTTGCCGACCCGCGTGAACAACTGGGCCTTCGACACGGTGCCGCAGCCGGGGCTCGGCGGGCGCATCGGCTACCAGCCACGCGGCAAGGCGCTGGGCGGCTCGTCGGCGATCAACGCGATGGTCTATATCCGCGGCCATCGCGTCGACTACGACGGCTGGGCCGCGCTCGGCAACGAAGGCTGGGCATACGACGACGTGCTGCCGTACTTCCGCCTGAGCGAGCACAACGAGCGCTTCGACGATGCGTGGCACGGCCGCGACGGCCCGCTGTGGGTCAGCGACCTGCGCACCGGCAACCCGTTCCACGCGCGCTATCTGGAAGCCGCGCAACAGGCCGGCCTGCCGCTCACCGACGACTTCAACGGCGCGCAGCAGGAAGGCGTCGGCATTTACCAGGTCACGCAGAAGCACGGCGAACGGTGGAGCGCGGCGCGCGCGTACCTGTTGCCGCACGTCGGCCGCCGCGACAACCTGACGGTCGAGACGCATGCACAGGTGCTGCGCATCCTGTTCGACGGCACGCGCGCCGTCGGCGTCGAAGTGCGGCAGCACGGCGAAGTCCGCACGCTGCTCGCGCGGCGCGAAGTCGTGCTCGCGGCCGGCGCGCTGCAGACGCCGCAGTTGCTGATGCTGTCGGGCGTGGGCCCGGGCCGCGCACTCCAGCAGTTCGGCATCGCGGTGCACGCCGATTTGCCCGGCGTCGGCCGCAACCTGCAGGATCATCCGGATTTCATTCTCGGCTACCGGTCGCGCAGCATCGACACGATGGGCGTATCGGCGCGCGGCGGCCTGCGCATGCTGCGCGAGTTCGCGCGCTTTCGTCGCGAACGGCGCGGGATGCTGACGTCGAATTTCGCGGAAGGCGGCGGCTTCCTGAAGACGTGCGCCGGCCTCGACGCGCCGGACATCCAGCTGCACTTCGTCGTCGCGCTCGTCGACGATCATGCGCGCAAGCTGCATGCCGGCCACGGGCTGTCGTGCCACGTGTGCCTGCTGCGGCCGCGCAGCCGCGGCTCGGTCACGCTGCACAGCGCCGATCCGCTCGCGGCGCCGCGCATCGATCCCGCGTTCTTCGATGATCCGCGCGACCTCGACGACATGGTCGCGGGCTTCCGGCTCACGCGCCGGCTGATGGAGGCGCCGGCGCTCGCCGAATGGATCACGCGCGACCTGTTCACCGCGAACGTCACGACCGACGACGAGATCCGCGACGTGCTGCGCCGACGCACCGACACCGTGTATCACCCGGTCGGCACCTGCAGGATGGGACGCGACGCGCTTGCCGTCGTCGATCCGCAACTATGTGTGCACGGCCTGCAGGGGTTGCGCATCGTCGATGCGTCGATCATGCCTACGCTCATCGGCGGCAACACCAATGCGCCGACGATCATGATCGCCGAGAAGGCCGTCGACCTGATCCGCGGCGTTTGCCGCACGTCTGCGCAACCGCATGCCGATACCGTCGGTGCATCGATTGACCGCGACGCCGTACTTGCATCGTACGCCGCACACGCTGCCATTCAGCCGGAGGACACCCGTCATGTTGTCGCCTGAAACTTCCCGCGCGATCGAACCGACCGCACCGCTTTCGGCGATCATCATCGGCGCCGGTTTCGCCGGCATCGGCATGGCGATCGCGCTGCAACGCGCCGGCATCCACGATTTCGTGATCGTCGAACGCTCGCAGGACGTCGGCGGCGTGTGGCGCGACAACAGCTACCCGGGCGCCGCGTGCGACGTGCCCTCGCACCTGTACTCGTTCTCGTTCGAACCCAACCCGGCCTGGTCGCGCGTGTTCGCGCCGCAGCCCGAAATCCATGCGTACCTGCAGCATTGCGCACGCAAGTACGGCCTCGCGCGCCATCTGCGCTTCGGCGCCGAAGTCGAGCACGCACGGTACGACGAAGCGAGTGCGCTGTGGCGCGTCACACTCGCCGACGGCACGACGCTGAGCGCCGCCGTGCTCGTCAGCGGCACCGGCCAACTGAGCCGCCCCGCGATGCCCGACCTGCCCGGCATCGACACGTTTCGCGGCCGCGCGTTTCACTCCGCGCACTGGGATCACGGCTATGCGCTGGCCGGCAAGCGCGTGGCGGTGGTCGGCACCGGCGCGTCCGCGATCCAGTTCGTCCCGGCGATCGCCGGCGACGTGCAGCGTCTGGTTGTCTTCCAGCGCTCGCCGGCGTACGTGATGCCGCGCCCCGACCGCGCGTATCGACCGTGGGAAAAGGCGCTGTTTCGCAGGCTGCCGTGGGCGATGAAGCTGCATCGCGCATCGATCTACCTGCGCTACGAATCGCGCGCGATCGCGTTCACGCGCCTGCACGGGCTGATGGATCTTGCGGTCGGCCGGCCGTTCCGCAAGCTGCTGTCACGCGACGTGCCGGACGCCGCGCTGCGCGCCCGGCTCACGCCCGACTACCCGATCGGCTGCAAGCGCATCCTGCTGTCGAGCGACTATCTTGCCGCGATGAGCCGCGCCAACGTCGAGCTCGTCACGCAGCGGATCCGGCGCGTGACCGAAGACGGCATCGAGACCGTCGACGGCGTGCACCATCCGGTCGACGCGATCGTCTACGGCACCGGGTTCGCGGCAACCAAGTTCCTGTCGCCGATGCGCATCACGGGCCGCGACGGGCTCGATCTGAACGACGCGTGGCGGCGCGGCGCACAGGCGTATCTCGGGCTCACCGTGCCCGGCTTTCCGAATTTCTTCATGCTGTACGGCCCGAACACCAACCTCGGCCACAACTCGATCGTCTACATGCTCGAAAGCCAGATCGCGCATGTGATGCGCTGCGTGCGCGCGATGCGGCGCGACGGCGCGAACGCGATCGACGTCGACGCGCGCCGCTACCGGCGCTTCAACGTACACGTGCAGCAGCGGCTCGCAGGTTCGGTGTGGAGCAGCTGCAAGAGCTGGTACGTCGATGCGTCGGGGCACAACAGCACGAACTGGCCGGGCTTCACGCTGACCTACCGGTGGCTCACGCGCTTCACCGGGCTGTCCGCGTACCGCTTCTCGCATCCGCTGCCCGACGCCGCCGGGACGACGCACGGCGTGGTGGTCGCGCCGCCCACAGGCCGGCTGGAGGCGCTCGCCGCCGCGTCGCTGCGCGGCTTCCTGCGCGTCGCGTTCCGGCCGCTGATCGGTCCGCCGTTCGGCGCGCGCATGCAGCGCCGCGTCGTCGCGTTGCTGTCGCCGCTGATGCCCGGCGCGGGCGGCACGCTGCGCTACCGCACGTCCGCGCATCGCGTGCCGGTCGAAGTCGTCGCACCGAAACGCGGTGATGCGGGCGGCGCGATCCTTTATCTGCATGGCGGCGCGTTCTGTCTCGGCGGGCCGCATACGCATCGCGGCGTGACGACGCGGCTCGCGAACGACGCCAGCCTGCCTGTGTGGGTGCCCGACTACCGGCTCGCGCCCGAGCATCCGAGCCCGGCCGCGCTCGACGATGCGCTGGCCACGTACGACACGTTGCGCGCGCAAGGTCATGCGCCGCACCGGATCGTCATCGCCGGCGATTCGGCCGGCGGCGCGCTCGCGCTGTCGCTCGCCATCGCGCTGCGCGATCGCGGCGAGCCGGCCGCTGCCGCGCTTCTGCTGATCTCGCCCGTGACCGACCCGGCGCTCGGCGGTGCGACGCTGGCATCGCGCCGCCACGACGATCCGATGATCCGGCGCGGCTGGCTCGAACAGGGGCTGCGCTGGTATCACGGCGCCGGTTCGGCCGCGGCGCGCGGCCCGCTCGACACCGACCTGCGCGGCCTGCCGCCGATGCTGATCCAGGCCGGCGACCAGGAGGTCCTGCTGTCGGATGCGCAGCGGCTCGCGCGTCATGCGATCGCGTGCGGCGTGCCGTGCCGGCTGGAGATTCATGCGGCGCGCTGGCATGTGTTTCATCTGCAGGCGTTTTACCTGCGGTCGGCACGGGACGCGTTGCGGACGCTGGCGGGGTTTGCGATGGAACGCGTCGCCGCGACGGCGTGACGACGAACCGGTGACATGCGGCGCTCGGCCGGACGCCGCATGCGCGACCGCCATGCGCGCTTGCAACGAAGCGACACCGTTTTGCGAAAACCGGCCGGTTATTTTTTTCTGTCGCACGCGGCCGTCATGATCTCCCGCAAGCCCCGGCGCGCCGCC
Organism: Burkholderia sp. YIM B11467; assembly: GCF_052952715.1. Classification (NCBI taxonomy): domain Bacteria; kingdom Pseudomonadati; phylum Pseudomonadota; class Betaproteobacteria; order Burkholderiales; family Burkholderiaceae; genus Burkholderia; species Burkholderia sp. YIM B11467. Next base: position 486,542 of record NZ_JBQVSQ010000001.1, read on the forward strand.
GGGGCGCCCCCCACCCTGGCGGAGAGATGATGAAAAGAAGGCACACCCTCAACACGCTGGCGCTGCTCTGTTGCGTCGGCATCCAGTGCGCGACGTCGGCGTTCGCCGACGAACCGAAGAAGGTCGCGTTCGTCGACACGGGCAACACCGGGCGCAGCGTGATGGCCGAGGCGATTGCCGGCCAGTTGATCGCGCAGCGCCACGCGCATGTCGCGGTGATCTCGCGCGCGGTCGACGAGGATCCGTATGACGAGAAGCCCGAGGAAAACGGCGTGATCCTGATGAAGCGGCGCGGCATCGACACGTCCGCGCACCGCTCGGTGCAGTTGAACGCGAACGACGTCAAGCATTCGGACGTGATCCTGACGATGACCGACAAGCACAAGGAGAAGGTGCTCGCGCTCTATCCGTCGGCGGCCGGCAAGGTGTTCACGCTCGCCGAATACGCAACCGGAAAACACCTCGACGTGCCCGACGCATGGGGCAAGCCGATGGACTTCTACGAATCGGTGACCGCGCAGCTCGACACGTACATCCCGGCCGCGCTCGACAAGGTCGCCAGCACCGCGCCCGCGAAGCCGTAACGCGCGACAAACCTGTCGGCTTGCCGGTTGCGCAATGCGCCGGCGCCGGCGGATTTGCCGTTCGCTTCATTCCGTCCCGACGCCCCGCCCACGGCGCGTGCCCTTCATCGCGTCATCGATACAGGCCATTCGGCCGAATCGCCGCCGTACGCCCCGGATGAAAGAATGATCTTCGTCCGGGAAGCCGGCTTCGCTGCCTGACATCCCGAACCATGAAGCAGCGCATGCGCGCCGGACGCAACGCCATCGCGCTGCGTGCCGTCTCGCGCCGGCAATCGGCAGCGCGGTGCATCGCACCCCGTTCACCCCGCCGGTCGCAGGCCAAAAAGCCGCATCGTTTCCACCACCCCTTTTGTAGCTTATAAGTTACAATGCTATCCAAGTTCGAACTGCTTCGCTATCAGCGCGACGACGGTCGCGAGCCTTTCACCGAATGGCTGAACGCCGTGCGCGACAAACTCGCGCAGGCGCGGATTCGCGAACGCCTGCGCCGCGTGCAGACAGGCAATTTCGGCGATTGCGAGCCTGTCGGCGAAGGCGTGATCGAACTGCGCATCCATGTCGGCGCCGGCTATCGCGTGTACTTCGGCCGGTACGGCGGTGCACTGGTGCTGCTGCTGTCCGGCGGCGACAAGGGCAGTCAACCCGACGACATCAGGCGCGCAAAGGAACACTGGTTGAACTGGAAACGGAGGCAAATGTGAACAAGCTCAAAGGCGCGGTATCGCACCACGACGCGGAAGTCGCCGAACTCAGCGCCGACCGCGAACTCGCGGTGGCTTATCTGCGCGTCGCCATGGAATCGCTCGACGATCCCGACAACCGCGCGGCCGGCCTGCTCGCGCTGCGCACGGTCGCGGAAGCGTACGGCGGGCTCGGCGCGGTCGCGGCCGAAGCCGGCATCAGCCGCGAATCGCTGTATCGCACGCTGTCCCCCAACGGCAACCCGACGCTGAAAACCCTGCTCGCGGTGCTCAAGACCGTCGGCCTGCGCCTGTCCGTCGTCCCCGCGCAGCCGGCGCACGCGTAAGCGGCACACGGCCCGCTACGGCCGGACCATCCACACGAGCAGCATCTCGGCCGGCGCGGTATCCGTCCCCGCCGGCGGATGCTCGATCGTCGGTTCGACCGCCAGCGCCTGCGCGATCGTCGCCGCATCGTCGATCGGCGTCGTACGCACGAACGTCATCAACCGCGCCGGCCGGTGCAGCGCCTCGCGATACAGCGCGCCGTACCACAACGGCCGCATGCCGAGCGCGTCCTGCAACACGTACGGATAACGCCACAGCCGCAGCACGAGGCGGCTTTCCGGCTGGCCCGGATCGACGTGGACGAACACGCGGCGCGTGCTTTCGCCGTGCGTGTAGCGCGGCAGCACGGGTAACGTATCGGCAGTCGCCTGCGGCAGCAGCCAGCGCAGCGCGGTGGCCGGCGACCACGGCGTCGCGCGCTGCCAGCCGGCCTGCGCGAGATGACGGTCGAGGGTGTCCGACGTCGCGCTCCATTGCAGCGGCAGATATTCCTCGCGGTCGCCACCGATCTCGGTGCGCCGCGTCGGCACGCGCTCCCACCCACCGCGCAGCCACTGGTCGACTGTCATCGCAACCACGTCGCCGACATGCGGGCGCGACGCGCGGTCGAGCTGCCATTGCGCGGGCACCGTCCAGACGCCCGCCGTCGCCAGCACCACCACCACCGCGACGAGCGCGCCCCGCGGCTGCACATGCTCGTGCACATGCCAATACGCATAGGCGCCGGCAAGCAGCGCGAACCAGGCCAGCCCGAGGCTCCAGCCGCCGAGCAGGCCCGACAGCCAGGTGTCGCCGACGTACAGCCGCGCGAAACCGCCGAGCACGATCCACAGCACGACGGCCGTCACGACCGGAATGCGCCACAGTGCGGGCCGGTCGCGCGTCAGCACCCAGCCGAGGCCGCTGCTCGCTAGGATCGCGAACGCGGCTTCGGCATCGGGCAGCGGCACGTGCATCGCGCCGGGCGGCAGGCTCGCGGGCGTCGTGCCCGGCATGCCCGCGCCGAACACCGGCACGAGCACGAAGGCGATGCCGACCGTCGCGAGCCACCACGCGGCCGTCAGCCAGCAGCGATGGATCAACAGCCAGACGAGAAACGCGGCCGCGACGATCAGCCCCGTATCGTGCCCGTGCAGCACGGCGACCGCGCGCATCGTGGCGTCCACGGGCGGCGTGCGCAGGTTCTGCAGGAACGCATACAGCGCGATGTCCGCGTGCATCAGCGGATCGTTCGCGACGACATCCTGCACGAGGCCCGCGAACAGCCACACGCAGCCGATGAACAGCAGCGCGAGCACGGGTACCGTGCCCGGCAGGCGGCGCACGCGCGCGATCGCGCCGTTCAGCCGCGCGCCGAGCCGCGGCCAGCGGTGCGCACACGCATGCATGGCCGCGACGAGCGCGCGGCGCAGCAGCGGCCAGCCGCGCCGCAGCGCGACGCGCACGCCGATCCACACGAGCGCGACCAGCGCGGCGACGACCAGCAGGATCGCGGCGACCCGCACGCTGATCGCCGCGGCCAATGCGGCCGACGCGCCGAACAGGATGCCCGGCGCCACATGCACGGGCGCCCATACGAGCGCCGAGATCACGTTGACCGGATAGAACGACCGGCGCGGCAGCGTCGCGCAGCCGACGACGACCGGCACGACCGCGCGCACCGGCGCGAGGAAGCGCGCGAGCACGATGCTCTTCATGCCATGACGCAGCACGAACTCCTCGCCGCGCGTATAGGCGGCCGCATAACCGAAGCGCGCCCACGCATTGCGGATCACGCCGCGGTAGCGCCGCCCGAGCTCGTAGCTGATCCCGTCACCGATCACGGCGCCGACGGCCGCGACGCCGATCGTCGTCCAACCGTCGAGCGCGCCCGCGCCGATCAGCGCGCCGGCCGCGAACATCACGGCACCGGCCGGCACGACGGTGCCGATCAGCGCGATCGCCTCGGCGCAGGCGGTCACGAACACGACCGTCAGCACGAGCAGCGGATGCGCACCGATCGCGCCGATCCACGCGTGGATCGTGTCGCTCATCGCACGCTCCACCTCGGTGCGGCGCGGCGGGCGAACACCGGGTCGGCAGTGGCGTGGGAAACGTTCATCGCGGGATGCGCACGGTCGCGCCGGCGTAGGCGGTCAATCGAACTCGTGCTGTCGCGCATCGGCCTCGAGCGGCGCGTCGTGGTAGCCGACCGTCGCGATCTCCTGCAGATAGCGCGCGAGAAACGCGCCGATCGATCCGGCGGCCTCGAATTGATGCACGTGACGGAATTCATGGGTCAGCAGGCGGCGCGTATCGTGCCCGCGCAGCACATACACCGCATGGCCGAGGGTCAGGCCGATCGTCCCCGGCGACAACAGCCCCGTGTCGCGGGCGATCGCGGCGAGCGTGGGCGTTTCGGGAAACGGCATGCGGTCGACGATCACCACGCGGATCCGCTCCGGCTGCGCGACGCCGACCGTGCGCGCGTCGTCGACTTGCGCCGGCGTCAGCGGCGCGCCCCGGGCGATCCCGCGCGCCGCCTCCGCTTCGGCCCATGCGACGGCGGCGGGCAGCGCGGACGGCAGGATATCGGCAAGGTCGATCATCGCGGGGCTCCTCGGTGACGTAGTGGCATCGGGCACCAGTTTAGTCCCGAATCAGCAGGGTTCGCGGGGCGGCTCTCGACACACCGGCCGGCGCGCCCCGGTCGCGGCAGTCATCCGGGAATACCCGGCCACGCACGCGTTCCGCATCGTACCCTTTCCCGTGGATTATTTCGTTTTGATGCACATTCCGCCTTCGGCTATCTCGAAAATTTCCCGGATGTGTACCGTTTTCGGATTCGGCGGAATATATTGGTCAGAAGAACAGCCGCGGCGGCAACCGGACAGCCGTTCGCGGCGTCATCCCGAAGAGGATCGCTAGAAGATGATCAGGGTAATTCTGGCTGACGATCACGCAGTCATGCGGGACGGACTGCGTTACATCCTGGAGATGGCCGGCGGTTTCGAAATTGTCGGCGAGGCGAGCGACGGCTCGGCCACGCTCGCGCTGGCCGAGCGCGCCGCCGCCGACGTGCTGCTGCTCGACCTGTCGATGCCCGCGCCGACCGGCATCGAGCTGATCCGGCTGCTCAAGCGCCACGCACCGTCGCTGCGCACGCTCGTGCTGACGATGCACGCGGAGGCGCAGTACGCGGCGCGTGCGTTCAAGGCCGGCGCAACCGGCTTCCTGACGAAGGACAGTGCCACCGCCGAGCTCGTCGAGGCCGTCGGCAAGGTTGCGGCGGGCGGCGTCTACGTGAGCCCGTCGGCGGCCGAAAGCCTCGCGCTCACGCTGCGCGCGCCGGCCGCGGCGCTGCCGCACGAACGGCTGTCCGCGCGCGAGCTCGACGTGATGCACCGCATCATCGCGGGCCAGACCGTCACGCAGATCGCGTCCGAACTCGCGCTGAGCGCGAAGACGGTCAGCACGTACAAGACGCGGATCCTCGAGAAGATGGAATTGCCGCACGAAGCCGCGCTGGTCCGCTACGCGGTGCGCCACGATCTCGACCCCGGCGTCGACGACGCATGACGGCCGCCCTTCACCTCCCGCCCGCGCCCCCGGACGACGACGAGCCGGACGCGTCGCGCCTGTTCATGTCGTCGCTGCCGCCACGCCGGCGCGAGCGGCGGCTCGCGCTCGCGACGGTCATCGTGTCGGCGATGTTCTTCGCCGCGCTCGCGCCGTTCGCGGGCGTGCCGCTCGCGCCGGGCTGGGCGTTCATCCCCGTGTATCAGTCGGCGATCGTCGTCAACGACATGGTGACGGCCGGCCTCCTGCTCGGCCAGTACGCGATCCTGCGCGAGAAATCGCTGCTCGTGCTCGCGGGCGGCTACCTGTTCACGGGCTTCATGGCCGGCACGCACATGCTGACCTTTCCCGGGCTGTTCGCGCCGACGGGCCTGCTCGGCGCCGGCGACCAGACCACCGCGTGGCTCTACCTGTTCTGGCACGGCGGGTTTCCGCTGGCGGTCGCCGCCTACGCGCTGCTGCGCGTGGCGTCACGCGCGCGTCCGGCCCCGATCCCGGTCTCGGCCCCGAAGCGCCGTGCAGCGATTCCGGTCACGCTCTGCATCGCCGCGGCGGGCGGCGCGACGGTCGCGCTCGCGCTGCTCGCGACCGCCGGCCACGACCTGCTGCCGCGCATCATGAACGGCAACCGGATGGCCGCGACGATGACGAACGCGATCACGGTCGTCTGGGGGCTGAACCTGGTCGCGCTGATGCTGATGTGGCGGCAGCGGCGCCACCATTCCGTGCTCGACCTGTGGGTGATGACCGTGCTCGTCGCGTGGCTGTTCGACATTGCGCTGTCGTCGATGCTGAATCACGGGCGCTACGATCTGGGCTTCTACGCGGGCCGCGCGTACGGTCTGGTCGCATCGGGTGTCGTGCTGTTCGCGATGCTGTTCGAGAACGGCCGGCTGCATGCGCAGACGGTGCGCGCGCTGGCCGGCGCGCGCTACCAGCATCTGCTCGTCGTGCAGAAGAGCGCGCAGCTGAACGATGCGAACGAGCGGCTCGAACAGCGCGTCGCCGCGCGTACCGCGCAACTGAGCGCGTCGAACCGCGACCTGCGCCGCGAAGTCGAGGAGCGCGTGCGCGCGGAGCGGGCGTTGCAGGCTTCGCGCGAGGAACTGCGCGAGATCGCCGCGATCAGCGCAACCGCGCGCGAAGCCGAGCAACGCCGCATCGCGCGCGAGCTGCACGACGAACTCGCGCAGACGCTCGCGACGCTGAAGAACGATCTCGAATGGCTGATCGACCACGTGCCGCAGGACGACGCGCCGCTTGCACGCAAGATCGCGACGATGCACACGCTGTCGCGCGGCGCGGTGGCCGCGACGCGCCGCATCGCGTCGGACCTGCGCCCGCTGATGCTCGACGATCTCGGTTTCGCCGCGGCGATGCAATGGCTCGTGGAAGATTTCCGGCACCGTCACGCGATCGTGTGCACGCTGCACGTCGACCCGCCCGAGCTGCAGCTCGACGAGCCGTATGCGACGGCCGTGTTCCGCATCGCGCAGGAAGCGCTCGCGAACGTCGCGCGGCACGCGGCCGCGTCGCATGCGAGCGTCGAACTCGTGTGCGGCGACGATGCGATCGCGCTGACGATTCGCGACGACGGCGCGGGATTCGATCCCGGCGTGCCACGCAAGTCGAGCTCGTTCGGGCTGGTGGGTTTGCGCGAGCGTGCATATCTCGTCGGCGGCACGCTGCAGATCACGACGACGCTCGGCGAGGGTACGACCGTCGAGGTGGATATTCCGCTGCCGCACGCACCCGTGGCGGTCGCGCATGGCGGGGATGGGGTTTCGCGGGGGTAGGTGCGGTGGCTTGCGGTAGCGCCGCGTCGCTGACGTGGTCAGTGGTAGTCGTCTTCGCGTTGATGACGTACGGCGAGGATCGTTACCTGCTCCGCACTTTCGATCTCGAACAACAGAACATAGCCTGATGTACCAAAGGACACGATCAATTCGCGCAGAAACGGATTGCTCTCGTCGATCTTGCGACAAGTGAACGGAAACAATCGCAGCATCGCGACGCCGCGTTCGATCGCCTCCAGGGCCCTCGCCGCCGCATCCAAATCACGTTCGAGAAGATATCGATACAGTCGAACCAGATCTTCACGCGCCGCTTGCGTATAGCGGACCGGGTAGCTCAATCAGCCGCCTTCGCCGCACGTGCGGCATTCAGCATGCTCTCAAGCTCGTTCTGCACATCCGCAGCATCGACGTATTCGCCGGTACGCCGCGCCTCGTCGCGCGACGCCAGGCCGCGTGTGACGAACTCGCGCTGCAGGCGCCGGCGCGCAATGCCATCACGCAACGCCGACTCCATGAACGCAGACAGCGTCTCGTTTTCTGCCAGAACCGATTCCGCCTCTTCACGCAGTTTCGGGTCGACTCGCAGCGCAGGCATCGTTGCTGTTTTCATCGCACACTCCATGCATTACATATGTAATGCATGATAGCACGTCAGCATGAGCCTGAAGAGTCGGCCATATGGAATAGTCGGCTTGCGAGGTGTTCTCATCCCTGCCCTCCATCCCGTTGCGCCGAGCGCCCGATGACAGAATCGGCACAGCGCTACAATCCACCGCCATCGCCGTCCGCACACTTCTCGCGCCAACGCGCCGGCCGCCCGAATCCCCCTTCACCACGATGAAAACCATCCTCACCTACGTACTCTGCTTCGTCGTCGTCGCGGCCGGCTGGCTGGCGGTATCGCTGCTGTGCTGGCCTGTCCTGCTTGCACTGCAGGCGCTGACGACCACCCTGTTCATCCCGCATCCGGCCGGCAGCTACGTCGGCCTCGGATTCGTGTCGACCGCGCGGCTGATGGATTTCCCGACCAGCTTCGTCGGCGCCTTGTCGGTGCCGTTCATGAATGTGCCGCTCGGGTTCATCGCGATCATCTGGTGGTTCGGCGTGTTGCTGATCGTGCCGTCCGCCTTCAAGCGTTACCGCACCAGGCCGCGCGGCCGCACATCGCGGGCCGTCCGGTGGCGCGCGGCCCGCTCGCTGCTGATCTTCACCGCCGTGCTCTTCGTCGTCGCGACGCCGTTCCTGCGGCGCTACGAAATCGTGACGCAGGATCACCTCTACGTGCGGCACCTGTTCGACTGGCACGAGCGCGCGTATCCGCTCGTGTCGCTGAAGGAGATCCACGTGGACATGCCCGAATACAACCGCGGCATCATCACGTGGGACTTCAGATTCGACGGCGACAACCGCTTCTCGACGACCGCGCCGGACATCGCCGCGCTCAAGTACCTGCTGTCGAACACGCACGCATCGACCAACTTCAAGGTCGTCGGGAACCAGGTGATGATGCGGTGACGCCGCGCGCGCTCACACCCGCGCCGCCACCATCCCCCGTTCCGAGCGCGTCCACGCGACCAGCGCACCGATCCCGAGCAGCGCGAGACACACGATCGGCACGATCATCGGCCCGAACGCGGTGCCCGTCACCTTGCCCGCGAACGGCATCAGGTTCTGGCTGAAGAAACCGCCGAGGTTGCCGATCGAATTGATCGCCGCGACGCTCGCGGCAGCACGCGCACCGGTGAAGTAGCGCGGCGGCATCGACCAGAAGCACGGATACAGCAGCGGGATGCATGCGCCGCCGAGCACGAGCGCGACGAAGCGCAGCGGCGTCGACGGCAGCACGAGACTCAGCAGGAAACCGAGCGCGCCGAGCGCCGCGACGATCGCGATCGTGCGCAGGATGCTCTTCGCGCGGCGCAGCTTCGCCGGCAGCCACACCAGCAGCAGCACCGCGAGCGCCCACGGCAGCATGCTCAGGAAGCCGTTCGTGGTGCTCGACACGCCGAACGATTTCACGAGCGTCGGCAGCCAGTACGTCACGCCGTACAGCGACGTCGACATCAGCATGTAGGTTGCCGCGAACAGCATCACGCGCGGATCGAGCAGCGCCTTCCACGGCTGCCCGTGCTCGGCCTGCGCGGGCTTCTCGCGTTCGAGCGCGGCCGCGACGATCTGCTTCTCGCGCTCGTCGAGGAACGGCGCCTCGCGGAACGATGCCGGCAGCACGCGGAACACGACGATCGCGACGATCACGGCCGGGATGCCCGTTGCAATGAACACCCACTGCCAGCCCGCCAGCCCCCACACGCCGTTCAGGCTCAGCAGCACGCCGCCGACCAGCGAGCCGAGCATGTTCGCGAGCGCGCTGCCGAGCGTGAAGATGCCGAGCACCTTCGCGCGGTAGCTCTGCGGAAACCACAGCGTCAGGTAGTAGATCACGCCCGGATAAAAACCGGCCTCGGCGATGCCGAGCAGGAAGCGCAGCGAGCAGAACGCGGGCATCGACGTCGTGAAACCCATCAGCACCGTGATGAGGCCCCACGTCAGCATGATCCGCGCGAGCCACACGCGCGCGCCGTAGCGATGCAGCGCGAGCGTGCTCGGTACCTCGAACAGCAGGTAGCCGATGAAGAACAGCGACGACGCGAGCCCGAACGCGGCCTCCGTCATCCCGAGGCTGTGCACCATCTGCAGTTTCGCGAAACCGACGTTCTGCCGGTCGATGAACGCGATCAGGAACATCACGACGAGAATGGGCAGCAGGCGCCGCGCCACCTTCGACATGATGCGCTGTTCTTCGGCGGACGCGGGGTCCAGTGTTTCGGTAGCGTTCACTGCAGGCTCCTTACGTGAATCGGTTGCGTGTCGGTTGAATCGGCGCCGTGCGCAACGAAGGCGCGGGCGCGGGATGTTTCGATGAATGGGGTCCGGCGCAGGCCGGCGGCGTTCAGCCCGACCGGTAGTCGTCGAGCATCGGCGCGAACATCTCGTGCCACGCGCGCGGCTTCGCCTTGATCGTGCCGGCCAGGTACAGGAATTCGACGTAGTCCATCAGCTGGTTCGGCCGCACCGAGAAACGCGTGTCGGGCGCGGCGAGCATCCGCATCACGTCGTCGTGCGACACGCCGACGCCCGACGACGCCGCATAAAGCGCGGCCGCCGCGCGCGGGTCCTGCGCGATCAGGCGGTTCGCTTCGTCGAGCGCGCCGAGAAACGCGGCGGCCAGCGCGGGCTCCGTATCGACGAGCCGCTTCGGCGCGAACACGACGTCGAGCGTGAGCGGCCCGAGCACGTCGACCGAGCTCACGACGCGGTGGATGCCCGGCTGCCGCAACTCGAGCGTCGAGAACGGCGGCGACGTGAAGTGCGCGGTGACGCCGTTCTCGCGGCGGATCAGCGCCTGCATCGCCTGCGGATGCGGCAGGTTCACGGTGATCGAATCGAGCTGTGCGAAGTGCGCGGGGCCGAGCTGCCGGCTCGCGACCATCTGCAGCACGACGGCCGACAGCGACGTGCGGATGCCGGGCACCGCGATCCGGTCGGACGGCGTGAAATCGCGCAGCGACACGAGGCCCGGACGGTTCGCGTTCAGCGACAGCGACGTGGTCGACAGCCCGCTGATGCCGATCACCTCGACATTCGGAATGCCGCGCGCCCGCGCCCACAGCTCGATGAAGCCCGGCGCGCCGGCGCCCGCGAAATCGAGCGTGCCGGCCATCATCGCGTCGTTGACGGAATTGCCGCCGTCGAGCAGCACCCAGTCGACCGCGACGTCGCGCACACCGTGCCGCGCCGCGTGCCGTTCGAACAGCCGCTGCTTCTCCATCACGAGCAGCGGCAGGTACAGCACGCCATAACCTTTCGAGATCCGGACCGTGCGCGGCTTCGCGCGCACGAACGACGGCGCGGCGAGCACGCCGAGCCCGGCGGCGATCAACGCGCGGCGGCGCGGCGACGTCGTCATGCGCGGGCCCCCGCGCGGCGGGCGGCAAACAGCGACGCGAAGGCCGGCGTCGTGCCGCGCCGCGCGTGCGTCGTGCCCGTGACATGCTGCATGTTGCCGTCTCCTTGAGTATTTCTGGTATTAATGCCGTCCTTGCGTGCTGCTTCCGGCTCGACACAGGTTATCGACCGAGTCTGAGAAAATGCTGACATCCCGTCCCCGGGAAAACCCCTAATTCACCTACCTGCAAAACGGCACCATGCGCATTCTCGTCGTGGAGGACGATGCCGAAATCGGCGCGGCGATCCGCAGCCGCCTGGCGCGGCTCGGCCACGCCGTCGATCTCGAAACCGACGGCGCGACCGCGAACGGGCTGCTGCGCGTCGAGCGCTTCGACCTCGTCGTGCTCGATGCGAACCTGCCCGGCATGGACGGCTTCGCGGTGCTGCGCAACCTGCGCGCGTCCGGCAGCACGACACCCGTGCTGCTCGTCACCGCGCGCTCGGCGATCGACGACCGCGTGAGCGGCCTCGGCTTCGGCGCCGACGACTATCTCGTGAAGCCGTTCGATTACCGTGAGCTTGATGCACGCGTGCAGGCGCTCCTGCGCCGCAACAGCGGCCATGCGAACGACGTGCTGATGCTCGGCGGCCTCGTGATCGACCGCAGCAGCCGCCTCGCGGAACTCGACGGCCAGCCGCTGTCGCTGTCGCGCCAGGAGTTCGCGCTGCTCGAAATCCTCGCGAGCCGCCCGCAGCGCATCTTCTCGAAGGAGGAACTGCTGAACCAGCTGTTCAGCTTCGGCAACGAGCCGACCGCGAACGCGGTCGAGCAGTACGTGACGCGCGTGCGCAAGAAGCTTCAGGGCAGCTCGGTCGAGATCCGCACCGCGCGCGGGATGGGGTACCAGATTGCCGCGCAATAACTGGTTCCCGAAGACGCTGTTCGGGCGCACGCTGCTCTTCATCGCGCTCGTCGTCGCGACCGGCGCGCTCGCGCTCGCGGCGATCGCGCGCTACTACGCAGGTGTCGCTGCCGAACGCGCGTACGACCAGTTGCTGGCCGGCGCGTCGATCCAGGTCGCGGAGAACCTCTACGTGCAGGGCGGCGTGCTCGCGCTGAATCCACCGGTGGCCGCGCTGTCGACGCTGTCGCGCTACGACCTCGTCTACTACAAGGTCGTCGATTCGCGCGGCATCGTCGTGGCCGGCTACAACGACCTCTCGAGCACCGCGACGCTCGCCGCCGCGAAACAGGGCCCCGCGTTCGCGAACGCCGTCTACCAGGGCCACCGCATCCGCACCGCGACCATCGCGCGCTACATGCCCGAGGAAAGCACGCCGGGCTGGGCGCTCGTGACCGTTGCGCAAACCACCAACGCGCGCCAGCAGCTCACCAACGACATGAGCATCAAGGTGTGGACGCTGATCCTGCTGATGAGCGTGCTCGCGATCGTGGCGAGCGGCTTGGCGATCCGGCACGGCCTGCGTCCGCTCGCGCAGATCGGCACGATCATCGCCGCGCGCGACCCGGCCGACCTGCGGCCCGTGGCCGTCGACACGCCGAGCGAGATCGACGCGATCATCGGTTCGATCAACGGGCTGATGCACCGCCTTGCCGAGCGGATCAACGCGATGCAGCGCTTCATCGCCGATGCCGCGCACCAGATGCGCACGCCGCTCGCGCGGCTCGACGCGCAGATCGAGCTGCTCGACGGCGAGTCCGATCCCGCGCGCCACGCGGCGCGCCTCGACGCGCTACGCGCGACCTGCGCGGATGTCGGCCGACTCACCGGCCAGCTGCTCAATCATGCGATGGTGATCCATCGCACCGAGGCCGTGCCGCTGCAGCCCGTCGAACTCGTCGCGCTCGCGAAGGACGTGCTCGGCCGCACGATTCCGCTCGCGGGCGAGCGCGATGTGGCGGTCGCGTTCGCGAGCGACGCGCCGCTCGCATGGATCGACGGCGACGCGATCAGCCTGCAGGAAGCGCTGTCGAACGTGCTGCACAACGCGCTGCTGCACGGTCATGCGGACGACATCGTCGTATCGGTCGCGACCACGGGCAACCCCGACGGCGCGGTCACGCTGACCGTCACCGACAACGGCCGCGGAATTGCGCGCGAGCACTGGGATGCGGCACTGCAACCGTTCGTGCGGATCGCACCGGACGGCAGCGAGCGGCGCACGGGGTCGGGCCTCGGGCTCGCGATCGTGCAGGAAGTGATGAAGGCGCACGGCGGGCGCGTCGGGTTCGCGTTTCCCAAAACGGGCGGGTTTGCGGTCGTGCTGACGTTTCCGCGCGCGGCGGGGCACGCGGACGGCACCGGCAAACTCCGCGAACGGCCAGCCGCCTGAGCAGGTTTCCGCCGCGCGGCATCGGTTCGCCGAACACTGGCACCTCAACCTGTCCGGACGATCCAGGCAGCTCATGACTGTGCCCGACGTTTCAGGGGACTGTTTCGGATCGTGGTGCCATGACCGCTTTGTCAATCACTCGCGCGCAATGTCATAGGCAATCCGAAAACCCGTGTGTCCGGTAGACGTATCCCGCGGTCGCCCCGTCCGGGCGGCGATGCGGTAGCGATAGCAGTAGTCGCGATGACACAGATACGAACCGCCTTTCAGCGTATGCTCCCGCTCCGCGAGCGCCTGACGGTTCCGGGCCTTTCCCGCGCTCGACAGCGACTGCGTCGCGAACGGATCGGCACACCATTCCCAGACATTGCCGCTGCAGTTGTACAACCCGGCGGGATTCGGCGAAAACGCATCGACCCGAACCGTGCCGGCGTAACCGTCCGGCGACGTGTTGAGATGGGGAAACACGCCGTGCCAGATATTGCAGCACTGCATCTCGTCGGACGGCTCTTCATCCCCCCACGGATACCGGCGCGCTTGCGCGCCCCCTCTTGCCGCATGCTCCCACTCGGCCTCGGTCGGCAGCCGACCGCCGCACCACGCCGCAAACGCGCGGGCGTCGTTCCACGACACGTGGACCACCGGATGCTGCTCGCGTCCCGCCATCGACGAACCGGGCCCCTCCGGCGCCGCCCAACTGGCGCCATCGATCGCCAGCCACCACGGTGCGTCCGCGACCCCCACGAGATGGTCCGCGGACACGGAGGACGATCGAAACACGTAGCTCCAGCCGATGCGCTCGGCTTCCGTCAGATAGCCGGTCGCGGCGACGAACTCCGCGAACCGCGCATTCGAAACGGCATAACGATCCATCCCGAAGGCGCGCAACGTGACGCGCCGCCGCGGCCCCTCGCCGTCAGCCTTGATGACGGGGGTATCCGTGCCGACCCAACTCCTGCCTGCTTCGAACCAGACGATGTCCCGGCTCGACGGCACACCGGCGCCTGTACTGTGGGCGCCGGACGCGGATGCATGCGCCGAGACTGCCGACAGTTGCTGGCGCTGTCCCGCTCCGGGACAGCACGATCGATGCTTCTCGCTGCTCAATTTTTCTCCCCGCTGGACAACCCGTTCCTCGTGTTTGCCGGCCACTGCATGCCGGATCCCGACATGCGTGGCACGTCAACCGCCCGACGTCGACCCGGCCGGGGCCGCGCGCTTGCGCTCGACCTCGGCGCGCATCGCCTGCGCCTGGACAGCCAGGTGCGAGCGCAACCGTTCGGCTCGATCCGCGTGGCTGCGGGCCAGAAGCTGCGCGCCCCCGATCGCGCCTTGGGGCGGCAAACCCAGCCGCGCGTATTGCTCCTGCGGCGCGTCGTTGGCCCGCATCAGATCGCGCATGAGTTCGGCCATCCGCAATTCGACCGACTCGTCGTACAGCGGCCGCTCCTGTCGCGGATCGTCATCCAGATCGAACAGCAGCGTCCCCGAACGGTACGCGTATCCGATGGGCCGGCTCGCGATCTTCATCGTCCTCACTCCCTTCGAAAACGAAAAGGGTTCCGACAATTCGATATCGCGCAGTTCGTCGACACTGAACATCTCCCGCATGTGCGTCGGCATCAACGTGTATTCATACAGCGGTTCGTTACGGTCCGGGTCGGGGCCAGAGCGCATGTACACGTAACGCCCGTCCGTCACGTTGACCTGCTCGCCATGCATGCCGAACAACGCGGCCTGTCGAACGGGAACGTCGTCGTCGATCGTTTTCCCGAGTGATCGGCCCTGCATGTCCGGCGTGGGTTGCAGACCGAAGAAATCGAGCAGCGTCGGCGCCATGTCGATCATCTGAACGAGGGACTGGCGCCGCACGCCCGTCCGACGAGACCGCGGATCCCAAATGAAGAGCGGCGTGTTGGCGAGTTCGTTGAACCACGGCTGGACCGTCTTCGCCCACCACCCGTGTTCGCCGAGCATGTATCCGTGGTCGGTACAGACAATGAGCATCGTGTCGCGCCATAGATCCAGCTCGTCCATCAGGTCGAGGATCCGCCCGAGCGAGTGGTCGCACATCGACACGAGCGACGCGTACCCGGCTTGCGCCGTACGAATGTCGCCGTCCGTCTCGCCGGCGGAGACCGGGCCGTAAGGCGGCCAGTCGAAGTGCACGTCGCCTCGATCGCACGGATAAAGGTCGCGATACTTCGGATAACTGGCAAACGGCTCGTGCGGATCGAACGTCTCGATCTGCAGGAACCACGAATCCTTGTCGTGATTCTTCCTCAGGAACGCTTCCCCCGCATCGAATGTCAGCGTTTGCGGATGAAGATCCTCGGTCGGGTAATACTGGCGATTCACGAAATCCTGCCGCGCGGATTTCTCCTTCAGCGCGCCTTTGAGCCGGGCCGGCATCGGGGGCTGCCCCAGCTCCGCCTTCCATGGATCGCCCTCCTGCCCCCGAAAGAATTCCCAACTGCTGTATCGCGTGTGATAGGTCGCGCCGCCATCTTCCCAGTAGTGCGGATGATCGCTCGCCAGATGAGCGTGAATGCCCTTCTTGCGGAGCATGTCGGGCATCGAATCGTCGAACGGCTCCAGCGGCCCCCAGCTTCGATGCAGAAAGTTGTAGCGTCCGGTGTGCAGTTCCCTGCGCGCCGGTATGCAAGCCATGCTGCCGATATAGCAGTTGTCGAAGGTCGCGCTGCGTTCGGCGAGCCGTTGGAAATTCGGTGCGTTGACCCATGTGTTGCCGTACGGCGGCAGCATGTGCCGGTTCAGGCTGTCGTACATGACGAGTATGGCTTTCATGATCGGTTCAATTCTCTTTGCGTTCGATTCGTTGCGGGTGGCTCGTTCCGTCGGGCTTGCGCGTCGTCTCGCTCACGCGCGTCGTGCCGCCTGGACGGCCGCGCCCACTTGCGTGATGCGCGGCATTCGATGAATGAAGGGTTCCCGTCTTACCGGGCTTGCGGATTGATGCGGAGCCGATTGCGTACCTCGCTGACACCCGGCACGCGTTGCGCGACCGACGCGGCGAGTGCGGCCTGCTCGGCATCCGCGACTTCCCCGGACAACGTGACGACACCGGACCGCGCGAAGATGAGCAGACGGCTCGAATCCAGGCGCTTCGTTCGAGCCAGCGCACCCGCCACCTGTTTGCGCAACCGTCGGTCTGCTGCCTTCGTCACTTTGCGCGACTCGCTGCCCGACGCCGACGCAGGCGTCGATGCCGCCACGCCCTGCGACTCCTGAGCCGCCGCACTCAACGCAATCATCACCATCATCGATGCCACGATGTACCGGCATCCCGTTCTGCGAACCTGCATGTCGTTTCTCCCGTGATTCCCCGGCGTCGCCCTCGCACCTTGCGCCGCGACGCCGCTGGCAATGCCTCTAGAACTGCGTCATGACGCCGATCGAGACGCCGCTCACCGTGCGCCCGTCGGGACGCAGATTCAGTGCCGAAACGTTCGTCGGATCCTTCTTGTAAGCACCCGAAAACCCGTTCCGGTCGAACTCCACATAGAGCTCCGACCGTTTCGACAGGAAATACTCGAGCATCGCGTACGAAGTCACCTTGCGGCCATCGGCCCCGGCAACGTTTTTCAGGTTGCTGGCCATGTCGTAATAGGTGGCGCCGGTGAACTGCAAGGCCGGGGTGATCTGGTAGACGATGCCCGCCCCGGGGATGTTGTCCCGCCGCTCGCTGCCGCTAGCACTCGCCGCGGAGACCGCCAGTGCGCTGTAGCTCAGATAAAGCCGCGTCGGCCCGAGTTGCCATGTCGCGCCGCCCATTGCGGTTTGCGCCCACTGGTTGGTGGTGGCGCTGTAAGTCTTCTGATACGCGGCCGCAAGCAGCAGCGTGCGGAACTGGTAGCTGGTGCCGATCGCCAGATTCGTTCCCGCGTGCCAGTCGCCGGCCACGCCTCCCGGCGAATAGCTGGCTCTCAGCGTGAATCCCCCGAGTCGGCCGACGTATTTGACCGTGTTGTTGAAGCGCGCATCGAGCGTAAAGAAATTGCCGCCCCAGACAATACCCGGCGAAATCGCGAGCGACGGGCCGTTGGCCTGGTTCGGATCGAGCTGAACGCCGATATCTTCAGCCGCGTTCAGTTGACGTCCCAGCGTCAAACGCCCGAATCCCCCCTCCAGTCCGACATATGACCTCTGCGAGAAAAGCGTACTCGACGTTTTCAACGCGCCCGTGCCCAGATTGAATCCGCTCTGCAGCAGAAAGACGGCCCTCACGCCACCGCCCAGGTCTTCCTTGCCCGTGAAGCCGACGGTATTGCCCGCCATCGGATTGTTGTCGAATCCGACTTGCTGCCCGCCCTTTCCGCCATCCGTCCATCGAACGCCGCCGCCGACCGTGCCGAACAGCGTCACGCTCGACTGCGCGTGCGCCGTGCCGGTAACCGCGAGCGCAATCACGCCCCAAGTCAGTCTCCTCACCACGCCACTCCTTTAATAATCAATAATCCTTATTAAATTACCGGCTTAACCGGAAGGCATCGAACCAGGCTTCTCCGAGCCCTATACGAGCCGGACGCGAATCGATTCCTGACGTACCGCCTTCGCGTCCGGTTGTTTCTTATCGATCTGCTTGCGTTTGCCACTCCCCTGGTCGCGGCAAGTCGACGGAAGGGAAACGGACACCTTTCGCGGCGGGCAGGACGTCAGCCGTTTCGACTTGCCAACGCAGCAGGCGCTCCAGCAACCGGGCCTCGACGTCGGAAAATTCAGGGGCCCCCGCCAGGTTGGTCGTCTCGCCGGGATCCGTCGTTCGACGATACAGTTCAGGCGCCTCGTAGAGTCGCCACACATAGGTCCATTCCGGCGTCCGGATGACCGCGGCCTTGCCCACGGTTTCGGGCTGCCCGCTTTGCAGTTTCGCCTTGATGTCGTACGGAAAACCCGCCTGTTCGAAATGATCGACTTCCCGGGTCAGGAAACCGCCCTCGCTGAATACCTGCTCCCGATGCGTCTCCCCGGCCACCAGGAGGCAGGGCGCGAAGCTCTTCCCGTAGTGCGCATGCGTCGCCTCGAGGCCGGCCAGCTCGAGCAGCGTGGGAAACACGTCGATCATCTCGACCATCGCGCTCGAGGTCGTGCCGGCCACGCCCGGCCCGGACGCGCCGGATACGATGAGCGGATTGCGCAACAGACATTCGTGCACGCCCGACGGCCACTTCTCGGCGAGCCCGAAGTCCCCGATGTATTCGCCATGGTCCGAGAAGAACGTGGTAATCAGGCGCCCCGGCTCGGTGACGCGGCCAGCCGCTTCCATCACGCGGCCGACGTGGTGATCCAGTCTCGACACCATGCCGTAGTACACGGCGCGCAGCTCCCGCCATTGCGCGTCGGTGAGGCGATCCCATCCATGCGCTTTGGCCAGCGCATCGACGTAACCCGGCATTCGGCCGCGTCCGACCGCGCGGTCCGGCACCGCGGCGCGGTCGTACATCGAGAACCACGGCTCCTCTGCCTCGAACGGCGGATGCGGCGCGAACAGCGGGACATACAGCACCCAAGGTTCGCGCGGCGGAGAGGCGAGCCAATGCTCTGCCGTGCGAATCACCACTTCGTCGTATTCGATGGCGGCTTGCTCCTGCGAACGCTGCCCTCGATAAAACGCCCGCACCATCGGGTCCGCAGGGTCCCCTTGGGCCTTGCTCCGCAGGAATTCCGCCGCGCTTCGCCGCGTTTCTTCCGGCAGGAAGCCATGTTCATGCGCCGAGCGTTCGGTCGCGCCGGCCGCGAACGAGTCGCCGCGACCGCCGGCGATCGCGACGTGATAGCCGCTTTCCTTGAATACGCGCAGGAAATTCGGCTCGTCCGGCCCGAGCAGATGACCGAGCGTTCGATGTCCGGCAACGTGCGGATACTGTCCCGACAGAAACGAGACGCGCGACGGCGAACAGACACTGTGCTGTCCGAACGCCTGCGTGAATGCAACGCCGTCGGCGGCGAGCCGGTCCAGGTTCGGGGTGAGGACGGGTGTCTCGGGATGGATCGCGTGAACACAGTCCGCACGCAACTGGTCCGCAACGATGATGACGAAATTGGGCTTCGTAGTCATGAAATGTCCGGTAGCAAAACACGAGTCGATGTCAGCGAACTGACCTGATTGCGGTAATGACGACCGCGCCGAGCAACGTCGCGCAACCTGCCGCGATGAACAGCGCGTCGAATCGGATGGCGCCGCCCGGCGTCGTCAGCCAGGTGGCACAAAGGGAAAGGGCAAGCTGGGGAACGACGTTCGCGAGATGGAACACACCCATGTCCTTGGCCGCGGCGTTGCGGTCGGGCAGCACTTCGGTCACCAACGCAAGGTCGACGGCCAGGTACGCGCCCTGTGCCACGCCCATCCATGCGATCACAACCAGCATTTGCGAGAACGTCGCGCAGTACACGAGCGCGGGAAACCCGAGCGCCATCCCGATGCCCGCCCCGATCACGAAGACCTTGCGGCGCCGCAGACGGTCCGACAAGCGACCGAACACCAGGGCACTGGCCGTCATGGCCGTCGTGGCCACCAGCAGGCACACGAACATCGCGTGAGGCGTCTCTTTCGCAGACAGGCCGATTCGATCCCGCAGATAGAACAGCAGGTAGTACTGCAAACTGCTTACACCGAACAACACCAGCGCGCGCGACAGCCACGCGATCGCGAAGTCCGGATGCCTGACCGGATTGGTCCAGAAACTCGACGCCAGCTGCCGCCACCGCAGCGGTTGCACCTGGCTTTCGTCCAGCCGCCTGTCGTCGGCCAGCACGACGAAGCAGGCAATGGCCGCCAACGCGATCGCACCCTGCATCAGCGCGATCGAAACGAGATCGGGGGCCAGTTGCCTCGCGATCCCGACGCCCAGGAGAATGCCGATCGGTGGCGTGAATCCGACGATCGACGAATAGAGGCCCAGCTTGGCGGACCGGACCTGATCCGGCAGCACCGCATTGAGGCCGCTCAAGGTCGAATTGAAGGTCAACGCCATCAGCCCCCATCCGAGCGCGAGTTGCGCGGGGGTGCGAGCGGTCGCCAGGATCGCCATCGCGCCAAGTCCCCCCAGCATGCCGCCCAGGATCCACGGTTTGCGCATTCCCCAGCGCGATCGCGTGTGATCGCTCAGCACACCGAATATCGGCTGGGCGATCAGGCCGATGAACGAGCCGATGCCGAGCGCCCGCGCCAGCACGGTTGCCTTGTCGGTCGGCGCAATCCTTTCCGCCAGCATCGGCAGGATCATCATCGGATACGGCAACATCGCCAGCCAGACGCCGACGAAAGCGACCGTCAGCGTCACGCCGAGATACCGGTTGCCCTCTTTGCGGGCCGATACACACATCAATTCGTCCATACCCTCTCCATTCATCGTCGAATGACGGCCCGCGCCCGCGGCACCGCCGTCCGCTCAGCGCCCGAACATCCGCCCGTCGAGATGCACCGCTCCCGCGATCGCATGATCGGTCGCCGCGCGCGCCAGCGCGACGCGATACGTGCCGTCCACGATCCGCCACTGCCCGACCTGCCCGTCGAACCGGGCCAGCAGGCGCGGATCGACCGTCAGCGACACGCGGACGGATTCGCCCGCGCGCAGCGTCACGCGCTCGAAGCCGAGCAGCCGCATGCACGGCGCGCCGCACGCATCCGTCAAATAGAGCTGCGGAACGTCGTCGCCGTCGCGCGTGCCCGTGTTGGTTACCGTGAAGCGCGCCGTCACCGTGTCGCCGCCGTCAAGCCGCAGGTCGTCGTACGCGAAACGCGTATAGCTCAGGCCGAAACCGAAGCCGAAGCGCGGCGGCCGGCCCGTCTTCGCAAACCAGCGATAGCCGACCTCCGCGCCCTCGTGGTAATGCACATCGATCGGCGTGCCGAGTTCGACGTCCGCGCCTGGCAGCACCGGATGCGGCGTATCCGCGATATCGGCCGGGAACGTGACCGGCAGGCGGCCCGACGGATTGACGCGGCCCGTCAATATTTCCGCGATCGCCTGCGCACCCGCCTGACCCGGATACCACGCCTGCACGATCGCGGCGACTTCGCCGCTCCACGGCATCGCGACCGGGTTGCCGGTCTGCAGCACGACGACGGTATCGGGGTTCGCGCGCGCCACCGCGTCGATCAGCGCATCCTGTCCGAACGGCAGCGTCATGTCGGGGCAGTCGAAACGCTCGCCTTCGTGACGGATCGCGTTGACGATCACGACGTCGGCGCGGCGCGCCAGCGCGACGGCGTCCGCGACGTGCGCACCGCTGTCGTATTCGACGATCGCGTCCGGCAGTTGCGCGCGCAACGCCGCGAGCGGCGACGCGCCGCCGAAGCACATCGCGGTCGGCCCGAGCAGCGGATGACTCCGCATCGGCACGACCGCCGTATAACCGCCCTGCGGCATCACCTGGCTGGAGCCCGATCCGGACAGCACGCCCGCCTGTGCCAGGCCCCCGATCACGGCAATGCGTCGCGCGGCTTTCGCGAGCGGCAGCACCTGCCGCGCGTTCTTCAGCAGCACGATGCCCTCGCGGGCGATCTGCAACGCGACCGCATCGTGCGCGGCGAAATCGACCGGCTCCGGCGCACGCTCGCGGTCGATGCCGACTGCATAACAGGAGCGCAGGATCCGCGTCACCATCTCGCCGATGCGCGCCGGCGGCACCTTGCCTTCGTCGTATGCGCGCCGCAGCGGCGCGTTGAACCACTCGGCCTCGTCGAGTTGCGCGCCCGAGTGCTGGTCGAGGCCCGCGAGCGCGAACTCCCAGCCGTACACGGCGCGCCAGTCCGACATGATCCAGCCCTTGAAGCCCATCGCGTCCTTCACGACATCCTGCAACAGATGCCGGTTGCCGCTCGCATACGCGCCGTTGACCAGGTTGTAGGCGGCCATCAGCGAGCCGGGCTGCCCCTCCTCGATCGCGATCTGGAACGCGAGCAGGTCACTCTCGCGATGCGCGTCGGGATCGATGACGGCGTTCAGGAAGAACTTGTTGGTCTCGCTGGCATTGAGCGACACGTGCTTGAGCAGCGCGATCACGCCCTCGCGCTGCGTACCCGCCACGAGGCGTCCGCCGATCCGCCCGGACAGCAGCGGGTCTTCCGACACATATTCGAAGTTGCGACCGTTGCGCACGTCGCGCACGAGATTGATGCCGCCGCCCAGCGCGACGTTGAAGCCGCGCGCGCGCGCCTCCTTGCCGATCGCCGCGCCCATCCGGCGCGCCAGCGCCGGGTGGAAGGTCGCGCCAAGTGCCAGCCCGGCCGGGAACGCGGTCGCGCGCTCGTCCGGGGTTTCGGTATGTCGCAGGCCGAGGCTGGTGTCGGCCAGCTTCAGCGCCGGCACGCCGAGACGCGGCACGCCGCCGACATAACCGGCGATGACGGGCAGGTCGGCCGGCACGCGCGGCTCGCGGCCGGTGCGGCCGAAGACCCGCACCATCAGGCTGTAGAGCAGCGAAAACCTCTCGTCGTCGGTCATGCGGGCTTCGGTTTCTCGCGCACGCGCGTCGGGGTCAGAGTCAGGGCGACCCGCCGGCGCAGCGCTTTCGCCGGCCGCGATTGCGCCCGAACACGCGGGAGATTCGATGGGAGTCTGCAGTGGGGTCGAGGATTTCATCACGCGTTGCTTCGAATGAATGGGACCGGCCG
This sequence comes from Burkholderia sp. YIM B11467, assembly GCF_052952715.1. Classification (NCBI taxonomy): domain Bacteria; kingdom Pseudomonadati; phylum Pseudomonadota; class Betaproteobacteria; order Burkholderiales; family Burkholderiaceae; genus Burkholderia; species Burkholderia sp. YIM B11467. Next base: position 509,454 of record NZ_JBQVSQ010000001.1, read on the forward strand.
ACACCCGCTTGCGCCGTCAGCCGAACAGTTCCTGCCAAATAATTATCCGAGTGGATAATTATTGTTTTGGGCGTGCATGTCAAGCGTGCAAAGGCGGTATCGACGGCGGGGTTTTCCCCGACCCGCGCGGGCCACGATGTCGCGCCGGCGCGCGGGATCGGACCGGAACGACCCGTTGCGGCCAATCCGGCCGGACGGCACAATCCGGGGATTCGATCGAGGACAGGACAGATGCAGATTGCCCGGCAGGCGCAGCAGGAACGCAGCGAACAGACCCGTTCGGAAATTCTGGGCATCGCGCTCGAACAGTTCTCGACCCGCGGTTTCGACGCGGTCAGCGTGCGCGACATCGCGGACGCGGCCGGCGTGAACCACGCGATGATCCGCTACTACTTCGGCAACAAGGAGAACCTGTGGCGCGCCAGCGTGACGCAGTTGTTCGACCGGTTCATGGAGGGCGTGGCGCTGCCGGACCCGGCGTCGGACGCGTTCTCGATCGATGCCGTCAAGCAATACATCCGCAACTACGTGCGGTATTGCGCCGCGCATCCCGAGCATGCGCGGCTGATGATGCAGGAAGCCAATCGCGATTCGGAACGCCTGCAGTGGATGGCGGAAACCTTCGTGCGGCCGCGCCACGACCGCTCGGTGCCGCTGATCCGCTACGTCAGCGAGACGACCGACGGGCTCGCGCGGATCGACCCGGTCGTGCTGCTGTACATGATTACCGCGATCGCGCAGGTGCCCTACCTGCTGACGGCGGAAATGCGCTATGCGCACGGCATCGACGCGCTCGACGAGAAAGCGATCGATGCGCATTGCGACGCCGTCGTCGCGTTCATCTTCCGCTGAGCGGCCCGGCGTGCGTGCGGCAAGCCGCGCCGGCGCCACGGTGCGGCATCGACGCGCGCCGCGACAGGTTCACGCGACTAGGCCGCGACCTCTCCCCCGAGATACGCATCCCTGATCCGCTCGTCCGCGAGCAACGACTTCGCCGGCCCTTCGAGCACCACGCGCCCCGTCTGCAGCACATACCCGTAGTGCGCGATCTCCAGCGCGAGGCTCGCGTTCTGCTCGACCATGAACACGGTCACGCCCTGCCGGTTGATCGCGTCGATCAGTTCGAGCACCTTGTCGACATAGAGCGGCGACAGCCCCATCGTCGGCTCGTCCATGCAGATCAGCTTCGGTCGCGCCATCAGCGCACGCGCCATCGCGAGCATCTGCTGCTCGCCGCCCGACAGCGTGCCCGCGCGCTGCGCGAGCCGCTCCCTCACGCGCGGAAACAGGTCGAGCACGCGTTCGTAGTCTTCAGCCACCGCCGCGCGATCGCCGCGCGTGTACGCACCCATCAGCAGGTTCTCGCGCACGCTCATGTCGCCGAACAGCCGCCGCGCCTCGGGCACGGCCGCGATCCCGCGCCGCACGCGCTGCGGCGTCGCGAGCGCCGTCACGTCGTCGCCGTCGAAGCGCACGACGCCGCGACGCGGCCGCATCAGCCCGAGGATCAGCTTCATCGTCGTCGACTTGCCGCTCGCGTTGCCGCCGAGCAGGCTGACGATCTGGCCGCGGCCGACTTCGAAGTTCACGTCGAAATGCACCTGCACCGGCCCGTAGAACGTGTCGAGGTGTTCGAGTTTCAGCAGCGCGTCGGTCATGGTCGTGTCGGGTCCGGAAGAAGGAGCGGTCATGCAGCCGCCTGCGCCGCGCGATCGGCCGGCGCGCCGCCCGCATGGCGGCGGCCGAGATAGGCTTCGATCACGTGCGGATCGTGCCGCACGTCGCGCGGCGCGCCTTCGGCGATCTTCACGCCGTTGTCGAGCACCATCACGCGGTCGGACACGCGCATCACGAGTTCGAGCTTGTGCTCGATCAGCAGGATCGTCAGGCCGCGCGCCTTCAGCGACTGGATCAGTTGCAGCATCTCGGCCGTCTCCGTCTCGTTCATCCCGGCCGTCGGTTCGTCGAGCAGCAGCAGTCGCGGATGCAGCGCGAGCGCGCGGCCGATCTCGACGCGCCGCCGGTTCGCATACGACAGGCTATGCGCCGGGTGATCGATGCGCGGCGTGAGCCGTTCGCCGAACCCGGCGACGATCGCGCGCGCCTCGTCGCGCAGCGCCGCTTCCTCGCGCCGCACCGACGCGGGCCGCACGAGCGCGCGCAGCACCTCGGCCGCCGCGCCGAGCACGGGCCAGCCCGGCCGCGCCGCGCGCAGCCGCGCATGCGCGCCGATCAGCACGTTGTCGAGCACGCTCAGGTTGCCGAACACGCGGCCGTGCTGGAACGTGCGCGCGATGCCGAGCGCCGCGAGCCGTTCGGACGCCGTGCCCGTGATGTCGCGGCCGTCGAACGTCACGCGGCCGGCGTCGGGGCGGTCCGCGCCCGCGATCAGGTTGAACAGCGTCGACTTGCCCGCGCCGTTCGGCCCGATCACGCTCAGCAGCTCGCCGTCGGCGAGCGTCAGGCTCGCGCCGTCGAGCGCGGTCACGCCGTCGAAACGGCGCATCAAACCCTGCACGTCGAGCAAGGGTCGGGTGGTGGTCATCGCATTCCTCCTCACACCGTGCCGAGCAGGCCCTGCGGCCGGAACCGGACGAGCAGCAACAGCACGACGCCGTAGATCAGCATCCGGTAGTCGGCCGCCCAGCGGAACAGCTCGGGCAGCCCGATCAGCGCGATCGCGCCGGCGATGCCGCCGAGCACGTTGCCGAGCCCGCCGAGGATCACCATCGTCAACGCGAGGATCGACACCTGCGAATCGAAGGTCTGGTGATTGATGTAGCTGTACAGATGCGCGGCGATACCGCCGCTCACGCCGGCCGCAACCCCGCCGACCGCGAACGCGATCGCCTTGTAGCGATTCGGCGCGATGCCGTGCGCGCGCGCGGCGACGTCGTCCTCGCGCACCGCGCGCAGCGTGCGGCCGAGATGCGAGCGCAGCAGCCGCACCTGCACGAGCGCAAACCCGACGAGCACCGCGAACGTGAACCAGTACGCGGCGCGCGCGGTCGTCGCCCACGACAGCGGCGCGATGCCGGTGATGCCGAGCGGGCCGCGCGTGAGGCCGTCCCAGTTCAGGATCACGAGGCTCACCACTTCGCCGATGCCGAGCGTCGCGATCGACACGTAGTGACCGCGCAGCCGGAACGCCGGATAGACGAGCAGCGTGCCGAGCACGGCCGTGATCGCGCCCGCGCACGGAATCGTCACGGCCGGCGACCAGCCGAGATCCGACGACAGCAGCGCCGACGCATACGCGCCGATCACGAGCAGCGCCGCGTGGCCGAGCGAGATCTGCCCGACCGTGCCCGCGACGAGCGTGAGGCTCAGCGCGAGCAGGCCGTACAACCAGGCGTTGGTCAGCGTCTGCAGCACGTACGGCGACGCGCCGAGCCACGGCAGCACGGCCGCCAGCGCGACCAGCGCGACGAGCACCGGACGCGGCACGCGCACGGCCTTCGCGGCCGCGAGGAAGGTGCCCGTCATCGGCTCGGCGGGCAGCGCGCGCTTCGCGCTGAACAAGCCGTTCGGCCGCCACACGAGGAACACGATCAGCAGCCCGAACGCGAACAGGTCACGATAGCTCGTGCCGAACAGCGCGACGCCGTAGCTTTCGACGAGGCCGAGCAGCAGGCTGCCGGCGATCGCGCCCGGCACGTTGCCGAGCCCGCCGATCAGCAGCGCGACCACGCCCTTCAGCGTCGCCTGGAAGCCCATCGCCGGATCGATGCTGTTGTAGTACATGCCGACCAGCAGCCCGCTCACGCCGCCGAGCGCGCACGCGATCGCGAACACGGTCTGGTTCACGCGATCCACGTCGACGCCCATCTGCAGCGCCGCATCGCGATCCTGCGCGGTCGCGCGCACGGCCCAGCCGAGCCGCGTGAAGCGCAGGAAGCCGTACAGCAGCGCGGCCGCCGTGATACCGATGCCCGCGATCAGCAGGTCGAGCGAACCGAGCGTCGCGCCGGCGATCCGCACGTGCCAGTCGGGCAACGGCGTTGGTACCGCGCGCGGGTCCGCGCCGAACGCGAGCTGCGCGAGCTGGTCGAGGATGAAGCTGATGCCGATCGTCGCGAGCAGCGGCGCGATGCGTGCCGCGTGGCGCAGCGGCCGCAGCCCGATCCGCTCGATCGCGACGCCGAGCGCGCCGCAACCGACGACGACCGCCGCGAGCGCGACCGGCAGCGGCAGCCCGAAGCGCGTCAGGCACAGCCAGCCGATGAACGCGCCGACCATGTAGACCGAGCCGTGCGCGAAGTTGATCAGGTGCGACACGCCGAAGATCAGCGCGAGCCCGACCGCGAGCAGCGCGTAGATGTTGCCGACGATGAGGCCGTTGAGCGTGTAGTCGAGCCAGGAAGCCATCATGATGCGTCCGGGTGCCGAATCAGCGCGCGGCGAGCTGCGGCTTCGCGCCGTCCCACAGCGCCCACTGCCCCTGCTTCACGACGAGATACACGGTGCGTGCGCCCGCGACGCGGCGCGTCTGCGGATCGAAGCGCACCTTGCCGAAGATCACGCTCGGCACGTCGCTGACCTTCGCGAAGCCGTCGTGCGCGGCCTGCCGCGTCGTGCCGTAGCGGCGCAGCACCTCGGCCGACAGGATCAGCGCATCGTATGCGCGCGCAACGAACGAATCGGGATCGGTGTGGAATTTCGCGCGATAACGCTGCACGAACGCCTGCACCTCGGGGCGCGGCTCGGCCGGGAAGAAGTTCGATTCCGTATAGACGCCGTCGACGGCCGCGCCGCCCAGTTCGAGGAATTTCGGCGAATACACGGAGCCGACCGCCGCGATCGGCAGCGTGACGCCCGACGTGCGCGCCTGCCGCACGATCTGCGCGCCGTCCGCGTAGTACGAGATCAGCACGATCGAATCGGGCTTCGACGCGCCGATCCGCACGAGCGTCGAGCGGAAATCCTTCTCCGCCGGCTGGTAGCCCTCGGCCGCGACGACCTGCGCACCGAGCCCGGCCACCGCCTTCGCGAAGATGTCCTTGCTGGTACGGCCCCAGTCGGTGTTCAGGTACAGCACCGCGATCCGCTTGAAGCCGAGTTCCTTCACCGCGTAGCGCGCGAGCAGCGGCTGCTCCTCGGCCTGGCTCAGCGCGGTGCTCCACAGGTAATCGCCGCCCTTCGTGAAATCCGGATGCGAGTTCGTGAAGCCGAACTGGACCAGTTGCCCGCGCTGATAGATCGGCGAAGCGGCCATCGACGTCGCGCTGGAGAAATCGCCGAGCTCGATCGCGATGCGCGGATCGGCGACGAACTTCTGTGCGATCGCCACCGCCTGGCGCGGGTCGCTGCGGCTGTCCTGGAAGTCGATCGCGAGCGGCCGGCCATGAATGCCGCCGCTGCCGTTGATCTCGTCGAGCGCGAGATCGAAGCCGCGCTTCCATTGCTCGCCGTATTGCGCGTCCTGGCCCGTGAGCGGCCCGCTCACACCGACCACCACCGGCTCGCCGGACACGCCCGCCGCGAGCGCGCCGCCCGTCGACAAGCCCCATGCGGCGGCAAGCGCCGCCACCGTGCCCAGCACGCGCCGCCATGCGCCGCGTGCGTCGTTCCCCGAAACGTTCATGCCGCCCCCACCTTCAGTCAGTCGAAAAGAGTGAGGGCATGTAACCATCCGGTTCAGGGCGATCCAACGAAGTTTTGCGCATATCGATATCGTGCGCGGCGCGAAGCGGATCACGCTCGCGAACGGTCACCCGTATGTCGTGTATCGCGCGGTGTGCAAGCGTGCGTCGCATCACGTTGATTCGATTGGCGTTTCCCGCACGATGCCAATCGCATCCGAGGCGCATGCGCGCACAGCACGCCGCCGCGACACCCGCACGCTTCGCAGTTTTCGCGCTGTCGATAGCAAAAATCATTATATGAATCGCGCATGCTCGCACTCCTACAATGCGCAAATCGCATCATCGGAACGCGTCATGGAGCTGCATCAACTCGAAGCCTTTTCCGCGGTCATGTCGGCCGGCAGCGTGACCGGCGCGGGCGAACTGCTCGGCCGCTCGCAGCCTGCCGTCACACGTCAGATCCAGGAACTCGAAGCCGATCTCGGCTACGCGCTGTTCGACCGGCACGGCCCGCGCGTCACGCCGACGCGGCGCGCGTTCCTGCTGTACGAGGAAGTCGAGCGCTCGCTGGTCGGCCTGCGCGCGATCGAGGCGAGGGCACGCGCACTTGGCAACGAAGCGGCCGAACCCGTGCGCATCGCGGCGACGCCTTCGCTCGCTGCGACGCTCGTGCCGGCCGCGCTCGCCGCGTTGCCCGACGGCGCGCATGCGCCGCACTACCAGTTGCGCAGCGAATCGGCCGAGCATGTCGTGCACGAGGTGCTGGCCGGCACGGCCGACGTCGGCGTCGTCACGCTGCCGATGGCACACGCGGGGCTCGACGTGCACTGGATCGCGCAAACACCGTGCGTCGCCGTTTTGCCCGCCGGTGACCCGCTCGCGGCGAAGCCGCGCATCGCGCTGCGCGATCTCGCGCGCCGCCGCATCGTGACAGTCGCAAACCGGCACCGGCTGCGCCAGCGGATCGACGCGGCGTTCGCGGCCGCGCGCGTCGACGCGCGCGTGTTCATCGAAACCAATGCATCGCTGAACGCGGTGATGGCCGCGCGCGCGGGTATCGGGATCGGCATCGTCGATCCGGCCACGGGCGTCGCGCTGCCGGTGGACGGCGTCGTCGCGCGCCCGCTCGACGTCGACATCCCGTTCGCGTTCGGCGTCTTGACGCCGGCCGGCAAGGCGCGCACCGCCGCCGTCGATGCGCTGCTCGATGCACTGCACCGCACGACGCGCGCGCTGCTCGACGACGTGGTCTTTCACGAAGCCGCCGCGCACGATGCGCTGTTGCGCGGCGACCGGCTGCGCAGCGATCGTCCGGCTCGCACGACGCGCGCGCGCCGCACGCGCCCGGAGGCCGCATGACGACACCGCTCAATACACTCAACGCACTCGACGCCCTCGAAGCGCGGCTCGCGCAGGACCTGCGCTGGCTCGACCTGCCCGCGCCGTCGTGGGTGCCGCCGCGCGACGCCGACGGCGCGCGCGTGCTCGACGTCGCGATCGTCGGCGGCGGCATGGCGGGGCTCGCGGCATCCGCCGAACTGCGCCTGCTCGGCATCGACAACCAGTGCGTGATCGACCGTGCGCCGGCCGGCTACGAGGGGCCGTGGGTCACGTTCGCGCGAATGGACACGCTGCGCTCGCCGAAGCAGCTCGCGGGCCCCGCGCTCGGGCTGCCCGCGCTGACGTTCCGCGCGTGGTTCGAAGCGCAATACGGCCGCGACGCATGGGACGCGCTCTACAAGATCCCGCGCACGCAATGGATGGATTACCTGCGCTGGTATCGGCGCGTGCTCGACCTGCAGGTGCGCAACGACACCACGCTCGTCGCGCTGCGTCCGCGCGACGACGGGTTGCTCGCACTCGACGTGCGCGACAACGGCGAAGCGCAGACGCTGCTCGCCCGGCACGTCGTGCTCGCAACCGGCCGCGACGGGCTCGGCGGCCCGTACTTGCCGCCCGTCGCGCAACGCGCACCGCGCACGCGCTGGGCGCACTCGTCCGAGCCGATCAACTTCGCGGCGCTCGTGGGCAAACGGGTCGGCGTGGTCGGCGCGGGCGCCTCCGCGTTCGACAACGCGGGCACCGCGCTCGAAGCCGGCGCGGCGCGCGTCGACCTGTTCTTCCGCCGCGCGGACATTCCGCGCATCAACAAGCTGACGGGCATCGGCAGCCCGGGCCTCGTGCACGGTTACGCCGATCTCGACGACGCGACGAAGTGGCGCTTCATGCACTACGCGTTGACGTCGCAAACGCCGCCGCCGCGCGACAGCGTGCTGCGCGTGTCGCGCCACGCGCACGCGCACTTTCACGCGGGCAGCCCGATCGAGACGCTCGCCGATCATCCGGACGGCCTCGACGTGACGACGCCGCGCGGGCGCTACCCCGTCGACTTCCTGATCTTCGCGACCGGTTTTCATTCGGACTGGACGACACGCGCGGAATTCGCGTCGTTCGGCGCACACGTGCGGCGCTGGAAGGATCGCTATCGCCCGGAGCCGGGCACGTGGCTCGACGAACTCGCCGAGTCGCCCGATCTCGGCCCCGCGTTCGCGTTCCAGGAGCGCGAGCCCGGCGCGTGCGAAGCCGTCACGCGGATCCATTGCTTCAACCATGCGGCAAGCCTGAGCCACGGCAAGCTGTCCGGCGATATTCCGGCCATCAGCGCGGGCGCGAAGCGGCTCGCGCGCGGCATCGCGAGCCGGCTGTTCGACGCCGATCGCGACCGCCACTACGACGCGCTCGTTGCATACGCGAACGCCGAGCTGCAAGGCGACGAATGGCGCGACGCGGATGCGTGAGCGCGCGTCCATCGATCACATAACGACGAAGGGAAATCGAAACGATGACTGAATCCATCATTCCGGCTGGTGCGCCGGATACGATCGACGCGGTGGCCGGCCTGCGCGACGGCGATGCGGTGGCCGCACTGCGCCGCGCGCGCGACAAGGTACTGCTCCATACGCGGCTGAGCGAGGCCGCGCTGTTCGATCCCGCGTTGCCCGATCTTTCGCTGATCGAAAGACTGCATGCGGCGCGGTATGTCGCGTTGAAGTCGAACGCCGATGCATTGGCCTCGACATACCGCACACGGCTGCTCGATGCGGGCGGCACCGCCGAGGACATCGCACGCGCGGACACCGACGCATTCGACGCGCTTCCCCCGCGCCTCGGCGCGATCCTCGCGCATGCGCGGCTGTTGGCACAGGCACCCGTCGATGCGCGCCCGTCCAATCTCGACGCGCTGAAATCGGCCGGCCTCACGACACCCGCGATCGTCGCGCTATCGCAGCTCGTTGCGTTCGTCGCGTACCAGTTGCGCGTCGCGGCAGCCGCGCGAGCGCTTCAGGCGCGCGCCGCCAAGGAGGCCGCATGACGACGACCACGCATGGCTTCACGTCCGACACGCTCGGCTGGCGCGCGTGGCTCGACACCGTATCGCTCGATGCCGCGACGCCCGATCAGCTGACCGTGCTCGAAGCGAGCCACCCGCACGCGAAGACCTCCGACTATTACCTGCTGCTCGTCCACCTGCCCGAGATCCTGCGGCAGCGCTCGGGCGTGTTCAACGCGATCATGTACGGCCCCGGCGGGCTGTCGCGTGCCGAGCGCGAACTGGCCAGCACGGCTGTGTCGCGCGTGAACGGTTGCGTGTATTGCGCGTCGGTGCACGCGCAACGCTTCGCGCAGCTCGCGAAACGCACCGATGCGATCGAACAGGTGTTCGACGATCCGGCAACGGCCGGCACGACGGCACGCGAACGCGCGATCGTGCGCTATGCGATTGCACTGACCGAGCGGCCCGACACGGTCGACGCGGACGACATCGCCACGCTTGAAGCCGAAGGGCTGACACACGAGGAAATCCTCGACCTGTCGCACGCGGTCGCGATCTTCGCGTGGGCGAACCGGTTGATGCTGACGCTGGGCGAGCCGGTGTTTCCAGCGCCGGCAATCGACGCCTGACACGGCGACGTACACCGGGCGGCATACGCTGCCCGGGTGTCGCCCGACACATCGATCATGCAATGCGTCGACGATGCAAAACGCGCGACCTCAACGAACATCGCGCGTACCGCCGCGGAAGACGCAGCAAAAAGCGGCGTCTGCTCCGCTCAGCGCCAGCTTTCGACGTAATCCGCAACGAACCGCTCGAACACGATCGGCGCCCGGCCGAGCAGCGCCTGCACGTCGGCGCTGACGGCCGCCGCCTGGCCGGCCGCGATCATCCGGTTCAGGCTCATCAGCACATCGATCGACCATGCGTCGGCACCCGCTGCGCGCATGGATTCGATCGCCGCATCGTCCGTCACCGGCACATACGCGACCTCGCGCCCGAGCGCCGTGCCGATCCGTGCGGCCACGTCGGCGCTCGACAGTGCTTCGCCGCCCGTCAGCTCGTAGATCCGTCCCGCATGATCGGCCGGGTGCCGCAGGATCGTCGCATCGACGGCGGCGATGTCGCGCACGTCGACGAACGACACCCTCCCGTTGCCCAGCGGCAGATACAGCGCGCCCCCGCGAATCATGCCCGCGTAGTACGTCACGAAGTTCTGCATGAAGCAGTTGGGCCGCGTGATCGTGTACGCGATACCCGACTCCATCACGAGCCGGTCGATCTCGCCTTGCACGCGACCGATCGCGATCGACGACGCGGCATCGGCACCCGCGCCCGACGAGCGGACGATGTGCGTGACGCCGGCCGCCCTGGCCGCCGCAACGGCATTACCCGCCAGCGTCACCATGTCGGCCTGCAACGGCAGCAACACGAACAGCGTGTCGACGCCCTGGAACGCACGCGTCAGGCTCGCGACGTCGGCAAGATCCGCGCGACGCGTTTCGACGCCTTCGACCGCCCTGCCGCTGTTCGAGCTGGCGATCACGTGCGCGCCGGCCGCCTTCAGTTGCGCGACGAGTTCGCGCCCGATGTTCCCGGTCGCGCCGGTCACGAGAATGGTGTGGGACATGATGTGCCTCCTGATCGCAAATGGAATGCGCGCCGTAGTGCCGGACCGCGGAACACGACACGACCGGCTTCATCCTAGTCGCGCCCATTCATGCCGAATAGTCCATAATGCGTCGAATTAATTTCAACGTTTTCGATCGAATTGCCATGAACGATCTGCGCGTGCTGGAAAGCTTTCTCCGGACCGTGGAAGCCGGCAGCTTCTCCGCGGCGGCCAGCAGGCTGGGTGTCACGCCGGCGGCCGTCAGCAAGCATGTCGCGAAACTGGAGCGCAGCCTCGGCACGCGGCTGTTCCGCCGCACGACGCGCAGCCTCACGCTGACGGAGGCCGGCGAACGGCTGTACGCGGAAACGTCGGCGGCGGCCAGCGCGCTGAGCCAGGCGATGGCGACGCTCACCGAGCGCGACGCGCGTCCCGCCGGCACGCTGCGCATCAGCATCGCGCCGGGGTTCGGGCGCCAATACGTGTTGCCGCTGATGCCGGCGTTTCTCGAACGCTATCCGGACCTCCGGCTCGACTGGAGCCTCGAGAACCGCCACGTCGATCTGGTCAAGGAAGGCTTCGACGCCGCGATCGGCTCGGGCGTCGAGGACAACGCGAACGTCGTCGCGCGCGAGCTGGTGCCGATCAGGTTGCTGACGGTCGCCTCCCCCGCGTATCTGGCGAAGCACGGCGAACCGGCGACGCTCGCCGACCTGTCGCGCCACGACTGCATCCGCTTGCGCTCCGCGACGACGGGCCGGATGCGCGACTGGGCATTCACGATGAATGGCGAAACGGTGACGGTCCCGATCGACGGGCGCATCGTGCTGACCGATCTGGACGCCATCTGCGATGCGGCCGTGGCAGGCATGGGGCTCGCGCGGCTCGGCGCACATCATGTGCTGCCGCACCTGGACGAAGGCCGGCTCGTGCGCGTGCTCACGCGCTATCCGGCGATGGCCGGCACGATCTACGTGTACTACGCGCATGCGCGCCTCACGCCGCCGAAGGTGCGTGCGTTCGTCGAGTTTCTGACGGAGTCGTTTTCGCGCAGCGACTGGCGGGCGCGCGTCGATACGTTCGGTTGACGGAGATCGACAGGCGGGTGGCTTCCCGACGCGGGGCCGCCGCGCGTTACGCCTTGTGCGTCGACAACAGAATGCTCGTCTCGGTACTCGCGATGCCGTCGATCAGCCGGATCGCGCCGAGCACGCGATCGAAATGCTCGAGCGAATCGGCATGCAGCTCGGCGACGAGATCCCAGCGCCCGTTGGTGCTGTGGATCGACGCGACGTTCGGATGCCCGCGCAGCACCTTCACCATCTCGGCACCGCGATTGCCCTGCACCGCGATCGACATCAGCGCGCGGATCCGGTGCCGCTCGGCCGCCGGCTTGAGCCGCACCGTGTAACCGACGATCACGCCGTTTTTCTCCAGCCGCGTCAGCCGGTTCTGCACGGTCGCGCGTGCGACGCGCAATTCCTTCGCCAGCGCGACGACGGGCAGTCGCGCGTTGTCGCGCAGCAGTGCGATGAGCTGCCGGTCGACGTCGTCGAGCGTGATCATGAACGGGCCTTCCTGTTGAGCATGAGCCGGCCGCCAGCGTGCCGGAGACTACGCATTCCGGCCAGCGTGAATCTGACAAAGTGCCGGAATCGGCCAGCATTCTGCCAAGTCTATCGAGAAATCTGCCACTTTTGCTGTCTTTTTGTTGGCTCGACTCACGGAAATAATGACTCCATCGACCGGCCGAATAGGCCGCACCGCCGCTTTCAGCAAGCCCGCGCCCGTGCCGAAGCATCGCCCGGTCGACCGGAATGCCAGGACACCCGTACCGGCACAGATAATGGAGACAGACCGATGACTCGCTTCCTCGACGTTCCCGCCACCGCCCGACTGATCGCCAAGACCGGCGTCACGACGTTCCTGCGCGAACTCGTCGACACGCTGCGCGCCGATTACCTGCACTGGGCCGATTTCGACAAGTCGCCGCGCGTCGCATGCCACTCGCGCGACGGCGTGATCGAACTGATGCCCGTCGCGAACGCGTCGCTGTTCGCGTTCAAGTATGTGAACGGCCACCCCGTCAACGCGGCGCGCGGGATGCACACCGTGATGGCGTTCGGCGCGCTCGCCGAAGTCGATACCGGCTACCCGCTGCTGCTCGCGGAACTCACGCTGACGACCGCGCTGCGCACGGCCGCCACGTCGGTGCTCGCCGCGCAGGCGCTGGCACGGCCCGACTCGCGCACGATGGCGCTGATCGGCAACGGTGCGCAGAGCGAATTCCAGGCGATCGCGTTCCACACGCTGCTCGGCATCGACGAAATCCGCGTGTTCGACGTCGATCCGCTCGCGACCGACAAGCTCGTGCAGAACCTGGCCGCGTACCCGGCGCTGCGCGTCGTGCGTGCCGCGTCGACCGCCGACGCCGTGCGCGGCGCCGACATCGTGACGACCGTCACCGCCGACAAGGCCTACGCGACGATCGTCACGGCCGACATGATCGAGCCCGGCATGCATGTGAACGCGGTCGGCGGCGATTGCCCCGGCAAGACCGAACTCGAAGCGGGTGTGCTGCACGCGGGCCGCGTGTTCGTCGAATTCGAGCCGCAGTCGCGCATCGAGGGCGAGATCCAGCAGATGCCGGCCGATTTCCCCGTCACCGAGCTGTGGCGCGTGCTGCAGCGCGAAACGACCGGCCGCGAACGCGCGGACGAGGTCACGGTGTTCGATTCGGTCGGCTTCGCGCTCGAGGATTACTCGGCGCTGCGCTACCTGTATGCGCTCGCGCAGCAGCACAACGCAGGTGTCGAGATCGCGCTGATTCCGCCGGCCGTCGACCCGAAGAACCTGTTCGCGCTGATCGACGACCCGGCCGCGATCGCGCAGGGTCACGCGACGTTCGTGACCGAAGCCGTCGCCGCGTTCGCGCGCTGACCGTCATCCCCGGGCGGCCTGCGCGCCGCCCGGCTCCCTGCCTTTCGCTCCTGTCTTCCATGAATCTCGTATCGATCCAGGCGCCGGCCGCCGTCGTGATGATCCGGCCGCACCGCTTCCTGCCGAACCCGCAGACCGCGGCCGACAACGCGTTCCAGCGCACGGCCGCGGGCGGCGCAGCCGACACGTCATCGGTGTCCGCCGCCGCACGCGACGAAGTCACGGCAGCCGCGCAGACGCTCGCCGATGCGGGCGTGCGCGTGCATGTGTTCGACGACCACGGCGAGCGCGACACGCCCGACTCCGTGTTCCCGAACAACTGGTTCTCGACGCATCCGGGCGGCCACGTCGCGCTGTATCCGATGCACAGCCCGAACCGCCGCCGCGAGCGGCGCGCGGACGTCGTCGAAATGTTGAAAGCCGAATATCGCGTGCAGGACGTGATCGACTATTCGGGCCTCGAATACGACGATGTGTTCCTGGAAGGCACGGGCGCGATGGTGCTCGATCACGTCGCGCGGATCGCGTACACCGCGCGTTCGCGCCGCGCCGATCCGGTCGCACTGGAACGCTTCTGCACGCACTTCAATTTCGAGCCGATCTGCTTCGATACGGCCGATGCCGACGGGCGCCCGATCTATCACACGAACGTGATGATGAGCGTCGCGACCGAGTTCGCGATGGTCGGCCTCGACCTGATCGCCGACCGCCGGCGCCGCGACGAGATCGCGCGCCGCCTGACCGAAACGGGTCGCACGGTGATCGCGCTCGATCAATCGCAGATCGCGAACTTCGCGGGCAATACGCTGGAATTGTCGGGCAAAGGTGGGCGCGTGCTCGCGCTGTCGCGGCGTGCGTTCGATTGCCTCACAGCCGACCAGCGCGCGACGATCGAACGCTCCGCGCGGCTGCTGCCGCTCAACGTGCCGACGATCGAACTGGCCGGCGGATCGGTGCGCTGCATGCTCGCGGGGATTCACCTTGCGCGGCGCTCGACGGCGCTGGACGCACAGGACATGCCATCGATCGAACCGGCCGAACTGGTAGCGCGATGCTCGAACGCGACACCGATTGTTTCTGCCCGATGATCTTCCTGCCGCGCGCAGTAAAACACAATGTCATCGACACGTTGCGGCGGCGGAATTTTCTGAGAACGTTTTGCGGTCAAGGGTGAGCTTCGGTGAAGCGGCCTAGTGCGTGGCTCCTGATCTTGAATGGTTCTGCGCCGCGTTGGCGGTAGCCGGTTTGCAGACACCATCGACCGTAGTCGTCTCGAACCGAATGATGCCGTCGCGGGGTACAAACTGAGCGACCTGGCGAACCGGGTCATAGACCGCACAGCCGGTACTGGCGCACGCGATCGAGAACCCGGAATAGTGCACGGGCGCGCTACCGGTCGAGCACTCGATCAGGACCGGCTTGTATTTCGGCATCGGCAACTGGGCCGGATCACACAACGTCATGGTTTGGCGCTGCTCTCGTGCAAAGTCGTCGCCATTCGATTCCGCATATTTTTGCAATAGGAGAAAGGCGAGCACACTGAGCGCTGACGCAGCGGCGGTCATCAGCATTTTCGTGACGCCGCGCTCAAGCCATTCAGGCAGGCTGTTTGCCGCCGCCGCACGCTTACGTACAACGACCCCTTTACTTTCCCGGCGCTGTTGCAATTTGGCAGCTATCAGGCGGTTCAGCCCGTAGGCAGGCACAACGTACAGCGAAAGCAGGACCAGCGTGGCTACCGCCGCGAGCCTCGCACTTAGGCCAGCGCCGAGACCCGCGTAGATCGTTTCGAACCGACCGAGCGGCAGCAACTCGGGATCAAGGCCCCAGGCAATCAGCATCGCGTTGCGTGTAGCGCGCCCCGCGCAGTACAAGAGGCCCGCCGGCAGGGCCGCGCCGAGCGTCGTTAGGATGGCGATAGCGATCCCACTGACACGCCCTGACTCGCTCGAGCCCAGCTCCGCCACACCAGTTGTTCGACGGTGTCGCCACTTCGATGAAGTCATGCGCGGTGTTCCTCTCAATAGTATCCGTACCCTGTCCAGGGTATCGTTTGCTCCACTCACGCGCGCGATCTGTCCGAATGAATTTAACCATTCGATGCCGCTTCAGCGGCCAGTTCGTCAAGTACCTTGAAGACGCCTGCCAGATCCTCTCCATACGAAGCACCGTAGTTCAACGTCATGACATGCCGGTCTTCGCTATCGCGGACCCGCTGGCGTATGAGTTCTTGGAACCGACTCCAGTACAGTCCCATTTCCTTGGGATCTAGGCCCCCTGGAAGTCCGGTCTTAGTCGCGACGAACCTATCTGCGTCCACGCCCGAAAAGATCGGATTACTCAGTTGCGCCAGGCAGTGGTCGACGAAATGAAAGAGATTATCTGCGTGGAAGTCGGGATTGAAACACACCCCGAATACGTACCTATTCATCTGCCTTGCTATACCGCCCTGATCGCCTACCCCACCTTCGTCATAGTACCCACAGCCCACACCTTCCCGACTCGGAGGCCGTGAATTGCTCAACTGGTAAATCACGAAAGACTTGACACCAGAGCGCGTGGCGGAAAGTTCCTTGTCAGATGAAGTAATAGCTGGGGCGGATTGTCCGCCCGCAGAATCCTCCGGAGCAGACTGAGACTTAGCCCCACCGAAAAATACATCCACTTGCGTGCTATCGACGTCCGCGTAAAAATTTCTCTGCGGATCAATGTAGGTCCGCTTGAACAGCGCGAACACCTCTTGAGACAGCTTTCTCATCCCCACCTGGGCAAGACCGCTCACTACCCCATCTGTCGACGCGTTGCTGTCCTGATCGACAATGAGCGCACGATAGAGGTTGTACAACTGTCCCTGGCGATCCTCAGAGCACTGGAGTCTGAACAGCATCAGATCGTTCCAGCCGAGGGCACCGCGATCGCCAGCAGCGAGACGTTCCAACAGTCCCTTACCTGTGTACGACTTCGTGCCGAAAATCCGCTGCGCGATCTCGATGATGTATTCCGACCGGTTGTCCCGACGGCGTCCCGACGAATCCACCCAGCCCGCCCGATCCAGGAGTTGCAGCAGGGAGTAGATCGACCGCTGTCTCAATGACCGATCGTACATGCCGACCGCCGAATAGTGCGGTAGGTAATCAACAAGCGTGTCGATCGCATCGTTTACCACTTCACGAGGAAAGGTACGGCACTGATTGACAAGGACACTCCAGAACTGGTCATGCACTGGATCTCCGTGTTCCAGCCGTAAGTCAGCGGACGTCAGAATCGCGGAAACCGGCTCGCCCGATTCGACCCGCTCGACGGCCTTCTGGTACAAAACATAGGTGTCCTGTGGCACAGGCGTGGCGAAACGCACAATCAGCTTGAGGTAACTCTCCAGATTCCTCAACCGGCCATCGTTGAAACATGCGCGCGACCGGAATTCTGCCTCGTCGATTTCACTCCGGTCGACAAGATTCAGGCTCGTCACTTCGAAAAGCTGGTTCAACAGGAATCGCGCGGTCTTCTGGTTGCTTTTGTCCAGATCATCAAGCAGTGCCTGGAACCCCTTGTCGTTGGCGAATCCCTTTTCTCCAGGACGCCGCTGCACCGAGAAGACTCCGCTTCGCCCCTCCGTCTCCTCAGCGTAAATGCGCCGGAATACCCCGGGATAGTTCAGATGCAGGAGCATCAAATTGATGAGGTCGCGCCTATTGAAATCTGTCCGGCCCAGTTTGGTCTTCTCCATCTGCATCATCAGCATGGCGTTGACAAAACGCTTGACCTTACGCAGGTCACCGAGAACGGTCCAGTATTCTGCGGCAAGGTCGCCGTCGAGAATGTCCGCCAGCTCGCTGAGCACGGCGCCAAGTTTGAGCATCGTATCGGCAGGAATCGAGCCAAATGTGTCTGCCTGTTGCCAGTCGCGCCGCAAGAAGTCCCGAAGGCTCGAACTGTCCACGAACAGACTCAACTTGACGGTCACGAACTTTTCGAGAAACTCGCGCGCTCTCGTGCCCTCTTCGCCGCTGCCGACAAGTACCTCCGTGTCGTAGCAGAGGACATAGGTTGCCTGCGAGAGGCTGAACGTCCGCCGAGTCGCAAACAACAGGCTATTCGCAGTCTTTAAATCCAGTCGGTCTAGATCGTCGATGATGACGATGACTCGACGGTCAATGCGCCTGAGGACATCGTCGATGTCCTCGAGCAGGTCCTCGATCGTCTCCTGCGATGGCTCGAGGGACAGCTTGAAGCCAAGGAACGAGAAATCGGCCTTGCCTCTGATCAACCGTGCGTACCGTGACACGGCAGGCCGAAATTCCGGAGCGAAGACCTTTCGCTGGATTGCCGCGGACAGATCGCGGATCAAGCGGTCCGCAAGGTCAGGCTCTGACGCATAGCGCAGGGGTTCGAACCGACAGACGATCACCCGATCTTCCGCCTGTTCCCAGTGATGCGCCGCGAGATTGATGAAGCTTGTCTTGCCTACGCCCCATGGTCCGTCAACCCCGAACACGAGCCCGGCGTGCGCACCGCTAGAGAGAACCGTCTGTGCGAATGACGCGGCCTGTGCCTTGCTTGCAAGCAAGTCGTCATTCTCGTCCCGTATTTCCTCCTCTGGAAGGAAGTACGGTAGTGGAGGCGTTCGCCTGGATCCTGAACGTCGCACCAGCGGCGACGCCAACACGATACAGAGGAACAGCAGGACTGCGGGTGCCCAAAGCGGATTAGCTTTCACCAAGAGCACATGGAATCCGATCAACCAAGGTGCGACCAGCTCGTTCGCCCAAGCGCCGACGCCGATCACCGCCAGCAAATCCACGCGGAAACTGCAGGCCATCCGTGCTGCAACGGTGTGCGCCCCCCGCTTGATGCAATAGTCCAAGCACACCAATAGCGCGACCAGTACCACACCCACCTTCGCCCAGTCCGGCACGCCCGGCAGCTTCTGGATAGAGTTCGCGCCGAGGTAGAAGGCTACCCGGAAAACTTCCGCGCTCAAGAAGCCGATGGCGAGAAACCGTGCAAACACGGGTAGCTCGGGCATCTTCATCACGTCGGATTCCTTCATCGCAGGCCTGGTCGCCATTCTCACTATCCCCCGTAACGCAGCGAGATTGCCTCGCACACTTGTACTCGTTGAACTGCCAACGTCAATGCTCCGCTCGTGTATGACTGCTGCGGTGAATCACCGGACGTATTGCGTGCAAGTCCGTGAGCGCCATAGTGCCCCTTTAGACGCTGTGTCCGTCCGGGTCGGCTGCAGACCGGTCTCGAGGCAGGCTGCGCATCGCTCCTGTGAACCGTATAGCCAAGCGCCACGGGTTTTCGAGGTCATTTCGCAAAAAATCACCGGAATAAGGGCAAATCCTTATTTTCTGCCTTGCCGGTCGGGCGAAACCGCACGATGGAGATTCGATGGAATTAAATCGCATGCCGTTAATAAGAATTAGCGGCATTAAAGCACCTCAACAAAAAACCGGCCGCAGCCGGTTCGTCGAGCACATTAGCAACCCGTCCGTACGATCACGCGTACGAAACAAACTCACCCAGTTCGCACGTCCGAGCACGCTTCACCATGTAATCGTAGCCATACGCTTTACCGTCTTGAACCTCGATGCCGGAATAAAACACGATGCTTATGTTCTTTCCCTCGGTGATTGTCACCGATCTTGGCTGCTGTTTCTTGCCGTCGTCGTCGTAGAGGGTATAAAGCGTACCCATCTCTGGAGGTGTGCCCTCCATGATCTCGGCCTTGTAGGACGCGGTTTGGTTCGAACCGCTTTTGATCGTCAACGTTTTCATTGTAGTGGTCTTCTCGGAATTACCTGCTGTTATTACGCCTTGTCACCAAGCGTTGTCGTTTGACCTTGAAAAAAGGCCGTAAACCGGAAAGAGCCCTGCAAGCAGGGCTCTTTCGGAGGGGGCGGGATTCGAACCCGCGATAGACTTTCGCCTATACCGGTTTGGCAAACCGGCTCTTTAAGCCACTCGGACACCCCGGGGACTCACAGCTAAGGGAAGATCACCGGGGTTTAAGGGCA
The DNA here is from genome assembly GCF_052952715.1 of Burkholderia sp. YIM B11467. NCBI lineage: Bacteria > Pseudomonadati > Pseudomonadota > Betaproteobacteria > Burkholderiales > Burkholderiaceae > Burkholderia > Burkholderia sp. YIM B11467. Next base: position 528,948 of record NZ_JBQVSQ010000001.1, read on the forward strand.
CAATCCCATAGACATTGTCGGCTGTCAATAGGAGTTTGAGAAAGCAACCGCGCCACATCCCGTTGCTCGGCAGCTTCGGACGCAAGCCTTACCTGTTCGACAGCGTGGCTGACCGTACTAGCCGACCTAGTTGCTTGCGCTCCCGCTCATACGCAAACAATGCCGAAGCGTGACGCGCGTCGCTCACCCAGCCAGCAGCTTCAACCCCGCCGGCAGCGTTTCGCCGAACACGCGCACCGTGTCGGCTTCGTCGAACGCGATCGCTTCGCGCACCATGTCGATCCAGGCCGCCGACGCATTCGCAGCCGACAGACGCTTGATCACCGCGTCGCGCATCTCGTCCGGCAGGTCGCGCGAACGGTCGCCGGTCATCCGCGCCATCTGCGCAGCCGCGAACGCGGCCGGCTCGACCTGCTTCCAGTCGAGCGCGAACAGCGCGTCGAGCCAGCCATTGGCGACTTCCGCAGGCACGACACTATGCGCGCTGCCGTAGAACGGCCGGCGCGCACCGATGCGCCCGAGCGCCCATGCGCACAGCGCACGCTCGGCCGGCTTCTGCAATTGCGCGATCAGGCGCTCGGCCAGCTCGACCTTGCGCTCGACGGGCAGCCGTTCGAGCGATGCGGACAAGCGCGTCATGTCGGCCGGGCCGACCTTGCCCGGATCGAACGGCAGCTTGCGCCGCTTGTCGTCGGACGGTTCGAGAAACGCGATCGCGTCGCGCACCTGCGTCTGCGCGTCGTCGTCGAGGCCGCCGGCCACGCGCCGCCACAGCGTCCACCACTCGGACCACACCTGCGCGTCGTTCACGTATTGAATCCCGTCGTCGAACAGCGGCCACAGCTGCTCGATGCGCCATGCGTCAAGCGGATGGCCGAAACCCGGACGCAGGCAATAGCCGGCGAGATTCAGCCATGCACGCTCGTGATCGGCCGAGCGCCGGCGTCGCCGTGCACGCGCGAGCAACGCATCGAACAGTTCGCGTGCGAGCGCGACGTCCCACTCTTCGCGCGCGCCGAGCACGTGTTCGAGCTGCGCGCGCAACCGGCGCGTGTCCTTCGGCGTGACGTCCGCGGCCTTGCTGCCGAACGAGCGCTCGATCAGCTCGATGGCTTGATCGAGCCGCGGATGCCGCGCGAGCGCAGCGTCGCCGTCATGCGCCGGCGCGTCGCCGCGCAACTGGAATTCGAGCCGCCAGCGGCGTGCCGCGTCGTCGGTCGCGATGCAATGCATTTCGAGCGTGCCGACCTCGGTCAGCGACGCGGTGAGCTTCACCGGCGTTTCGCGCGCATCGCTGCCCGCCTGCCGGTCGACGACCGTCGCGATCGGCGGCAAGCGCACGAAATCGCCACCGTCGAGTTCGACGAGATCGCCGGGCCGGTACGCGGTCTCGGCCACCGTCGACACGAGGTGGAAACGCACCGGCTGCCCGAGCTGCAGCGCGAAGGTACGATCCTCGAGCCGGATCTCGCGGCCCTCTTCCGCGCCGCGCGGCAGCAGGCAGACGCCGCGCGCGGCCGAATCGGCGGCGCCGTCGTCGAGCACGAGGAAATAACTGCGCGCGGAACCGCCGCCGATGCGCGGTGCATGCCCGGCGCGCGCGAGCCCGTAGGCCACCGCGCCGCGCGCGACCGCCACGTCCGGATGCGCGTTGTGCAGCACGTCGAGCGGCGCGCCGCGCCACGCGCCGAGCGTCTGCGCGAGACGGCCGGCAAGCGCGCCCGCGCGGAACACGCCGCCGTTGAGCAGCAGCGTGTCGGGCAGCGGGCCTTCCGCATGACGATTCAGGAACGCGGCGACGTGCCGCGTGACGGCCGGGTCGCTCGCATAAGGCAAGCCGAATTCGACGATCGCGGCCCGCGCGCGGCGCGGCAGCTCGCCGGCCTCGACCTGCGGAAAGAAACCGTCGACGACGATCTGCTCGACTTCCTGCCGCGTCAACTCGGCCGAGCGAGCGCCGCCGACAAGCTTGCTGCCCGCGCCGAGCAGCGTGACGGTGACGGACGCCGGCGCGTCGTCGCCGAGCAGCCGCTCCTTCGCCGCGCGGCAGCGTTCGACGAGCTGCGACAGGCTCGCGGCCGACAGCCGCGTGCCGGGCTCGGTCAGCCGCGTCTCGACCAGGCGCGCGAGCGCGAGGTCCATGTTGTCGCCGCCGAGCATCAGGTGGTTGCCGACGCCGACGCGCGTGAAGGTCGGCTCGCCGTCGTCGCCCGGCGCGACATCGACGAGCGTGAGGTCGGTCGTGCCGCCGCCGACGTCGCAGATCAGCACGCGCCGCGCATCGGCGAACGTGTCGCGCAACGACTCGCGCTGCCCGTACAGCCAGTCGTAGAACGCGGCCTGCGGCTCTTCCAGCAGCCGCAGCGCGGGCAGCTTCGCACGCCGCGCGGCTTCGACCGTCAATGCGCGCGCACCGTCGTCGAACGACGCGGGCACCGTCAGGATCACGTCCTGCTTCGCGAGCGGCGCGTCGGGAAAACGTGCGTCCCATGCATCGCGCACGTGCGCGAGATAACTCGCGCTCGCGTCGACCGGCGACACCTTGTCGACGCCGTCGGCCGCGCCCCACGGCAGGATCGCCGCGAGCCGGTCGACCGACGCGTGCGACAGCCAGCTTTTCGCGCTCGACACGAGGCGGCCCGGCACCTGCGCGCCGAGCGTGCGCGCGTAACGGCCGATCACGGCCGGCGGCGCTTCAACCGCGTTTGCCTTCGCTTTCGCGTGCTCGCCACCCGCCCACGGCAACCGCAGCGCGTCCGGCGGCAGTTCGCCCGCCGCCGGGTGATAACGCACCGACGGCAGCAGCGGCTGCGCGGCCACCGCGCCGGGGCCGACCAGTTGCTCGACGTCGAATACGCGGATCGCATCGGACCCGGCCTCGACGTATGCGACGACCGTATTGCTCGTGCCGAGGTCGATGCCGACCGTATAGCGCTTCATCGTGCTCAGGCGGCGCCGCGCACGTCGAACTCGACCTTCCAGCGCTCGTTCGTGCCACTCGGGATCGCTTCAAGTTCGAGCGTGCCGGCTTCGGTCACGCGCGCATGTAGCTTCACCGGCACGATCTCGCCGACCGTGCGCCCTTCGGCGGGCAGCGTGGCCTGGATTTCCTCGAGCTCCTGCAGCTCTTCCGCCGACCAGTAGTCGAGCAGCGTGCCGACCTGGTCCTGACGGCGCACCGACGAACCGAAGAAGCGGAACTGCACCGGTTCGCCGACGACGAGGCCGAACTCCTGCGGCGGCAGCGCCGCGTCCGAGCCTTCCTCCATCCCGAACGGCGCGACGCACAGCGCCTGCACCGGCGGTTCGAGCCCCGGCACCGCCGGCATCGCCGATTCGATCGCGACGTAGTACGCGCGCGCCGTGCCGCCGCGAATCCGCACGCCGCGGCCGCGCTTCACGTAACCGTAGTAAGCCGCGCCGCGCGCGACCGCGAGATCGAGATCCGCGCCTTCGAGCAGGCGCGCGGGCGGCGCGCCTTCGGCGGCGAGCCAGCTATTGAGCGTATCGAGCACGCGCTGCGTGAGCAGCGTCGACTTGAACACGCCGCCGTTGAACAGCACGGCCGTCGGATGCAGGAACGTCGCGCCCTGCGGCAGCGTGCGCTGCACGCCTTCGAGCGAGTCGAGCGCCGCGACCTGACGGCCGAGGAACGCCGCGAGGTGGCGCGTGATGCCCGCGTCCTGCGCATACGGCAGGCCGAGCTGCGTCAGGCCGACGCGCGCGCGGCTCACCGGGCGCGCGGCCGCGTCGACCTGCGGGAAGAAGCCTTCGAGGATCGTCTGCGTGAGTTCCGCGCGCGTGAGCTCGGTGCGGATCGACCCGCCGATCAGCTTCGAACCGCGGCTCGGCACGACGAGCGGCACCGCGTCGGTCGACGGGTCGGACAGCAGCGTTTCCTTCGCGGCGCGGCACGCGTACGTGAGTGCGCGCAATTGCCACGGATCGGCCTGCGTGCCCTGCTGCGCGAGCTTGCGCGCGACGATGTGCGCCAGCGCGAGATCCATGTTGTCGCCGCCGAGCAGGATGTGCTCGCCGACCGCCACGCGATGGAGTTCGAGATTGCCGTCGCGCTCGACCACCGCGATCAGCGACAGGTCGGTCGTGCCACCGCCGACGTCGACGCACAGGATCAGGTCGCCGACCTGCACCTGCTTGCGCCAGCCGCCCTGGCTCTTCTGGATCCAGCTGTAGAGCGCGGCCTGCGGCTCCTCGAGCAGCGTCATCCGCGAATAGCCGGCGGCGCGTGCGGCCTCGGCGGTCAGTTCGCGCGCGGCCGGGTCGAACGACGCGGGGATCGTGACCGTCACGTCCTGGTCGGCGAACGGCGCGTCGGGATGCGCGTGGTCCCACGCTTCGCGCAGGTGCGTCAGGTAGCGGATTGAGCTTTCCAGCGGCGACACGCGCGCCACCTCGGGTGGCGCATCGCTCGGCAGGATCGCCGCGCGGCGGTCGACGCCCGCATGGCACAGCCAGCTTTTCGCGCTCGATACGAGGCGGATCGGCGTGCCCGCGCCGCGGGTGCGCGCCATCTCGCCGACCGCAAATGCGCGCGATGCCGTCCACGGCAACGTCAGGTCGCCCTGCGTCAGTTCGCTTTCATGCGGCAGGTAGAGGAACGACGGCAGCAGGTCGCGCGATTCCAGCGCGCCGGGCGCGGTGAGCTGCGCGATCGGCAGCACCTGCTGCGTGATCTTTTCGCCGTCGCTCGCGGCGCTGTCGACATACGACAGCGCGCAATGGGTCGTACCGAGGTCGATACCGATCGAATAGCGCGGATCGCTCACAGTTCCACCTCCGCCGGTGCGACCACCGATGCGTCGTGGCTGCCCGTCAGCTTCGGCAGGCGCACGTCGGCCACACGCCAGCCGCGATGGCTGACGGTGCCCGTGAACGGCGCCGAGCCGACCACGTTGCCCGTCACGCGCACGGCCGTCGCGTCGAAGCCGGCCGGCAGCGTCACGCGGCTGCCTTCGGCTTCATCGCGCACCGGCACGATCGTGAAGTGTTCGCGCAGCGCGGCGCGGCAGCCGTCATGCACGAGGCGTGCGGCCGCGCCGATCTCGGCGTCCGCGTAGCCGGCGATGTCTTCCTCGACGAAGTCGATGAAGCGCGCATCGCGCTGCAGCAAGCCGAGCAGTTGCAGCGCGGCCTGCGGGCTCGCTTCACGCAGCTCGGGCGCCGGCGCCTTCACGGGCGCGGGTGCCACGGGCGCCGCGACCGGTGCCGGTGCGACCGGTGCCGGGGCGCCGTCGCGCACGCGCAGCACGCCGGCCGCGAACTCGCGGTTGCCGAGCACGGAGAAGAACGTGCCGACGGCAAGCGACAGCCGGCCGAAGAAGGACAGGTTGGATTCGGGCATGGGGTCTGGACTCCTGTGGGCTCGCGTCACGGCGAGCGATCTTGCCTGGGCGCCGGGCGGCGGCGTACGCGATGCGCACTGGCGCCGCCCGGCGCGTGATTCGGTCGCGCCCTCGCGGGTGCGGAAAACCCGTATTTTGCCCTGTGGCGGGCGAACCGGGCAGAAGTTGGGGGACAGAACATCGCCGCACGGCGGTTTCGGCCGCGGCGGATCGTACCGGATTGCACGTCAGGTGCGATCGATCGCGATGCTGCGGCGCGTCAGCGCGTATAGCCCCGCAGCGCGGCCTTCGTTTCGAAATCGCGCGACAGCATGCCCAGCGTGACTTCGCCGAAGCGCGCCAGCAGCGACGCTTCGGCGTCCTTAAGCGTGGCCGACAGATGCGCGTTGACCGCCTGTTCGACCAGGCATTCGGGCTCGTCCTCGGGCACCAGATCGGAAAACAGCGGCGGTGCGCCCACCGCGCGATAGACGTCGAGCAGCGTGATGTCGTCGAGCGCGACGCTCAGCACCCAGCCGCCGCCATGCCCTTTCTCCGACTGCACGTAGCCGCAGTCGCGCAAGCCGCCCAGCAGGCGCCGCACGACGACCGGATTCGTGCACAGCATCGTCGCGATCGCCTCCGACGTCAGCGGGCCGTCGGCCTGGTCCATGTGGATCAGCGCATGCAGCATGCGCGACAAACGGCTGTCGGTTCTCACGGGCGGGCCTCCCCTCTCTCGAAACTTCTGAAGTTGCATGAATGATACCATCGTCCTATCATGCAACTTCACGTGTTTCATGAGTTGGCCGCCAGCGGGACACGTCGTCATCCACGCACATTCAGGAAAGGAGTTGGTGCATGCATACCCATCATGAAGTGATCGTGATCGGCGGCAGCTTTGCGGGGCTGTCGGCCGCGATGCAGCTTGCGCGGGCGCGACGCCGCGTGCTCGTGATCGACGCCGGCCGGCCGCGCAATCGCTTTGCCGAACACGCGCACGGTTTTTTCGGGCAGGACGGCAAGCCGCCCGCGCAGATCGTTGCCGAAGCCGCCGCGCAGCTTGCCGCGTATCCGACCGTGCAGCGGATCGAAGGCGAGGCGCGCACGGCCGAGCGCGATGCGGACGGCCGTTTCCACGTGACGCTGTCGGACGGCAGCCGCGCGAGCGCCGACCGGCTGATACTCGCGACCGGCATCCGCGACGAACTGCCCGCGCTGCCGGGGCTCGCGGAACGCTGGGGCATCAGCGTGCTGCACTGTCCGTATTGCCATGGCTTCGAGGTGAGCGGCCGGCAGCTCGGCGTGCTGGCCACGCATCCGTTATCGGTGCATCAGGCGATCCTGATTCCGGACTGGGGCCCGACGACGTGGTTCACGCAGGGCGTGGTCGACGCGAATGAAGAAGAAGCCGCGTTGCTCGACGCGCGCGGCGTGCGCATCGAGCGCTCGCCGGTCGTCGAGATCCTCGGCGATGCGCCGCGGATCAACGCGTTGCGGCTCGCCGACGGGCAGATCGTGCCGATCGATGCGCTGTTCGTCGGCGCGCGCACGGTGATGGCCAGCGATCTCGCGCAACAACTCGGCTGTGCGTTCGACGAAGGGCCGCTCGGCCCGGTCGTCCGGGTCGACGCGATGAAGCAGACGAGTGTCACGGGCGTATTTGTGGCCGGCGACGCGTCGAGCCTGATGACCAACGCGACGTTCGCGTCGGCGTCGGGGGTCGCGGCGGGGGTGGGGGTGCACCGGTCGCTGATTTTCGGGCCGCACGCGTAAGCGCAAGGAGGCGTGCAGCCGCGGCGATGGATTCATCGCGTGATGTGCGGTTTAATGCCCGGCAACGCCAGCATTAAGGAACATGAAATGCTCGACCTCGATGACCTGCGCCTCGTTCGCGCGATCGGCACGTCGCGCTCGTTGGCTTCCGCTGCCCGGTTGCTCGATCTCACACCGCCCGCGGTCACGATTCGCCTGCAGCGGATGGAAGCGCGCTTGAACGCGCGGCTCGCCGTGCGGCAACCGAAAGGCATTGCGCTGACCGACGAAGGGCAACGGCTGTACCAGGAAGCCGTCGACATTCTCGAGCGCGTGGAAGCGCTGCCGGTCAACATCGCGGGCGACCACGGCGACGTGCAAGGCACGCTGCGCGTCGTCGCTCCGCTCGGCTTCGGGCGCAAGTACGTCGCCCGGATCGTGCGCGACGTGCAGCGCGCGCATCCGAAGCTGGAAATCTCGCTCCACCTGTCGGAGAGCCCGTTAACCAGCGCGCCGGGGGCCGACGTGGTCGTCCACGTCGGCAGCCTCAAGTCGTCGTCGTGGATCGGGTATCCGCTCGCGCCCAACGAGCGCTTCCTGTGCGCGAGCCCCGCTTACGCACGTCGCATCACGGCGCTGAATCATCCGTCCGACCTGGCCCGATACGACTGCCTGTGCCTGCGCGAGAACGACGAGGACATCCCGCGCTGGCGCTTCTCGCCAAGCGGCGACGCGAAAGGCGAGCCGCGACGCGCCACGGTGATCCGCGTCACCGGCGCGCTGTCCTCCAACGACGGCACCGTCATCACGGATTGGGCGCTGGCCGGGCTCGGGATCGTCGAGCGCTCCGAGTGGGACGTCGCCCCGCTGCTGGCGAACGGCAAGCTCGTGCGGTTGCTGCCCGGCTGGAACCTGCCGCCCGCGCCGGTGACGGCGCTGCTGCCGTCGCGCACCGGCCGCTCCGCGCGACAACGCGTTTTTCTCGAAGCCGCAACGCGGTTTCTCAGCCCGCCGCCGTGGCGCGGCAAGCCATGAGCGCCGCGCCACGGCCCGTGCGATTCGACCGATTAAACGGCATTTAATGACGGATTAGGTGTGCGTTAAACACGGCGCGCGGCGACGGCCCTACAGTGTTCGCATCGGCAACCCTCCGAGGCAACGCAGCGTGAACATTCAAACCCTCAACACCCCGGCCGCATTGATCGATGCCGGCCGCATGCGCCGCAACATCGACCGCATGCAGGCGCACCTGGACGCACTCGGCGTCCGGTTCCGGCCGCACGTCAAGACCACCAAATGCCGGCACGTGGTCGACGCGCAGATCGCGGCGGGCGCGCAGGGCATCACGGTGTCGACGCTCAAGGAAGCCGAACAGTTCTTCGCGGGCGGCATCCGCGACATCGTCTACGCGGTCGGCATCGTGCCCGCCAAGCTGGGCCAGGCGCTGGCGCTGCGCCGGCAGGGCTGCGACCTGAAGATCGTCGCCGACAGCCTGCCCGCCGCGCACGCCATCGCGGCATTCGGGCGCGAGCACGGCGAGCGCTTCGAGGTGTGGATCGAGGTCGACGTCGACGGCCATCGCTCGGGCGTCCCGCCCGAGGCCGACCTGCTGATCGACGTGGGCCGCGCGCTGGTCGACGGCGGGATGACGCTCGGCGGGTTGCTGGCCCACGCGGGCTCCAGCTACGACTACGACACGCGCGAAGCGCTGGCGGCGATCGCCGAACAGGAGCGCAGCCGCACCGTGCGCGCCGCCGAGCGCCTGCGGGCCGCCGGATTGCCCTGCCCGGTCGTCAGTATCGGTTCGACGCCCACCGCCCTCGCGGCGGAACGCCTCGACGGCGTCACCGAGGTTCGCGCCGGCGTGTACGTGATGTTCGACCTCGTGATGCACAACATCGGCGTGTGCGAACTGTCCGATATCGCACTGTCAGTGCTGACCACCGTGATCGGACACCAGGAAGAGAAAGGCTGGGCGATCGTCGACGCGGGCTGGATGGCCATGAGCCGCGACCGCGGCACGCAGCGCCTGGGCCACGATTTCGGCTACGGGCAGGTCTGCACCGAAGACGGCGATGTGCTCGGTGATTACGTCGTGAGCGCGGCCAACCAGGAACACGGCATCGTGTCGCGCGCGGGCTCGCCCGACTCGGGCATCGCGCAGCGGTTTCCGATCGGCACCCGCCTGCGCATCCTGCCGAATCACGCGTGCGCGACCGGCGCGCAACACCCTGAATACCAGGCGATCGACGAAGACGGCGTCGTCCACGCGTGGCCGCGCTTCTACGGGTGGTGAACAGCACCGCGTATTCGCGCCGTCCCGCCCAGACATTGACTATTTGTCTAAATCTGGACACACTTTAAACCTTCCCGAATCGCCCCGCTCCGGAAAACTCACCCGACATGCCGACAGACGCCCGACTCCTTCTTCTCGACCGCGATGCCGTCGGGCCCGCCCTTCAAGCCGAGCAAGTGCTGGCAGCGGTTCGCGAAGCCTTTGTGCTGCACAGCCAGAGGGCCGGACGAGTGTTCCCGGTGGTCCGCGAGAAGCTGCATACGGGCGGCGTGTTCGGCATCAAGTCGGGCGACGTCGCGAGCCAGGATCTCCTCGGTTTCAAGGCGGCCGGATTCTGGCCCGGCAACCGGGGCCTCGGCGGCGAGCCGCATCAGGCAACCGTCGCGCTGTTCGATCCGGCCACGGGCCGCCCGCTGTGCATCATGGACGGCAACGCGATCACCACCGCGCGAACCGGCGCCGCCGGCGGCCTCGGGCTGCAGCTGCTCGCCCGGCGCGACAGCACGCGGATCTGCGTGTTCGGCACCGGCGTGCAGGCGCGCGTCCAGCTCGACTACGCGCTCCGGCTGCTGCCGCAACGTTGCACGGTGCAGTACGTGAACGTCGGCGGCGAGCCGGATCCGCTGTTCGAATCCGCTTTCCGGGAACGATGTACGATCCGCGTGGCGCGCGACCGGAACGACGCGGTGGCCGATAGCGATGTCGTCATCACGGCAACGCCCGGCGGCGGCGCGTTGTTCGATGCGGACGCGGTTCAGCCGGGCACCCATCTGACCTGCGTCGGCGCCGACACGGCCGGCAAGCGCGAGCTTCCGGCCTGCGTGCTGGAACGTGCGCGCATTTTCGTCGACGATCACGAGCAGGCGCGCAGCATCGGCGAATGCCAGTGGGCGCCGGACCTGCCGCGCACGGAAATCGGCGACCTGCTCGCCGGAACGATGTCGATCAGCCGCGCGCCGAACGAGATCACCGTATTCGACATGACCGGGCTCGCGCTGCAGGACCTGACCGTCGCGCGCTTCCTGTACGCGCAGGCTCTCGAAAACGGCACCGGAATCTCCATTCCGTGGCCCTGGTAAACGACCTCCCTCACTTCAACCGCATGCGTCTCGCCAAAGTATCCGCCCTCTCGTTCGACCTGGACGACACCCTGTGGCCGTTCGGTCCGTCCGTCGCACGCGCCGAAGCGACGCTTCGCGCGTGGCTGATCGAGCATGCGCCCGATACCGCGAGCATCCTGCCCACGCAGCAGACGATGAGCGAGTTACGTGAGGAATACGAACGTTCTCGCCCGGACCTCGCCAACGACTTTCGCGCGCTGAGACTCGGATCGATCCGGCTTGCGCTGGCGCGCGCGAACGCGGATATCGCGCTGGCCGACCCTGCGTACGAAGTCTTCTATGCCGCGCGCAACCGGGTCGAGTTCTACGACGACGCGTTGCCGGCACTGGCGTGGTTGAGCGCCCGGTTTCCGTTGATTGCGGTGACCAATGGCAACGCGGATCTCCGGCTGACCGGCGGCGGCGAATTCTTTCGGGAAACGCTCAGCGCGCGTGTGTTCGGGATCGCGAAGCCGGAACCCGAAATCTTCCATGCGGCGGCGAAGGCGCTCGGTGTGAGTCCAGCAGAACTGCTGCACGTCGGGGACGACTACCACCTCGATATCGTCGGTGCTTTGAACGCGGGGCTTCAGGCGGCCTGGGTGGTGCGCGACCCTCAACCGGAAGTGGCACGCGAGACGCAGCATCCCGCGTCGGCGCACCTCACCCTGAGCGACCTGTCGATGCTGTGTCGCGCGCTCGGCGGGCCCGACAAGCTGCCGTGACCGCAGGCGAGCGGAATGGCGCGGCCGATCATGCCGTCCAGCGCGATCGACCGCCCTTCGTCACGCCGCCTTGCGCGCCTCCGCGATTCGCTGCGGTGCCTTGGGCCGCGCATACAGCCGTTCGAGATACGCACGCAGTTGCGGGAACGGTTCGATCAGGTGGCATTCGCTGGCCCAGTCGATCAGGTAGGCCGTCACGCAATCGGCCACCGTCAGCGTGTCGCCGACGATGAATTCGCGCCCTTCGAGATGCTTGTCGAGGATCACGGCCATCGTCGCGAAATCCTCGCGCGCCAGCTCGATGTCGGCCGGCGAGCGCTTCTCCGGCGGATAGAGGAACGTGTGCCGCGTGATCCGCCACAGCGGCTGCTCGAGCTCCGTCACCGCGAACATGACCCACCGATACACCTGCGCACGCACCGCCGGATCGACCGGCAGCAACGCCTTCTCCGGGTACTTGTCCGCGAGATACAGCACGATCGCGGCCGACTCGGGAATCACGCGGTCGCCGTCCACCAGCACCGGCACCTTGCCGGCCGGATTGATGCGCAGGAATTCCGGCCGCTTGTGCTCGCCCGCGAGCAGGTTGACCGACACGAACTCGAAATCCGCATCCAGTTCCTTCAGCCCCCACAGCGCGCGTTGCGAGCGGGTGCCGGCGAATCCGTAAAGCTTCATCGCAAATCTCCATCCAGAAATGTCGGGAAAATGTCCGCAAGCCGGCCACGGCGCGTCGACCCATCAACGCATCAACGCGAAGCGGCGGCCGCGATCGTTCACGCGCCGGGAATCGCCAGCACCGGCATCACGTCGATCGACTCGCCCGGGAAAATCGTGAAATGCGGATGGCCTTCGAACAGCGCGGCCGCCGCCTCGTGTGACGCCGCCCGCACGACGGTGAAGCCGCTCAACGCGTTGGACGTGTCCCGGATGCCGCCGGCATCGATGGTCTTGGTCTTGCCGAGCGGCCCGCCCATCTCGACGATCGCATCCTGATGACGGTCGACCCACGCGTGCCACGCGGCCATACCGTCCCGCTCGCGCGCGTGCCGCTCCTGCTCCGGAAGCGCGACCCACGCCCGCATCGCCGGGCTGTCCTTGCTGCCGAGGAATACGGCGAGATACAACTGCTGTTGAGCACTCATGCTTTCTCCTCCGGTGACGGGCGCGACGGGCTGCCGCGCCTCGACCTTGACAAGATAGGTTGATATCAACACAATTGCAACATGGCACGAAAAGAAAAGCTCCCTTTCGAAACGACGCTGATGGTGCGCGATTGCTGCCTGTGCCTGCACATGCAGCGCGCGGCGCGCAACCTTGCGCGCATCTTCGACGATGTGCTGCGTCCGCTGGATCTCACCAACGGGCAGTTTTCGTTGCTGATGTCGTTGAACCGGCCGCAACCGGCTCCGATGAAATCGGTCGCGTCGCTGCTCGCGATGGACCGCACCACGCTGACGGCCGCGCTCAAGCCGCTCGAGCGGCGCGGGCTCGTGACGATCATGCAGGACCCGGACGACGGGCGCAGCCGCCTGCTCGAACTGACGCCGGCTGGCCACGACCTGCTGGCCGACGCGTTTCCGCTGTGGCAGCAGACCCATGCCGAGATCGAACGGCAATTCGCGCCGGGAGAAGTCGATCTGTTGCGTGGCCAGTTGCGCGCGCTGTCGGTGGAGCCGGCGGCGCGCGACTGAACCGGCGCGCGGATCGCGGCCCTATGCCGCCCTACTTCCTGCCCTTCTTCGGCAGCAGCAGTTGCGCGAATTCCTGCAGGAAGTGCACGGGCCCGTGCGCATGCAGCGCCTGCCCGCTGCTCAGCGCGCCGTCGATGACCGTCGCGAGCCGCAGCGCGAAGGTTTCCGGTTCGTCGATCCGCATCGCGCTCGCCAGTTCGGTCAGCCGGCGCCGTAGCTCCTGCTTGTGCGCGACGGCGACCTTGCGGGCCGGATGGTTGCCGTCCGCATATTCGGCGGCGATGTTGATCTGCGGGCAGCCGCGATAACCGGGCCGCGCAATGCGCTCGCCGATCCATTGCAGCTGCGCGTCCAGTTCCTCGCGCGGCGTGCGCCGGTATTGCCCGGCCACCGCGTCCCAGTGCGCCCAGAAATCCGCGTCCTCGCGCAGCAGGAATGCCTCGATCAGGTCGTCCTTCGTCGTGAAGTGACGATAGAGGCTCGTCTTCGCGACGCCCGCCTGCGCGACGATCAGGTCCACGCCAACCGCGCGCGTGCCTTCCCGATAGAACAGCTCGCTGGCCGTTTGCAGAATGCGCTCGCGCGTATCGAGCGCGCCCCCTTGTGTATCCGTTCCCTTTTTCATCCAAGCTCGGCCGCCAACGGCCGCCCGTACCGCAACAATGGACCCGATCATAGCACCGCGAGCTTGACGACGCTACAGGTCTGTACTATAAAACAGACCGTTCTGTAGCGGAGATGATCATGGAAGATCGGATGACGGTTGCAGTCTATGGCGCCACGGGTCACACCGGGCGGTTTGTCGTCGCTGAACTGGCCCGGCGCGGCCTCGGCGCGATCCGCATCGGCCGCGATGCCGCGCGGCTCGCGGAAGGCGGCACAAGCGACGCCGCGCCTGCGCGCGTCGCCGCAATCGACGATCCGGCCGCGCTCGACGCCGCGTTGCGCGGCGCGGCTGCGGTGATCAACTGCGCGGGCCCGTACCTCGATACCGCACTGCCGCTGGCCGAAGCCGCACTGCGGGCCGGCATCCCCTATCTCGACCTGACGGCCGAACAGCCGTCGGTGCTGGCGCTGGCCGAACGGGTCGATGCCCGTGCGCGCGCCGCGGGCGTCACCATCGTGCCCGCCGCGGCGTTCTACGGCGGCCTGGCCGACCTGCTCGTGACGGCCGTCGTCAACCAGAATGAGCCGATCGACCGCGTCGATATCGCGACCGGGCTCGACCGCTGGCACCCGACGCGCGGCACGCGCGTGACGGGCGAACGCAATCGCGCGGTGCGGCTCGTCCAGCGGGACGGCAAGCCGACGCCGGTGCCGTCGACGCCACGCGAACGCGTTTGGCCGTTCCCGTCGCCGATCGGCAGCGTCGACGTGACGCTGGTGCCGTTTTCGGAAGTGATGACACTGTCGCGTCATCTGCGCATCGATACGATCGAATCGTGGCTCGCAACGCTGGCGCTGCGCGACGTGCGCGATGCGGCCACGCCGCCGCCCGAGCCGACCGATGCGCTGGGCCGGTCGGCGCAGCAGTTCGCGATGGACGCCATCGTCGTACAGCGCGGCACGACGCACCGCGCGACGGCATCGGGACGCGACATCTACGCGGTCAGCGCGCCGATCATCGTCGAGGCGGCCGTGCGCCTGGTGACCGGCAACACCATGACGTCGGGCGGCGTGCGCAGCCTCGGCGAATTGTTCAACGCACGCGACTTCCTCGCGGCGCTCGATACGGTGGCAGTCTCGTTCGGCACCACCACCGATCCGGTTTTTACAAGGAGCAGTGAACATGAGCAGCAATGAGAAAGGCGCGGTTTTCCGGTCGCTTCACCGCGCGGGCCAGCCGCTGACGCTGTTCAACGTGTGGGACGCCGGCAGCGCACGCGCGGTGGCCGACGCGGGTGCGGTCGCGCTGGCCACCGGAAGCTGGTCGGTCGCCGTGGCCAATGGCTTCGTCGATGGCGAGCAGATGCCGCGCGCGTTGATGATGGAAGTGCTTGCGCGAATCGCACGCGCGACGGACCTGCCGGTCACCGTCGACCTCGAAAGCGGCTACGGCGAGCGGCCCAAGGATGTCGCCGAAACGATCGCGCTCAGCATCGAGGCCGGCGCGATCGGCTGCAACCTCGAGGACAGTTTTCCGGCGACGGGCGAATTGCGCGACGTCGAAGCAGCGGCGGCGCGTCTCGCGGCGGCACGGCAGGAGGCCGATCGCGCGGGCGCCGACTACTTCATCAACGCGCGGACCGACGTGTTCTTCAAGGCGCCGGCCGATACGCACGACGAACGGTTGCTCGACGAAACGCTGAAACGCGCACGCGCTTATGCGGCAGCCGGCGCCGACGGCCTGTTCGTGCCGGGCCTGCGCTCGCCGGCGCTCATTCGCCAGTTGACGGCCGCGTCTCCGCTGCCGGTGAACGTGATGCGCGTGTCGGACACGCCGACGCTCGCCGAACTCGCGGACTACGGCGTGGCCCGCATCAGCCACGGGCCGTATCCGTATCTGCAGGCAATGAAGACGCTGGCGGGGTTGGTCAAGCAAGGCGGTTAACGGATTCGCGGGACGGCCGACACGCCGCGTGCACGACAAACGATTACATCCCATGTAATTGGCGCGCGGCACGCCCGTCCCTACGCTTCGGGTGTCGCGCCGCCATTCCGGCGGCGCTCCTCGCCCGGGAGACATCATGTCCGCCTATCCGCTTCATACCATCGACTCGGCGCCGGCCGAATCGCAGCCGGTGCTCCGGCAGCTCCAGCAAACCTTCGGCCTGATCCCGAACATCGCGGCGGCCATGGCCGCATCGCCGGTGCTGATCAACGGGTTCATCGGCCTGTTCGAGCGCGTGCACGCCAGCAGCCTCACCGAACCGCAGATCCAGACGCTCCTGCTCACCAACGCGGTCACGAACGCGAGCGAGTGGCCGGTCGCGTTCCATTCCGCGCTCGCGCTGAAACAGGGTGTGCCCGCCGCCGACGTCGACGCGATCCGGCGCGGCGGCCTGCCCGGCGACGCGAAACTGGCCGCGCTGTCGGCCACGGCGCGCGCGCTGATCGAAACCCGCGGCCGTCTCGCCGACGCGGACCGGCAGTCGTTCGCCGCAGCCGGATTCAGCGCCGAACAGTTGCTCGAAGTGATCGCGGTGGTCGCCGCGTCGACGATCACGAACTACGTCGGCAGCGTGGCGCGGCCAACGCTCGAAGCGCCGTTCGACGCGTTCGCGTGGCAGGCGGGCGCCGCGTGAGTCCGATATAGTCGTTCGCGTCGATCACGTCACGATCAGGGAAATCCGATGAACGCCAGCCGTCGCGATCCGAACGCGCCGCCACGCGAACTGGGGCAGCTGTTGCGCTACTGGCGCGACGTGCGCGGCGTGAGCCAACTCGACCTGTCGCTCGACGCGGGCATCTCGCAGCGCCAGATCAGCTTCATCGAAAGCGGGCGCAGCGTGCCGGGCCGCGACACGCTGCTGACGCTCGCGCAGACGCTGGACGTGCCGCTGCGCGAACGCAACGCGCTGCTGCTCGCGGCCGGGTATGCGCCCGTGTATTCGGAAGCGCCGTGGGACGCGCAGGAAATGCACGGCGTGATCCGCGCGCTCGAACGGGTCGTCCGCCAGCACGATCCGTTTCCGGCAATCGTGATGGACCGCCACTGGAACGTGCTGATGACCAACGACGCGGCGCCGCGCTTTTTCAACTGCTTCATCGACATGGCTGCGCGCGACGGCCCGCGCAACCTGCTGCGCCTGATGTTCGATCCGCTCGGCATGCGGCCGTTCGTGGCCGACTGGGACAGCGTGTCGCGCAGCCTGCTGCAGCGCGTGTATCGCGAATCGGTCGGCCGCGTGATCGACGACGACACGCGGCAACTGCTCGACGACCTGCTCGCGTGCCCCGATGCGCCGCGCGACTGGAAAACGCCGCCGGCACCGGCCGCCGCGCCCGCGCTGCCGGTCATTCCGATCGGCTTCGTCCACGAAGGTGTCGTGCTGCGTTACTTCTCGCTGGTCACGACGGTCGGCACGCCGCAAAGCGCCGCTGCGCAGGAGCTGCGCATGGAGTGCATGTTTCCCGCCGACGATGCGACCGAAGCGCGTCACCGGCAGTTGCTCGACGCGCACGCGCCGGTGCGCTGAGCGGCGGGCCGGTGCGGCGCCCGCCCGCTCGTTCGGTTGCAACGCTCAGGATGCCTTGATGAAATCGATGAATGCGCGCAGTGCCGGTGGCACGAGACGGCGCCCGGGGTAATAGAGGAACGGCCCCGAAAACGGCCGCCACCATGGTTTGGTCCGCTTGGGATTTCCGGACCAGACCTAGAGCGAGTGTTCCGGCGCCCCCTCGGCGATCTGCTTTCTAGCGACTTTCATGAGGGTTGGTTAATTCTTGCGCCTCAAACGCTGCTGAATTCGTGCCCCGCAAGAAGACAATCCATTTCACGGATTAACTCACCAACGAGACTCGGATCAGGCATTCGAAGATGAGCAATCTCATCTCTAACACTCTTCGCCAACCGACAGACGCGTTCCGCTCCAAGCTCATCTGCAGTCACCGCAACAAGCTTCCCTACCCTACACAGACCTACGATATTGTTGTACTCGAGCTCGTCTGGGTCTCTCTTGATCGAGCGGTTCTCGTCAATTTGACGGACAATCTTTCCGTTGCTCTGTGCCGCCTCCCGTTCCAGCTGCGCAGCAAATTTTCGAATGACCAGCAGCCGACGCTCCTCCAGCCATGGAGTTAGCGTTTTTACGCATGCACGCCAGTAACGTTGCTTGATTCGATTGTCCGCATCGGCACGTTCGTTAGCCTTACCATGCTCAGCAAGGTGGGCATCGAAGAGAACGTGATTTGTAGCTTTTGCAGCATTCGACGTCGTTCGCATCAACCACGACCGATTACGCCACCGAGAGGATGTCTCATTAGACAACATTGGCAGATTGTTGATGACGTTAGCAATTTGCGACTCGCTCAACTCCATAATCCTCTCGGCGAACTCCACATCAAAGCCGGCGAACTCTGCGACGATCGCTCGGGATAGTCGAGTAGTCCCAGGTCCAGGCCGAGAGAGCATACGAATGGCTACGTACGCGTGCATTTCGTCGGGGGATAAGCCACCGTCAAAGGTAATGACCTGCACGCCCCCCTCTCGTTCGTCCTGCTTAAGCACCTCCTCGTGAACACCGAGCACAAGATGTACGTTCCCCGCTCCGGTACCGATGGCCCGAAGAAACTCATGTCCGTATCGCTCGATATTCTCCGTGCCGAGCGCTCCGTCCGGCAGAAGAATGACGCCGGTTCGAGCATCCGCCTCAACCGCCATCAGCTCTGCGGCCGTGAGATGTTTTCGTCCGAAATGGGCGCCAACTTCAGCGGATATATCGGTACCTCCTCCGATCTTTAGCGTAACGATGCGCTCGATATGTCCGTGGCAAAGCCCTCGTCGGACGCCCTCCCACGTACCCGGGAGTGTAGCGATGGGCAGGTTGATCCACATTAGGCGCGCCGCGACCGCTGACTCCTCAATTCGTGTGACGAAGTGTCGTGGACCGGGGAGACTCCAGTAGAGCTCTGGTACAAAAATCGAGTTTTCCATCTTATTTGGCAACGAGGAGATTAAAGTAGATGTCGGGGACGGTCCACGTCCCGCCCTCGCCTTCTTGAAGAATCCCCATCCAGTGCAGGAAATCCATCTCAGCACGACTGACGCCAAGCATCTCACGCACGTCGTCGACTTCTGCCGACAACCGCAGCGCACCCCGAATTGTCTCGAGGAACTCGTTCATAACGTCAAGTCGATTCGGCGCGAAAGTTGCGGGCAGATTAATGCGACGGTAGAACTCCTCAATCTTCCCGCCTAGACTGCGCCTCACTTGTGCGGGCAGTTGCAAGGCATCGTCGGCACTCATCGTCGAGTTGCAAAGCCGGTAAACCTCTCGATCAAAGCCGCAAGTTGCCTTGATGATCGCTTCCAGTGCGTTCGAATTCTCGGAAACCTCGGAGTTCTCCTGGAGACGGAAATAGACCGCATCCTGAGTCCACTGTGGCAGAGGAACCACCCGCCAGCCAGCACGATCCACTTTATTCGCTTCGACCGCTTGCGCTAGCTCGAGTGCTCGTTCCGGAGGCGCCAGCAAGACAAAACGCACATCCAGATTCTGTTTGGCCGCCTTCTGGGCGGACTGGACGAATGAAGCGATATGGTTGATATTCCACGCCGCCGGGCGCACCGCAACAATGCGACGGACTGCTTGCGCCCCCCTCGTTCGCCTAATCGCGGCCAGATAGTCGTTGGCAGAGATCGGCCCTTGACCGGGCATCATGGTATACACCCCGTCTTGCCCAATTTTCCACTCTTCGCGACCAGCGGGCTTGCTAAGTTCGACTATCCCACTCAATTCGTTCCCAGTAAGAATAAGCAATTCCCCGTCGGACGAATCCATGTAACGACGCACCCATGCGACCGGCAGCGGGAATGGGATCGTGCTTGTTCCGTGGTCCATCGTGACTCGTCTTTCGCCACGATTGCGCGTTTCCTCGGGCGGCTCCTTCGCCAACTCGTCCAGCTTGTGACTGACCCGATCCGCGTCGCCCATCATCATCGCGATGTTCGGATTTCGGAGGACATAGCGCGTGTTGACACGCTCAAGCACGTTGAGCTTGATCATCTCTTCGAGAAGAGCCTCATAGACGCCGGGCCCAGCGTTGGCGAAATGCTTAGGCACGAGCGTCTCACATAGCTCGCTGATGTCTGAGATTGTCAGCCCAACGTACTGGCCCGATGCACTTTGGGAGTAGTACGCATCGGCAAGCAACAGCGCAATCGCTTTGTATCGCTTGTCCAGATTCAAGTTGAGCTCGAACTTGTGTCGTAGTTCGCTAAGTAGCGAACTATTATTCTCGACCGCATCGAGATCATCCGCAGTAATGTGCAAAGGCGGCTTGCCGTCTTGACGCCGATTCATCAACCGGTCCACGAGACTTCTGCAATAGAGCTGTATGAATGCAGGATAAAAGTTACATACGGACAGAATACGCAGCGGTAGATCGGCCTCGCTCTTTGCGAAGAGGAACCCCATCGCAGCCAACGGCTTCGTAATCAGCCGGATACCACGCTGGATGTCCGACGCCGAACTAAAAGGCTCCAGGGCGATTGTTTCCGCCTTGCCCAGCACGGAATTCTCTTCCGATGTCATCCGCGTCATGTTATGAAGCCCTGCGATCACATAGCGGATGTGACATACATGGTGCAGGTTTTCCACCATCTGCTGGAGGCTGCGCACGAAGCCAATCTCCCCCTTCGCAAGCCTCAGTTCTCGCCCCATCAACGAATCAGCTTCGTCGATCAGGAGGTAGATGGACTTCAAGTCCGAGCGTGCCTGCACCTCTTTCTCGATCCAGTCCCGGAATTGTTGCCACTGCGTAGGTTGACCCGACATCGGCCCGACGACTTTCCGCGAAAGCAGATTTCGGTATACAAAACCCCAAGCTGCGTGCACGTGGTTCGTCGACGAGTCAATCGTATCCATCGAGATGTACGCTGCCGCCATCCCTGGCGTGTTCTGCGTCTCAAGTTCAACCTGCGCAAGCAGAGACGATTTACCAAGCCGGCGCCCACCGTAGAGAACACCAAGGCTCTTCACATCCCGGAGCTTCGCGAGCTCAACCTGACGACCGAAGAACATCTCGGTGGGCACAGGGCGACCACCGTAGTCATCGTACGGATTCGTGTTAAAGCTCAACATCGCCACACGCATGAGCGCCTGCAGGCGCTCATTGGGATGGAGCGCTACGTAGGCCACCAGTTCATCGTCGATCAGGAGGACAGGCGCCGCTCCGCAAACGCGTGCGCGACGTGTCATATTCAGTCGGGCGCGGGCGAGAACGACCGTGGGCGAGCCACTTAGCTCACTCATCAACTGACGCAGATCGTTATCACTCGTTTGGCCAAACATCATGAAGCCCTGGATGTGTACAGCCCTCGACCCTAAGACTGGTGGGATGAACATCTCATCAGCAGCAGCAGTCGGGAATGTGAACGCCCTTTCCGGCAACATAAACTTCAGCCGACTGCCCCGACCGTGCTCCGGAATAGTGGCTGGGGTGTGATTGATACCCAGCAGATGGAAGACATTCTCCAATTGCTTGTTATCGGACGACAGCTTCTGACGAGGAGATGTGAAAAGCTCGATCCACTCTCGAATCAGACTCACCGCGTCAGCCCTTTCCTCCGCCGAAAGTGTGATCATCCAATCAGGATCGGACTCAGAAACAGGCTGCTCCAATGCCAGGCACAACGCCTCAAGTGGCGTCTTATTGCTATGAACGGACTGGTGCACACGCACCATGAACGCATCATAGTCTTCCGCTACGTTTGACCCTCCGGTCAAATGGCTAGGCAGCCGATGCGTGGCTTTCAGGAGCGCAAGTGCGTCGTATGCTGTTCGTAGATTTGCCGCGTTATCCGACTTCAGCATGATGCGGATACGCTGAATATCCTGCGAGGACGCAACGCCTCGGTTCGCCTCAGCGTACGCGTTCAGATCGCTTTCGAGCTTGCTTGCGACCTCATCAAGCCGAGCCTCCAGCGGCATAAGTACACGATGTCGCAGAACTGCCGCTGCCTGCGGGAAGTCAGCATAGGCAACACCTTCTGCTGCAGGATGTCCAATCCCCTTCTCTGGACGCAACGAGTCCTGCATCGCTTCAATGACGCGCTGCATGCTGTTGGCTTCATTCTGCGTTAGCGCTGACAGCGTCATCGCGTGCGTGACCCGCTGACGCGCCCTCTGCAGCTCGGCCCCAAAAGAGGCCTTACGCTGGTTGTAGAGCTGCGAGACTGATGCGTCTCCCGTGGAGAGCATCGAGCGGGGCAAGCATGCGTCAATGTGGAAAGCAGGAATGAAGCGCTGCCCAGTCAAGTGCTGTCTCAGAGCCTCCTTCAGCGCCTCGTCAATACTCTCGCCGGCTCCTGAAATTGAGAGCCCTTCGTCGGTCCACCGCCCGGTCTCCTCAAGAACCGCCGAAGGTGCACACAGCGCAGGTGTGAACTCATCGACACCCGCCAAGACCGGCATCAAATCACGATTCAGTGGAGCTTGAACGAGGAGCTTCTGCTTGTCCTGAGGAATGCATGCAGGAGCTTGATTATTGTCGTACAGCCGCAAGGCACATCTAATTGCATGGATAGATGCCTCGCGATATAAATTCTCCAAGCTGTTTCGAGACTGGATCGCGCTAATCTCCTCCAAGGAGTCTTCGAGATGCGCGTGTAACGTTGTCAAAAATGCAAGTGTACTCTTGACGAGTTCAACATTCGGATTCTTCTGCCGCCGCGAATGCTCGAGATAGCTCTCAATAAATCGCTTGGTAACCTCGACATTCTCGATCGCACGCACCCTGAACAGGCCATCGGGTCGAGTTCGCTCCCCGATCTTGCGGAAAATCTCGTCCACGACTGTCGCTGGTTTGTCCAGTTTTCTACGAATATCCTCATAGCTCGTGGCAACTTTGTCGAAGGCACCTTTTGCGATGCCATCGAGGCAAGCCCCAATAGGACTCTTAGGGCTGAACATCTCCTCGTGCATCGCCTTGAAGCCACGATGATTCCAGCTCGAATAAATCTCAGGCGCGAGCTTCCAAGCATCAGCACGCAGACGGAATCGCTCAAGCTCATGCTTCAGTGCTTCCTGGTCGCCGATCTGGGACACGAGAAACATGTCGCGTGTGAGCTGCAATCCGCGCTGACGAATCGTATCAATGTGCTCGATTAAGCTTCTCAGTTTGGTGTGACCTGTGAGCGGCGCGCTGATAGCGTTACCGATGTTCCATTGAATATCGGAACTATCAAATAGCATGCTAGAGAGGCCTGCCGCCAAGACACCAAGGGCCACCGAGGCCGAATCTGTGAGTCCACAACCACTCAGCGATTGCGTGGCCAACATCTCCTTGAGCGCCGGGTCGAGGCGTGCTTCGAACTCAAACTGGCAATCCATGCGATATAGCGAATCGACGAGCGCATGCAGTACCACATAGTGAACGTTTGTCTCTGACGGCGCCAAGTCTGCGAGAGATTGCTCAAGTGCTGCGACATGAACACCTGCCAGCCCGTACAGTCTTTTATTCACCAGTTGATGCAACTTACCTGCATGACGGTTCACAGCCTGACTCGCAGACTCGAATTCCTCTTCAGAGGAATCCAGAGGCAATTCAACATCCGTCTCACTGAGATTTTCCGGCGTGTCGTCACACCCCAAGCCACCCCGTTCTGCCTCGCCCTCAATCACCTTGCTAGCCGATTCCAGCGTAGCCGGTTCCATCGCAGTTTCGAACTCATCCGAACGCAACGACGGCGCGGCGACCTCCGCTTGCGAAGCCTCTACCTCTCCCGCCTGCTCGGTCTCAACCCGAGCTTCATCCTTAGGCACTGCGGCCACATCGTCAGCCGGTTCCGCGTCCGGCGGTTCACTCGAACGCACTATCGCGTCCAACACAGCGGTAGTTTGCGGAGGTGGCGCTGCTTCCAGCGAAACAGCAGCACCGTCCGAAGGACGCGCCATGATTTGCTCAATTACCGCTGCAGCTTCGGTTACAGCTTCATCTACGACTCCATCGTCGCTCACAAGAGCCGATTCGGCCATCGTAAAGCAAGGACTGCGCTGGACGAGATTCCTGAGATCAGCTGCACTGCTCAACATCGAATCGGTGGTTTCCGAAAGAATGCGATTGCGCTTGTGACGCTCGGCTAGTACTGGTGACTGCGGCATGCTCTCAATTTTTTTCATCTGGGAATCGAGGGCAACAATATCGCCGACAAGTACATCGATACGCGCGATGCTTTCCTCTGCAGCGTCCAAATCGCTATAGTCCTCCGCCAGGCCGATTTCCCCGAGTTCGAGCTCTACTTCAAATGGCTTGATCCTCGCGACCAGCAGCTTGCAGCGCTCCAAGATTGCGATGCGACGCTCGCGAACTTGATGGGCTGCTGCGTGTCGCTCCAGCGCCTTTTGATGCAGTGTCCGCAGCGTAGCAATATGCCCATTCATCTCCGACACGAACTTGTCAAACTCGTGGACACCCAACTCGAGTTTGTCAAGCTCGCTGGCCATTTGTGCCTTCAGCGCCCGGAAACTAGTTTCATCTGCCTGGATATCTTCACTTACCCCCAGCGTCATCTTTTCCATGTCCATTTTGTCAACTATCCGGAGGTCGATCGGCATCGAATCCGCTTCCTTCGGCGAAGCGAACTGGTTTTCGGACTCAATCTCCCCTACTCCCGACGATGCATTCCGAGATATGTCAGTGTCAGGAACAACCGCTTGGGACTCGGCGGGAGTTGAGCTCTGTTCGCTCGTCGCGCAGGCCTCAACTTCCGCCATGACTGGAATGGGCCGGCGTCTTAAAATGGTTTGGAACTTATTCAGGTGGTCACGCTGCGCGATGGCATCACTAACAGCCGAAGCGACGTCGATGTAGTATCGGAGTGCCTCTTCGGTGAGCGGCCCAAGTATCTCCTGGGTATTCTCGACCACCGCTTCCGGCCAACCACTTATCGGATACTGAGCGACCTGAAATATCAGCCAGCCTAGCAACTCGTCGTGACGATTTTCCTGTGCCCACTGAGTCAGCTTCTTCAATCGGTCCACGCCGAGTGAATGACCGAGTACCTGGTCCTCAGTGGCACACGTGGAGTTGTAGTTTTCTTCAATAATCTCGTGCAGGCGCTTGAAAGAAAGACCACCAATCAAATCCGAGGCAGGTGCGAGCGCCATTGCTGACTGTGGAACCTGGAGCAACGCGGCCATCCAGTCGAGCAATTCGCTCTCGCGCGGCATAGGCGCCTGCTCTCTAACCACGCCCATGTCTCGTAGAGCCTTCCAATATGAAGACGCCTTTCTCCGGATGGTCGTGTTGAATTCGCCGAAGATTCCTTTCGTCTTGATCCAATACGGCAAGTCAACCCTGACTCTGACACCTGAGTCCTGATACATCATCCGCTGGCCGAGACGACGGATCTTCAAATCCTTCGCCCCATGCAACGTCGGCATAGGCGTCCGCTTCACTTGAGCGAGCAAGTCTCCTTCATCACTGCTCAAACAAGGCGGCTTGTTGACCTCCGGAAGCTCTTCATCGGCAACGGCGAGGCTATTGGAGCCAGTTGCACTTTCGATCAGCCGCGAGACAAACGTCTTCGCTCCCGATAACGCGCTCCTGTCCTCAGGTGAGTCGCCAGACTCAGGTGGTGAAGCCTCATTTGACGGCGGCGGATCCTCATCGTCGTCTTCAGGAAAGCGGATTACATAGTCCTCTATCTTGCGGCGGAAGAACAGCGGCGCTGGCAACGCTGTCCAATCGTCGTAATGCGCGTAGCCGATTCTTAGCCCCATCACAAGCATCGCAATGTTGCGCGCGAGTACACCACCTGGCGCATGAAGTACAGTTATCTCCATACTGGCGGGTAGCGCCGCATCCCAGGATGCGGGCTCCATCATCTTTAGCGTGTACTCTCTCGCTCCCTTCCCAATCTGCTGCATGCGGGGTGTAGAGCGGAAACACGAAAGTCCTCGCTTGACCTGAACTGTCTTGGCGTACCCCATCGTGGCGACGAAGTGACCATAGCTGCGCTCGCTTACGTCGCTATCGTCGGACAACTCCACCAACGACTTTCCCGTGCTGTAGTACGCGTCGATGAAAGTCTCGCCCGAGTGCGTACGCTCAGCCCCGCTCAGCCAGCCCGCATACGTGACTTTCACTTCCGATCGCAAAGAAAGCGTATCCGAACCACGACGCAACCTCACGAAGCTGAGACTCTTCAGATTTGACAGGTCGATGTTGCCCAACTTGACTGACTTTCCGTCTGCGAGATCAACGTCGCGAATACCTCGCCACAAGCCAGCCACGCTCTGCCAGTCAATCATCACCACAGCACGCGGGTCGGTCTCATGAATTGCAAGCAGCGTCGCCTTCGTTTCATCTTCGAAGATGCTCTTCAACCACCGATCATCCCCCGCGTGCATCTGGCGTTGGCTACCTAACCATTGAAGACCTTTTGAGAGCGGCTTCCATTCAGAGCGTTGGGTTTCTTTACTGCCCTTGTAGACGAACTGGACCTCGGTGACACCTGTCTCAATGACAAGGCGCGTATTCAACAAGAACGTGAATCCCGTTTGCCCACTGCCTATCCGAGCTCGCGATCTCACGGCCTGCAGCCCGTAGATGCACGTAGGGGTGTCCTCCCCTGGTAGCAACTGGGCCGCAAACTCCTTCGTGCCAAAGATGATCCCCGAATGCGCAAGGAATACGTCAAGGAGCGCGCTTTGGGTTCTGTGAAGAAACGCCTGCTCAGCAGACGTGTCATCGGCCGTCTCTATTGGCAAGAGGTGGTGGACATTTGCACCTATCGCCGACATGGCGTGGATGCCAGCATAGTAGTTGACCGGGTCCTCGCTGCGCTGGTTGAACTTGTCGGGCGCACAAATCAGAGCGATAACGGGGCGGTCGCCACTGACCTTCCGTATAGTCGCCGAAGCCGCCTCCCAACGCTTAACTCGCTCTTCGAAGCGAGCCCGCGCGGGTAGATTCGCGCCATCAAGGTCACTCCGCAGGCCGTGAGTTCCCACTGGCAGAGCCTCAGTATTTATCTCGACGGCGTCTCCGAAGAGAGTCTGCACCGAGGTTCTGATGATCTCCTGCTCTCGCGGCAAATCACACAGCACCCACAGTATCGGCTTGTTTTCCCCATGCGATAACCGCAGGGCGCGTACGTTCTGCTCCCTATAATGTGCGATTGATGCAGTTCGGCCGGCGTCACCTTCGTCTCCAGAATCATCGTCGCCAACGTCCGCCTCTTCGGCATCCGAACCGGAAACAAGCGAATCGCCAGCTGCACCGAACTCGAGGTCCGTCAAACGCAACATCTCTTGCAGGGGCTTCTTCTTGCGATTGATTGCTATCTCGCTGAGAGAGATCGCGCGCGTTACAAGAGCGTTACCCAGAATTGTGCTGATGGTGTCAAGTAGCGTAGCCTCGTCGCCTTCAAATACCGTGCGCGGCGAGACAAACTTGAAGAGCGTGGGGAGTTCAGGCAGTCCGGCCCACCAGCCAACCGATTCATCAAATTGACGATTGCGCACCGCGTCTTCGAGCGCATTTGGCAAAAGTGCGCCCGACTCGACCTGTACAGCTGCGTAGCCATCGCCAAACTCCCAACCAGCTTTCGATCGCTCAACAGGAACCATGACAGCCGGCCTTCCGGACGCCATGACATAGCCCATGACCCGTCGCGGCATCTTGCTATTTGCAAAGGGCACCCTCTTTGCCCACACCCTTTTGGCAGCCGAAACGCCGAGGTACAGGTCTCGGCTGTACGGCATCGTGCTAACGGTCAGCCGAGCCACCATCGAAAATACATCGTCACCACGATGGGCGCGATGCGGCATAGACATCAGCTCGGCAGAATTGGACCTATATTCTGGGCTCGCCACGAGTTCACAAGGACCGAGCCCATCGAAGAGCTCTTCCCCCATGAGACTTCCGCCGATAATGCGCGCAATCAGGGAGAAGTCCGGTTGACCGTCCCGAATGAGTGGCGCGTTCACTTCGGTCGGTACGATCAACTCAGGCCGTACTGCTGCCTTTAGGGCGGCTACGAGCTCACCCAATTTGTGTCGCTCAGCCCACGGCTCAACTTCGTTCATCAACCAACGACTGACATAACGAGCGATGCGCTGACGCGTAGTGCCATAGTTATTGTCGTCAGTGAGATCCGAGAGCATTGTGATCGCGCTGCCCCGCCTGCCGAAGTTGTCGGGCGCGAGACCTAGATCCCGGTCGAGACGTACAATTTTGTCAATCCCCGCCGTGAGTGCTAGGCGTAGAGACGTGATTGGCAGATTCTTCTTTTCTTGCTTGGCAGCCGCAAAAACCGAGGAAAAGCTCGCCAACAGCTCACCTGAAAAGGAGAACTCAATGAGCGGAATCTCTTGAGTCAGCCATTCAGGGGAAATTTTTCGACCGACGAGCATCGGTACACGCACGGTACGGCCGCCAACGCGGGTCCATGTAAACGTTTTCTCTTCAAACATGCTAGCGGTCGTTCAATAGGTTTTCGATTGCCCTCATGGGCACGGAGAAAGACTTGTAGAGGTTCTCGTAGCTCTCGCGTACAGCAGCGTCCGGATGCGACAAACACTTCTCGAGGATCTCCTGGATCATCACAAGCATCGAAGTTCTGTTGGTGTCGGGCGTTCCCTTCGCGGAATTCGGCGCCCAGGCAGCGTCCACAAAATAGGCAAAGGCTGGGCAATCGCCGCGCATCGCACGTCCAATCGTCTGCAAGATCATGATCATCTGATCAGCGACAAACGGCTCCGCGTATTGCCCGAGCCTTTGAGCAACAAGCTGCATACGCAACAAATATTCAATGGTTGAAGATGTCTTCCGACGCTCCTCTCGCAGGGAGCGTAGTGCATCATCGGTAGTCTCGAAGACTCGCTGGTCAAATGCTTCAGAAGCACTTCCCACAAGCCCCTGAATGAGTTGCAGACTATCGCCGCGAGGATGCGGACGGGTGAGGAAGAACAGTGACCCAATCATCGCTTTATCTACACGCGAGCCGAATCTGTAGACGATGTTGACGCCCCGTCCGATTGCGTTCATTGGGAAGATAAGCAGGTCCCAGTTCTCGTCTGCCCCGAGCGTCTCCACTTCGGACGCCGTAACGGCCGCTTCGTGCAATGTTCCGTGTATTTTTGGCTGTACGAGATATCGCACGCGGCCGCGCCACGACGGATGGTTAGCGTAAATGTGATCAAACAGTTGCTCGCACTGCTCGTACGAATTCACGACAAAGGCGGCCTTTCTGCCCACCCCATCCACGACGTCGTTGTTCTGGATGGCTTGTTCAACGTCGGACAGCACGCCATGCCGCAACAACTGGTCCACGATCGTCTTCAGGATGCGTTCACGCTGGAGCAACTTCGCCCCGCTGAAGCGCAATGGCAACTGTGTTTGTGGATCCGTCTTGGGCAAGAAACGATACCTCGACTTTTCCCACCCGGTTCCTGCATGCGGACGCCTCAGAATGTAGTGCGGGCCAACTGAAACATGGAAGCTCGGGCTTTGTTCAAGCAGCGACGTCGCACTCGTCATGAGCACGGCCATCCCCTCGCCGCGCTCCTTGCCAATCTCGATCATCCGGTGAGGCAACAGGCGCGGTGTGCCGGCGAAGCCTACGTGGGAAACGTCGACGTTACCTTCTTCGCTTACGGTGTAACGGATTCCGCTAAGACGCCCAATCAGGGACTCTGGTAAGACCCCAAGTTGATCGCGTGAGCAACGTGTCTGGAAGACATTGTCACTGACGAGTCCCATCGTATTCATCAATCGGAGATGCGGGGCGAGTCCAAAATGCTGAAGCACGAGGAGCGTGACCGATACGAGCAGGGTCGTATAGCAGAAGAACGTCTCTTCGTCGTGGCTGCTCGTTAGACTCGGTACCGTTCGAAGGACTTTCGCAACCCCACGCGCAGCCGCATCGTTTCCATCACGCTCCCATATCTCTATCGACGCCAGGATTCGGTCGTATAGTTCCTGTATTACATCGATGCCTGTATCGCAGGCTTTTGCCGCCTCCGAAAGGTTTCTTGCGAGGTCGCTCGTGCCCTCGTCGTCGTCGCCATGCATTGGCGTATGGCGAAAGGCGACGACCTTGACGGCCGCGTCGAAAATGCCTTCAAATGCCCTGCGCGACTCCGAAAACCGTTGCCTATCGAACTCATCCCACTCATCGTCAACCGGAAACATGTCCGAGATAATCGACAAGGACGTTAGCAACACATTCGCATGGGCGTTACGAAATTGCTGCGGCAAATGGAGCAAATGAGACACCAGCCGTTCTGTCGCACGACCGAATCGGCCTGTCATCTCCAAAAGCGAGGGTACGGTAACGCCGGCCACAAACGCGTTGTTCCCTTTGGCCGCAGGGTCATGGAGATCACGGATTAGCGTACTCCACAGCGAGTCATAGTCACCAGATAGCTTGAGGGTCGGCGTGCCGCGACCGTCAAGATTAGTCTGCGCTCCGTCACACTCGTCGACCACAAGCACGTCGAACGTCCGCGCCAAATACTCGAAGTGGCGGACCTCAGCGTCCGTATAGAGTGCGGAGACGCGACGATCGGTCGAGAGGATGTGCCCCGCCCAGATCGTCGCACTGCCAAGCATGCGCTCACCATGCTGCAAGCCGCACACTGAAGAAAGCGCACATCTGTGTCGCCGCGCACGCCTGCCAGCTTCTGGGTGCTGCATCAGTTGAAGACAAGGAGGATTCGCATGGGGAAATTCGACATCCTCGTCGCTTGCAAACCCCGCAAGAGCGCAGTTCGTCGCGAAGAATGGAGCAATTTCGCGCGTCACTCCATACCCACGATTCTGCGTGGCCAATGCTGTCGCGAAATTGAGGACGTGTTTAGTACGCGCAGTCTCGCTCTGCCCCGAGAGAAGCCCAGCAGGAACTTCGTAGCGTGCGAGGGTTTCGATAAAGCCGCTCGCGACTTCAATGGAAGGAAAGAGAAAGCAGGCCGAATAGCCTTCGGATGAAAGATGGCCGGCGAGCAGGTACAACAATGTGGTCTTCCCGGCACCGGGGAGCCCAATCAGGTGCTTGAGCCCTTTGAGATCAATGCCTTTGGCATTCACGAGCCCTTCCGTCCCGGGCTCCATCAGCACGGCCGTCGGGCTACCTTGCGCGTCGTGCAAACGACCGAACCAATGACATTCCGACGGAGACTGGCGACCCGCCGCAACATCGATTTCGTCGAAGCGACGTGCAATCGTGATTAGCTGCTCCCACAGGACCATGCCTGGCGCTCTTCCGATTCGCTCAAGGTCGTATGTCGGCGGAGGCGGTGGTGTAAACCCGAGTGGAGCGATTAACCCGGAGTAACCTTGCTCCAGGTCAAGCTCAGCTCTCTTGTCAGGGTCATGGACCGCAGGAAGGGAGCGAAGTCGCAGAGGACGTACTGATGTCAAGCAAGCCTTGGCCACCTCAATGTCATCAGGAACAAGATGGGTCCATGTTCGGCTGATGTTGAGATTCTCATCTATGTGATACCGCTGCGGCAGCTCGTTTTTCACGAACTCATCGCCGCGAGATTTACGGGCGTCGACCTGGCGATAGTGCTGCCTGTACGCATCTGCCATCAGATGTAGTTCACTCAACGTGCCAGGTGCAATACCGGCAAGGCGCACGTTCTTGAACGCGAGCGACGCTTCTGCGCTCAGCGTGTTGTTCACACTATCAAAGCCTGCCGCCAGCGCTGGTATCGCGGCAAGGCTGGAAGCCCCAAGAAGCTCAGTTGCGATGATGCACAAATAGTTAAGACGACTGACACCCGCGTAAGGCTGTAAGGGCTCACGCATGGCCAGCCTCCTTCGAGACGAGCATTGCCAACGCTTCGCTGACGGTCAGGCAGGTGACATCGTCCCGTCCCATCGCCCGCTTCAGGCGGTCGATATAGGACGGGACAGTCTTGGCGTGCCAGTCAGGTATGACAAGCAGCCGCCGTGGATATAATTCCAACCCCCCAATACTGCGTCTGAATTTTTGCCCGAGAGTCTCTGGGCTAACGTACGTCTTTAGATCAATCCCAATCTGACCGACGGCGATATCGACTCGATCGCGCAACGGGTAAAGTTCGGCAGTTACGCCACTCGCCAGCAGTGCATCGTAGAGACGGAGTTCGTCGATTCCAGGTTCAACCCAGTACTGACGAATCCCACGAGCAACACGCATAACCGAAGAGGCCGATACCGACTTGGATGACTGGGCAGGATTGAGTGCCGCGCAAGCCAATGTACGGCACACCAAACCGGCGCGCCCCTTCTTCATCGCGTTGCCACAGTGGTCGCATATCGCCACCGCTCCGTCGATGCACCATCCTGTAGGCATTGCTTCGTAGAATTCGCGCTGGATCAGCATCCACACTCGAGCAGGCACCTCCTCTGTCAGTCCCGCCTTGAAATCATCAAGGTCGCAAACTGGACGGCGAATGACGAACTCGCGAACCTTCGTATAGTAGGTGCTCGCGTGCGGTTCCGGGTGTCTATTGAGAACGTCCACAAATTTTGCAAACAACTGCTCCTCAATCGCCGCCGTCATGCCTGTGAATCCAGCTGCCAGCTCTTCGGCTTCGGCACTTGGAATACCGTCTTCGGCATGAATCAGCACGGTGTACCCGAGACCAGCGCGGTTCACCGCCGGAATTGGCAGCCAGTCCCCCAACGGACGGGTGCAAAGGGAAAGGAGTTCGTGAACTTCCGCACCGTAATCGGGAAGACCATGAACAAGGCAGGCTCGCGAAATCGCACTCATTGCACGACGATCATCGGGCCCCAAGCCGACTGGCGACCCGTGAGTGCGGGTGGTACCCGACACCATCTTGCCTTCGAACAGCGACATTCTGGCCAACCGTACCACTAGCGCGGCCAAACTTGGGATTAGTAGATCGCCGCTTACGGGATCTCTGAGTTCCGTGGAATTGTCGTCTTCTGAATCGTTTTCACGCATTGCCTGCTGCTCATTCGCAGCACTCCCGGAGACTTCGCGCATGGTCATGTAGACGCGCCAGTGGTTTTGTGCCTGACAAATATCAGCACGCAAACACGGCACGCGTATAGTTCATTGAGCAGTCGATGCTTTCTGCTCGATCAATATACCGACTCTAACGAGCGAGTCAAGGACGTGTTTTTTCTAAGAATCTAGTTTACTGACCTCCGTGGCCCACGCCCCCAGCCTCGAAGTCTTTGGTTCGAATTTCAATGCTCCCGCTCTCCCGTTCTGCATGAAATCTCTGCTTTCTGCACTGCATCTAAATATATGCAATCAGCATATATTTCGTTTTCGGTTCTTCGCGTCCTACTCGCGCAACCGATGTGCCTAGCTCTGCCTGCTTCAGCGCATACGCGATCTGTTCGTCGGTGTATCTGGTCTTCTTCACGGCACGACCTCCTGGTCGAGGTGTCAACAACATGCCGGAATTTTCCAGTTTCAAACGGAACGGTTTTCTGGGCCAGTTTATGAATGGTAATCCCCGCATTTACGCGAGTCAGAGGTAGAGGCTAAGCGGCCATCGCCAGCCGCTGTTTCGGCGTTACACCACCAAGGCCCATGTTGAGGCGCTCGCGATTGTATTGTCACCTCCATTCCGTGGCGAATGTGCCCCAGGTCATCCCAGTAGTACTGTGACAGCTATTCATAGTGTACCGTGCGGTCGAAGCACTCCACGCAGGCATTCTGCGGCGGCTTGCACGGCTGGATGTAGTTCAACGCGATACCATGCTGCCCGTCCCATTGCATGCCCCCTCACCGTTGTCGCACCGTATGAGCTCGCGTGCGCTCCGCATCGAGGTCTCACCTTGAAGGCCTTGAGCTCTGACACCCCTCGTGCCAAGCTTCCCCGACTGGCTCCGGTACGCTCTGTTTGCCTGCCGCCAGCGCGAGGGCAGCCATTGCCGTCACTACCCTATTCCCCGCTCCTCTCCTGCGACCGTGCCCCGCGGAAGGGCGGCATTTCCACCGCTACCCGAAGGTCGC
The DNA here is from genome assembly GCF_052952715.1 of Burkholderia sp. YIM B11467. Lineage (NCBI taxonomy): Bacteria > Pseudomonadati > Pseudomonadota > Betaproteobacteria > Burkholderiales > Burkholderiaceae > Burkholderia > Burkholderia sp. YIM B11467. Next base: position 562,453 of record NZ_JBQVSQ010000001.1, read on the forward strand.
GATTCCCGTCGCCATTGGGATATTTGCAACGTCCGACGTGAACCGTCGAGAGAAGCTCAAAAAGAGCGATATGGCAATCGGGGCAAACTGCTGGACCCTGCGTCAAACGGAATACCTGCGGTGGCTCGGGAAATCAAGCTCGCGGGACGCCCTCGCTGGTGGCTTCGGTACGGAGCCATCAGCTGGAGGGAACACAGGAGGCTGGTGAGCAGCGGCCACTGTGCGGATCCCCGCGCGCGGGCGTATTTCCAGCACCTCCGCCTAGACGCTCACTTCTGCGCTTGACCAATCGCGTCGAGCTGCGCCAGCACCTCCACGAAGAGGGCGAGTGTCTTCGCGGTCATGTTCTCGCGGCGGCCGACCTCGACCTGCCGGAAGATGCGCTCGCGGAACTCGACCGCATCGCGGACACCCACGCCGCCTGACGGACCGACGACCGCCGGCAGGCCCGCGAAGCGCGGGCCCTGCCCGGCCGGTCAGGACACCGCCACACCGACCCGCTTCGGCACGCCGGTCACGATCGTCGCGACCGCGACCGCCAGCACGATGGCTGCGCCCACGAACACGCCAGCCGCGCCGTTCGCATCGAACACGACGCCACCGGCCGCCGCACCCGTCGCAATCGCGAGCTGGATCGCCGCGACGATCAGCCCGCCCGCGCTCTCGGCCTCGTCGGGCACGGTGCGCGTGACCCACGTCGACCAGGCAACAGGCACGCCGCCGAACGCCATCCCCCACAACGCGACGAGCACAGCGTCGATCATCGGCGCGCGGCCGAGCGCGACGAGCGCGATGCCGAGCACGACCATCAGCGCGGGCATTGCGATCAGCATCGGCCGCAACCGGTGTTCGAGCACGCGGCCCGCGAGCGACGTGCCAACGAAGTTGGCGATGCCGTAACCGAGCAGGATCGCCGACAGCCCGTTCACGCCGACGCCCGCGACCTGTTCGAGGAACGGCCGCAGATACGTGAAGAACGCGAAGTGCCCGGTGAACACGAGGATCGTCGCGAACATGCCGAGGCCGACAGTCGGACGGCGCAGCACGTCGATCAGCGTGCGCAGCCGCGTCGTGCCGCTCGGCGGCATCGACGGCAGCGTCATCACCTGCGACACGAACGCGACACCGCCAAGCACGGCCGCGATCAGGAACACATTGCGCCAGCCGATCAGGTGGCCGAAGTAGCTGCCCATCGGCGCGGACGCGATCGTCGCGACCGCCACGCCGCTGAAGATGATCGACAGCGCACGCGGCACCATCGACGTCGGCACGAGCCGCATCGCGGTGGCCGTCGCCATCGTCCAGAAGCCGCCGAGCGCGATGCCGAGCACCACGCGGCCGATCAGTAGCGTCGTCAGGTTGGGCGCGAACGCGACCGCGAGATTCGATCCGACGAGCAGCACCGAGAACACGAGCAGCACGCGCCGCCGGTCGATCGTGCGCGTCAACGCGGAGATCAGCAGGCTCGTGACGAGGGCCACCGTCGCGGTGGCCGTGACGGCCTGCCCGGCCACGCCTTCGGTCACGCCGAGGCTGTCGGCCATCGGCGTGAGCAGGCTGGCGGGAAGAAATTCGGCCGTGACGAGCCCGAAGACGCCGAGCGTCATCGCGAATACCGCGCCCCAGGCCGGTTCGCGGGGGGCCGCCATCGAGGCGGCCGGGGAAATTCCGGGATTCATGCGTCGTTCCGTGTCCGTATAGGGAAAAGTACCAATGACGGCGTATCGTAAGGAACGGCAACAGGACGGTCTATGACATACAATCCGTTCTTGTTGATCGATCGTCCGAATCTCGATATGTCCGAGCCCCTGCTTCCCCCCGTCCCCGACGTGCACGACCTCGTCAGCGAGTTGCTGCTGGGGATGCGGCTGAGCGGTGTCCAGTACCGCCGCATCCAGGTCGCGCGGCCGTTCGGGCTGAGCTTCGGCGAGGCGCCGGGCCGCGCGCAGTTCCATTTCGTCGGGCGCGGGCCCGTGCTGCTGCGCGACGCGGCCGGCGCGACGATGCGGCTCGAGGCCGGCGACGCGATCCTGCTGCCGCATGGCGGCATGCATGCGCTGGTGTCCGATCCGGATGCACCGTGCCGCGAGATCCACGGCTTCGAGGCCGCGAAGATCTGCGATACGGTCGCGTCGGTGGCATCGGCCGGCGCGTCGCCGGCGGCCTGCGCGGCGACGGAGCCCGGTGCCGGCGATGCGCTGATCTTCAGCGCGTGCATGGAGCTCGATCTCGGCGGCATGCAGCCGCTGGTCGGCACGATGCCCGAGTTCATGCACGTCGGCACGCTGCTCTCGCGCTACCCGGAAATCCGCCCGATGCTCGACGCGATGGAGCGCGAGGCCTGCTCGGCGCGCGCGGGTTTCGCGGGCATCCTCGCGCGGCTCGCGGATGTGGTCGCGGCGTTCATCGTGCGCGGCTGGGTCGAGTGCGGATGCGGCGACGCGACGGGCTGGGTGCAGGCGCTGCGCGAGCCGAAGCTCGGCCGCGCGATCGTCGCGCTGCATCGCGACCCGGGCCGCAACTGGAGCGTCGCGGAACTGGCCGCCGAAGCGGGCGTGTCGCGCTCGGTGTTCGCCGAGCGCTTTCTCGCGGCAACCGGGATGACGCCCGTGCGCTACCTGACCGAGCTGCGGATGCGGCTCGCCGCGCAGTGGATCGCGCGCGACCGCGAGGCCATCGAAGCGGTGGCGTACCGGCTCGGTTATGGCTCGCTGGCGGCGTTCAGCCGCGCGTTCAAGCGGGTGGTGGGGAAGCCGCCGGGGGCCGTGCGCGCGGACGGCGACGCGCGCGTCGAAGCGTAACGCCTGACGCGTGACGTGCGACGCCGATCGGGGTCGGGGCCGCTATGCGTCGCTCCGGGGTCGCTTGCTTGCTCGCCGGCGCCTTCACGGGTGCGGGTGCCACAGGCGCCGCGACCGGTGCCGGGGCGCCGTCGCGCACGCACAGCACGCCGGCCGCGAACTCGCTCGCCGGTGTCGCTCAAGCCACCGCCCCCCTGCGTGACGCCCTTCCGCGTTCAACCGCTACGCGCCCCGAGCTTATCGACCAGCGCCGTCGCGCACTGCACAGCGAGCGCCGCGCACTGCTCGGCATCCACGGCCGCGCCGCTCGCGACGGTGCCCTGCACGATCCGGCCCAGCAATTCCTTCGAGAGATCGGCGATCTCGTAGTCCCGTTCCGTCATGATGTCTCTCCTGCGCATCGACCGCTGGCGGCGACGCGTTCACTGCCCCTGCCCGTTCAACGCCCTTTCGCCCGCACGACGATCTGCGCCTGCGTGTCGCGTTCGATGCGTTCGAGCGACGCGCGCAGCGCCGCGAATTCGTCGGGCGTGCACACCTGCCGGCCGAAATCCGCCGTCATGCGCCGCGTGACCTGCACGACGCGCGCGGCCGCATCGAACACGTAATGCGACGTGAAATCGACGAAGCGCGTATGCACGGTCGCGTCGGTCGGCAGGTCGGTCACGACGACGTCGGCCGGCAGCACAATCTGGCCAGTCTCGTCGAACGTGCCGCCGATGCAGCCCCACGGTTGTGTGCGCACCGGTTCGGCCAGCCAGCTTTCGACCTGCGTCGCGATGCCGCCCGTGAGGCTCGACAGCGCGGGCAACGCGGTCGTGCCGTCGGGCCACACGAAATGATCGAGCGTGCCCGACAGCGTCACGTCGAACGGCCCGTCCGTCGCGCGCCGGTCGCTGGTCGACAGTTGCGCGCGGCCGCGCAAGCCGCTTTGTCGCAGGCGCGCGGTCGCGAGCTGCTCGATGCCGTCGTGCGTCGCGCGGCGAAACAGGTTGCGTTCGAGCTCCGCCGTCCAGCCTTCGTCCTCGACGTAGGCATGAAAACGCGCGGCGCCGGGCTGCGCGGCATCGATCTCGACCCGCGCGACACGGCCGCGCGGCTGCGTGGCCGGCGTGCGAGACAGCACGCCCGTGTCGACGAGCAGCGCGGGGCGATCCATCACGATCGGCGGCAGGTAGCCGAACGCGATGCCGGCCGTCGTCGTATCCGCGTAGAGCGCGAGATCGGGCAGCCACGTGATCGCGTGATTGATCGCGCCGCCGCCGTAACCGGGCACCGACGGCAGCGTGTACACGGCGCCGAGATTGATCAGCACCGGTTCGCTGCGGATGCCGACCGCCGCGAGCAGCGCGCCGAACAGCGCGACATGGTCCTTGCAGTCGCCGTAGCGGTTGCGCAGGATGTCCGTCGCGCGGTGCGGCGCGGCGGCCGTTTCGCCCAGAAACAACCCGACGTAGCGTATGTTCGCCTGCACCCAGTCGTACAGGATGCGCGCCTTGTCGCGCGGATCGGCGGCATCCGCGGTGAGCGCGCGGGCCAGCTGCACGACGGCCGGATCGTTCACGCCCGGGTCGACGGCCGCGTCGCGGTAGCGCGCGGCGAACGCCGCGTAGTCGGGCAGCGTCGACACGACGAGCCGGTCGCCGTAGGTCGGGTAGCCGACCGAGCCGTTCTCGATGCGGTCGTACGGGCCGTGCCGGTAATCGAACTCGTAGCGCGTGCGGCCGTTCGCCGTCACCGGCGGCAGCGCGACGTAGCCGCGCGCGTCCGCGTACAGCGGCAGGTCGGCCGGCACGTCGAAGATCAGCCGCTGGCTGTCGACGGGCTCGCGCGACGGCTCGACGGTATAGCCGAAGTAGCCGCGATTGACGGGCTTCGTGCGCGTCTTGCGGAACGCCACGCGCGTGCTCGACCCGGCTTCGACGCCGGGAAACACGACGGTGCGCAACAGCCCGTCCTGGAACGTCGGCGCGCCGGCCGAGCGCGGCTCCTGCACGTCGCGGATACCGTCCGCGCCGACCGGATGCGCGACGCCGTCGCGGTCGATCGTCTCGGCCGCGAGCAGGTCGACCTGCTCGAGATTCTTGTCGAACCACACGTAGCGCTGCGCGACCGCGTCGATGCCGTTCGCGTTGTTCGCGCGCAGCGTCGAATCGTCGTGCTCGTCGAGCGAACCGTCGTGCTGGATCACGAATTCGTGGACATCGCTGACGAGCGTGACGGGCGCTTCGTCGCCGGTGTCACCGGTGGCGCGCACATCGGCCATGGCCGCACCAGCGCCGAGCGCGATGGCGCAGGCGAGCAGGCGGCTGGTCCGTCCGGAAGGAAAAAGCACCACGTCGACACTCTCCGCGCGTTCGTTGCCGGGCGCCAGGGCGGCGCGCCGGCGCGGACGGTTCGATCCGCATGAAGCGCACATGACGGCTCACACGCCGCGTGCCCGTCGTGCAAACCAGTGTGGGCGACGTGCCGGCGAGCGTCAAGCCGCGCGGCAGCCAGCCTGCGCGCGATGCGGGCGGATGCGCCCCGTTACTTGCAGTCTCCCACACGCTTGCCGCGCCACGTCCATGCGAGCGTATACGCGCCGGCCTGCGCATGCTGCCCGCGCAATTGCCCCTTCAGGTCGTAGCTCGTCGGCGTGACCGCGCCCGTCACCGTACCGTTGCCGTGCCCCTGTTCGTTCGCGCAGGACAGCGCGACCTTCAGCGTCGTGCCCGCATAGTCCCAGTGGGTGATCGTGCAGTTGACGTTGTCGCGCTGCATGCGCGCCGCCATCGTCTTGCGCAGGTCCTTCGCATCCGCGTCGGTCAGGCACTGGTCCGGCATTGAGCCGGACGCCTGCGGCAGCGGCTTGCCGTTCAGCGTGTACGCGGTGTCGTCGTGCCAGATGCCCGGCGATACGGTCTGTGCAAAGGACGAGGCGGCGGCGCCGGCAAGCACGGTGGCAATCAGCAGTTTCATGAGATCGATCTTCGAGTGGACGACGCCCGCGTAGTCACGCGGGCGCCCGGTTGGAATGGAATTACTGCTGCACGAGCTCGACGCGGCGATTCTGCGCGCGGCCCGCGTCGTCGGCGTTGGACGCGACCGGCGACAGCGATGCGACACCCTTCGCGACCAGGCGTGCCGGCGCGATCCGGTACGTCGTCGCGAGCGCCTGCGTGACAGCCTCCGCACGCTTCTGCGACAGGTCGACGTTGTGCGCGAGCTGCCCCTGGTTGTCGGTATGTCCGACGATGTAGACCTTCAGCGCCGGGTTGGCCGTCAGCAGCTTCGCCATCTCGTCGAGCTGCGCCTTCGACTCGGGCTTCACCTGCGCCTTGTCGGTGTCGAAGTAGATGCCGTACAGCGCGATCTTGCCCGTCGCGGCCAGCCCCTTCTGCAGCGCGCCGGCGTCGACCACCTTCACCTGCCCCGTCTGCATCGGCTTCACCTCGACGACCTCCTCGTAGACGAGCGTGCGCTTGTTCGACGCCGAATCGTCCATCACGTGCAAGAACACGTACGCATCGCCCGACGCGCGCGGCAGCTTCGCAAGGATCGTCCGGTGTTTGTCGCCGAAATTCGTGTCACCGAAACCGGCCTTGCGCACCCGCCCGGAGTTGATCACGACACTCTGGAAATCGCTGCCGCCGCTCTTGCCGCACTGTTCCGCCGCGCAACGAAACAGGATCTGGAAGCCGCCCTTCTGCAGCGCATCGAGATAGTTGCGCTCGACTTCGAGCGTCGACTTGTCGCCGCCGATCGTATAGCTGACGCGCGTGATCTTGCCTTCGAGGTTCAACCCCTTCGCGGTCTTCTCGTCGTCGATCGGCTGGTTCGGCAGGAATGCCTCGTCGAATGCGGTCTGCGAATAGGCCTTGATCGTCGCGCCGGAAAAGCGCGAGACCAGCGGATGGTCCTTGGCGCCGGGCACGTCGCCGGCGGCACACGCGAGCGCGGAAAGCGACAGTAGCGCGGCGGCGGACAGCGCGAGCGCGCCGTGGCGCAGGAAACGGGTGGCGGTCGTGGCTGCGATCGTCATGAAGTCTCTCGGAAGGGATTTGTTGTTGATTCGAAGCGCGCGAATCTTACCAAATCTTTCCGAGTAAACCAGCGATTTGTTTTCTATTGCTTAAGATCTGACGCGACACGTCAGGTTGAATCGTTTTCATCGCGCGGGCGAGCCGTTTCGCCCGTCCGTCAGCCGACGTTCATCGGCAGCAGCACCATCTGCTTGCCCTCGACATGCAGGCGCGCCTGCAGCTCGACGGGCGTCTGGTTGTGCAGCCACGCGGTCAGGAAATTCACGCGCCGGAAGATCAGCTTGCTCGCGAAGCACACCGCGTTCGGATAAACGTCGAGCGTCGACGACGCGAGGTTCATGAACTCCACGACGGGATTCGTGCCGAACGCGATCCGGTAGTCGGCCGCGATGCCGTTGCGGCGGCAGTGCGCGACATAGTAGTCGAGCGCTTCGGTGATCGAGTGACGCAGCCGTTCGAGATGTTCGTGCCCGTCGTACGCCTTCGCGTCGACCTCGCCGACCGCGAGGAAGATCACGTTGCGGAAGTGCCCGGGGAACAGCCGGTTGACCCACAGCAGCGCATGCATGCTCGCGCCGCGATGCTTGCCGACCAGCAGCACGGCCGTCGGCTGCGACGGATCGGGCTTGCCCGGCGCGGTAGCCTCGTCGACCACGGGCGGCTGCCCCGAGAACAGCGCATCCTCTTTCGCGAGCTGCGCGCGCGTGTACGCGTAGTGGCGGTTGATCATGAAGCACAGCGCAATCACCGCGCTCGTCACGAGCACCGTGAGCCAGCCGCCCGCCGTGAACTTCTCGATCAGCGTGATGACGAGCACGGTCGCCGTCACGCTCAGCCCGAGCGCGGACAGGAAGAAGTGCTTGAACCAGCCGCTCTCGCTGCGATGGCGCCACCAGTACGTGCACAGCCCGAGCAGCGACATGCTGAACGTGAGGAACACGTTGATGCTGTACAGCACGACGAGCACGTCGACGTTGCCGTGCGTCCACAGCAGGATCAGCAGGCTCGACAGGCCGACGACGATGATGCCGTTCTGCCGCACGAGACGCGTCGACAGGTCACGGAAATGGCGCGGCACCCATGAATCCGACGCCATGTTCGACAGCACGGCCGGACCGTCGAGAAAACCCGTCTGCGCACCGACCATCAGCAGCCCGGCCTCGAACGCGAGCACGGCCGCGAGCAACGCGTGGCGCGCGAACGCCGAGCCGAGCCCGAGATGGTCGATCACGCTGCCGAATACCACTGCGTTGAGCGTCTCGCCTTCGACGGGCCGCGCATGCCACAGCATGTACAGCAGGATGATGCCGCCGGCCGTGAACGCGAGCGACGTCGACATGTACCACATCGTCACCTTGCCGTTCGGCACGCGCGGATCGGCCAGCATGTTGACGTTGTTCGACACGGCTTCGAGGCCGGTATACGTGCCGCCGCCGAGCGAGAACGCGCGCATCAGCAACGCAAGCATCACGAAGACGCCGAGCGATTGCGACATCCCGTGCGCCTCGTGCACCGCATCGGGCACGATCATCGCGAGGTTGCTGCCGTGCACGGCGACGCCATACACGATCAGCCCGAAGTGCAGGATCACGAAGCCGATGAAGATCGGCAGCAGCACCATGATCGATTCGCGCATCCCGCGGAAGTTGAGCCCCGTCATCATCAGGATCAGCACGATCTCGGTGGTGAGCTTGAACGCCTGCGCGCTGACGGGCAGCAGGCTGAAGAACGCATCGACGCCGCTCGCGAGCGACGTCGCGACGGTCAGCACGTAGTCGACCAGCAGCGCCGCACCCGACACGAGCCCCGGCTTCGCACCGAGCAGCGCGGTCGCGACGCGGTAGCCGCCGCCGCCCGTCGGGAACAGCTCGATCACCTGGTTGTAGCCGAGCGCGATGATGAACACGGTCGCCGCCGTCGCGAGCGCGAGGAACAGTGCGAGCGGCGTGTGGTGCGCCAGCGCGAGGAACGCCTCTTCCGGGCCGTAGCACGACGACGACAGGCCGTCGGCGCCGAGCCCGACCCAGGCCAGCAACGGCGTCACGGCGATTGCATGCCGCGTGCGCGGATCGAGCGGGTCCAGCGGCTTTCCGACGAACAACTGCCACACCTTCTGGAATGCAGTCACGACTCCTCCGGAACGCACGACGCCTCGGCGACACTCCTCTAAAAGTAAATGAGTTCCGGGACGACTTCCAGTCGGCGTATTCCATAGGACAGCGTCGCGCGCCGGATTTCTTTCGACATGCTGACTTATTTCAGACAGTCACACTACAATCGCGCCGACCGGACTCGCGTCAGCCGACCTCGCCCAACGCGCGGGCGAGCAGGCGCGACACACCGACGAACGCCGGATGCGGTGCGGTGATCACGAAGGTCGGAATTTTCGCGAGGTAAGCGGCAAAACGGCCCTTCGCCTCGAAGCGGGCTCGAAACGGCGATGCATCGAACAATACCCCGAGGCGCGGCACGACGCCCCCGCCGATATGGATGCCGCCGGTCGCGCCGAGCGTCAGCGCCAGATTGCCCGCGAACGTGCCGAGCATGCCGCAGAAGCAATCCAGGGTCGCCATGCAGCGTGCGTCGCCGGCGAGCGCGCGATCGATGATGGCGGCCGTATCGGCTGCGTCGGCCCGCGGTGCGTCGCAGCCGTCGCGCGCGGCGAGCGCCGCGTGAATCACCGCGATGCCGGGGCCCGCGACCAGCCGCTCGAACGACACGTGCGGCCAGCGCGCCCGCGCGAACTGCAGCACGTCGGCCTCGCGTGCATCGGCGGGCGCGAACGACACATGCCCACCCTCGCCGGACACCGGCACCCATGCATCGCCCGCGCGCACGAGCGCCGAGACGCCCAGCCCCGTTCCCGCGCCGAGCACGCCGATCGTACCCGCGGGCGCCGCGTGCCCGCCGCCGACCTGCCGCCGTTGTCCGGCGGACAGATGCGGCACGGCCATCGCCAGCGCCGCGAAGTCGTTGAAGACGTGCAGCGTGTCGAACCCGAGCGCGCGGCGCGTCGCATCGATCGAGAAGCGCCAGTCATGATTGGTCATGCTGACCATGTCGCCGTCCACGGGATTGGCGATCGCGATCGCCGCGTTCCGCACCCGTGCGCCGCCCGTGTCGCGCAGGAACGCGCGCACCGCGTCGTCCATGCCGGCATGGGCGCTGCATCGATAGACGCGCACGTCGCCGATTCCGCCGAGCGCGGTCTCCAGCGCGAAGCGCGCATGCGTGCCGCCGATGTCCGCCAGCAAGCGGGGTTCGCCGGCACGCACGCCACGCGGCGCGACCGGGTCCCCGTTGAGGGTTGCTACGCTCATCCCATCTCCCGAATTGTCATCGTGTGTCGATCGCAACGGTCATGGCACCTCCACGCCGCGCGCCGCGTCCAGCAGTTCGAACCAGTGCTCGCGCCCGAGCGCGATGCCGGTCGCCGCTACCGCTTCGCGCAGCGCCGCGATCCGGCTCGACCCGACGATCGGCAGCGGCCGGCACGGCAGCGCGAGCAGCCACGCGAACAGCACCGTCGTCGCGGACACGCCGAGCGCGTCGCCGATCCGCGCCGCGCTCTCGCGCACCCGAATCGCGGCTGGCGACGCCTCCGTCAACACGCGTCCGCCCGCGAGCGGCGACCACAGCATCGGCGGACAGCGCCAGTGCTGCGCCTGGTCGAACGTGCCGTCGTCGAGCGGCGCGAGATGCAACAGCGAGCATTCGACCTGGTTCGTCGCGAGCGACATGCCGTGCGCCGCCATGCGGTCCTGCAGCAACGCAGCCTGCGCCGGCGTAAAGTTCGATACGCCGAAGTCCCTCACCTTGCCGTCGCGCCGAAGCGCGGCAAAGGTCGCGGCGACCTCGTCGGCATCCATCAGCGGATCGGGCCGATGCAGCAGCAGCAGATCGAGCCGGTCGGTGCGCAGCGCGCGCAGCGACTGCTCGACCGACGCGACGACATGCGCGGCGCGTGTGTCGTAGTGCTTGATCCCGTGCGCGGGCCGGCGTGCGGACACGAGCCGGATCCCGCACTTCGTGATTATCTGCATCCGCTCGCGCAAGTGCGGCGCATCGGCCAGCACATCGCCGAACAGGCCCTCGGCCGTGTAGTCGCCGTAGATGTCCGCATGATCGAAGCTCGTCACGCCGAGTTCCAGCGCCGCCTCGATCAGCGCACGGCGCTCGCGGACCGACAACGCCCAGTCGCCGATCCGCCACATCCCGAACACGATGCGCGAGAACGGCGCGGCATCGGCCCCCATCGATATCGTCGTACAGCGTTCCGTCATGTCGGTCACCACCACCATTCGACTTGCGCGCCGACCGTCGAGCCCGAGCGCGAGGTACCGAAAATGCCCGTCGTCGACAACGGATCGCCGGGCGCCGCCGCGTCCTGCGCCGCCTGGTTCCAGCGCGCATACGTGTAGAACACGCGGAATTCCGGCCGCGACCAGAACGACCGGTCCATCGCGAGCGTCAGCGCGACGCTCGCCTTCAGCAGCGTGCGCGTCGGGCCGCCGGACGGCGTCACGCGATCGTGCCCGAGATCGCCCTGCAGCTTGACGTGCTGCGTGAACGCATACACGGGCCGCACGCCCATCGACACCCACGTCTGCGAACCGCCCGACGGCGCGATGTCGCGCTGATAGATGCCGACCACCTGGCCGCTGAAGTTCTGCGTCGCTTGCCAGTCGAACGCATCGAGCACGCGAAAGCTCTTGTAGCGGTTGTCGTTCGTCAGCGTGCCCGTGTAGCTGAGGCCCGTGCCCGGGCCGACGCCATACTGGAACGCGAGCTTGTTCTTGCCACCGAGCAGGTTGGTCTGCACGTGCTGGACCGTGAACGACCAGCCGCTGTGCGCGTCCTGCAGCACACCGCTCGAATTCAGCAGCGGCGCGCGGGCCGGGATGTACGACAGCCCGAACTGCAGTTCGCCGCCGGGGTTCGGATGCACGCCGGACAGTTGCAGGTCATGGCGCGTCGCATAGTTCGGCTGGTCGATGTAGTCCTCGCGGAACAGCGCATAGCTGAGTTTCAGGCCGCCACCGATCGGCACGTTCTCGATGCCCGCGCCGAGGCCGCTCGGGTTCCAGTAATAGAAGTCGTTCATGTGGACGTCGTTGCGCCGGTAGTAGATGCGCCCGAACCAGACCCGCATGTCGTCGAGCCCCGGAAAGTTCGTGAGCTGCACGTACGACTCCGGCAGGCGAATCTTGCCGTGATCTCCGCTGAAGGTCGGCGCGCGATCGAGATCGTTGACGAGGCTCGCCATGCCGACAGCCGACAGTTGCATGCCGTTCGAGAACTTGTACAGCGTCTGGTCGATCTCCAGCTCGCTGTAGACCTGGCATTCGTTGCCGAGCCGGTATTTGCTCGGTGCGCCCGGCAACTGGAAGCAGGCCTGCGTATGGCCGTCGCTCGTGCCGACGCCGGCCCGCATATAACCATGGAACTGCGTCCACGGCGTCAGCTGGTTCCAGGCCGAAGACGGTGTCGGCGTCACCACGTTGGCGGGGCTCGTGTCGGCCGGCACAACGCCGGTGGCCTGCGAGAGGCCGCCCGGCGCGCTGTCGGCGACTGTCGTTGCCGGGTCCGGTGCCGCATGCAGCGCGGCCGACGCGACGGCCAGCGAGAAAGCGGCGGCGAGCCGCGTGAGCCTGAACGGGGTGCGTGCGGGGCCGCGCGCGGCGCAGCCTGCTTCGTCGATCATGAACGTGTCTCCAAACGTTGTTTGTGCGCCGCGTGCGATGCGCGGCGTCATCGAATAGGTGTGTGTGCTGCGTCGTCCGTCATGCTGCTGACGGGCCGGCGTGGTGGACGATCCGCGCGCCGGCCCGGTACGAAGTCAGCGCGCGGCTTCAGCCCGCGACGTCGAGGTCCACCACCGGCGACGCGGCGACGGTCGCCGGTCCCGGCGCGTGAATGCGGATCGGCTCACCCGCGGCCGCGCTCGCATAGATCGCGTCGAGAATCTCCATCACGATCAGCCCTTCCTCACCGGGCGCGGGATGCGGGACGTCGCACAGAATCGCTTCCGCGTAGTCGTACATCGCGGAACGCGCGCCTTCCGCGGGCGGGTTCAGGCGCATGTCGAACTGCGCGCCGTTCTGCTCGATGAACACGTGCGCGTCGAACGTGTAACCCTCGTTCAGGTTCTTCTGCAACAACCCGGCACGCGTGCCGAGCAGGCGGGTTTCCATCAGCTCCGCTTCCTGGATGTTGGTCGCCCACGACGCCTCGAGCGCGAGCGTCGCGCCGTTGTCGAAGCGGATCAGCGCGGCCGCGAGATCCTCGACGTCGAACGTCTTGCCCGCGCGCGCCGCCAGCTCGCGTGCGATCGGATCGTAGGTGCTGCCCATCACCCACACGGGTTTCGGATAGCCCATCAGCCACAGCGCGAGGTCGAGACGATGCACGCCGAGATCGATCAGCGGCCCGCCGCCCGCCAGCGCCTTCGTGCCGAACCAGCCACCGAATCCGGGCATCCCGCGCCGGCGATGCCAGACCGTCCGCCCGAAATAGAAATCGCCGAACAGGCCGCTTTCGACCTGCGCCTTCAGCGCGCGCGACTGCGCACTGAAGCGGTACGAGAAATTGATCATCAGCCGCTTGCCGGCGCGCTGCGCGGCGATCAGCATCTCGCGCCCCTCGTCCGCGTTCAGCGCCATCGGTTTCTCGCACAGCACGTGGCAGCCGGCGTCGAACGCGGCGAGCGTCAGCTCGCGATGGAACTTGTTCGGCGTGCAGACGCTGACGACATCGAGCTTTTCCGCTGCGAGCATCGCGTCGGCCGACGCATAACGCGCGTCGATGCCGAACGCGTCGCCGACCTTCTCGAGCCGCTTCGCATCGGGGTCGGCAATCGCAACCACGTCGACGTCCGGATGCTCGCGCCAGCCTTCGATATGCTTGCGGCCGATCCCGAGCCCGATCACGCCGACACGCAGGCGGCGGCCGCGCGCGATCGCCGCCGCTTCCGGCAGCTCAACCTTGTAATCGTCGTTCATGCGAGGTCTCCTGCGCCTTGCTGGATGCCGACGTGCGCGAACTGCTGGCTCTTCTCGCTGAGCTTTTCGAGCGGCGGCGAGTTCGGGCAACGGTCGGCGAGGTTCACGCGCGGCGCGGCCCACTGCACCGCGTTCGCGATCACGCGTTGCACGTTGCGGTCGTGATAGGTCGGATAGGCTTCGTGCCCGGGGCGGAAATAGAAGATCCGGCCGTGACCGCGCTCCCAGCAGCAGCCCGAGCGGAACACCTCGCCGCCCTCGAACCACGAGATGAACACGGTGCTGTCCGGCTGCGGGATGTCGAAACGCTCGCCGTACATTTCCTCGTGCTGCAGCTCGAAATATTCACCGAGCCCGGCCGCGATCGGATGCGACGGTTCGACGACCCACAGCCGTTCCTTCTCCGCTGCCTCGCGCCACTTCAGCGAACAGTTCGTGCCGAGCAGGCGGCGGAAGATCTTCGAGAAGTGCCCGGAATGCAGCACGATCAGGCCCATCCCTTCGAGCACGCGGCGCTGCACGCGCTCGACGATCTCGTCGGAGACTTTCGCGTGAGCCTTGTGTCCCCACCAGATCAGCACGTCGCACGCGGCGAGCCGCGCTTCGCTGAGGCCGTGCTCGGGCTGGTCGAGCGTCGCGGTGCCGATCTCGAGCGGCAACGCACCGTGGCCAAGCGCCGGCGTCTCGGCGAGCGCACTGGCGATCACCTGGTGCAGGCCGTCGGGATAGATCGCGCGCACGCCCGCGTTTTCCCGTTCGTGCTCGAACTCGTTCCATACGATCACTGAAAGCTTCTTGTTTAGCATGACTATCCTTTATCGATGATGTGGCGCCCATTCGACAGCGGCCATGCGCCGTGGCCGCCTGAAACCTGTAGCTGGATTCGCCGGGTACCGCGCGCCGCTCAGGCGATCGCGAGCGCCGGCGCGGCAGGCTCGCGCGGCGTGCGTACCGCCGCGCGTCCGTCCGGATGAAACAGATGCAGCGCGCCTGCCGGCAGATCGACGCGCAGGCGCTCGCCGACCCGCGCGCCGGCGGCATCGGTCTTCGCGACGATCGGCTGGTCGCACAGCGGCGTGTCGAGATACAGATAGGTGTGTTCGCCCATCTGCTCGACGTGCGCGACCTGGCCCGTCACGGCGCCGGTGCCGACCCGCACGTGTTCGGGGCGGATGCCGAGGGTCACGCCGGCGCCCGTCTCGAGGCCGTCGCCGGACACGTCGGCGCCAAGCGGATGGTCGCGGACCAGCACACGAACCTCGCCGCTGCCGGCCGCCGCGACGCTGGCCGGCAGGAAGTTCATCGCGGGCGAGCCGATGAAACCGGCGACGAACTGGCTCGCCGGGCGGTGATACAGATCGAGCGGCGTGCCGATCTGCGCGACGCTGGCGACCCCGCTGCGCCCTTCGAGCGGCCGCAGCAGCACGATCTTGTCGGCGAGCGTCATCGCCTCAACCTGGTCGTGCGTCACGTAGATCATGCTGGTGCTGTCGAGGCTGCGGTGCAGCTTCGCGATCTCGACACGCGTCTTCACGCGCAGCGCCGCATCGAGGTTCGACAGCGGCTCGTCGAACAGGAATACTTTCGGCTTGCGGACGATCGCGCGGCCGATCGCGACACGCTGCCGCTGGCCGCCGGACAATGCGCCGGGCTTGCGTTCGAGCAACTCGCCGAGGCGCAGCGACTCGGAAGCGAGCCGCACCCGCCGGTCGATCTCGTCCTTCGGCAGGCGCAGATGACGCAGGCCGAACGCCATGTTTTCGTAGACGGACATGTGCGGATAGAGCGCATAGCTCTGGAACACCATCGCGATGTCGCGCTGCGCGGGCGCAAACGTGTTGACGCAACGACCGTCGATCCAAACATCGCCCGCGCTTTGTTCCTCGAGGCCGGCGACGATCCGCAGCAACGTCGACTTGCCGCAGCCCGACGGGCCGATGAACACGCAGAACTCGCCCTGCTCGACCGTGAGATTCACGTCGCTGAGGATGGGGGTCGTGCCGAACTGCTTGCGAAGACCGCTCAACTTGATCTGACTCATGTTTTCCCTCTTGATCCTGTTCGGGCCGCTACGCGTCAACCCTTGACCGCACCGGCAGTCAGGCCGGAGACGATTTGCCGCTGGAACACCAGCACCAGCAGCACGAGCGGCACGGTGACGATGACCGACGCGGCCATGATGGTTCCCCACGGCAACTCGTAACTGCTCGCGCCCGAGATCATCGTGATCGCGACGGGTACCGTGCGCTGACTCGACGAGATCATGAAGGTCAGCGCGAACAGGAACTCGTTCCAGGCCGACACGAACGCGAGCAGCGACGTCGCGGCCAGCGCCGGCCGCAGCAGCGGCATGAAGATCCGGAAGATCAGCGTGAACACGCCGACGCCGTCGACGAGCGCCGCCTCCTCCAGCTCGCGCGGCAACTCGCGCATGAACGTGACGAGAATCCAGATCGTGAACGGCAGCGTGAAGATCAGGTCGGACAGCACGAGCGCGCCGAGGTGGTCATACAGGCCGAGCGAGCGGACCAGCTCGAACAGGCCCGACAGGATCGCGACCTGCGGAAACATCGACACGCCGAGAATGCACATCATCAGCACCCCGCGTCCGCGGAACGACACGCGGCCGAGCGCATACGCGGCGAGCACCGACACGGCGAGCGACAGCGCGACAGCGCCGCCCGCGACGAGCGCCGAATTCAGCAGGTACGCGCCGAACGGCTGGTCGCGGAACAGCTGGCGATAGTTGTCGAGCGATGGGCTCGCCGGAAACAGCGATGTATCGAACAACGCGTCGCCATGCTTGATCGACGTGCCGATCATGTAGACGAACGGGAACAGCGAGATCACCAGCACGAGCGCCGACAGCAGCCCGTGAATCGCGATGTCGAGCGGATGCTTCTTCATGTGTCAGGCCTCCTGAATCCGGCGGCGGCTGATCGCCATGTAGCCGATGGTGAACAGCACGATCGTGACGAACAGCAACATCGCCGACGCCGACCCGAACCCGACCTGCTGGAAATCGATCAGCTGTTCGCGCACATAGATCGACATGCTTTTCGTGATCCGGCTGTTCGACGTCATCACGTAGATCAGGTCGAACACGCGCAACGCGTCGAGCGAGCGGAAGATCATCGCGACCAGCACGCCGGGCAGGATCAGCGGCAGCGTCACCGAGCGGAACACGCGCCAGCGCGGCACGCCGTCGACACGCGCGGCCTCGTAGCAATCACGCGGCACGGTCTGCAGCGCGGCGAGCATCAGCAGTGCCATGAACGGCGTGGTCTTCCACACGTCGACGAGCACGATGGTCGGGAACACGAGGTGCGCATCGGCGGTAAACGCGAGCGGCTCGTGGATCGCGCCGATCGACATCAGCATCGCGTTGACGATCCCGAACTGGTCGTTGAGCATCCAGCTCCAGATCTTCGCGGACACGACGGTCGGGATCGCCCACGGCACGAGCACGGCCGCGCGCAGCAGCGTCCGCAGCCGCGACGGCACGTCCAGCAGCAGCGCGACGCCGAGGCCCGTGCCCGTCTCGAGCACCACCGACACGACGGCGAACAGCACGGTATTGCCGACGGCCTGCCACCAGGCCGGGTCGCGCAGCACGCCCGCCGCGCCGAGATAGTTGTCGAGGCCGACGAAATGACGCTGCGACAGGTCGGACAGTTGCGCGTCGGTCAGGCTGAACCACGCGGTGCGCAGCAGCGGCCAGCCGGCGATCGCCGCCAGCGTGAGCAGCGCGGGTGCCACCAGCAGCCACGCCTGGCGCCGGCGCGCGCGGGCAAGCCCGGCTCGGGCCCGGACAGGTTCCTGCACGAATGCAGGAGTGCTACTTATCTCGATGCTTCCGGTTCTCATTCGATGTCTCCTGTCAGGCCGGCACCCTGCGGAGGCCGGCCCGATCGATCAATCGCGCGCCGCGGCGCTCAGTGCCAGCTGCCGCCCGGCGCAAGCCGGTTGAGCGTGGCGGCGAGCCGCGCGAGCGCACTCGCGGCGGTGTCGCTGCCGGCGAGCACGTCGTGCGCGGCATTCCAGAACTGGTTACTGACCTGGTTGTATTTCGCGCCGGTCACGGTCGACGGCCGCGCGACCGCCGTGCTGAAGGTCGGCAACAGGTCGGCCATGAACGGGTTGGCCTGCAGGATGTCCTTGTCGCGGTAGAGCGCCGGCATCGTCGGGTTGAACGACGCCTGGATCGCGCGCATCTTCTGCACGTCCGCGCTCGCCATGTACATCACGAGATCGGCGGCCAGTTTCGGGTTCGGCGAGTAGCGCGACACGGCGAGCTGCCATCCGCCCAGCGCGGCGGCCGGGCGACCGTCGGCGCCGCCCTTCGGCAGCGGCGCGATGCCGACCTTGCCCTTGATCGGGCTGCCCGTGCGATTCGCGATCGCCCAGGCGTACGGCCAGTTGCGCATGAACACCGCGTTGCCGGCCTGGAACACGCCGCGGGCCTCTTCTTCGCCGTAGTTCAGCACGGCCTTCGGGCTGATCGTGCCGACCCATTTCGCCGACTGCTCGAGCGCCTTGATCGCGCCCGGGTTGTCGATCGTCACGCGGCCCTTGTCGTCGACCACCGTGCCGCCGTTGTAGCTGCTGACCCATTCGAGCGCATCGCAGGTCAGCCCTTCGTACGCGCGCCCTTGCCACACGTAGCCCCAGACCTTCTCGTTGCCCGCGGCGCGCTCGCCCGACTGGACCTTGCGCGCGGTGGCATCGAGCTCCTCCCACGTGGCGGGCACCTTCACGCGGTATTTGTCGAGCAGGTCCTTGCGGTAGTAGAGCAGCCCCGTATCGATGAACCACGGCATCGCGACCAGCTTGCCGTTCACCGTATCGTTCGCGACGATGCTCGGGAACGACTGGCTTTCCAGCCCCTTGCTGTACGGCTTCAGGTCGATCAGGTGGTTCGCGAGGATGCCCGGCCAGACCGTATCGATCTGCATCACGTCGATCTTGTCCGAACCGCCGCCGAGCAACTGCTGATAAAGCGCCAGCGTTTCGCTCGAGTTATTGGGCATGCTGATGAACTCGACCTCGTTGCCGGTCTTCTCGGCCCACCGCTTCGCCGAGACCTGGCAAATGTCCTGGTCGACGCCGGCTGCGCCGCATGCGATCCGCAGCGTCGCCGCGCCGGCGCTGGTGGCCGTGGCGGCCGTCATCGCGAGCGCCATCGTCAGCAAACCTGCCTTGAGCTTCATCATTCGGTGTCTCCAGTTTTTTTCGAATCGTTCGAATCGTGCGCCGCGGTGTCGCGAGCGCGTCGCCGGGTGCCGTGGGTCTATGAGACTCCAGTCCGGTTAATCGAAAATTTCGGAAACGCGTCGCGCCATTAACAATCGAAACAATCGCGGTCGCGCGTCAGCCCAGCAGCGCGGCGAGCGCCGCCAGATCGAACGGCTTCGGCACGAACGGCAGGTCCGCGCGCCAGTCGGGATGGGTCTGATGAATCTCGGGCGGCAGGCCCGAGGTGAGCGCGACGCGCTGCGCCGGCCAGCGCTCGGCGAGCCGCGCCGCGAACGCGATGCCGCTGCCGCCCGCGCCGAGCGAGATGTCCGACAGCACGAGCGTGACGGGGCCGTGCTCGGCCAGCCAGCGCAGTGCCGCGTCGCCGGTGGCCACCGCGTCGGCCCGCGCGCCGAGCGCCGCGAACTGGCTGAGCGCCGTGTCGCGCACCTCGGGATCGTCGTCGACCACGAGCACGCGCGCACCGGCCGGTCCGGCAACGGGCGCGGCCACCGTGACGGCCGGCGCGCCGCGCCGCTCGGGCGGTGCGCTCTCGGGCAGCCACAGCTCCACGCGCGTCCCGTGGCCGACCTCGCTGTGGATGTGCAGATCGCCGCCGCTCTGGCGCACGAAGCCATAGACGCTGCTGAGCCCGAGCCCGCTCCCCTCGCCGGCCGCCTTGGTCGTGAAGAACGGCTCGATCACCTTGTCGAGCAGCACCGGGGCGATCCCGCAGCCCGTATCGGTGACGCTCAGCACGATCGCGTGAGGCTCGGCGGCACCGTCGGCGGCCGGTGCGCGGCGCGCGGCCAGCGCCAGCGTTCCGCCGCCCGGCATCGCGGCGGCGCTGTTGAGCGTCAGGTTGAGCACCGCGTTCTCGAGCTGGCCGCGGTCGACGTTCACCCACATCGCGTCGGCGGCCGGCTCCAGCACGACGGTCACCCGCTGGCCCGCCGAGTATTCGACGAGATCGAGCATCTCCGCGAGCATCGCCCTGACCGACACGCGTTCGGCCTGCAGCGGCTGGCGCCGCGCGAACGCGAGCAGCCGCCGCGTGAGCCGCGACGCGCGTTCGGCCGCGCGGCGCGCCCGCTCGGCCATCGTCTGCGCGTCCTGCTGGCCGTCGAGCCGCGGCAGCAGCAGTTCCAGGTTGCCGAGTATCGCGACGAGGAAGTTGTTGAAATCGTGCGCGACGCCGCCCGTCAACTGGCCGAGCACGTCCATCTTCTGCGCCTGGCGCAACTCCGCCTCGACCGCGCGCCGGCTCGTCAGGTCGCGGCAGACCGCCACCCATCCGCCGTCCGGGAGCGGCTGGCAGTGGAATTCGAGGGTCCGCTGGTCGCGCAGATGCAGTTCGGCCGACGCGGCGATGCGCGCGCCGTCCGACGTGCGGGTCGCGGTCGCGCGCGACACCTGGCGCCAGCGCGCGGGCTGATGCATGGCCTGCCGCAGCATCGCGAGCGACAGGCCCGCATGCAGCGTGCCCGGGTCGATCCCGAGCAGCGTCGCGAAGGTCGGATTCCACGCGATCAGGCTGCCGTGCGTGTCGTGGACGGACACCCCGTCGTTCATCGAGTTGAGCACCGACTCCTGCAGGCGGCGCTGCGACTCGATTCCGTGGGTCAGTTGCTCCTTCTCGATCAGGTTGGTGCGGAACACCTCGAACGCGCGCGCCAGCTCGCCGATCTCGTCCGGCCGGTGCGTCGACGGCATCCGGTCGGACGTGATCCCTTTCGCGAGTCGCGCCATCACGCGCGTCATCGCCTGCAGCTTGTGCAGGATGCGGCTCGCATACGCGACGCCGAGCAGCGCCACCACGACACCCGCGACGGCCAGCAGCAGCAGGCCCGACTGGCTGGAGACCGCGACCTTGCGCACCTTGTCGCTGCGCTCGCTGGCGATCTGCCGCAAGCGCTCGACGTAACGCGCCGACTTGCCGCTCAGGTGATCCGCGTGGCCGCGCAGGAGCGTGACGAGATAACCCGTCTGCGCTTCGCTCGACAGAAACTCGCGGCGCACCGCGAACACGCTGCGCGCGCCGCCGTCGAGTTGCTGCAGCGCCTCGGCAAGCGCCGGCTGGCGGCGGTCTTCGGCGCGTTCGCGCACCCGCAGCCACAGCGCTTCGTTGTCGCTTTCCGCGCTGCCGAGCTCCGCCGCGTTGGCCGCCTGCAGCGCGCCGGCCGTGCGGGCCCAGATCTCGAGCAGCGTCGGCGCGCGCTGCGCGATCACGCTCTTGTCGCGCGCGATGCTGTCGCCGATGCGGTCGTTCGCGAGGCGCAGCGCGCTCAGCTCCTCCTTGAGCTGCCGCTGCCTGCCCGACACGATCAGCAGCCGGGCGAGATCCTGGTCGATCGCGTCGAGATCGTCGATCACCGCGAGCTGCTCGCCCGCCTTCGCGGCGGGGCCCGGCTGCTTGCCGAAGCCCGGCGACAGCCGCCGGATGTCGCCGAGCAGGCCGCGCATCAGCTCGGTGTCGTTGTGCAGCAAGTCCGGCGAATCGGTCAGCATCATGCTCGGCGCGACCGCGGCGAGCTGCGCGACCTTGTCCGACAACTCGAGCGCGCGGGCAATCTCCGGCACCACGTTCGCCTCGTATTCGTCGAGCGCGTTCTGGTTCGCGCGCATGCCGAGCACGCCGACTACCACGACCGCGAGCGTGATGCCGAACAGCAGCAGGAACGTCGCGATCAGCTTGGCCCGGACACTCCAGGGCGGCAACAGCCTCACCATCGTGCGCATCGCGTCACACGCGCACGACGGGCACCACGAACACGTAGCCGATGCCACGCTGCGTGCGGATATAGGTCGGCTGCTCGGGGTTCGGCTCGATCTTGCGGCGCAGGCGCAGGATCAGCACGTCGATCGTCCGGTCGTACACGTCGATGCCGAAGCCGCGCGTATGTTCGAGCAACTGGTCGCGCGACCAGACCCGCGACGGCTGCTGCACCATCGCCGCGAGCAGCTCGAATTCGCCCTGCGTCAGCGCGCACGGGCCGCCGTTGTGCGTCAGCGTGCGCGCGGCCAGGTCCATCGTCCAGCCATCGAAGCAGTAGCGCGGGCCGCCGCCGTTCGACGCGGGGCGCGGCATCGACAGCTCGATCGTGCGCCGCAGCTGGGCACGCACCCGTGCGATCAGTTCGCGCCCGGAGAACGGTTTCGTGACGAAATCGTCGGCCGCGGTCTCGAGGCCGAGGACCCGATCCGTCTCGTCGCCCAGGCCGCTGATCATGATGATCGACACGTCGGAACGGCGCCGCAGCTCGCGCGCGACCGTCAGGCCGTCCTCGCCGCGCAGCTTCAGGTCGAGAATCACGAGCGCGTGCGGCGCGGCCGCGAGCTGCTGCTGCATCCGCGCGGCGCTCTCGACGGCCGAGACCTCGAACCCGGCCTCTTCCAGCACGCTCTTCAGCCAGACGCGCACTTCCGGATCGTCGTCCAGCACCAGGATCCGATGTTTTTCTGACATGGGTGTTCTCCTCCAAGCCGGTCGCGCGCCGATTCGATCGGCTGCGCGGTGCGGGCTGGCATTTCTGTCGGTATGAGGCCGGACTGCGGTGGGATGACGCAGTCGGGCCGGAAGCGAATGGTGGCCGATCCGGGCCGATCCTGGCAAGTTCCCGTGCACGCATATCGACATGACGAATAGCGGGGCGCCGCTTTCGCCTGCGCGAGGTGCAATAGAACGCGCGCGGGATTCTAACGTCGCAAAATTGCGGCGCAACCGTGTCGCGATCGGTGAATACCCTGCCCGGATCGCCGCCCGAACGGGCGAGCAGACGGTACGGAATGCCACACGATTGCATCGGGCTTACGGGCCGAGCCGGAGCACCGACCGCGCAGGCGGTCCGATGCCCGAACCCGATCGGCCGCCGACATGTCACGCGAACCTGACGCGCGCATCGATCCACCGTGATGTCGTCAATCGATCTGCATGACGAACGAAATCGACGTCGCGTTGCCGCTCCCCGATCACGATCGCTCGATCGCGGCCTATCCGGTTTCCGTTGCAGCGACGATCGCTCCGCATCGCCGTCGCTGCCGGTTTCCCTCCCAAAAAATTCACACGCGAAATACCTGCGCGGCCTGCCGAGTCGCGCGCGTCCTGCGCGAACTCCGCGAGAAACCGGCTTCCCGCCTCGCACGAAGGTCACGCATCGATTCGTTCGCGTGTAACCGATTTTCCTGCCGCCGCGTGTTCGCCGACGGCGCAATCGGGTGACCCACTCAACACATCGGCCGAGATTGTGCGCGCAACAATGTCAATGCCTCGCGCCCGACGCCATGCGGGTTACCCGATTCCCGCATGGCGCCGGGCGCGCGGTCTTCAATAACCACATCTCACGAGGACATACCATGCAACTCCTATCCCATCCGGCGTGCCGCCCGTTTTATGAAGCTGGCGAACTCTCGCAACTGACGGCCTTCTACGAAGAAGGCCGCAACGTCATGTGGATGATGCTGCGATCGGAGCCGCGGCCGTGTTTCAACCAGCAACTCGTCACCGACATCATCCACCTGGCGCGCGTCGCGCGCGACTCGGGCCTGCCGTTCGACTTCTGGGTGACGGGCTCGCTCGTCCCCGAGCTGTTCAACGTCGGCGGCGACCTGAGCTTCTTCGTCGACGCGATCCGCAGCGGCCGGCGCGACCAACTGATGGCCTATGCGCGCTCCTGCATCGACGGCGTGTTCGAGATCTACACGGGCTTCGGCACCGGTGCGATCTCGATCGCGATGGTCGAGGGCAGCGCGCTCGGCGGCGGCTTCGAGGCCGCGCTCGCGCATCATTTCGTGCTCGCGCAGAAGGGCGTGAAGCTCGGGTTCCCCGAGATCGCGTTCAACCTGTTCCCGGGCATGGGCGGTTATTCGCTCGTCGCGCGCAAGGCGAACCGCGGCCTCGCGGAGTCGCTGATCTCGACCGGCGAACCGCATGCGGCCGAGTGGTACCAGGACTGCGGGCTGATCGACCAGACGTTCGACGCCGGTGACGCGTATCTCGCGACGCGCACCTTCATCGACGTGACGAAACCGAAGCTGAACGGCGTGCGCGCGATGCTGCGTGCACGCGAGCGCGTGTTCCAGCTGTCGCGCTCCGAGCTGATGGACATCACGGAAGCGTGGGTGCATGCGGCGTTCACGATCGAGCCGAAGGACCTCGCGTACATGGAACGCCTCGTGATGCTGCAGAACCGGCGCGTGTCGAAGCTACGCACGGTGTAATGCGACGGGCGCCGCCGCTTGGGTGGCGGCGCCCCTTACGAGCCGAAGCTCAGGCGATCAGCCTGAGCTTTCTCGTCTCCGCGAGCCACGCCTCGAATGCCTGGGCCGGCATCGGGCGCGCGTAGTAGTAGCCCTGCGCGTGATCGACGTCGAGCTGCTTGAGGAAGTCGGCTTCCGCATGCGTCTCGACACCTTCCGCGACCACCGCGAAATTCAGCGCCTTCGCGAGCGACACGACCGAGCGCACCAGCGCCTGCGAGCGCGGATTGCGGTCGATGCCCGTGATGAACGTGCGGTCGAGCTTGATCGCGTCGAGCGGCAGCCGCGACAGTTGCGACAGCGACGAATAGCCGGTGCCGAAATCGTCGAGATGGATCTCCGCGCCAACCTGGCGGAACTGCCGCATCAGCCCGATGGCGGACTCCTCGTCCTCGATGAAGCAGCTCTCGGTCAGCTCGATGTCGAGCATGCCGGGCTTCAGCCCCGCGCTGTCGAGAATCGACGCGAACTGGTGCACGATGTTCATGTCCTGCAACTGCCGCGCGGACATGTTCACCGCGATCCGGATGCCGAGCCCCTTCGCCTTCCACGCGGCGGCCTGCGCGGCCGCGGTGCGCATCACCCAGCGCCCGAGCGGCGCGATCAGGCCCGACTCCTCCGCGAAGCGGATGAACTCGACCGGCGCGACGAGCCCGCGATCGGGCGACTGCCAGCGGATCAGCGCCTCGACGCCGTGCACGTCGCCCGTCGCGATGTCGACGACCGGCTGGTAGTGCAGCACGAACTGCTCTTCCTCGAGCGCCTTGCGCAGGTTCGTGTCGAGCCACATGTACTTCGCGACCTTCTGGTTCATCTCCAGCGAGAACACGCGGTACGTATGCTTGCCCTCTTCCTTCGCGACGTACATCGCGGTGTCCGCGCTGCGGATCAGCGTTTCGAGCGAATCGCCGTGCTGCGGATGCATCGCGATGCCGATCGAACAACTCGTGTAGACCTCCATCAGCCCGAGGTGGATCGGCGTGCGCAGCCGTTCGAGGATGATCTGCGCGGTCGCTTCGAGCAGCGGCCGCGTGCCGTGCTCGAACAGCACGAGGAATTCGTCGCCGCCGAGCCGCGCGAGCGTCGCGCCGGACGGCAGGCAGCCGCCGATGATCCCCGACACGTCCTGCAGCAGGCGGTCGCCGGTGATGTGCCCGTAGTGATCGTTGACGCGCTTGAAGTTGTCGAGGTCGAGGAACAGGATGCCGACCTGGCCGCGCGATGCGACACT
Source organism: Burkholderia sp. YIM B11467 (assembly GCF_052952715.1). Classification (NCBI taxonomy): domain Bacteria; kingdom Pseudomonadati; phylum Pseudomonadota; class Betaproteobacteria; order Burkholderiales; family Burkholderiaceae; genus Burkholderia; species Burkholderia sp. YIM B11467. The sequence continues at coordinate 588,002 of NZ_JBQVSQ010000001.1, forward strand.
CTCGTCGGCGATCGCCGCGTGGATGCGCTCGCTGATCGCATGGCGGTTCGGCAGCCCGGTGAGCACGTCGGTGTTCGCCAGCTCGGTGAGCCGGTGCTGCGCGCTGCGCTCCTCGGTGATGTCGATGCCCGAGCAGATCAGGAACTGCTCCTCGACACCGCTGCCGCTCTGCACGAACTTGTTGCGGAACTGGAACAGGCGCGGCCCGTTGACCGTGTTGATGTAGCGCTCGACCGCGTACGAGTGGTTGCTCGCGAAAAAGCCCGTGATGTTGGTGCGCGACTGCGCGCCCTGCTCGGGGCTCATGAACAGCTCGAACGCGCTGCGGCCGATCACGTCGACCTCGCGCTTGCCCGTCACTTCCTCGCACAGGCGGTTGAAGCGCTGCACCATCCCGTTGCGGTCGAGGATCACGACGAGCGAATTCACTTCGGACACGACCTGCTCGGCGAACGCGAGCCCGTGCGCGAGATCGCCCGCGACGGACTCGGCATCGGAATAGGCGGAGGCCGTGCCGGCCCAGTCGGTCGTGTTGACCTTCCTGCCGACGAGATGGAGGCTGACCGGATTGCCGAACAGCGCGATGTCGAGCACGAGGTGCGACGTGACGCCCGTGAGCGCACGGATGCGCGCGGCCTGCTCGACCGTCAGCGCAACGGCGACGTTGGTCAGGCCGCGGACGGCGGCCAGCTCGAGCGCATTGCTGTCGCTGCCGAGACGCCAGCAGGGGCTGCGCGTACCGACATGCGCCTCGAGCACCGCGCTATCGTTTTCGTCATCCATGGACACGCCCCGATCCAGAAAAAACGCACAGTGTAGACGGAGGCGAGTTGGCCGACCGCCTTCCCGGGCCGCGCAGCGCGCGTTCCCGGCAGGGCAGCCGTGATTGCCGTGACAACGTTCCTCGTTCCGTACTCGTTTCCGACCAATGCGACCCGGCGTTCGCGCATCACGCGCGCAGGTTCTGCCTAACGAATGATGAGAGCCATCTTATCAAATGACGATCAGGATTGGCACTCACATTTAGAACTGAGTGTCAAGGAATCGGGACTCGGTAGGCAAGCCGGATTTTTCATGATTGGCGGCGTGCGCCGGTGCGGGTGCGGCGGCCCGCATCGGGGCCGGCGAGGCAGCCGGAAAGCCCCGCCGGATGGGCGTTTGCGGCCGGCCCTTGAATATAGGGCCTGATAGATTTCAGGACTGTGGCGGCAGGGTCGGATCGCATCCCGGCGACCCGACTTCCGGCCATTTTTGATTCTGTTCGTGCGTGAATGCGCGGCTTTATTCCACAGTCCGTTGCAATTCCGTCAGCCCGCCGTGCCGTAACCGCCGCCGCCCGGCGTTTCGACGACGAACACGTCGCCCGGCGCCATCTGCGCGCGCCCGATATGTTCCAGCGCCTCGACCGTGCCGTCCGCCCGCTCGATCGTGTTGCGGCCGAGCGCGCCGGCCGCGCCGCCCGCCGCGCCGAACGGCGCATGGATCCGGTTGTTCGACAGGATCGACGCGGTCATCGGCTCGAGGAAGCGGATCCGCCGCACCGCGCCGTCGCCGCCGCGCCAGCGCCCGCCGCCGCCCGACCCGGCGCGGATCCGGTGCGAGTCGAGCCGCACCGGGTAGCGCCATTCGAGCACCTCCGGATCGGTGAGCCGCGAGTTCGTCATGTGCGTCTGCACCGCGCCGACGCCCGCGAAGCCGTCGCCCGCGCCGCTGCCGCCCGCGATCGTCTCGTAATACTGGTATCGGTCGTTGCCGAACGTGAAGTTGTTCATCGTGCCCTGGCTCGACGCGACGCAGCCGAGCGCGCCGTACAGCGCGTTGGTGATCGCCGACGACGTCTCGACGTTGCCCGACACGACCGCGGCCGGATACTCGGGGTTCAGCATCGAGCGCGCGGGCACGATCACCGTGAGCGGCTTCAGGCAGCCGGCGTTCAGCGGGATGTCGTCGCCCACCAGCGTGCGGAACACGTACAGCACGGCGGCCATGCAGACGGCCTTCGGCGCATTGAAGTTGTTGTCGAGCTGCGCGGACGTACCGGTGAAATCGATCTCCGCGCGCCGCGCCCCGCGGTCGACACGGATCGCGACGCGAATCTCCGCGCCGTTGTCGAGCGGATAGCGGTACGCGCCGTCCTGCAACGCGCCGATCACGCGCCGCACGGCTTCTTCCGCGTTGTCCTGCACGTGCCCCATGAACGCGAGCACGACGTCGCGGCCGAACTGCGCGACCATCCGGCGCAGCTCGTCGACGCCCTTCTGGTTCGCGGCGACCTGCGCGCGCAGGTCGGCCATGTTCTGCTCGACGTTGCGCGCCGGGTAGCGGCCCGACGCGAGCAGCGCGCGCGTGTCGGCATCGCGCAGCACGCCGGCCGACACGAGCTGCCAGTTGTCGATCAGCACGCCTTCCTCGTCGATATGGGTCGAATCGGGCGGCATCGAGCCCGGCGTCGTGCCGCCGATGTCCGCGTGGTGGCCACGCGAGCCGACGTAGAACAGCGGCGCGTCCGCGCCATCCGCGAACACCGGCGTGATCACCGTCACGTCCGGCAGGTGCGTGCCGCCGTGATACGGGTCGTTCAGCATGAACACGTCGCCGTCGCGCATGCGGCCGCGGTTGCGCTCGATCACCGTGCGGATGCTCTCGCCCATCGAGCCGAGATGCACCGGCATGTGCGGCGCGTTCGCGATCAGGTTGCCGTCGCCGTCGAAGATCGCGCACGAGAAGTCGAGGCGCTCCTTGATGTTCACCGAGTACGCGGTGTTCTGCAGCCGCAGCCCCATCTGCTCGGCGATCGACATGAACAGGTTGTTGAAGATCTCGAGCCGCACGGGATCGGCATCGGTGCCGAGCGAGCGGCGCGTCGGCAGCGGCGTCGTGCGCGTCAGCACGAGGTTGCCCTGCGCGGTCATCCGCGCGCACCAGCCGGGCTCGACGACGGTCGTGCCGTTCTTCTCCGCGATGATCGCCGGGCCGTCGATCGCGTCGCCGGCGAGCAGCGTGTCGCGCACGTAAAGCGCCGCGTCGTGCCACTGGCTGCCGGAATAAAAGCGCACGGCGGAATCGGCGCGCGGCGCGCCGTCGTCACCCGCGCCGCCCGCCCCGCGCGGCGCGAGCGGTGCGATGTCGACCGGCGCGTCGGAGCGGCCGATCGCCTCGACCGACGCCAGCTCGGCGACGAGCGGCGTGCCGGGCATCAGGAACGCGTAACGCTGCCGGTACGCGTCCTCGAACGCCTGCTGCATCGCGTCGACGCTGCCGGCCGGCACGTCGAGCGCCGAATCGGTGCCCTGGTAGCGCAGGTGCACGCGCCGCTCGGTCGCGATCCGCTCCGGCGGCACGCCCTGTTCGAGCAGCGCGCCGACGGCCTCGTCGGCCAGCCGGTCGAGCGCCGCGTTCAGCGCCGGCAGCGATGCGTCGGACAGCACGGCCTCGACCGCGCGCTCGCGCATCGCGGTCTGGTCGGCGAGGCCCATCCCGTACGCGGACAGCACGCCCGCGAGCGGATGCGCGAACACCTGCGTCATCCCGAGCGCGTCGGCCACGCCGCACGCGTGCTGGCCGCCCGCGCCGCCGAACGTCGTCAGCACGTAGCGCGACACGTCGTGGCCGCGCTGCACGGAGATCTTCTTGATCGCGTTCGCCATGCTGCCGATCGCGATCTCCAGGAAACCTTCGGCGAGCGCCTCGGGCGTCTCGCGCCGCCCGGTCGCCGCGTGGATCTCGTCGGCGAGCGCGGCGAACTTCGCGACCACGCCGTCGCGGTCGAGCGGCTCGTCCGCGTGCGGGCCGAACACGCGCGGGAAATGATCGGGCTGGATCTTGCCGAGCATCACGTTGCAGTCGGTCACCGTCAGCGGGCCGCCGCGCCGGTACGCGGCCGGCCCCGGGTTCGCGCCGGCCGATTCGGGCCCGACGCGCAGCCGCGCGCCGTCGAAGCCGAGCACCGAGCCGCCGCCCGCGGCAACCGTATGGATGCTCATCATCGGCGCGCGCATCCGCACGCCGGCCACCTGCGTCTCGAACACGCGCTCGAACTCGCCGTTGTAGTGCGACACGTCGGTCGACGTGCCGCCCATGTCGAAGCCGATCACCTGGCCGAAGCCGGCCGCGCGCGCGGCGCGCACCATCCCGACGATGCCGCCCGCCGGGCCCGACAGGATCGCGTCCTTGCCCTGGAACGCATCGGCGCGCGTCAGCCCGCCGCTGCTCTGCATGAACTGCAGGTTCACGCCCGGCATCTCGTGTGCGACCTGCTCGACATAACGGCGCAGGATCGGCGACAGGTACGCGTCGACCACGGTCGTATCGCCGCGCGACACCATCTTCATCAGCGGCGACACTTCGTGCGACACCGATAGCTGCGTGAAGCCGATGCGGCGCGCGAGTTCGGCCAGCGCGCGTTCGTGCGCGGTGTAGCGATAGCCGTGGATCAGCACGATCGCGAGCGCGCGCACGCCCGAGTCGAACACGCGGCGCAGCGACGCTTCGGCGCCCTGCACATCGAGCGGCACGACGACGTCGCCATGCGCGCCGATGCGCTCGTCGATCTCGACGACCGTCTCGTACAGCGCATCGGGCAGCACGATGTCGAGATCGAACAGGCGCGGCCGGTTCTGGTACGCGATGCGCAGCACGTCGCGAAAGCCGTGCGTGGTCGCGAGCGCGGTGCGCTCGCCCTTGCGTTCGAGCAGCGCGTTGGTCGCGACCGTCGTGCCCATCTTCACCATGTCGACGCGCTCGGGCGTGATCGGCTCGCCTTGCGCGAGGCCGAGCAGGTGGCGGATGCCGGCCACGGCCGCGTCGCGATACTGCTCGGGGTTCTCCGACAGCAGCTTGTGCGTGACGAGCGTGCCGTCGGGCCGGCGCGCGACGATGTCGGTGAAGGTACCGCCGCGGTCGATCCAGAATTGCCAGCGCGCGGCGTCGGAGGAAACGGGAGAAGTTTGTCGGTCAGTCATGATGTCGGGTCGATGCGTCGTTGATTCGAAGGACGAGCGCCGCCGCACGGCGCGCGTCGCGCGCCATGTCACGGTGTCGATGAAAAGGGGAGAACATGCAGGGCGGGCCGCCCTGCCGCTTGTGGCTTGCGGCTTACGCGGCGTCGAGTTCGCGGCCGCGTGTCTCGGGCAGCGTCAGCGCGGCGACGATCACCACGCCGTACGCGGCGACCGCGAAGATCCCGATGCTCGTGCCGAGCCCGTATTCCTTCGACAGTGCGCCGATCAGGAACGGGAACAGTGCGCCGATCGCGCGGCCCACGTTGTAGCAGAAGCCCTGGCCGGAGCCGCGCACGCGGGTCGGGAACAGTTCGGTGAGGAACGCGCCCATCCCCGAGAAGATGCCCGATGCGAAGAAGCCGAGCGGGAAACCGAGCCACAGCATCGACGCGTTGGTCAGGTTCAGCGACGTGTACGCGAACGCGATCACCATCGAGCCGACCGCGAACAGGATGAAGTTGGGCTTGCGGCCGAGACGGTCGGTCAGGTACGCGCTCGTCAGGTAACCGACCCACGAACCGAAGATGATCATCGCGAGATAACCGCCGGTGCCCATCACGGTCAGGTGCCGCTCGGTCTTCAGGAAGGTCGGCAGCCACGTCGTGATCGCGTAGTAGCCGCCCTGCGCGCCGGTCGTCAGCAGCGCCGCGCGCAGCGTCGTCGTGATCAGCTTCGGCGCGAAGATCTCGGTGAGGCGCGGCGCATCGGCCACCTTCGCCTGCGCGGCCTTCTCCTTCTCGTAGACGTCCGGCTCCTTCACGTAGCGGCGGATCGCGACGACCAGCAGCGCCGGCGCCAGCCCGACGAGAAACAGCGCGCGCCATGCCTGCTCGGCCGGCAGCACCGAGAACAGCAGCGCATACAGCAGCGCGCACAGCCCCCAGCCGATCGCCCAGCCCGACTGCACGAGGCCGACTGCCTTGCCGCGGTCGCGCGCGCGGATCACTTCGCCGATCAGCACCGCGCCGGCCGTCCATTCGCCGCCGAAGCCGAACCCCATCAGCGCGCGCGCCGCGAGCAGCTGATGGTAGGACTGCGCGAGCCCGCACAGCGCGGTGAACACGGCGAACCACAGCACGGTGAGCTGCAGCGTGCGCACGCGGCCGATCCGGTCGGACAGGATGCCGGCGATCCAGCCGCCGAGCGCCGACGCGAGCAGCGTGATCGTGCCGATGAAACCCGCATCCGCGAGCGAAATGCCCCAGGTCGCGACCAGCGTCGGGATCACGAACGACAGCATCTGCGTGTCCATCCCGTCGAGCATGTAGCCGACCTTGCAGCTCCAGAAGGCGCGGCGCTCACGCGGCTGCGCGTCGGCATACCACGAGAACAGGCCGTTGCGCTCGGGGCTCGCGGGCTCCGCGGCGGGGGCCGCGAGGGTCTTGCTTTCCATGGTGGTGCTCCTGTCGTTATGCGCCGTCAAAGCGGTGTGGTGTCGTGCGTGCGTGTGTCGTGCTGGTGTGGTGCGGGCAGCCGCCATCCCGGATCAGAACACGGCCAGCGATGCGTTGGTGATGTCGGTCATCAGCATGTGGCCGGGCGTATGCGCGATCGCGAGCGGCAGCTTCGCGTCCATCAGCGCGGTTTGCGGCGTCACGCCGCACGCCCAGAACACCGGCAGTTCGCCGTCGCGGATCGTTACCGCGTCGCCGAATTCCGGCGCGTTCAGATCCGCGATGCCCAGTTCCTGCGGGTGGCCGATATGAATCGGCGCGCCGTGCACGCCCGGGAACCGGCTCGTGATCTGTACCGCGCGGATCGCGTCGGCGCCGCGCATCGGCCGCATCGACACGACCAGCTGGCCGCCGAAGATGCCCGCGCGGCGGTTCGGAATCGACGTGCGATACATCGGCACGTTGCGCCCTTCCTCGACGTGGCGCAGCCCGATCCCTTCGCGGGCCAGCATGTCCTCGAACGAGAACGAGCAGCCGATCGCGAATACGACGAAATCGTCGCGCCACAGCGCTTCCAGCGACTCGACGCGCTCGGTCAGGCAGCCGTCGCGGTAAATGTTGTAGCTCGGCACGTCGGTGCGGATGTCGAGATCCTCGCCGAGCGCGTCGACCCGGAACGCGCCCGGTTCGCCGACGCCGAGCAGCGGGCACGCCTTCGGGTTCGCCTGGCAGAAGCGCAGGAAATCGTGCGCATACGCGTCGGGCAGGATCGCGAGGTTGGCTTGCGCGAACGGGCCGCAGTGGCCTGCGGTCGGGCCGCGGAACGCGCCGCGGCGCACGGACTGGCGGAATTCGGAAGGCGTCATGAGGTTCTATCGCAGATCAGGATGTCGTCGGGATGACGGTGTCGCGTCATCGGATACGGCGAAGAATAGAAAAGAAAAAATTTTGTCGCCAACGAGTTTTTTTGCGCTTCGTGTATAGAATTTCTTAACGGATCTTGGGGTTTTCCCCGGTCCCGTTCACTTTTCCTCACCGGCAAGCTGCGCATCCACCGTCCGCCCGACCGCCATGAACACGCGTTTTCTCGAAACCTTCGTCACGCTCGCGAAGCTGCGCAACTTCCGCACGACGGCCGCCGAGCTGCACGCGACGCCGGCCGCGATCTCGCAGCGCCTGAAGGCGCTTGAGGACGAGCTGCAGACCGTGCTCGTCGACCGCGACAGCCGCGAATTCCGGCTCACGCCGAACGGCGAGTACCTGCTCGGTTATGCGAAAGCCGTGGTCGAGGCGACCCAGCAGCTGCAGGCCGCCGCGGCCGGCGAGAGCGCGCTGCGTGGCAAGCTGCGGCTCGGCGTGATCGAGACGGTCGTGCATAGCTGGTTGCCGCACTATATGCGCCGCCTCGCCGCCGACTATCCGGAACTCGAGATCGACCTGACCGTCGACGTGAGTGTGGTGCTGCAGCGCCGGCTGATGGCGGGCGAACTCGACCTGATCATCCGCGTCGAGGGCAGCGACGAGGCGTCGGTCGTCTGCGACGCGCTCGCGAACTACCCGGTGCGCTGGATCGCGCGCGCCGGGCTGCTGCCGAACACCCGCACGGGCCTCGCGCGGCAGGTGCTGCGCCAGCCGATCCTCACCTACGGGCGCGGCACGGCACCCCACCGTGCACTCGAGGATATCGTGCGCACGCTCGCACATGCGCACGGCGTGCCGCTGTCGGACACGCGCATCACCGGGTCGCCGTCGATCTCGGTGATCGTGCAGCTCGTGCGCGACGGCTTCGGCGTCGCCGCGATTCCGGTGCTGTTCGTCGATGCGCTGATCGAGAGCGGCGAAGTCGTCGAGCTGCCGCTGCAGCCGTCGCCGCCGTCGATCGTCGTGTCGATGTCGCGGCGCGCGGATGCACCGCGATACGTGCACGGCGCGTCGATCGCCGCGCGGGCCGCGTGTCATGAATACTGCGAGAAGAGTACGCGGCGGCTGGTTGAAGCGCTTTGATGTGGTGTGTCGACGCGCAGACGTCGATACGGAACGCGATGTTCGCGGTCCGGGAGCGCGCGGACCGAACGCACGCCGCACCGACCTTCAAAAAGAACACGGCCGCGGAAACCCGCGGCCGTGCGTCCTGCTCCCGGCATCAGCCGGGCATCGCCTGCGTCAGTGCGACCGGCCCGTTTCGGTACCCGGCGCGAACGAGATGCCGCGCAGCACTTCCGCGAATTTCGCCGTCCGCAGCACGGCGAACTGCTCGTGCGCGGCCGTCGTCGCGCTCGTGTTCTTCAGCACGTCGCGCACCGCGACCAGCTGGTTCGGATCGGCGCCGACATCGCCGTTGCCGCTGACCGTCGACGTGATCGCCCAGATCGTCACCGTGCCGTCGCGTTCGACGCGGCCCGTCAGGTTGCGCAGGCCAGCCGTCGCCGGTGCCCACGGCAGCCCCGTCGCGGCATTGTTGCCCAACGGATAACCGGCGACCGAATACGGCTGACCGAGCTTCAGCCCGTTCTGCAGCGTGTACGCGAGCTTCCACTGCTTCGCGTTCGCGTCGTACACCCACTTCTGCAGGCCGGCGCCCGTCTGCGCGGCCGCATGCGTGTACAGGTCCGGGCCACCCGTGTAGCCGTCGCCTTCGTCCGCGACATACAGTGTGTTCGCGTCGGCGAACCACATCCCGAACGGGTAGGACAGCGTCGTCGCGGTCTTGTTCGGCGTGGTCGGGAAGCCGGCCAGCACGCACATGTTGTTCGGCAGGCCGGTCGTCTGCAGCGTGGCCGGGTTGTACGCGAGCGGCGCCGTCGGCAGCTTCGCCTTCGGCGACGGCACGCCGACGCCCGACGGGCACGCGGTGCCGGTCGTATCGACGAAGTACACCGTGTTCACGCCGTTGCCGCCGCTGCCTTTCGTGTAGTACACGACGTCGTCGTGCACCGCGATGCCGCGGAAGTTGTCGTCCTTGCCGATCTTGTCGGCCTTCGCGCCGAGTTCCGTGACCGAGAAGCTCGCGAGCGGCGTCGGCACACCCGGGTCCTGCTGCGCTTCATGGTGCTTCGCGCCGTCGATGATCTGCGCACCCGCGCCGAGGATCACATTGTCGGGCTGCGGGTTCGAACCGTTGCCTGCGTTACCCGACGTGTAGTAGATCTCGCGACCGTCGCGATTGTTCAGGATCGCCGCGCGGCCGTTGTTGCCGCTGTACGCATTCGTCTCGGTGAAACGGAAGTGCCCGTGACGATCGACGCGTGCGATCGCGCGATAGACGTTCTGCCCGTCCGGGTTCGTCGTATCGACCGCGGCCGGCGTGTTCGAATTCGACACGTCGATCGCGTTGACCGGCGCGACGTAACCCATGAACGTCAGGTAGTTGCCGTCGGCCGACAGGTGCAGGCCGAGTTCCGACTTCGAGCTGAAGCTCGTCACGAGCTGGTCGTGCGCGAAGCCCTTGTGCAGGCTGTTGGGCACTTCGAGCGTGCCGACGACGCCGCCGGCCGGCGTGATCTGGTCGAGGAAGATGCGCGACGTGATGCCGAAGCTGCCGTCGTAGTGGTCGTTGTTCCACACATACGGATAGGTGCCGTCGTTCGGTGCGCCGGTCGCCGCACCGCAGCCACCGGTGGTCTTCGCGCAGTTCGGCGGCAGGATCGCGCCGGGCTGGACGTTGCCCGACACGTTGTCGTAGACGCTGCGGCTGAGCACCAGGAAGCCCGGTACGAAACCCGGCTCGAAACGGCTTGCGTCGCCGTCGTCGTGCGGGGCGGCCTGCGCGCCGATGCTGGCGGCAATCAGCGTCAGTGCGACGACGGGAACGGTTCGATCGCGCAGCGCGCGGGTGCGCTTCGCGGACAAGGCGAAATTCGGCATGGACAAGGCTCCGTACGACATCGAGTGAGGACGTTGTTGGTGGACAGACTGACGACGTGAAGCCCCGCCACCTTAGCCATGCTTGATGAAGAATTGATTGCACACGGACCCGCCTGAACCCGCATGCGGACGCGGGCCGCCGGTTGCGGCTCGTTGTTATTTATCCGTAATACGAAAGAAATGAATCAGACAGCCAGTTACGTGGAGAGGCCCGCATGCGGTTGCGCGAGCTTGCCGTCGCCGTACTCGCGCAGCACCTTCGAGATCACGACGCGATAACCGTCGAGCCAGCGCGCCTGCTGCGCTTTCGCTTCGAGATGCGCCGGATGCTGCATCAACTGCTGCAGCGCCGCTTCCGACTCCCAGTAGTAGACGTTCTGGATCAGCCCCGACTCGGCGTTCTCCCACGTTTCCTCGCCGAGGTAGCCGGGCGTCGCGCGGGCCATGTCGGCGATCTGCCGGTCGAGCCGGTGGAAATCGTCGTCGTATTGTCCGGCACGGAAAATGAAGGTCGACGCGTACATGCACGCTCCATCGAAGGCGATTGAAAGAGCGCCAAGTGTAAGGCACGCGCCGCGTGCCGCGGTCGTCACGCGGCGAGCGTATCGGCGTCGAGCCGATCGTCGAGCCACGCGTCGATGCGCGGCGCGTCTTCACGCGTTCCGGGTGCGGGCGCCGGCATCGCCGCCAGCGCATGCCGCGCACGTTCCAGCGCCTGCGCGAAGCCGCGCAACTCGCGCGTCGCGGGCCGGTCGTCGACGCGGCGGCGTGCGAGCGCCGCTTCGATGCTCGCACCGATCAACACGCGTTGTGCGTCGATGAAGTCGATGCACAACGCGCGGCAATGTGCGGAAACCGGCGCGACGGCCAGCAGGACGGGCACGATCGACACGGTCAGGTAGCCGCCCGGTGCCAGCCGCAACAGCGCATGCCGCAGATCCTGCCCGCCCTCGGTCAGCGATGCGAATACCGCGTCACGCCACACCGCACGCTCGAACACGAGCGCATCGCGATGCGTGTCGAGCGCCGCGCGATCGGCGACTTGCCCGGCCGTCACCAGTGGAATGGCGAATGCCGGCTCGCCGGAAGACGGTGCATCCTTGCCCTTCGATTCGACGATGCAGTTCGCGCCAAGCCATGCCGTTTCATCGCGCCGCGCGGCGAGCACGCGAGCCTGCAGGCGGTCCGGCAGCAGCGGATCGAGCGGCACCGCGCCGCAGATCGACGGTTTGTCCGCATGCACGCTGCAGCGGCCGTCGTCGGCCAGCGCCGCGCAACGGCCGAGCGACGGATAGTCGTAGCCCTGCAGCGTCAGCGCGATCCATTCGCCGCCCGCGCCGCCGAAACGATGGAACAAGCGGTCCGCCAGCGCATCGGCAGCCGCGACGTCGTCCGCATCGAGTGCATGCTCTCGCCCGCCCGCACGCCAGCGCTCGCCGATCCGGTGCTTAGGCACGCGACGGATCGTCAGCGCGCCAACGAAGCGGTGCCGATGCCGGAGCAGTTCGCGCAATGACAGCGTCGGCGCGCTGTTGCAGCAGCGTCCGCATGCGTTGCACGCGAGCCGGTACGTGTCTACCACGGCCGCCGCACCGAGTCCTGGTAGCGCGTGAGGATGAAGCGCGCGACGTCGTCCGAGTGATACGCGGCGACGAGTTGCGTCACCCACGGTTTCGCGCGATCGGCATCGCGCACCGTCAGCACGTTCGCATACGGCGAGCGCGCGTCCTCGATGCTGATGCTGTCACGTGCGGGCTGCAGCCCGACGCGCGCGGCTTCGTCGCTGTCGATCGCGACGAACGCGGCCGTGTCGAGCGCGGCGTAAAGACGATCGCGGCGCAGCGCGACGAGCTTCAGCCCGAGCCGGTTGCCGGTCACGTCGCGCAGCGTCGCATGCAGGCCGGCCTGCTCGCGCAGCGTCACCAGCGTATCGTTCTGCAGCAGCACGAGCGCACGCGCCATCCCGCGCGGGTCGGCCGGAATCGCGACCGTCGCGCCGGGCTGCAGTTCGTTCAGGTTCTTCAGCTTGCGCGAATAAAGCGCCATCGGCAGCGTGACGGTCGGTGCGACCTCCGCCAGTGCGTAGCGCTTCTGCGCGCGCGTCGCGGCAAGCTGCTGCGCATCCTCGAAGCTGGCCGCGTCGATCCGGCCGTCGGCGAGTGCCGCGTCGATGCGCGACGCATCGTCGAATTCGACGACATCGACGCCGAATCCGCGCGACGCGGCGACCCGCTTCACTTCGTCCAGGATCTGCGCATGCACGCCGCGCGTCACGCCGACGCGCACGGCCGGCGCGGCGGCTTCCGCGGCAACGGCCGAGCCCTGATGCACGACACCGCACGCGGCCAGCAGCCACACGGAAACGAATCGCATGCCGCGCGTCATGATGCATCCCTCAGGATCGTGCGAAAGCCGATGTGCGAAGCACCGAGATCGGCTTCCTGCTGTTCGCGCGACGATGCGCGATAACGCACGCAGTAGTCGCGCGAGCACAGGAACGAGCCGCCCTTGATGACCATCGGCGTATCGTGCCGGCGCGTCGGCGGCGCGACGGCCGCCGTGTCGCCGTTCGTGTGCGACTGGTGCGGGCCCGTGTACGCGTCCTTCGTCCATTCCCAGGCGTTGCCGATCATGTCGTAGAGCCGGAACCCGTTCGCCGCGTAGCAGCCGACGGGCGCGAGCCCCGCGTGACCGTCCTCGGCCGTATCGAGCACCGGAAACACGCCCTGCCAGTAGTTCGCGGCCGGCTTGCCCTGCGCGTCGCGCGGCGCCGCGTCGAGCGATGCATCGTCACGGCCGGCCTTGCCCGCGTACTCCCATTCGGCTTCGGTCGGCAGGTCGCGGCCGAGCCAGCGCGCATACGCGAACGCATCGCGCTGCGTGACGAGCGTGACGGGCAGGTTGCCGAGCCCGTCGACGCCGCTGCCGGGCCCGCGCGGATGCCGCCACGATGCGCCCTTCACCCACGACCACCACGCGAGGTCGCGTGCATTCATCTCGTCGCGCGTCGGCACATGGAACACCGCCGCGCCGCCCTGCTGCTCGGCCTCGGTCACGTAGCCGGTCGCCTGCACGAATGCGGCGAACTGCGCGATCGTCACGTCGGTCTGGTCGATCCAGAAGCTACCGACATGCGTGCGGCCGTCGCCCACCGGGCGCTCGTCCGCATAACCGCGCGTGCTGCCGAACACGAACGCGCCGCCGCGCAGGTGCACCATCCCGGCCTTCGGATCGTCGCGCCACTTCGCCGGCAGCCCCAAATAACGCTCGCATTGCCGCTCCGAACCGAGCGGCGCGAGCGCGCGGCCGCGATTCGCGTCGTCGAACGCGCCACCTGCCGGCGCGGCAGGATTCGCATAACCCACCGCGAACGCAGTGGCGAACAGCGTGGCGGCGAGCACCGCGCCGATCGTCCAGAACCGGAACCGCATCGTGTCGCCCTCTCGCTCAGTAATAGCCGCGCGGACGCAGCGGCTCGACGCCGCCGACGTTGCTCATGTAGGTCTTCCACTGGGCGACGAGCGTCTGGATCACCGACGGGTTCTGCGCCGACACGTCGGTCGTCTCGCCGCGATCCGACGCGAGGTCGTAAAGCTGCCAGTGGCCGTCGGGCGGCCCGAGCGGCGGCTCCGTCCACAGCGCCTTCCAGCGGCCGTCGCCGCTGCGCAGGTACGCGCGGCCGTACGCTTCGTCGCCGAACGGCACCGTATGCACCTCGCCCGTCGCCGATCCGGTGAGCACCGGCAGCAGCGACTGGCCCGTGACCGGATACACGTAGCGGTTGTTGTAGATCACCTTGCCCTTGTTCTGGTCGACACCCGTCAGCGTGTTGACGAGCGGCGGCGCCGGCTGCGACGGCGGTGTGACGCCCGCGACCGCGAGGAACGTCGCCGTGTTGTCGGTCACATGCGTGAACGCGCGCAGCGTCGGCAAGGACTGCGACTGGCCCGGCAGGCGCACGATCGTCGGCGTCGATACGCCGCCTTCGGCCGAATAACCCTTCGTGAGCCGGAACGGCGACGCGCTCACTTCGGCCCAGCGCAGCCCGTACTGCAGGCGCTGCGCGTTCTGCTTGCCGTTGTCGGTGCCGAGCGTCGAATAGATCGGCTCCTGCCCGTTCGCGGTGTCGGTCGCGGTCGGGTCGGCGCCGCCGTCGATCGGCCAGCCTTCCGCGCCGTTGTCCGACTGGAACATGATGAACGTGTTGTCGTACTGGCCGATGTCCTTCAGGTGCTGGATCAGCAGACCGATGTTGTAGTCGAGGTTCTCGACCATCCCCGCGTAGATCTCCATGTAGCGCGCCTGCGCCTTGCGCTCGGCCGGCGACAGGCTCGACCACAGCTTGTCGACCTTGCCCGGGCCGTAGTCGCCGTAGCCGTCCGCGGCCGAATGCACCGCGCTGATGTATTTCGCGCTCGCGGTGCCGTTGTTCGCCGTCGCGGGCGACGCCGCCGTCGTTTCGGGCAGGCCGTCGAACGGCTTGAAATCGGCGGGAATCAGGCCGAGCGCTTTCTGCCGCGCGATCCGCGCGTTGCGGATCGCGTCGTAGCCGGCGTCGTACACGCCCGCGTACTTGTGCAGCCACGGGTCGGGCACCTGCAGCGGCCAGTGCGGCGACGTGTAGGCCGCGTACGCGAAGAACGGCTTGCCGTCGCGCTGGTTCGAATCGATGTACGAGATCAGCTTCTGCGTATAGAAATCGGTCGAATAGAACACGGCCGGGCTGCCGCCGGTGCCGCCCGGTTGCCCGGGCTGGCCCGGCTGCACGTAGCGGCCGTCTTCCGTGTAGTTCGACGAGCCGGCCGGCTCGTGCGCGAAGTGGTTCGTCGCCGCGCCGCCGAGCAACACGTAGCTGCGCTCGAAACCCCACTGGTCGGGCGTCTGCCCGCTGCCGGTCGCGCTGCCGACGATCCCCGAGCCGATGTGCCACTTGCCCGCGATATACGTGTGATAACCGGCGTCCTTCAGCAGTTGCGCGAACGACAGCGCGCGATCATTCAGGTAACCCTCGTAGCCGGGCAGCCCGCGCCGCTCGTCGGTCGGCACGCCCATCGTGCCTTCGCCGACGAGATGGTGATCGGTGCCGGACACCAGCATCGCACGCGTGATCGCGCAGACGGTGCCGGTGTGGTGATTCGACAGGATGCGGCCCGATGCGACGAGCGCATCGAGGTTCGGCGTGTTGATCTCGCCGCCGAATGCATGGATGTCGGAATAGCCGAGATCGTCGGCCATGATGTACAGGATGTTCGGGCGCTTGGCGGCCGGCGTCGGGTCGGCTTGCGGCGGGGTCGCGGCGGACTGCGACGGCGCATCGCTGTCGACGCCGCCGCACGACGCCAGCGACAGCGTGCCGGCGATCGCGGCGCAGACCACACGGAAACGGAAAGCATGCAACGGCGAAGCGGACTTTTTCATTGTTGTGAGCGCTCGATCTACGGGATCGGCGATCTTAGCGTCGCGCGCGCGGCGCCCAAAGTCGGATTCGTCACATGCTAACGGGGTGCGGGAATATGCGGTGCAGGCCGGAGCCGGCAGCCCGCATCGCCTTGCATCAACTCCGCCCGCCTAGGCTGCCGCCGCCGTCCACGGCCAGCACCTGCCCCGTGACGAAACCGGCTTCATCCGACAGGAAAAACCCGATCGCGGCCGCCACGTCGTCGGGCGTGCCGAGCCGGCGCGCGGGAATCGTCGCGAGCACCTTGCGTTCGGCCTCGCTGCCGACGGGGCGAGTCTGGCGGAACAGTTCCGTCTCGATCGGGCCCGGCGCAACCGCGTTGACCGTCACGCCATGTTCGGCCAGTTCGAGCGCCCACGTGCGCGTGCAGCCGACCAGCGCGCTCTTCGCGGCTGAATAGGCCGTGCGGTCGAGGCTGCCGAAAATCGCGCGGCTGCACACGTTGACGATGCGCCCGTGACCGCGCACCTTCATCGCATCGGCAAAGTGCTGCGTGACCTGGATCGCGGCCCGCACGTTGAGATCGAACACGGCCTGCAGCGACTGGAAATCGATCTGCCCGAGCGGTTGCGGCAACGCAATGCCCGCGTTGTTGACGATGCCATCGACGTCGTGCCGCTCGCCGATGCGCGCAAGGGTTGCCGCCGCCTGCTCGATGTCGGCGAGATCGCACGCGAGCAATTCGCCGGGGAAATCGATGCCCTGCGCATGTCGCGCGAGACCGATGACGCGATGGCCGCGCTGCGCCAGAAGTGTGCTGACCGCGAAGCCGATGCCGCGCGACGCGCCGGTGACGAGACAGGTACGGGATGACATGATTCGTGCCTTTGTGGAAGGAAGCGAAGAAGTCGCGATGCAGTCGCATTCCAGACCATTGTGAACCGGGCCGGAAAAACGCGTACGGTCGGCGGCACTCGCTTCGTTCAACCGCTACGCCCGGATGCGGTGCACGCGTCAATAACGCATCACCAGAAACAAGCCGGCCGCCGCGAGCACCATGCCGGGCCATGCGAGCGCACCGATCGTCTCGCCGAGCGCCACCAGTGCGATCAGCGCGGTCGCAGGCGGAATCAGGAAGAACAGCGCCGACACGCGCGACGCTTCGCCGTATTGCACCATCGCGAGCAGCAGCGAGATCGCGATCAGCGAATTGCAGATCACGAGGTACGCGAGCGAACCGGCGAGGCCGGCGGTCCATTGCACGTGCATCGGTTCGAGCGCGAACGCGAGCGGCGCGGTGACGGCCAGCCCGACCGTGTATTGCACGAGGTTTGCTGTGACCGGATGCACATCGGTGCCGAAGCGCTTTTCCCACAGCGTGCCGCCGGTGATGCACGCGAGCGCGAGCAGCGCGAACGCCAGCGCCCACGGCGATGCGACATCGACCGACGAGCGCGCGAGGATCACCAGCACCGCGCCCGCGGCGCCGAGCGCGAGCCCGACCCAGCGCAGCACGCCGACGCGCTCGCCGGCGATCATCGGTGCGAGCAGCCCGACGAGAATCGGCTGCTGCGACGTGACGAGCGCGACCGCGCCGGCCGACATGCCGAGCTTCAGGCTCAGGTACGTAAACGCGAAATAACCGGCCTGCAGCAACAGGCCGACGACAACGAGGTTGCGCCATTCGCGCCGCGTGCGCGGCAACGCGGGGCGCAGCCACAGGAACGGGCCAGCGAGCAATGCGACGACGCACGCATAGCGCAGCGCGAGAAACGTGAGCGGATCGGCATAACGCAGGCCGAGCTTCAGGAACACGAAACCGCTGGCCCACAGCAGCAGGAACAGCGCGGGCGCGATGCGCAGCCAGCCGGGTGGCTGTCTGACCATCGGGGTGTCGATCGCGGTCATGCGCGCTCGCGTTGCATCGCCGGACGGGCGTCCGGCCCGAGCGCGCCGGGGGAGCGGGCGGGCCGGCGCATCATCGGCGGATCAGGTGATAGATGACGTTCAGCACGGTCACCGCGATACCGATGACGATCACGATCTGCAGTTTCCTGTTCATGACGGCGTGCCCTCGGGTATGCGTGGTGCGGTGATCATACGCCGCGTCAGCCGGCCGCGCGCGACCGGCCGCCGCCCATCCGGCAAGGTTCGGTCAGAACCGGTGCCGGATCCCCGCATGCACCATCAGTTGCTTCCCGTTCGACGACAGATCGGCCGCGCCAGGGACATACGCCTGATCGAGCGACGAACCGGTCGCATCGCCGGTTATCCGCTGATACGCGCCCATCAGGTACACGTCCGTGCGTTTCGACAGGTTGTAGTCGGCCATCAACCCGAGCGAATGGATCTTCGGCTTCGCGGCGCCCGTCGTCGCGTCGTAGCGCACCGTCGTGTACACGTATTGCGCGCCGACGAACAACGCCGGCGTGAACTGGTACTTGCCGTTCACTTCGAAGTTCTGATACTTGATCGCCGTCACCGTGCCGCCCGCGAGCGGCCCCGTCACCGGCTCGATCGTCTCGTCGCCGAACAGGTAACCGACGTTCGCGGTCGGCCGCGTGACGTTGCTGTTCGTGTACGCGAATCCGACCGTCGCGGGCCCTGCGGTGTAGTTGACGCCCGCCCCGAAGATCCGCAGCCGTGCCGACGCAAAATTCGCGTCGGCGCCAACCGACCCCGAACCGGCGATCGCACCGCCCGACGTCGCGCCGGGGTTGTCCGCGTTCAGGAACGCCGCGCCGACGAGCAGGCCGCCCTGCTCGTACTGCGCGCCGACACTCCATACGCGGTTGTTCGCGAAACCCGTATCGTTGCTGAAGCTGTAGGTGCCGCCAAACGAGAAACCGGAGAAATCCGGGCTCGCGTACTTTACCGTGTTGTTCACGCGGAACGTGTTGCCGGTGTTGTCGTTGTCGAGCGGGTGCGAGAACGGATAAACGCCCCAGCTCCCGTTCGCGGTCGTCGGCGCGAGATAGTCGACGACCGAATCGTATTGCCGGCCGAGCGTCAGCGTGCCGAAGCGCGTGCTGCCAAGCCCGACGTAGGCCTGACGCCCGAACATGCGGCCGCCCTGCGCGAGCGTGCCGTTGTTCACGTTGAAGCCGCTCTCGATCTGGAACAGCGCGCTGTAACCGCCGCCCAGGTCCTCGGTACCCTTCAGCCCCCAGCGGCTGCCTTGTGCGAAGCCGCTTGCCATCTGCCACGCGCCATGGCCGCCGACGTTGTTCGTGTAGTCGATGCCGGCATCGACAAGGCCGTAAAGCGTGACACTGCTCTGTGCGAACGCGGGCGCTGCGCACAGCGCCGGAATCGCGACGAGAATCGATCTCCAGTTCATTCGTAATCCTTATTTATGGCTGACTGCGCACGTTGCGTGCGCCGCCGCTTACTTGCCGCCGTAGATATCGAAGTCGAAATACTTGCGGTTGATCCGCTGGTACGTGCCGTTCGCGAGAATCGTCGCGAGCGCGTGGTTGAACGCGTCGCGCAGGTCGTTGTCCTGCTTGCGCAAGCCGAGGCCGTCGCCTTGCCCGAAGTATTTCGCGTCGTCGATCGGCGCGCCCGCGAACATGAAGTCCTTGCCCTGCGGTTTCTTCAGGAACCCGTCGCTGGCCGCGATCGACGCCTGGAACGCCGCATCGAGCCGCCCCGTCACGAGATCGGCGTACACCTGATCCTGGTTCTGGTACGACACGACCTGCACGCCGGCCGGCTGCCAGTTCGCGACCGCATAGTCGGCCTGCGCGGAACCCTGCTCGACCCCCACGCGCTTGCCCTTCAGCGACTCGGCGCTCGGCAGCAGCGGCGACCCCTTGTGCACGACCAGTCGCGCCGGCGCGTTCGAGATCCGGTTCGTGAACGCGATCTGCTGCATCCGCTTCGGCGTGATCGTCATCGACGACGCGATCACGTCGAACTTGCGCGCGAGCAGCCCCGGAATCATCCCGTCGAAGCTCGACTCGACCCACACGCAGCGCGCGTGCAGTTCCGCGCACAACGCGTTCGTGATGTCGATCCCGAAGCCCGTCAGCGTGCCGTCGGGCAGCTTGTATTCGAGCGGCGGGTAAGTCGGATCGACCGCGAGGCGGATCTCCTTGCCCGTCCAGTCGCCGGCATGCGCCGTCCCTGCCGCCAGCGCCACCGCGAGCGCCACCATCCACTGTTTCATTGCCAGTCTCCTTGTGTAAATCGTGATTCGTGAATTGAAATCGTGCAACCGCTTCATGCGAGGTATCGCTCCGCGAGCGCGATCCAGTAGCTCGCACCGGTCGAGAGGCACGCATCGTTGAAGTCGTAGCCCGGGTGATGCAGCCCGCATCCGGCCGCGCCGTCGCCGTTGCCGATCGACAGGTAGCTGCCTGGGCAAACCTCGAGCATGAACGCGAAGTCCTCGCTCGCCGCGATCGGCCGCAGATGCGGAATCAGCGCCGCGTCGCCGCCCCACTCGCGGGCTACGTCGCGCGCAAAGGCCGTTTCCGCCGCATGATTGACGAGCACCGGATAGCCATATCGATAGTCGATCTCGGCCGTCGCGCCGTAGCTCGCGGCCTGCCCGTGCACGATCGCGCGGATGCGCCGTTCGAGCAGCGCGCGCACGTCCGGCGACAACGCGCGCACGCTGAGTTCGAGCTCCGCATGCTGCGGGATCACGTTCGATGCGGTGCCCGCATGGATCGAGCCGGCCGAGACGATCGCCAGTTCCTGCGGATTCACGTTGCGCGACACCACCGTCTGCAACGCCATCACGATCGACGCACACACCACCACCGGATCGATCGTCGTATGCGGCGCGGCCCCATGCCCGCCGCGCCCGATCACGCGCACGCGCACCTCGTCGGCCGACGCCATCGCCGGGCCGTCGCAGAAACCGAGCACGCCGGCCGGCAGGCCCGGCACGTTATGCATCGCGAACACCGCATCGCACGGGAACTGCGCGAACAGGCCGTCGTCGATCATTCGCTTCGCACCGCCGAGCCCTTCTTCGGCCGGCTGGAAAATCACGTTCAGCGTGCCCGCGAAGCGCGCGCGTTCCGTCAGGCAGCGTGCCGCCGCCAGCAGCATCGCCGTATGACCATCGTGGCCGCACGCGTGCATCACGCCATCGCGCCGGCTCGCATGCGGCAGCCCGGTGGTCTCGCGAATCGGCAGCGCGTCCATGTCCGCGCGCAGCCCGAGCCGTTTCCCGGTGCCGCGCGTCAGTGTGCCGACCACGCCCGTGCCGCCGAGCCCGCGCGTCACCCGATAACCCCACGTTGTCAGGCAATCGGCCACGAGTTCGCTGGTTGCGTGTTCCTCGAAGCCGAGTTCGGGATGCGCGTGCAGCCGGTGGCGCAGCGCAATCATCTCCGCCTCGATGGCCGCCATTTCCGGTGGAATGTGTTCGTGGTCCAACCCCGATTCTCCTCGATACGTTCTGCTGGTCGATCGCCCGGATGACCGAGCCTGGCCGAATCGTATGCAGCGAAAATCCCGGCGAACAGCCGCGGTTTCGTTATGATGACAACCTTTCGTTGTCGGGTATCGCACCATGAGCACGATGAAGCTGCATCAGTTGCAGGCGCTCGTCGCGAGCGCGGAGGCCGGGAGCATCCGCGGCGCGGCGCGCTTGCTCGGGTTGTCGCAGGCGGCCGTCACGCGCGCGCTGCGCGAGCTGGAAGCGAGCGAGCGGCTGCCGCTGCTCGTGCGCGCGCCGGAAGGCATCGGCTTCACCGAATACGGCAAGACGCTGCTCACGCACGCGAAACTCGTGCTGAAGCAGCTCGAACATGCGCAAAGCGACCTCGAACGCATGCGCGGCCGCGTCGAGGGCCGGCTGAGCATCGGCGTGACGCCGTGGCTCACGGTGACGTTCCTCGCGGAAGCCGTGCTGCGGTTTCGCGAGCAGATGCCCGACGTACGCCTCGAACTCTACGAAGCGCTGATGGCCGTCGCCCAGCCGCTGTTGCGCGACGGCAGCATGGACTTCGCGCTCGGCCATGTCCAGCCGGGCGGCACGCAGGAATTCGCGTTCGAGCCGATGCTGCGCTACGACACCTCGGTCATGGTGCGGGCCGGCCATCCGTGCGAACGCGTGCGGTCGATCCACGACCTGCTCGACCGGGACTGGGTGCTGAATTTCGCGGCCGACGGGCAGGCTGCACTCGTCGATTACCTGTTCACGCGCCACGGCGCGCAGATCGACGAGCGGCGCATCGTGCGCGCGCAATCGGTCGCAATGCTGCAGACGATGCTCGAGCAGGCCGACATGTGCACGTGGTGCCCGACGATTCTCGCCGCCGTGCCGCCGTTCGGCGACCGGATGCGTGCGTTGCAGTTGAAGGAGACGTTCGAGCCGCGCGACCTCGGCATCGTCACACGTCGCAGCAGCACGCTGAGCGACGCGGCACGCTGCTTCATCGATTGCCTGCTGCACGTGATCCGCCGCCATGCGCGATCGGCGCGCAAGGAAGATCTCGCGCTGTTCAGGACGGTATCGCTGCTGATCTGACGGCGGCCCCGCTCGTCTCCCGTCCATAGCGCATCCGCGCAAATGCATTTCCGAATCCGTTATTGGATCGCGCCGCGGCTCGTTTCTATACTCGTCAGCACTCTCTGATGAAGAGTGCCAGCCAATTTCGACAGAACAGGACAGGACGAAGAGATGAGCCTACGCCCCTTGCACGACCGCGTCATCGTCAAACGACTCGACCAGGAAACCACCACCGCGTCGGGCATCGTGATCCCCGACAGCGCCGCGGAGAAGCCCGACCAGGGCGAAGTGATCGCCGTCGGCCCCGGCCGCAAGGACGCGGACGGCCAGCGCATCGTGCTCGACCTGCAGGTCGGCGAGCGCGTGCTGTTCGGCAAGTACGCGGGTCAGGCCGTCAAGGTGGACGGCAATGAGTTCCTCGTGCTGCGCGAGGAAGACATCGTCGCGGTCGTCAATCAATAACGGAGCGCAATCATGGCAGCCAAGGAAATCATTTTCAGCGACGTCGCACGTTCGAAGCTGACCGAAGGCGTGAACATTCTCGCGAACGCGGTGAAGGTTACGCTCGGGCCGAAGGGCCGCAACGTCGTGCTCGAACGCAGCTTCGGCGCGCCGGTCGTCACGAAGGACGGCGTGTCGGTCGCGAAGGAAATCGAACTCGCGGACAAGCTGCAGAACATCGGCGCACAGCTCGTGAAGGAAGTCGCGTCGCGCACCAGCGACGCAGCCGGCGACGGTACGACCACGGCCACCGTGCTCGCACAGGCGATCGTACGCGAAGGCCAGAAATACGTCGCGGCCGGGCTCAACCCGCTCGACCTGAAGCGCGGCATCGACAAGGCCGTCGCGGCGGCCGTCGAAGAACTGAAGAAGATCAGCAAGCCGACCACCACGAGCAAGGAAATCGCGCAGGTCGCGACGATCTCCGCGAACGGCGAGGAGTCGATCGGCCAGCGCATCGCCGAAGCGATCGACCGCGTCGGCAAGGAAGGCGTGATCACCGTCGAGGACGGCAAGTCGCTCGCCGACGAGCTCGACGTCGTCGAGGGGCTGCAGTTCGATCGCGGCTACCTGTCGCCGTACTTCATCAACAATCCCGACAAGCAGATCGCCGAAATCGAGAACCCGTACATCCTGCTGCACGACAAGAAGATCTCGAACATCCGCGACCTGCTGCCGGTGCTCGAACAGGTCGCGAAGTCGGGCCGGCCGCTGCTGATCATCGCGGAGGATGTCGAGGGCGAAGCGCTCGCGACGCTCGTCGTGAACAACATCCGCGGGATCCTGAAGACGGTTGCCGTCAAGGCGCCGGGCTTCGGCGATCGCCGCAAGGCGCTGCTCGAAGACATCGCGATCCTCACCGGCGGGCAGGTCATCGCCGAGGAAACGGGGCTGACGCTCGAGAAGGCGACGCTCGCCGAACTCGGCCAGGCGAAGCGCATCGAGGTTGGCAAGGAGAACACGACCGTGATCGACGGCGCGGGCGATGCGAAGAACATCGAAGCGCGCGTGAAGCAGATCCGCGTGCAGATCGAGGAAGCGACGTCCGACTACGATCGCGAAAAACTGCAGGAACGCGTCGCGAAGCTCGCGGGCGGCGTCGCGGTGATCAAGGTCGGCGGTGCGACCGAGATCGAGGTGAAGGAAAAGAAGGATCGCGTCGACGACGCGCTGCACGCAACGCGCGCGGCCGTCGAGGAAGGCATCGTGCCGGGTGGCGGTGTCGCGCTGATCCGCGTGCGGCAGGCGATCCGCGAACTGAAGGGCGTGAACGCCGACCAGGACGCGGGCATCAAGATCGTGCTGCGCGCGCTCGAGGAACCGCTGCGCCAGATCGTCACGAACGCGGGCGAGGAAGCGAGTGTCGTCGTCGCGAAGGTCGCGGAAAGCTCGGGCAACTTCGGGTACAACGCGCAGACCGGCGAGTACGGTGACCTCGTCGAATCGGGCGTGCTCGATCCGACCAAGGTCACGCGCACGGCGCTGCAGAACGCGGCGTCGGTGGCCGGGCTGCTGCTGACGACCGATGCGACCGTGTTCGAAGCGCCGAAGGATACGGCGCCGGTCGCGGGGCCGGGCGGGCCGGGTGCGGGTGGGCCGGGTTTCGATTTCTGACGCAGCGCCGCGCGCCGGTTCGCCGGTATGCGCGCGGCCTTGTGGAAACGTGCAACGCGTGGCGACGGCAGTCGTCACGCGTTTTTTCGTTGGACCATGCGAACCGTCCGTCCGGCTTGGCATGCAAGCGAATCGCGTCGGTCGGGCACACGCTTCAGCGGCGTATCGTTGCATCGATTCATCCGGTGTCATCAGTCGTTTCACAAGTTGATAACGCTGCCGCAACCTTTACGACCTTTTTACTTGCGGCCGCGCGTGCGTTCACTAGAATGTGTTCGCTATCCCTCACCGAGCACGCATCATGCGCATCCGAAGTCCTCGCCCTCCGAGTTGCTTTTCTGCCTGACAGGCAGGACGCCTGCGTCTCCTTTTCCCGAGCCACCGTCCTGCCGACAGGCGGGCGGTGCGCGCCGTAGTTTTTCCCGCGCACGCTTGAACACGACGTCGATGCGGTAATCGCGCATCGTGCGCTCAAGCGACTGCATGCGGCACATCCGTGCAACGACGCGCCATCGATCCGCCTTACCGGCGATGACCGATCGCATGCCCGAATCCGGCATGCCGAACCGGTCCAATTACTTTGTATACCTGAATTCATTCACGGAAATTTCCGATACGGGAGTCCGGTCATGTTCGAGATCGACAAGCAATACACGCGCGAATTCATCCACACCGCATGCGGCGGCAGCAAACAGGCGTTCCTGCCGACGAAGAACGGCAAGGTTGTCGCCGCCTGCCTGCGCACGGACCTCAACCCGCACGCACCCGACGTGATCCTCTGCGACGGCAGCGCGTCCGCACGCGCGGCCGGCAGGACGCTCGCCGCACAACGCGACGCGATTCCGGTGTTCATCAAGATGGAAACGGATGCGTTCCGCTTTGTCGGCCAGTACGTCGTCAGCGAATCGCTCACGGCGCCGCTCGACTGCGCGCCTTACGTGCGCAACAGCAGCTTCACGTCCGGGCAGATCTCGCGCGTGCTCAAGCTGAAGCGTTGCTGATACGCATGCACGGCGCATCGCGCGCCCCGTCTCGGTCGTCTTTCATACAGGAGCAATCATGCTTGGCTTGACGTTCTGGAAACACGTGATCGGCGCGCGGGCCGATGCCATCCGCGAAGACAGGGTGACGGCACACGACCGGCACCGCCGGGTGTCGAGAACCCTCGTGCTGACCAGCGCCGCGGTGGCGTTCGCGGCGATCGCGTTCGGCGCGCCGGTCGTCGGCATCTCGATCTTTCTGCTGACGACGCTGCCATTCGTGCTGTCGGGCACCTGAAGATGTTCGCAGATCGATACACAATTTTAATGCCGGCCCCCCGCGTATCTGACACCGTCTTTACGCGGTTTTGTCTAGGATTTCCCTGTCATCCCGACACGGAGAGATCCGCATGCAAACGCAGCAGGCCGCCGTCGGCGGCCAACCCGACCTTCCCCACCGGCGCGGCGGCATGCCGCTCGCGACCCGGCTGGCCGACTCGTGTCCGCCGGACAACATCCTGCTCGACGTGCCGGTCGAGAGCGCGATCCAGTTGTTCGACCTCGCCGCGCGCTACATCGCGCGCAGCAGCGGGGTTTCCGCGGAACGGATCAGGACCGAGCTGACGAAACGCGAACAGCTCGGCTCGACCGGCCTCGGCCAGGGCGTCGCGATTCCGCATGCACGGGTCGACGGACTCGGCTCGGCCGTCGCGCTGTTCGTTCGCGCACTGTACCCGTTCACGTTCAACGCGCCGGACCGCAAGCCCGTGCGCGAATTCATCGTGCTGGTCCTGCCGAAAGAGGACGACCGCGCGCACCTCGAACTGCTCGCCGACGCGGCGCGGTGTTTCAGCGATCGCGCGTTCCGGCAGGCGTCGCGCGACGCGCTGACGCCCGACGAGATTCACCGGCTCATGCAACGCACGCACTGACGCCGCACCGTGCGGCGACAGGCACTCCCTTCATTCTTTCGACATCTCATGTTCCCAGACCCTGAAAGTCCCACCCTTTCATCACGGCGCGTGGCCGGACTGGCTCGCTCGCTGCCGTTCATGCAGGCCCTGCACGGGCAGACCGTCGTCATCGTCGATGACGGCGCCGCGCGCGATGCGCGTTTTCGCCAGGCGTTCGCGCAGGATGTCGCGCTGCTCGCGCTCACCGGCGTTCGTCCGGTCGTCGTCCAGGGCAGACCGTCCGCGCCCGGCACGCAGTCCGTCCAGGCCGCGTGCGCCGCAATGGCCGAGGTCAACCACGAACTCGTTCGCCTGATCGGCAGCCACGGCGTCAAGGCGATCGGCATCGACGGTCACGACGGCGGCCTGCTGGTGGCCAGCGCTGATTCCGACCGGACGAACACGAACCCGGTCGCGCAATTCGACGGCACCGCGTTGAACGCGTTTCTCGCGAACGGGCTGGTGCCCGTGGTGATGCCCGTCGCGCCGGATGACGCCGGTGAGGATCGCCTGCTGCGTCCGGACCAGCTCGGCAGCCTCTTCGCACAGCGCACCGGCGCGGTGACGCTGGTGATGATGGTCGACAGCGCACTGCTGCGCGAACTCGGCGAACTCGCGGGGCTGTACGGCATCACGGAACTCGAGCAATGGCTCACCGAGCATCCGGCCGCCGATGCGGCGCCCTGCGTGCGGGAAGCGCTCGATGCACTCGCGCACGGCGTGCAAAACGTCCATCTCGCCGATATCGGGCAACCGGAATCGCTGATCGACGAACTGCTGACGGAAGAAGGGTCGGGTGTGGTGTTCTGCCGTCGCGGCAACACCGACCTGCTGTCGGAAACCCGCCGCTACTTCGCCGATTCCGCGTGCGTGCTGCGCGACGGCTTCACGGTCGAGCAGAAGCAGGTCGTGCGTTTCTGACCGGGTAGCGAGAAAGCGCTTGCGGCAGCCCGTGAGGGCCGCCGCAAGCGCGCAGCGTCAACGCCGTGTTGCGAGACGCCGCACCACACGAACGAGCGCATCGACCTCGTCACACGTGTTGTAGAACGCGAGCGACGGCCGCACCGTTGCCTCGAGCCCGAAACGCCGCAGGATCGGCTGCGCGCAGTGATGCCCCGAGCGCACAGCGATGCCCTCTTCGTTCAGCGCCTGCCCGACTTCCTCGGTCTCATAGCCCTTCAGCACGAACGACAGCACGCTCGCCTTGTCGCGCGCGGTGCCGACGAGCCGCACACCCGGCACCGGCGCGAGCACGCTCGTCGCATACGCGAGCAGGTCGTGCTCGTAACGCGCGATGTTCTCGATGCCGACGCGGCTCACGTAGTCGAGCGCCGCGCCGAGCCCGACCGCATCCGCGATGTTGCCGGTGCCGGCCTCGAACCGGTTCGGCGGCGGCTGGAATACCGTGCGCTCGAACGTCACGTCCGCGATCATGTTGCCGCCGCCTTGCCATGGCGGCATGTCGTCGAGGATCGCGCGCTTGCCGTACACAACGCCGATGCCGGTCGGCCCGTAGATCTTGTGCCCGGAGAACACGAAGAAATCCGCATCGAGCGCCTGCACGTCGACGCGCATGTGCGAGATCGACTGCGCACCGTCGACCAGCGCCTTCGCGCCCGCGCGATGCGCGAGCTCGACGATCTCCTTCACCGGCACGACCGTGCCGAGCGCGTTCGACACCTGCGTGACGGACACGATCTTCGTGCGGTCGTTGAGCAGCTTCCGGTATTCGTCGAGCAGCACCTGCCCCGAATCGTCGATCGGAATCACGCGCAGCGTCGCGCCCTTCTGCGCGGCAAGCTGCTGCCACGGCACGATGTTCGCGTGATGCTCGAGATGCGACACGATGATCTCGTCGCCTTCGCCGACGTTCTGCACACCCCACGTCTTCGCGATCAGGTTGATCGCCTCGGTCGTGCCGCGCACGAACACGATCTCGTCCGGCGACGCTGCGCCGATGAAGCGCTGCACCGTTTCCCGCGCATGCTCGTAAGCATCCGTCGCGCGGCCGGCCAGCGCATGCGCGGCACGGTGGATGTTCGAGTTCTCGTGCGCATAGAAATACGCGAGGCGATCGATCACGGCCTGCGGCTTGTGAGTGGTCGCCGCGTTGTCGAACCACACGAGCTGTTTGCCGTTCACGCGCTCCTGCAGGATCGGGAAATCGCGGCGGATCGCGTTCACGTCGAACGGCGGGTGCGCGCCACGATGCAGGTTGCGTTGCGGCTCGACCGCGTGCGCATCGTCGATGAAATAACGCGGCACGTCCACGCCCGATGCGCGCGAAACCGGCGCGTCACGATGCACGGCGAGCAGGTCGCGCAGCGCAGCGTCGCCCGGCAACCCGAATGCTTCCGGTGACGCGAGGCCGTTCGACGGCACGACGATGTCCTGCGGCGTGGCCTGCCAGCCCTGCAGCGAACCGTCGGTGAAGTAGTACGGCGACGGCTTCACGGCACCTTCCGACGCGGCCGCATTCACCTGCGGCACGCCAAGCGCCGCGCCACCGATGCGCGGTTCGAGCGCGGGTGCGATCGACACGACGTTGTCGGGCAGCCCGTTCTGCGCGGCCGCATGCGGCGCGAGCGCGGGCACGCGATTGCCGAGCGACAGCACGTGCGTCGGCGCGGACGGCGCGAGGTTCGTGCCGGCCGCCTTGCCCTGCGGCAGTGCGAGGCCCGGCACGCCGGTGCCCGTGCCGCCCGGCCCCGCGAGCGGCGAGCCGGCGGGCGCCGGGTTGCTCACCGACGCAAGGATCGGCGCGGCAGCCGGCAGCGCCGACGGCACGCCGCCGACCGCGCCGCTGCCCGCCGACAGCCCGGGCGCCGTGGCTTGCCCGGGCGGTGTCGCGAAGAACTCGGATGCGAGTCGCGCGAGCGTCGCGGGGTCGGGCAACCCGGCCGGCAACGGCGCGTGCGGCAGCGCGAGCGCGTCGCCGCCGGCCAGGCCGGGATTAACGGTAGGTGTCGGGATAGTCATGGAACTTGGCGATTTCGACGTCATCGAGGACAGCCAGCGCATCCGGCGAATGGACCGCAAGCGAGCAATACAGCGAGATCAGGTACGACGCGATCGCCTGGTTGTTGATCCCCATGAAACGCACCGACAGGCCCGGCCCCTGCTCGCCCGCGACGCCCGGCTGATACAGGCCGACGACGCCCTGCCGCTTGTCGCCGACGCGCAGCAGCAGGATCTTGGTCTTGCCGTCCGCGACCGGCACCTTGTCCGACGGAATCAGCGGAATGCCGCGCCACGTGAGGAACTGCGAACCGAACAGGCTGACCGTCGGCGGCGGTACGCCGCGCCGCGTGCATTCGCGGCCGAACGCGGCGATCGCGAGCGGGTGCGTGAGGAAAAACGCGGGTTCCTTCCACACCTTCGTCAGCAGCTCGTCGAGATCGTCCGGCGTCGGCGCGCCCGTCAGCGGGAAGATTCGCTGTTCGTCGGTCACGTTGGCCAGCAACCCGTAGTCGGGGTTGTTGATCAGCTGGCTTTCCTGCAGCTCCTTGATCGTCTCGATCGTCAGGCGCAGCTGCTCCTTGATCTGGTCGTGAGGACTGCTGTAAAGATCGGAGATCCGCGTATGCACGTCGAGCACCGTGCTCACCGCATTCAGGAAGTATTCGCGCGGTTGCTCCTCGTAAGGCACGAAGGTCTGCGGCAGCACGCTTTCGTCCTCGAGCTGCGTGCAGGCGGCGCGCACGGCTTCCGGGTTCTTCACCTGGTTCAGCCGATAGATGCCGGCCTCGACCGGCACCCATTGCAGCAGGTGGGTCAGCCAGCGCGGCGTGATCGTGGAAAGCTGGGGGACGGTCTTGGTAGCGTTCGCTAGTTGGCGGGCGGCGTGATCGCTCAGCGCGGCCGTGCCGCTTGCAACGGTCGACATGTGTGGCTCCGGGTTCTTAAGATGAAAAACGGGATTGCTTATGACGCGGGGTGATTATCGGAAGCGCGCACCTGCCGGCTCAACATGCTATAGCCGTCAGGTCGCGCACAACCGAAAGGGAAACGTAACGAGGCGGCCTCAGGTGACGTACGCACTGGGCAGCAGCGTCGAGATCGACACGTCGAACGCACGCGCGATCTTGTCGGCCGTGACGATCGACGCGATCGCCTCGCCGCGCTCGATCTCGCCGACATACGAACGGTTCAGCCCCGCGTGCTCGGCGAGCTGCTCCTGCGACCACGTGCGCGCTTCGCGCAGCTTGCGCACGTTGGCGCCGAAGTGATGGATGAGGTCGCTCATGGCGTGCCCTATGCGACCGGTGCCGCCGCGCGCGGCGCGGCGTTCGCTTCGCTGCGCAGCACGGCCTGCGTGACGTTCGCGCCGGCCGCCACGTCCTGCGTGAGCCACACGTTGCCGCCGATCACCGCGCCGCGCCCGATCGTCACGCGGCCGAGTATCGTTGCGCCCGCATAGATCACCACGTCGTCCTCGACGATCGGATGGCGCGCGAGCCCTTTCTCCAGATGGCCGGCCGCATCGCGCGGGAAACGCTTCGCGCCGAGCGTGACGGCCTGATACACGCGCACGCGCTCGCCGATGATCGCCGTTTCGCCGATCACGACACCCGTGCCGTGGTCGATGAAGAAACCCGCGCCGATACGCGCGCCCGGATGAATGTCGATGCCCGTTTCCGCGTGCGCCTGCTCGGCGATGATCCGCGCGAGCAGCGGCAGGCCGAGCCGGTACAGCTCATGCGCGAGCCGGTGGTGGATCATCGCGAGGATGCCCGGGTAGCACAGCAGCACCTCGTCGACACTGCCGGCCGCCGGATCGCCGTGGAAAGCGGCGAGCACGTCGCTGTCGAGCAGCCGGCGAATCTCGGGCAGCCGCGCGGCGAACGCCTGCACGGCCGCCGACGCGGTATCGCCGACCGGATCGATCGTGCCGTCGGCGTTGCGCTGGCGCGCCGCATAGCGCAACTCGAGCGTCACCTGCGCGAGCAGCGCGTTCAGCGCCGCGTCGAGCGCATGGGCCACGTGGAAGTTCTCGCTCTCCTGGCGCAGGTCGGGCGGCCCGAGCCGCATCGGGAACAGCACGCCTTTCAGCGCGCCGATGATCTGCGCGAGCGCCTCGCGCGCCGGCAGGTCGCGCCCGCCCGGTTCGAGCGAGCGACGCTGCTTCTCGCGCCACGCGCGGCGCACGGTTTGCAGCGACTGAACGATGTCGTCGATTTCGAATGCGGCCATGATGCCTTCTCCCGTTTCGGCCGTGAATCAGTCCTGCGCCCACGGCAGGCCGCGGAAGCGCCAGCCGTTGCTGCCGCCGCGATGCTGCCGCTCGTCGAGGTCGCCCTCGAACCCTTCGAGCACGTTGAATACCTGCGTGAAGCCGCCCTTCGCCGCGGCCTCGGCCGCCTGCGCGGACCGGTTGCCGCTGCGGCACAACAACAGCACCACCGCGTCCTTGCCGGTCTTCGCTTCCAGTTCGCGGACGAAGCGCGGGTTGCGCGTCAGGCTCGTGCCGGTCGCCCACGGCACATGCAGCGACGCCGGTACGTGGCCGACGAATTTCCGTTCTTCGGCCGTGCGCACATCCACCAGCAGCGCGTCGCCCGCCGAGAACAGCGCCCACGCGGCTTCCGGCGCCACACCGCCCGCGTAGGGCGTGCCGGCCAATGCGGCCGCCGCGCGGGCGTCTTCGAGCGCCTGCTGCGCAGCGGTTCGTGCTTCCAATGCAACCGTCATGACACTTCCTTGTTTTCGTGGATTCGTATGAACAAAAACACCGGGAATGCGGCCGTTGCAGCTTGCGTGCTGTCTATAGCCGTCAGCCCCACTATGCGAGTGCGGCCGGGCAGGCAGAACCAATAAAAATTCATTTCCTAATCAGCGCCGAATGAATTGCTATCGCGGTTGTGCGCTATCGGGCGGATTGATGCAGTTCGTCGCTACGGCGAACCTGCATGGAAGCGACGGTACGGCCCGCGTCAGCGCTCATATATCAAGAACGCATCAAGTCGATACCAACGATATATTTTTCATCTATAGCGTCTCGGCCCAAGATATCGACATTGCCCCGCCGACACGATTGACGGGGTTCCAGACAGGCGAAGCGATCGACGCGTGCATGGTCTGATCTCCGCGCTCGAACGAGACGGATTCGATTCAGTTCGTTTTCCGCGTTGCTTTATTAAGGATACCAATATGAAAAACCGGCTTTCCGTCGGCATTTCATTCGTGACGATCGCTCTGCCTGCGACCGCGGCGCCCGTATCAGCGCGCGTCCATTTTTTACGCTTTCAGGAGAAGAATATGAAATCGCTCATTTGTTTCGCACTGGCTGCTGCCGCGCTGACCAGCGCCACCGCAAGCTTCGCGAATACGACTTCGGCGCCCTTGACCCGTGCCGAAGTCATTGCCGACCTCGTGCGCCTCGAGCAGGCGGGTTACCAGCCCGCGGCGGGCGACGATCCGCACTATCCGGACTACATCCAGGCCGCCGAAGCGAGGGTCGCGGCTCAGGCCGCCGCGCAGCAGCATGGCGCGGTCCAGGCCGGTCGTTGACGGGCAGCGCGGGCGATCCGCGCTGCGACATCCCGAGCCGGAACGCTGCAGATGCGGCGACTCGACTCGGGCACTGCCGTCCACGTCACCGCGAACGCTTGAACACGTCCGTGGCGAGTTCGCGAAACGCTTGCGCGCTCGGGCTCAAGCTGCCGCCCTTGCGCCAGATCATGCAGAGATTGCGCTCGATCTTGAGGTCCTTGACGGGCAGTTGTACCAGCGCACCGGACGAGAGTTCTTCGGTGACGGTGCTACGCGAGACCCAGGCGATCGCATTGCCGAGCCTCACCAGTTGCTTGATCGCCTCGGCGCTGCCAACCGACAGCTTCGGCGCCAACGTCAACCCTCGCTGCGCATAGGCCTGCTCGACGACCGTTCGCGTTCCCGAACCGGGTTCACGCATGACCAGCTCCGCTGTTCCGATTGCATCGGCGGTCAATTGACGTTTGCGCGCCAGCGGATGCGTCGGCGCGGCTACCGCGATCAGTGCGTCCCGGCCAATGACGGCTGCATCGAATGCGGTGTTGTCGTAAGGCCCTTCGATCATGCCGATCTGGCGCTCGTTCGCGAGGACGGCGTTTTCGATGTTCTCGCTGTTCGAAATCCGGAGATCGACCGTGATGCCCGGATAGCGTGTGCGGAATGCGTCCAGCACGGCCGGCAGCAGATACACGCCGATGGTCCGGCTCGAACCGATGCCGAGCTGACCTCTCGTGAGGCCGGCGAACTCGCCGACCGCCGCCTCGGCAACATCGGCCAGCGAAAAAATCTGGGCGGCATATTCGGCGAGGAGTCGGCCCGCTTCCGTGGGCCGCATGCCGCGCGGCATGCGGTCGAACAGCGTCACGCCCAGCCGTTCCTCAAGCTCCCGAATCTCGCGTGTGAGCGCGGGCTGGCTGACGTGCAGTCTTTCGGAGGCCGCCGTCACGCTGCCGGTTTCGACAACCGCGTGAAACGCGGCCAAGTGAGTGAAGTTCATCGATGTATATGATCGTGATATAGGAAGCATCTAAACGATGTATTTTTATTATACAAAGCCGCTCCCTAGAATCCAGTCATGCAGTTCTTCGACACGGAGAATCAAATGACCAAGACCAACTCGACCATCGGCGCGCCGCGTGGCCTGTCCGACAGAATCCGGCAATTCACGCCCAACTGGTTCGCGATGACGATGGGAAACGGCATCGTGTCGCTGGTGCTCGCCGGACTACCGCTGCACTTCAGCGGGCAGCGGGCACTGGCATCGGCGTTGTGGGCCATCGACATCGTGCTGTATCTCGCCTTCGCCGCGATGTTGACTGCCCGGGCGATCCGGTTCCCGGAAACGATTCGGCCGCTGCTGCACCATCCGGTCCAGTCGATGTTTCTCGGCGCGGTGCCGATGGGCCTCGTGCCGATCATCAACGGCATCGTCCTGTTCACGGGCGGGCACGCCGAGGCCAATGCGCTCGCGTACGCGTTGTGGTGTTTCGACGCGCTGCTGTCGGTCGTCGTCGCGATCGGCGTGCCGTTCTTGATGTTCACCGAGCAGGGACACACGTTCGAACGCCTGACCGCGGTCCTGCTGCTGCCGATCGTCGCACCGGAAGTGGCGGCGTCGAGCGCGGCCACCCTCGCGCCGCATTTCGTTGGGTCGCAGGCCCGCCTGCTGATCGGCGCGGGGTACGTGCTGTGGGCCATCTCGGTGCCGCTCGCGTTCGCGATTCTGACGCTCGTGTTCTTCCGGCTCGTCATCCACAAGTTGCCGCACCGCGACCTCGGTCCGTCGAGCTGGTTAACGCTCGGCCCGATCGGTACCGGCGCGCTCGGTCTTCTGACGCTCGGTCAGGCGGCACCGGTTGCGTTCGCCGGTACGCCGTTGGCCAGCGTGGCGGTGCTAGCACGGGACTTCGGCATTGTCGGCGGCCTTCTGCTCTGGAGCGCCGGTCTCTGGTGGCTCGCGTGCGCCGTGCTCTTCACGATGCGCTACTGCCGCGAAGGACTGCCGTTCAATCTCGGCTGGTGGGGTTTCACGTTTCCGCTGGGGGTTTATACCGCCGCGTCGCTGAGCCTGTACCACGCGACGGGTTTTGAGGGGTTCGCCGTATTCGGCACGTTGCTCGCCGTGTTGCTCGGCGGCTTGTGGGCCATGGTGATCGCGCGCACATGCCGCGGGATGGTGCACGGCAGCCTGTTTCATGCGCCTTGCCTGGCGACAGTTTCCAATTAATCGAGGTCGATCATGTTCATCGGATTCATTCCATTCCTGTCCGCCACCGTTGCGCTCCTGCTGTCCTTGCTGGGACGCGACAGGGCCGCTGGCGCGACGTGGTGGCTGACCACGCTACTGGTCGCGGTATGGGCCATTCATCACGGATCGCATCACATTCCGCAGTTCGCCACCTACGGCTCCTGGTAAGAGGTCAAAAAAATGAAAGCCAATCGCCTGATCGATTTGTTGGCGCTGTACAGCGTCAATGCGGTACTGCTCGTCGCGTTCTATTTCCAGCTGGCGCACGGTGAACTGCCGTGCTCGCTCTGCAATCTCCAGCGGGTTGCATTCATGCTGCTCGGCGCGGGACTGCTGTTGAACGTGTGGGGCCGCAATCCTTCTCCCGCCAATTACGCGTTGAGCGCAGTCGGTGCGCTGGTCGGCAGCCTGATCGGGTTGATGCAGATGTTCCTGCACGTGTTGCCCGGCACCCCGCCCTATGGCGGTGCGATTCTGGGCATGCACATGTACACCGCATCCTATGTCGCACTGACCGCAAGCATCATCTATTGCGTGCTGATGCTTGCGTTCCAGACGCGTCTGCAGTCGATTCACGTCGGCGTGGCGCGGTCCGGCGAAACCGGGCGGTCGCCGTTCGTCAAGCTCGCGGTCGGGTTGTTCGCGGCCCTCGTGATCGGGAACCTGGTGTCCGTGTTTGTCGAAACGGGTTTCCACGCACTCTATAGCGATCCGCAGCACTATCACCTGCTGTACTGCGGCGATCCGGAAGCCCCCGCCGGCGCGGGTCCGACGAGCTGTCGTCAATGACGATCGGGTGCCGCGCCGGCCGGTCGACATCGCCGCACGACGGCGGCGCGGCATCCGCTTACTGCGTATCCTGCTTTGCGCGTTCCGCGGCGGCGATGATCGCGTCGGCCACGGCCTTCGGCTGGCTCAGCATCGCGACATGGCTGCCGTTCACGCGCGTGACCGTTGCGCCGATCCGCTTCGCCATCGTTTCCTGCAGCTTCGGATCGATCATCCGGTCCTGCGTCGCGACGACGAACGACGACGGTTTCGCATGCCACGCGGCCTGCGAGACCTTCTCAGAAATGCAACCACCGTACCACGGCCCCTGGGTCGCCGCGACGATGCGCTGTTGCGCGGGCGGCAGGTCCGGCGCGAAATCCTGCGCGATCGCCTTGTCCGACAGCCGCGTGAACCCGCCCGCATCCTTGCGCAGCTCGCCGGCCCATGCGGGCGCCGGCAGCCCCTGCGTGACGTCGGCGATCGACTGGCCATCGTCGGGCGCGAACGCCGCGACATAGACGAGCGACTTCACCTTGTCGTCGTTGCCCGCGTCGCTGATCACGACACCGGCCCACGAATGACCGACCAGCACGACCGGCCCCTTCTGCTCGTCGATCGTGCGCTTCGTTGCAGCCGCATCGTCGGCGAGCGAGCTCAGCGGATTCTGCACCGACACCACATGCAGCCCGCGCGCCTCGAGCAGCGGAATCACGCGGTTCCAGCTCGACCCGTCGGCGAACGCGCCATGCACGAGCACGACATTCGTGCCCTTCAGGTCATCCTTCGGCGCGGCCTGCACCGCAACCGCACCGAACAATCCACCGATCACTGCGGCGGATACCAGAACCCGTTTCATCGAACCGGCCATCGTTTTGCTCCTTGCTCTGTTGTGTTGTTTGAACATGCTGCTGCGGCTGCTGCGCCCGCCCATGCGGCAGGCGCAGCAGCGCATCACGAATGCGCGTACAGGTCGTCGGCGGCGTTCTGCGAGGAACGCGCACGTGCCGAGTCGCGATGGCTGGCCGCTGCCGAAGCATCGGCCACGTTGTCGCCTTGCGACTTCGACGGGCCGTTCTGGTCGGAACGCGCAACCCGCTGTGTGGCGGCGATGACGTCGTCCGGGTAATGCGGTTCGCTACGTGCCGGGTTGTAGCCGGCCTGCTCCAGCCGGACCAGTTCGGCGCGCACGTCGGCGCGCGTCAGGCCGTGGCCGGTATCGGCGAACGACAATGCGGGGATGGCGGCGAGGACGGCAACGGCGAGGATACGGGCGGTTTTCATGAGCATGCTCCTTGACGAAAGTTGAGGTGTCGATCACTTGGCATCCGATAAAAACGTCTGGCATCGAATGTTTGCTGCATGTCGACAGTAGAACCCGCTCACGTATCCGGCATGTTTCCGAAACCGGTGCTTTCTGCATGCCAGTTTTTCCGGAACGGCCGCAGATACAGTGCGATACAAAGTCGCCATTCGAAGCGTTCGGCCACACCCATGCACCATGAAAAAAAGGCGTGCCTCGCGCGGCACGCCTTTCGTTGCATCGAACCCGCGATGCCGCATCACGTCATGGCGCCAACCGCGTGAACACATAGTCGTGGTTCTTCACGCGCGCCTGGTGACACGCAAAGCACGTCTGATGCTGGCCGATGTCGGCCGGCACGCCGTTGATGAAGCGCCCGAAACCCCAGCCGCCCGTCGCGGCATAACGGCGCGAGTCCTTCACCATCACCTGCACGGTCGTCGCCTGGCCGGGCACCGTCGCCGGCGCGAACTCGTCGGACTGCTTGCGCTTGTACGCGAGCTTCACGAGGATCGTGCCGTCGGGGAACGGCAGCGTCGCCTGTTCGAGCGCGCGGATCGCGACAGGGTTGCCGAGCACCACGCGCAGCTCGTCGAGCGGCGCGGCCTCTTCGGCCGGCGCGACCATTTCCCACTTCCGGTAGCCGGGTGGAATCGTCACGCCGTAGATCGGCGAAGCAGCGGGATTCGGCTGCTCCGCGAACGCGGCAGGGCCGCTCGCCGACAACGTGCCGGCCAGCAGCGCGCCTGCGACGAGCGTGCGGCCCATGCCGCGACGCAGGATGCCACCACCCGCCCGCATCACAGATGCTCCACTTGCAGGATCGCATCGGCGAACGCCTGCGGCGCTTCCTGCGGCAGGTTGTGGCCGATGCCACCGGTGATCGT
This sequence comes from Burkholderia sp. YIM B11467, assembly GCF_052952715.1. Taxonomy (NCBI): domain Bacteria; kingdom Pseudomonadati; phylum Pseudomonadota; class Betaproteobacteria; order Burkholderiales; family Burkholderiaceae; genus Burkholderia; species Burkholderia sp. YIM B11467. The sequence continues at coordinate 625,876 of NZ_JBQVSQ010000001.1, forward strand.
CCGGTGCTGGTACTTGCCCGTGAACTTCTTCGCGTACGCGGCCGGTTCCGGATGCGGCGCGCCGTTCGCGTCGCCTTCCATCGTGATCGTCGGCACGGTAATCGCCGGCCCGGCGGCGAGACGCCGCTCGATGTCGTCGTATTGCGCTTCGCCCTTCGCGAGCCCGAGGCGCCAGCGATAGTTGTGGATCACGACGGCCACATGATCGGGGTTCTGGAACGACGCGGCCGAGCGCGCGTAGGTTTCGTCGGAGAACTGCCACTTCGGCGAAGCAAGCTGCCAGATCAATTTGTTGAACGCGTCGCGATTCGCCGCGTAGCCGAGCGCGCCGCGCTCGGTCGTGAAGTAGAACTGATACCACCACTGGAACTCCGCCTGCGGCGGCAGCGGCTTGCGGTTCGCCTCCTGGCTGCCGATCAGGTAGCCGCTCACCGACACCAGCGCCTTCACGCGCTGTGGCCACAGCGCCGCGATGATGTCGGCCGTGCGCGCACCCCAGTCGTAACCGCCGAACACCGCGCGGTCGATCTTCAGCGCATCCATCAGCGCGACGATGTCGACGGCCGTCACGGCCTGCTGCCCGTTGCGCACCGTGTCGGCCGAGCGGAACGTCGTCGAGCCGTAGCCGCGCAGGTACGGCACGATCACGCGATAACCGGCCGCGACGAGCAGCGGCGCGACTTCCGCATAACTGTAGATGTCGTACGGCCAGCCGTGCAGCAGGAACACGACGGGGCCCTTCTTCGGCCCGAGATCCGCATACCCGACGTTGAGCACGCCCGCGTCGATCTGGTGGATCGTCCCCAGCGACGCAGCGCCGGCCACGCCCTTCGCGGTCGTTGTATCGGGCGCCGACTGCGCGCGCGCCAGGTTGCCGAACCCGAGGTCGGCAAGGCTCAGGCTCGCCAGCGTCGTGCCCAGGATCAGGCGGCGGCGGGTGTTCACGGTATCAGGCATGACTCGTTCTCCATTGTCGATCGTTAAGGAAGGGGCCCGCGGCACGGGCGGGCGCTCAGGGTTCGCCGTTCGCAGCGGCGGCGCGTGGCACCGCGCCGCCGTGTGAAACGCTTCACCGGTTTTATATCCGAACCGTCCGGATGCTTTGTATCGCAACGTATCTGTGTGCGAACACGACACACAGCGATTCAAAAATCGCGCGAGAAGCGACGTAACAGGCGCGCGTCGCCTGACGCATCGGCAAACCTCTCGCCAACAAAATACTCAACGAATCACAACAGAAAACACCCGCATCTAATGCCAATTGCCCATCAACAGTCGTTAATCTCCGGTTTCGCCATTCTCCGGCCCGCGTTCCTGATATGCTCGCCCGAGACGAACCATCCGTCCTGTTTTCGCGAGAGCGAGGCCGTCATTTCACGGTCGCTCCGACAACACGAGACATGCACGCGCTCGACAGCCTCTCCCCCCAAATGTGAAACGGAGTCTCCGACATGACCGCATCACCCGATTGCCGGTACGAAGAATCGTCATTCTCGTCAGACGTGGATGGCGCCAGGATCTTTTTCCGGAAATGGACGCCGCCGGCCAACGAGACACCGCGAGGGGCCGTGCAGATCACTCACGGGATCTGCGAACATGGCGGCCGCTACGATCGGCTCGCCCGCTATCTGGCGGCTCGACACTACGTCGTCTTCGCGCTTGATCTGCGCGGACATGGTCGTACCGCCGGGGCCGCTGCATTGGGGCAAGCCGGGCTCACGGCGTGGGCCGACATGACGAGCGACATCGCCCAGCTATCCCGCCTGATCGGGACGCAGTTTCCCGACCTGCCCTTGATTGCGTTCGGCCACAGCATGGGCTCCGCACTCACGCAAGCGCACATCCAGAACCACGGTTCTCTTCTGGCCGGCGCGGTACTTTGCGGCACGCTGGGCGCATTGCCCGGTGTTGATGACGACACGCTCGCGCAACTCGGCGTCGTAGCGCGTTCTGCCGACGGCAACCAACCCGCGATGCTGTTCGGCAAAGTGCTGCAAGCATTCAACGCGCCGTTCGTGCATCAGGGGCAACCGTCGACCGGCTGCGAATGGATGACGGCGGACCCGGCCGAGGTACAGCACTTTCTGGACGACGAACTCTGCGGCAAGCCGTTTTCCAACAGCATGCTGTACTCCGTGCTCGACGGCTTCCGTAACCTGTGGATCCCCGAGCATGAATCGAGAATTCCCGTGGACCTGCCGGTTCTGGTGATCGCCGGCACCCACGATCCGGTAGGCGAACATACGATTTCGATCCAGGCGCTGATTGCCCGTTACATGCGCCAGGGGCATCTGGCGCTGACATACCGGTTCTATCCCGGCGACCGGCATGAAATATTGAACGACCACAACAAGGATCTCGTTCAACACGATATCGATGCGTGGCTCGAAAGCGTGCTGCTCCGCCGACAGCACGAACCCACGTAAATCCCGTGCAGCGATCATGGAATCGAGGTGCCGGCAGTCAATGCCCTGCTGCGCGACGGCCGGCTCCGGGGATCGAGTCGGTCAGCGGACCGACCGCCTTCAGCATTTCGAAGATCGGAAGGCGTTGATCGCCTCGTGTCCATCCACTCGGTTCAGCGATGGACACCTGGCAGGCACGCTGTCCAGTTCAAGAGACGGGTAATTCGTATTGGGTGGTTGATGCCGGCACGCTGATCTGACTCAGGAATCCTGATAGATTCGAGAGCGAGTCTTGCGGAGACCTTTGCCCTGCGCCAGGAGGTGGTCAGCAGTGAAACGGAAGCGCTTTCCGATCGAACGGATTGTCGCGGTACACCGGCACGATCAGTTCGATGATTGCGCCGTTACGCGCGGTGCGTATCGTAGTCCGCAATCGCACCCTCGGCGTGCATCGCCTGTTCGAGAAGGGCTTTCGCGGCTTGCCACGCGCGCGCCGCAGACGCGGCGTCGTTGAACGCCCTGGCGTCGACGGTCGCACCATCCAGCAGCATCATGTAAACGGCCGCCAGTCGTTTTGCCGTGTCGGGCGACACGAGGCCCGCGAGCAATTCGGCGACCCATTCGACCATTTTCCGGCGGTACCGGATCGCGACATCCGAGATGGGCGGATACGCCGTGCCGAATTCGGCCAACGCGCGCTCGAACAGGCACCCGGCAAATTCGGGCGTATTGAACCAGGCTTCGTACCAGTCGAAGATCGTCTTTACACGCTCGACCGGATCGGTGACGTGCAGCAACTGCGTGTCGATGCTGGACACGATCAGGTCGTAGCGCTGGACCAGCACTTCCCGAATGAGTTCGTCCTTGCTCGGGAAATGCCGATACAGCGTCATCCGGGCGACGCGGGAATCGTCGATGATCCAGTCGACGCCCACCGGATGAAAACCGTGCTTCGAGAACAGCTCGGTCGCTTTATCCACCACCAACTGGCGTTTGCTGGCTCGCACGAACGGTTCCTCCTTGATTCTTCCAACTGCACGGGACGAGCAATTCTAGCATCGTACCGCTCGGTCACGTCCGCCCTCCCCGCCGGCCTCCCGGCCGGGCCAGCAGGGCCCGTCACACAAACTCGCAAGTTACCTTGACTCTTGGATAGACCGATATGTATCATTTGAAACTAGAAAATACCAGTTTATGTCGGTTGCTTTAAAAGATCCGGATTTTCGGACAGGAATTCAGTGCCTGACGGTGCCGCGGCGGAATTGGGCGAATGACGGGGCAGTGTGCGGATGCCCGCCCCGTTTTCGCGCGTCAAACCTTATAGCGACATTGCAGGGCAAAACAAGAACCTGAGAGCGCTTTGGGTCGCGTGTCGGCGTTGGCGGATGAAATTCGCCGTCCCGCGCGCAAACCGGTACGCGATCACGGGGTGGGTTAGCGCGAAGCAGTGCGGCGCCAATAGAACTCAAGGAAGGTAACAATGCATCGCCGTTTACTCGCACCGGGGCTGCTGTTGCTGCTGGCCGCTTGCGCGCAGGATCCGTCCGTGACCAGCAACACGGTACGGATCTGCGACGACACCGGTTGTTCCGATCGCCCTAAAGATCAGGTCTCCTATCAAAAAAGGGACGATTCGGAAGACCGTGAAGATCCGCGCATCGTATCGCTCAAGCAAACCGCGAAGACCCAGCCGAAGGCCGCCTACGACCTCGGCCTGCGTTATTTCCGTGGCGACGGCGTGCGCCAGGACAGCTACCAGGCACTCAAGTGGATGCGCGACGCAGCCGAGCGCGGCGACCTGCAGGCGCAGAAGGCGCTCGGCAGTTTCTACCTGTTCGGTCTCGAGGAAATGGGCTCCGATCCGCGCGAAGCGGACAAGTGGCTGTCGATCGCGGCGGGCCGCGGCGACAAGGAATCGAAGAAGCTGCTCGAGCTCGCGCGCAAGGCCAAGAAGGAAGACGAAGAAGACTGGAAATGGCGCACGCAATGGCGTGACGTCTATTACGGCTACTGGTACTCGGGCTATCCGTACTACGGCGTCTGGAATCAGACGTACTGGTACTACTGACCGGGTTGGAAGCAACGGGGCGGCAGCGGGGAGACCATCATCGCGCCAAGCCCGGGGGGCTTACGAAGTTCGCACGGACACATAAGCCGAACAACGACTCACTCGATCGATAACGACATGAAGACCATCCTTTCCCATCGTCTCACTCAAGGTGCGCTGGTCGCAGCGCTTTGCGCCTCCGTCGCGGGCTGCGGCGGCGTGGTGACGCCCGGCGGCCAGAACGCCGGCGTGACGGGCGCCGCAGCAGGCGGCACGAGCGCCGGTGCCGATTCGGGGCTGCAGCGTTGCGCGTCGCCGCTCGGCACGATCGCCGTCGACGACGGCCGCAATGCCGACTGGTGGGGCCCGTTCGGCAGCGCGACCAAGATGACGACCATCGATCCGCTGCTGCGCCTGGCCGTGCAGCAGTCGAACTGCTTCGTGATCACGTCGATCGGCAACCAGAAGAGCGACGCGCGCCTGTCGCGCATCACGCAGCTGCAGCGCAACTCCGGCGAATACCGCGCGGGCTCGAAGCAGCAGAAAGGCCAGCGTGTCGCGGCCGATTACTACATGGAACCGCAGATCGTCATCAACGATTCGCCGATCGCCGGCATCGGCAGCATGATCGGCGGGCTGATCGGCAACAGCGCGGTGGCGGCGGTGGCCGGTCACCTGCAGACGAAGGCATCGGTCGTCACGCTGACGTTGTTCGACGTGCGCTCGGCCGTGCAGATCGCGGCGGCCGAAGGCAGTTCGACGGCGACCAACTACGGCGCGGCGCTCGGTGGTTTCGGCGGTGGTGTAGGCGGCGCCCTTGCGGGCTTCTCGACGACGCCGGAAGGCAAGGCGACCGTCGTCGCGTTCATCGACGCGTACAACAAGATGGTCGTCGCATTGCGCAGCTACAAGGCGCAGGACGTCAAGGGCGGCCTCGGCCGCGGTGGCCAGCTCCAGGTCAACTGACGTTCACGGGCCGGCGGTGCGCCGCCGGCCGATTCCCGATTCCCGACGGTCCGTGCGCGCGGCGTGATCCGCGCGTACCGGCTTCTCTCGTCCTTTACGTTTCGAGGTGATCCCGATGAAAGCCGCTGCATTAATCGCATTGACCTGTCTGGCCCTGACCGCCTGCGGCGGCGACGACAATCCTTCGCCCACGCCGTCCGGCACCGGATCGGGCGCGAGCAACAACGGCGGCAGCGGCGGCAACAGCTCGGGCAGCCCGACCGGCGGGACGACCGCCTCGAACCTCGAGTGCGATCCGGTTTACCAGCAAGGCGATACCGTGAAGTTGCACATGTATACGCAAGCAACGTCGCAAAGCCAGCCCGTCGACAACGGCGTGTACACACGGACCTTCGCGCCCGCGAAGTTCCAGGGCATCGCGTTGACGCAGCAGGCCGAAACCACGGCCGGCTCGCCGATCCAGACCAATCACTACTATCTCGTCGGCAACGGCGTGCGCACGAATTACGGCACCGATGTCTACAATTCGGGCACCCTCGCGCTACAGGACGTGAATTCGCCGCCCTATGTCGAGACGATCGGGCTCGCGGGAAGCGAGACGGTGAATTACGTGGATACGCCTGTCTTTCCGTCGGGCGGGGCCCCAACCTCCGTCTCGATCCAGCGCGCTTATGTCGCGCGCGAAACCGTCAGCCTCAGGAACGGCAAGGTCTTCGCGAATGCGTGCCACTATCACACCACGGAGACGCTCTCCAATGCGGCGCTGACGAACACGACGATCGCGGACGACTGGCTGGCGCCGGGTGTCGGCCTGGTCAAGTCGGTGGCCAATATCGGCAGCACCCAGATCATCACCCGCGAGCTGGAGTCAGCGACCGTTGCCGGCAAGTCCTATTGAGCGTGCGGTGCCGCCGCGTGACGCACGGATGTGCCGCCGTTCGGCGTCGATGCTCAGAGCGCCTTGACGATCGCGCGGTCGACGCGAACGTTCTGGCCACAGCCCGACCGTGACCGATACGCGCGCAGCCAACGCGCACCGCATCCTGCAGCTCGCACGGGCACTGCACGCGATTCCGTAAAAACGAACGCGGGCCGCACGACAACCGGCCCGCGTTCGCCAATCAACCCGCGCTTACCCGCGACGCAGCGGCCGGAACCCCGCACGCACCTCGCGTGCGAACAGTTCCGGTTCTTCCCATGCCGCGAAATGCCCGCCCTTGTCGACTTCGTTGAAGTAGATCAGGTTGTGATAACTGCGCTCGGCCCAGCTGCGCGGCGCCTGGTAGATCTCGCCCGGAAACACCGTGATCGCGGCCGGCAGCGAGATGTCCACCGCGTTGAAGTTGTTCGAGTGATCCTCCCAGTAGATCTGCGCGGCCGAAGTCGCGGTGTTCGTCAGCCAGTACAGCGAGATGTCGTCGAGAATCTCGTCGCGCGGAATCGAGCGTTCAGGCACGCCACCGCTGTAAGTCCACTGCGAGATCTTGTCGACCATCCATGCAGCCTGCCCCGACGGCGAATCGGCGAGCGCATAACCGACCGTCTGCGGGCGCGTGACCATCATCGCCGAGTAGCCGCAGTTGTCGCGATAGAACGTCGCGAGCTTCTCGTACGCGGCCTTTTCCTTCGGCGACAGCGAAGCCGGCGCGGGCGCATCGGTGGCGAGCAGCGTCGCGATATCCGGCGGCACCGTCGCCGGCATGTTCACGTGGATCCCGGCCAGCCCCTGCACGCGCTGCATCGCCATCCGGTGCGAGATCACCGAGCCGCAGTCGCCGCCCTGCGATACGAAGCGCGTATAGCCGAGGCGCGCCATCAGCTCGCCCCACGCACGCGCGATGTGGTCGGAACCCCAGCCTGTCTGCGTCGGCCGGCCCGAGAAGCCGAAGCCCGGCAACGATGGCACGACGACATGAAACGCGTCGTCCGCGCTCGCGCCGTGCGCGGTCGGGTCGGTCAGCGGGCCGATCGCCTTCAGCAGCTCGAAGATCGAACCGGGCCAGCCGTGCGTCATGATCATCGGCATCGCGTTCTCGTGCCGCGACCGCACGTGGATGAAGTGAATGTCGAGCCCGTCGATTTCCGTGATGAACATCGGGAAACCGTTCAGGCGCGCCTCGCCCTTGCGCCAGTCGTAGTCGGTGCCCCAGTAGCGCAGCAGCGCCTGCATGCGCGCGAGCCGCACGCCCTGCGATTCGTCGGCGACGGTCTCGCGGCCCGGCCAGCGCGTCGCGGCGATGCGGCGGCGCAGGTCGGCCACGGCTTCGTCGGGAATGTGTGCGGTGAACGGGCGTATGCCGCTGCCGCCGGTCGCGGCATGCAGCGCGGTGGGCAGCATCGCGGATACCCCGGCGGCCACGGAAGTGGCCAGCAGGTGGCGACGCATCGGGGAAAACGGTGTGGAAGACATCGTTCGGCATCTCCTTTCGTGAAGTGGAAAGTGAACATGCCGCGCGCGGGGTCGCGCCTTGGCTTTCAATCCGGCGCGCCCGGGTCACGCGGCGTCGCCCATTTGAAAGGTCTGATGTATCCCGGATTTGTCTGGTTTGTACGCGTTTGTAGCCGCTGTACGGCGAGCGGCCCGCGCGGCCGCTCGCCGGTGTGACGCTCGGCGTGGCTCAGAGCGCCTTGACGATCGCGCCGTCGACGCGAATGTTCTGCCCGGTGATGTAACCCGCGCCGTCCGACAGCAGGAACGCGACCGTCTTCGCGATCTCCTGCGTCTTGCCGAACCGGCCGGCCGGAATGCGCGCGACGATCTCCGGCGTTTCCGGCCAGCTGTCGATGAAGCCCGGCAGCACCGCGTTCATCCGGATGTTCTCGGCCGCATAACGTTCCGCGTAAAGACGCGTCCACGCGCTCAACGCCGCGCGCAGCGCCGACGACACCGGCATCGGCTGCTCGGGCGCATCCGCCGCGAAGCTCGAGATGTTGACCACCGCGCCGCCGCCCTGCTTCTGGAAGATCGGCGTCACGCGGCGCATCACGCGCACCACGTTCAGCAGGATCAGGTCGAGCCCCGCGTGCCAGCTTTCGTCGGCGATCGACAGCAGCTCGCCCTTCGGCGGATGCCCGGTGTTGTTCACGACCGCGTCGATCCGGCCGTAACGCGCGACCGTCTCCTGCACGAGCCGGTCGATGTCGGCCTCTTCCGTCACCGAGCCCTGGATGCCGAAGCCGCCCAGTTCCTCGCCGAGCGCCACCGCGCTGCCCGACGGCGACATCAGTGCGACGCGATAGCCCGTCGCCGCCAGTTCGCGCGCGATCGCCGCGCCCATGCCCTTGCCAGCCGCCGTGATCAACGCCACTTTTTCTACAGTCACGATCTGCTCCTCGTTTGGATCCTGCCGCCGCGCAGCCGCCATTCGGCGCGCCATGGTGGTAATGTAGGCGCATCACAAACGACTGTCGAACCAGTATTTCTGCCTCCAGACGATAGTTTTTCTACAGCCTTCCGATGCCGCCTCGCCCCTCCCGCCTGCCGCCGCTGAATGCGCTTCGTGCGTTCGAAGTCTCCGCGCGGCACCTCAATTTCCGCGCCGCCGCCGACGAGATCGGCGTGACGCAAGGCGCCGTCGCGCAGCAGGTGCGCCACCTCGAGGACGTGCTCGGCCTGAAGCTGTTCGAGCGCCTGCCGCGCGGCCTCGCGCTGACGCACGACGGCGCCGCGTATTTCTCCGACGTGCAGCGCGCGCTGCATGCAATCGCCGACGCGACCGACAAGCTCGTGAAGCGGCGCGCGGCGCTGACCATCAGCACGACGCCGTCGTTCGCGTCGAAGTGGCTGATCCCGCGGCTCGCGCAGTTCACCGACGCGCATCCCGACTACGACGTGCGCGTGATCGCCGACCAGCAGCTCGCGACGTTCCGCCACGACGGCGTCGATCTCGCGATCCGCTTCGGCAAGCCGCCGTTCGGCAAGCATCTCGCCACGCATGCGCTGTTCCCGCTCGACGTGAGCGCCGTCTGCAGCCCCGCGCTGCTGGCCGCGCCCGCATCGCCGCGCGCGCTCGCCGGCCATGTGCTGCTGCACGACGCGCACGACCTGTGGCCCGAGTTCCTTGCGGCGATGCCCGAATCCGTCGACGTCGATCCGCACAAGGGGCTACGCTTCAACCAGACGTCGCTCGCGATCGATGCGGCCGTCGCCGGCCAGGGCATCGCGCTCGCGACCGATCCCCTGGTCGAACGCGACATCGCTGCCGGCAGGCTGTGCAAGCCGTTCGATTTCGCGTTTCCGTTATCGGTGGGGTTCTATCTCGTGTATCCGGCCGAGCGGCGCGACGACGACGCGATCGCCGTGATGCGCGGCTGGATGATCGGGCAGGCCGCGTCGGACGGGCGGCCTCCCGGCCCGCTCGCCAGTCGCGGCCACGCAGACACGGAATAAACGCCATGCTCGATCTCGATCACCCGATGACCCCGTATATTCTCGAAGCCGCCAAGGTCGAAGACCGGATACGGCACGCGCTTCTCGCGTGGCGCGACGCACCTGAATCCGGGCAAGCCGCGTCGGCTGCCGGCGAAATTGCCGAGCGGCTCATTCCGCTGCTGCGCACGCTCAACGACGAACACTTCGGCGCCGATCAAGGCATCGCCGCGACGCTGAACGAACTTGATGCCGCCGTCTGCAACGGCAATCCCGAGACGAGCTGGAAAATATTCGTGCAACTGACCGCCGGCCCGGGCAGGAATTTCGGGACCTGGGCGATATAGCGCCGGGAGGCGATCCGATGGGATGGGAGGAAAAATACGGCGGCATCCGAACGGACCACCCTGGGCACGCTCAGGGTGCGATCCAGCGGGATTCATAACCGCTTTCGTTCAGGTCGAACACCGCGCGACGGTGGCCGGCGCGCGCCAGTTCGAGCCAATCAAGGCGTTTGACCGTCACGTGCAGCAAGCAGAAGTTTTCGTAGCCGTCGTCGGTTGGCGCGGCGCCCTCGCTCGCCGCGACATGCGCGGCTTCAGGCGACGCGACCGGCGTGCCCGGTGGCAACGGTGCGCGATACAGCAGCAGCGTATGCGGACGGCTCGATTGCCAGATCGCGCGCCGTTGCGCTTCGTCGTCGCAGATCGATGCCACGCCTTCCGCACGAATCTGCACGAGCGCGTCGAGATCGTTCGCGACGAGCGCGATGCGCGGATCGCGGCGCAGCTCCGCGACCTTCTCCGAACGCGCATCGGTATGAAACGACAGCACGCGATCGGCACGGCTCACCTGGCGCAACACGATCGTGCGCACCTTCGGCGCACCGTCGACGCCAAGCGTCGCGGCCTGCAGCATCGTGAACGGCGAGCGCTGCATGCTGACGCCGGATTCGAGGCAGGACCACAGACGGTCGTACGTTTCCGTGAGCGATTCGGAGGCGGTGTCGGACATGATGGAAGAACGGCGATCGCATGGGTTTCGATCGCGCAAGCTTAACCGTTTGCTGCAGCGACGGCACCCGCGCGGCGCGCCGGCCGCTGCCGCCGCGCAGGTCAGTTGTAGCCGAGCACCGCCGGCGCGGCATCGCCCGCATCGGTCGTCGGCTCCGCGCCGAAACGGCCGAGCACGTCGGCAACATACTGCGGCCCCGCGCTGATCTGCGACGACCGATGTTCGACCGGCCGGTTTTCGCCAGCGCCCGACGGTACCGTGTCAATGACGGTGAGTTTCATGTTCAGGTCTCCTCACGCGGCCAATGCCGCTTCATACGCGCGCACGAGGCGCGCCACGCCTTCCCGGATCGCCTCGACGTCCGGCGCGGCGAACGACAGGCGCAGCGACGCCGCGTCGACGTTGTCCGCGAAAAACGCCTTGCCGGGCACGAACACGATCTTGTTCGCGATCGCCTGTTGCAGCAGCACGTCCGACGACACCGCACCGATCCGCGCCCACACGAACATCCCGCCTTCGGGGCGATGGAATTCGATCGCATCGCCGAAGCCGTCGCGCAGCGCGTCGCACATCGCATCGCATTTGCGCTGGTAGGCCGCCGTGATGCGCGGCAGATGGCGTTCGAGCGCACCGTCGGCCAGATATTCGGCGGCGGCCGCCTGCGTCCACGGCGTGCTGCACAGATCGACCGTCTGCTTCGCGATCACGCAGCGCCGCGCGATCTCGGCCGGCGCGATCGTCCAGCCCACGCGCAGCCCCGGCGCGACGATCTTCGACAGGCTCGCGAAATGCACGATCCAGTCGCGCGCGCCGTCCACTTCGTCGGCCAGCGCGAGCATCGACGGCACGGCTTCGCCCGCGAAACGCAGGTCGCCGTACGGATCGTCCTCGATGATCAGGAAACGGTATTGCACCGCGAGACGCAGCAGCGTCAGCCGGCGTTCGCGCGTGAGCGTCGCGCCCGTCGGGTTCGCGAAGGTCGGGACCGTGTAGAGCAGCTTCGGCTGGGCGATCGCTCCCGATGCGAGCTGGGCCGCGAGACGATCGACGTCGAGCCCTTCCCCGTCGACCGGGATCGTCACGATGCGCGCCTGTTGCAGACGCATCGCCTGCAGCGTGGCCGGATAAGCCGGCTGTTCGGTCAGCACCACGTCGCCCGGCGACACCATCACGCGCAGCAGCAGGTCGAGGCCCTGCTGCGAGCCGGTCGTGACGAGCAGTTCGGCCGGCGTGCACACAACGCCGCGACGCGCCATCAGCGCGATCAATTGCTGCTTCAGTTCGGCGAGGCCGTCGGTCGGGCCGTATTGCAGGCAGCGCACGGGCTGCGCGTACGCGCGTGCGGCGGCCGTGTTCAGCCCGTCGACGTCGAACAGGTCGCTGGCCGGATAACCGCCCGCGAAGGAAATCATGCCCGGTTCGGACAGGTACTTGAACAGTTCGCGGATCGGCGAGCCGGCGGGATTCTGGAATGAGGGAGTGAACGCGTACATGTCGTCGTGAGCTGGATGGCGCGGACGGCCGGGATAGCCGTCAGGTACCGGCCACCGCGGCGCTTCTGGCGCCACGGCGGCGAATTCGAGCCACGATTGTCGATAGTCATTAAGGCCGCGGCAAACGATATCTATGCACTAGGTCTTGCGGTTTGGTCATCAAATGGTGCAGTGACGCCGGGGTGGCGCCGACTCAGTGCGCGGTCCCCGCAGGCTCGGCCGGTGGCGGCTTGCCCGTCCGTGTCATGAGCGCGCGCGTGAGGTCGTCCGACACATAGTGGGGGCCATCGAACAGATAGACCTGATAGCCCCGATAGGCCAGCAGCTGCTTGCTCAATTCGTCGGCGCTGGCTGACCGGAAACCGCCATGCTCGGACGGCCGGAACGCCTCGGCGATGACCCGCACGCGCCGTTTGCCCAGGCGCGACGTCAGCTCGTCGAGGTAGGTGCGCGCGACGGACGGCTCGCGGGCATAGACGCCGCAGCCGTCCTGGAAGAACACCCCGACGTCGGCGGGCAGCCACGCTGCGAGCCAGTCCGTCAGCGCCTTTCCGCCGATATTGGTCTGGTCGTAGACGCTCACCCAAAGCGGACGCGGCAGCCGTTGCAGGATCTCGGCGAGCTTGGGCGCGTCCTGCCAGGTCGGATCGATTTCGACCGGGAAGTAGTAGCCGGTGACATGCAACGGGATCGGCGCGCGTGCGATCTCGACGGACTGGTCCGCGAGCGTCGACAGATGGGTGCGCGCGCGTTTTTCGTCCTGGTAGCCGGCCAGGCCCAGGATCACGTTTCTGGCCCACGGCTCGCGGCCGATGCGTTCCCAGTCGGGAAGGTGCGCCGCGGGTCGGATGCGGGGGTTCGCAACGTACGCGGTATCGTCGACGACGACCCATTGAACCAGCAGGTCGCGCACGCCGAGCACCTGCCAGTTGCCGACCGGATTCGTCGTCGTGTTGTCCACCTGCCAGACGATGCCGTCCGCGTGAACGTCGTGCGCGGTCCAGCTGCATGCGGCGACGACGAGCGATGTGCCGATTGCCGCGAGCGTCGCCGCCCGGGGCGAACGCGGTGCATCAGCGCGCCGGCGCGGCCGCCCTGCCAGCCGGAATCGGCTCATACGCCGTTGAAGCTTGCGCAAGGCCGGAACGACGGACGTGGTCATCGTGTTGGCTCCCCGGAAACGTTCTTGCGTGTCATCGTAGCCGACCCAACGCAAACGTGCGACCCGCATTGCCGATGCGGGTCGCATGGGGCTGCCGCCACGTTCGCGTCACTTGGCCGTCGTGCCGTCCACGAACTTGTAGCCGAGATTCGCAATGCCGTTGACCAGGCTCTGGAAGTCCTTGTAGGCCGGCAATCCGAGTTCGGGCTCAAGCCAGTACGGGTGGAAGAAGAAGGACGCGAAACCGTCCCGCACCGCCAGACCGTATTGCGCATTGGTGATGAGTGTCTGCCACGTGTACGTGATGCACGAGAACGGGTCGATATTGCAGATGTTGTACTGGATACTGCCCATGTTCTCCGGAATGATCCGTTCACCGTAGTAATCGGAGTTGATGATGTACGGGAAAAACTGCCCGGCCGAGAAGTCCTGGTTGGGCGCACCCGTTCCGAGTTGCGGATTGGTCGCGGTGTAGTAGACGGCCCGCTGGAACGTCGTCGGGAACGTGAGGGCCGTGGCGGCCGCTGCGTTCGGCGACATCTGGTACTGCGGTGCGGCCCAGCCGACGATCTTGTAGCCGTTGAGGGTGAACTCGAGGACACCGGCGGCCATTCTGGCTTCCGCCCATGGGATGGAATCCTCATCGACGGGACGGTTCTGGACCGCAAACCAGAACTCATAGTCGCTGCCGCTGACCGCATTCTGGAGATTCGGCGTCGAATCGTACTGGTGCGTATAGCCGTGCATCACGATCGAGCCGCCACGCGCGATCGCGTAGTTCAGCGCACTCTTGAGGCCCGTTGCCTGCGCAAGATGGATCGTTTCCGGCACGCCGCCGTTGTAATAGCCGTTCGGATCCGTATACACGGGAATGGTGGCCATCGTGAACGGAATCCTCTTCGAGTACAGGAAGTTCGTCAGCAAGGTCATCGAACTCGTCGTCGTATACGCGTCGAGGTCCTCCAGACGGACGAGCGCACGGTGATTCACCGGTGCATTGGTCTGCAGGATGTCGTGCAGGATGTCGCATATCACCAGGTATCGATCCGTCGGCCCGATGTAGGAAAACGGCACATCCGCGAAATACCAGAGCTTGCCCGAGCGCATGACGTATGGCGCGGTTGCGCCGCTCACGCTGTTCTTGATCGTGACGAGTGCTTGCGCCTTGGTGGCATCGATGACCTGGGTCAGCCCGACATCCGGATCCGCATTGATCGCGCCGGTCGACGCGTTATACGCGTAGTACTTGACCATCGGCAGGTTCTTGTACGTGACCGTGTCGTAGAAGCCGGGATTCGGATTGCTCGACGATGGCGTCGTGTTCAACCCGGCGATGCCCTGGAAGCTGAACCCGTAGGTCTGGTTGAAGGTATAGGCCGTGTTCCATGCCAGCTGCCACAAGTTGTACTTGAACCAGACCACGGTCTTCGTGGCGGTCATCACGTCGCTCATGAACGCCGTCGGAATCGGGTTGTTGTAGTAGTCGCCGATGTAGAACGTCACGTCGTGGTTCGCGACCATCCCGGCCGTGTAGTTCTGGATCGGCACCAGGTCGACCGTCGCGTTGAAGTGGCCAAGCAGGTTCCGCAACATGACGCTGTACATCAGGCCCAGCTTCGAATACGGGTCGTTGGCCGGGTTGTCGTACAGCACGAGCGTATGGGCAGTGGTGGCCTGCGCGTGCGCCGTGCTCGGCAACGTCATTTGCGCGAGTCCGGCAAGCAGGGCTATGACGAGCAAGATCTTTTTCATGGCCGTTTCTCCCTAGTCGCGTTGCATGTTGCCGGCGTTGCTCTTGACGGACTTCCTGTCGAACTTGGGACGCCCCGTCTCCTTGTATGCCTTCTCCCAATCTTCGTCGGACATCCCCGCCTTCACCTGCGCCTGGGCGGAACCGTTCGGTAACGGAGGCGGCTTGATCTTGTGGCCGGACGAATTGCTGGTCTCCTGCGCACTCGCATCCTGAACCGCGACGGTGAAGGCGAGCGCGGAGATTAATGTGACGAGTGATCCGACGGTGCTCAACCCGCGCCCAAAATATCGATTGCGATGAGAAAGCATGATTTTCATCCTTTGATATGCAAAATAAGTTCATCTCGTTAACTAAACGAGCACGGCGGCATGCCGTTCATAATCGGGGCGTTATGTCGTTTTTTGTTTCACGCCTGATACCGGATAAAAAATCCCGGATTGGATAGTTCGATTTTCAAGCTAGAACCGTACCAACGGTCGCAAATGGGCATAGGACCAAGGCACCGGATTTGACGTGTCGCGGCGACCCGAAATTGTCTCGATAAAACGTTTCAGGCATGCAACGTGGCCAGTGCCGCGAATTTAATCTGACAAACGAGTGAAGCCTGTTCGGACAATTCAGGGAAAACCAGTTACTCCGTGCGCCCGGTAAATTACGACGCGGCAATCGACTCGGTGGCTCGCGCGTGCAATGGCGACTGCAGAGCCGGATTTTCGAGTTCAGCGCGAATCTTTCCGGTCCGTGAGCGTATCAATCGCATGACGAATTCCCGTTCGTGAAAATCAGGGCCTGGCAAAGGGTCTGAAAATCACTTTTCATCGGATCAGTCGACCGCGTGTTTCAGCACTGAAACATTTGGCTCGGATTCGGTGGGACAATCCCGCACGTCACCTCCCGACGCCCGGAAGGTCAAGGGCGGCGCAGCGATGGCGCACGACTTGCTTCACGAGCAGTGCACCGAGTAGACGGTAAACGGGGCGTGCTGCGAGGAGCTGAATCGAGCGTGGCTGCAAGCGTTGAAGAATATGAGGACGGAGGTAAGCAAGCGGAACACCGACTTTCAAAAGTCACCCACTGAACATGTTTCATCTTTAGCGATGTTACGTGGTCGTATCGAAAAAAATCGAGGCCAGATCGAGTCTTTTACGAGCGACGAAAATGAATGTGGTGCGAGCCACGAAGTGGGCGTGACGGGGACGACGAGGACGAGGATGATTTCGCCCTGCGTTGGTATGCGGGAGACGAATTACATATAAGAGAAAATCTCGGATAAATGATGGCCAATACAGTATGGATTGCATATTTATATGCACTTAACGCTATTGCCATTATGACCGCAATCGTCATCTTGGTAAGCACACTGGATGACCTTACGCTTGATGCCTGTTACTGGTCATTCGAGATCGGGCGCGTCCTGCGTCGCGAAAAAACACCGACAATTGATATCGGCATGCTGCGCGCCCAGGAAGAGCGTTATTTGGCGCTGATGGTGCCGGCGTGGAAAGAATATGACGTGATCGCCAAAATGATCGAAAACACATTGGCGACCATCGAATACGAGCGCTATGTCATCTTTGTCGGCACCTATCACAACGACGCCGAAACCACGGCCGAGGTCGAGCGGATGGTTCGCCGGTATCCGGGCCGCGTGACACGCGCGACGGTCATGAACGACGGGCCGACCTGCAAGGCCGATTGCCTGAACTGGATCATCGAAGCCATCCTGCGCTACGAAGCGACTCATCATATTCAGTTCGCGGGCGTCGTGATGCACGACTGCGAAGATGTGATCCATCCGGTCGAACTCAAATACCTCAGTTATGCCATTGCGGACAGCGACCTGGTCCAGCTTCCCGTTCTGTCATTGCCGCGGAAATGGAACGAGTTCGTGGCCGGCTGCTATATGGACGATTTCAGCGAAACGCACCAGAAGGATGTGCCGGCACGAGCCCGTTTGACCGGCGTCGTCCCGGGCGCGGGCGTTGCGTCCTGCTACAGCAGGCGCGCCATCGAAGCGGCGATGAAAGAACGCGACGGTTGTCCGTTCAACACCAGTTCGCTGACCGAAGACTACGACTTCAGCTTTCGGTTGAGAGACCTCGGGATGAAGGAAACCTTTGCCCGTTTTCCGCTTTCGGATATCCCGCACGACGCAGGGGCCACGCGTGCAAACGGCAAAGTCGCCAATCGAAACCTGCTGGCCACGCGCGAGTATTTTCCAAAGACATTTCGTACCGCATATCGACAGCGTGCGCGCTGGATCCTCGGCATCTCGTTTCAGGGCTGGGAACAACTCGGCTGGAAGGGTAATTTCCTCACCCGCTACATGTTCTTCCATGATCGCAAGGGCATCGTGACGTCGCTGTTTTCGGTGGTTGCTTATGGCGTGCTGATCAATTTCGTATCGATTTCGGCGCTTCAGCAGCTCGGCCATGTCGTTCCCGTCAGCGCCTCTCTCGTCACGGTGGGCGACTGGATGGCCCCGCTGCTCTGGGTGAACACCGTCATGCTGGTGGTCCGTGCCGGGCAGCGCTACTACTTTGTCAGCAAGCTGAACGGTCCGCTCCAGGGGCTGCTGTCGATTCCGAGGATGTTCGTCAACAACCTGATCAATTTCTATGCGGTTTGCCGGGCATGGCGCATCTATATCGGCCACCTCGTAAGCGGCAAGCCCATCGCATGGGACAAGACCAGCCATACCTACCTGTCGAACGCCGAGCTCGGGAAAGCGCGCCTCAAGATTGGCGAGATCCTCGTCGGTTGGGGTGTGGTTTCACTGGAGCAACTGCAGGCAAGCCTGGAGAAACAGTTGACGTGCGGCAAGCGGCTGGGCGAACTGTTGATCGAAATCAGCGCGATCTCCACCGAATCGCTGGCGGATGCGATCGCGGAACAAGCGGAACTCCCCCGCGTGAGCCTGGGCAACGTGGCGGTCGGCCACTTCGCGGACTCGCTCGCGTTCGAGCTGCAGTACGCGTATCGGGCGGTCCCGTTTTCGACCGCGGACGACGGCACGTTGAACGTTGCGGTCGGGCGGCCGCTCACGCCGGACGAACAGGATATCGTGCGGCGCGGCGCGAAGGCGAACGTCGCCTATTTCATTGCCTGCGATGCCGAGATTGCAGCCGAACTCGCCCGGCACTCGCGCTTCGTCGAACTCGCACGAGCGCGCGACGCCGATGACACAACATCGCACGGATCCCCGGTGAAAAAGCCCTCGGGACAACAGGCATGAAACACTCCCGACTCCCGATCACAACCGGCCTCACGCGCTGCATCCGGCTGAGCGCCCTGGCGCTCGCCGTGTCGCTGGCGTGGCAAGGCCCGGCCTACGCCGCGCAGCCGCTCACCCGCAACGCTTATCGCCTCGCCGATGGCGCATACAAGGCGATCAGCGCCGGCGACCTGCCCCGCGCGGAAGACTATGCGCGGCGCGCCCTCAAGATTCAGCCGGGAAGCGAACAGCTCGGATTGTTGCTCCTCGACGTCTACAAGCGGGAAGGAAGGATCGACGAAGCGGATGCGATGGTGGAATCGTTGCGCGTTCGTTTTCCGAAGAGCGCGGCGGTCATGGCCGAGCATGGTTACCTCGCGCAGCGGCAGGAGCGTTATGACGTGGCGTGCAGCGATTTCTCGGGCGCCGTCGCGACGGGCAAATGGAGCAAGGAGCAGCAGCGCAACCTGCGTCTTGCGTGGTCGGACAGCGCGCTTGCGGCAAAGCGTCCGCATGAAGCCGGCGTTGCACTGGCGCCGTTGGCCGATGAACAATCCGCCGTGGTTCAGCTGCGTATCGCGCAGTTGAGCCTGATGTCGGGTGATCGCGACAGCGCGATCCGCGTGGCGAATCTCGCCGCCAGCGACGCGACGACGGACGGCGAACGGAAAATGGCCGAGTCGATCGTGGCGCAGGCCCAGCAGCCCGAGCAGTCGCCGGAAACGCCGGTGGACAATACCGCGCAACAGAAGCTGCAGGAGGCCTATGACCTGCTGCGCGAGCACAAGGATCGCGAGGCGCTCGACGCGTTCCAGGAAGGTTTCGACGGCGGCGCGGGCAACGCGATGAACTACGCGGACGCAGGGTATGCGGCCAAGCGTATCGGTTTGAACGAGCAGTCCGTCCAGCTGTTCGAGCATAGTCTCGACGCCGACGAGGACGAACACAAGTTCGACGCGCAGCACAAGTTCGGCTATCGGCGAGAGGTCGAGCAGCTTCAGCGCACGTGGGGTTTCGTGCTGAGCGCGCCTTACCAGTCGGCCGCATTCGGTCCGCAAGGCACCATCAGCGTACTGCAACCGGGTATCGAGGCGTACTGGCAGCCGCCGAAGATCGGCTATCAGAACGGACGCATTCTCCAGTTCTTCCTGCGCGGATACGGCACGGCCTACGACGGGACGGGCAACGTGACCGGCATGCCGACCGTACAGGGTTCGGTGGGCGTGCGTTACAAGCCGATACCCGACCAGAACGTCGTGTTGACGGCCGAGCGGCTATTTCACGTGGGCAGCCTGTCGATGACGGACTGGCTGATGCGCCTGGGCTATTCATCGGAAGCGGGCACCGACCTGCAGGTCACCGAACCGAGCTGGCGCAGCTGGCAGGCCTATGTCGAAGGGGCGTACTTCATCAAGGCAGGCCGATACATCATTTATTCGGAGTTGCGTTACGGGCACACCTGGCGTCTGACGGCGATCAGCGACAGGCTGACCGTTTATCCGCATGCCGCGGTGGCCGGCGATCACGACAACCGTGAGCTGGACAAGACCGCGATCGGTGCGGGCCCCGGTGTCCAGTTCCGGTACTGGTTTCGTGAAGGCAAGTACAGCGCACCGGCGAGTTATCTCGATGTGACGGTGCAATACAGGTTCCCGTTGACGTCAGCGGCACGCGCACGTGGTCTCGTGGTACGCGCGACATTGTGGTTCTAACCGACTTCGCTGACGCTTGTGTACGGAACGCGCAATCAGTTGGGGGACTTGAGGGTGATGATGGTTTGACGCAGCAGCTGGAAGTACGAGCTCGTCGTGTACGGCAGCATCTGTTCGACGTAGTTCCACCAGAAGAAACCACCGATGAAACGCGGGTCGTTCATCGTGTTGACCATCGGGTAGTACGTCTTGATCAGGTTCTGCTGCACCGACGCCGGCGCGGACGTTTCCGAGGTACCGATTTCGCCGAAGCCGACCTTCGCGTTCGGGAAGATGCTTTCCAGCGCCGCGAAATCGTTCTTCCACGTCGGGTTCAGCCCCGGGCAATCCTGGTACGGGTAGTAGCTGAACAGCGCGTAGTCGGCCTGCTGGCGAACCGTCGAGGACAGGAACGTCGTCGGCCAGGTCTTCCAGTAATCCAGGGGCTTCTCCCAGCAGTTGTTGCCCTTGCTGTCGTCGTTGTAGTACAGCGTGATCGCAGTCTTGCCGCCGTTCGATTTCACGATCGTGTTGGCCGCGGCGACCATCTGGCCGATCTGCTGCTCTTCCGAATTGACCACCGAGTTCGTGCCGCTCGGGTCGTTACGCAGCCATTCGCCGTTGATTTCGTTGGCGATCTCCCACACGTCGACGGTGTTCTTCAGTTGCGACACCAATTCCTGCGTTCGCGCCTTGTACGTGGCGAGATCCGTCGGGAAATAGTAAGAATCGTAGACCTCGCCCATCACGTATGCGACGGCGTGCAGGCGCAGCAGCGGTGCGTAGTAATCCGCGGCCGACGTACCCGGATCGAACACGACACGCACGGTCGGCCGGTACGGCAGGTTCTGCAGCGACGCGATGATCGAATCCAGTTTCGTCAGATCGTCGAGCGTCACGCCGTAGACGGGATTCTTCAGAGGTTCGACCTGGGCTTGGGCGGACTGGGACAAAGGCAAAAGCCCAGCATAAGCAATGCACGCGGCAACGGCCGTGCGCGAGATGTTTTTCGTCAGTTTTTTCAAAACGTCCTTCCATCCTAAAGTAAGAAGAAGCGCGATTTTAGACGAAAATAAAAGCTAATTATCGGATGATACAGACAGAAATGGCGACGGAACGGTGCAAGGCCGGAATCCGAGGCGTGGGTGTTTGCGCATCACGCAGGAGAAGTTGCGACACGATGCCGCAGGGAGATATGTCCAGCATCCCTAAACGAATATCCAGCAACATTGGATCGCAACGCGGTCGAATAGTGATACCGGTCACCACCCGGGTCCTGCTGCTGTGCGATGGAATGCGAACCGATCGTCGTCCTGCTTCGGACGGTCGATCAGGTAGATGCGACGCGATTGGCTTCGATCGCAGCCAATGCCACCATGTTCACGATCGGCTGCACCGTCGGCTGGAAGTGAAGATGTTCACAGGCGCGTCGACGTTCGGACACCTGCCACGACAACAACCGGGACAGCAGCGAAAGCAAGCTATCCTTCCCTTCCACGACCGCGGACTGAATGCGGGCACGCATGCCATTCTTCACCCCAGTTGGTCTGACCTGGCGATGCTCGACGAGCACGCCCCATCGGCCGGCGCGATCATCTCGAAGGGTTCACATGGAGTACGTCATCCATCAGGAAGTGCCGTCAGTATCGACCTACATCGAGATTCGCCTCGCTGCCGGGTTGAGCAGAAAGTCGGAACAAGCCGCAACGATCGGGCTGAAGAATGGCCTTTTTAGCGTCGTCGCGTACTTGGGCAGTGTCCCGGTCGGAATCGGCAGGGTAATCGGCGACGGCGGTTGCTTCTTCGAGATCGTGGATATCGCCGTATTGCCCGCTCACCAGAAGAAAGGCGTAGGCGATCTGATCATGCGAGCACTCATGGATTACATTCACGAGAATGCCCCGCCGACCGCCTATGTCAGCCTGATGGCGGATCATGGAACACCGAAGTTCTACGAGCGATACGGCTTCCAGCCATCGGTACTTCCCGAAAAAGCGGGCATGTTTCTCCGCATCGCCTGACCGGAAGATCGCATTCACTGGATTGGCTCCAACACGCCACCCGTTGATTGGCGCGATGTCGTGAGAACCCCTCGTCACAGCGTGCACGTGTCTTCTGTTCCGGTCTGAGTATTCAAAACTGTATCTGTCGGGAGAAGCGTTGCGTCGTTACTCTGGCTCGATGCCATGAGACGCACCTCTTCGATAGCGACAGAAAACATGGAAGTGATTACTCAAGCGTTTGCAGACCGATTCGCCAGCGAATGGATCGAAGCATGGAATTCACGCGACCTCGATCGTATCCTCGCGCATTACGACGACGATTTTGAGATGTCATCGCCCATGATCATCAGGATCGCGGGAGAGCCGAGCGGGCGTCTTTGCGGCGCAAAAAACGTCAGGGCGTATTGGTCAAAAGCCCTTGAGATGATCCCCGACCTGCATTTCGAGTGGGTCGCTACTTTCGCAGGCGTAGACAGCGTAGCGATTCACTACCGAGGGGCAAACGGACGGCCAGCGCTGGAAGTATTCCACTTTGGACCGGCGGGAAAGGTCAAGCAGGCATTCGCTCACTACCAGAGCTAGCGGATTCATGCTGCCGATACGCCCTTGGTCTCGCTGTCGACGAACCGTGCGGCAACCCGACTGCTCTTGATCGCCAAACGCGCGTGGGCATGACGTGAGACGGCCAGAATCCGGCTCGTCCAAAGTTTTTCATCGAACAACTTCATCAACGAAGGAAATTTCGTGAGCACGAAAGAACAGCACGTTGCATCGTCCAGCCCCTTCACCGTCGAACGACTGGCCTCATTCGCCGACGGAAATGCCGGTGGCAATCCTGCGGGCGTCGTGATCTGCGACGCGCTACCGGATGCGTCGATCATGCAGGCGATTGCGGCGGAAGTCGGCTATTCCGAAACGGCGTTCGCCGCTCCGGTCGAGGCGGGCTGGCGGGTGCGCTATTTCGCACCGGAAATCGAGGTCCCCTTCTGTGGCCACGCGACCATTGCACTCGGGGCCGCGCTTGCCCGGCGCGAAGGAGACGGGCTGTTCCACCTGCAGCTCAATCAGGCGAAGATCACGGTCGACGGGCATCGCGACGGCGCAACCTTGCTGGCGGCCTTGCAGTCCCCTCCCACGCACAGTGAGCCGGCGCCGGCCGATCTGGTACAGGACGTCCTGACCTTGTTTGGCTATGCCCAGGGCGATCTCGATCCGCGCCTGCCGCCTGCGATTGCAGAAGGTGGCGCGAAGCATTTTGTCCTGGCTCTTGCGGATCGTGCCCGCCTGTCGGAAATGCACTACGACCTCGAGGCTGGCCGCGAACTGATGCTGGCCCACGGCTTTGCCACGATCGCCCTGGTGTATGCGGAGCATCAACGGCTGTTTCATGCGCGCAATCCCTTCGCCGCAGGCGGCGTGTACGAAGATCCGGCGACCGGCGCTGCAGCGGCTGCCCTGGCGGGTTATCTGCGGGACATCGAATGGCTGCGCGAGGGTTCGATCGACATCATCCAGGGCGTGGACATGGGCATGCCCAGCCGTATCCACGTGGAAATTACCCCTGAGATCGGGGCGAGCATACGGGTGTCGGGAGCCGTTCGATCCCTGGCCTGACGCGATTCATTGCGGATGGCCCATGCCATCTGCGCCAACAGTGCCGACGACGACGACAACACTCAAGCGCTGACCCATGCTCGCGCCAGTTCCAGCGCGTCGACATGGGACGCCTTGACGGGAGCGGGCATCGCCCGCTCCCACGAGCGCCAATCGATCAGCCAGCCACGTTGCGATTCGCCTCGATCACCGTCAACGCCGCCATATTCACGATCCGCCGCACGGTCGCGCTCGAAGTAAGGATGTTCACCGGCGCGTTGACGCCGAGCAGGAACGGCCCCACCGCCACGTTGCTGCCCGCCTCGGTCTTCAGCAGGTTGTACGCGATGTTGCCCGCATCCACGTTCGGGCAGACCAGCAGATTGGCCGCCCCCTTGAGCGGCGACATCGGCAACAGCCGCGACCGCAGCCCTTCATCCAGCGCGCAGTCGCCGTGCATCTCGCCGTCGGCTTCGATATCCGGTGCCTGCTCCCGGACGATCTCCAGCGCCCGGCGCATCTTCACGCCCGAAGCCGCACTCCCCGACCCAAAATTCGACCGCGACAGCAACGCCACCTTCGGCGTCAGGTCCAGCCATTCCATCTGCCGGGCCGCGGCGATCGTGAATTCCGCGATCTGCTCGGCATCGGGGTTGTCGTTGACGTGCGTATCCACCAGCGCCACCGTCCGCTGATCGAGCAACAGGATGTTCATCGCCGCATAGGTCGACGCGCCCGGCTTCCTGCCAATCACTTCGTCGACGAAGCGCAGGTGATTGTGATACTCGCCCACCGTCCCGCAGATCATCCCGTCCGCATCGCCGAGCCGCACCATCATCGCGCCGATCAGGGTCAGGCGACGCCGCATCTCGACCCGCGCCATTTCCTTCGAGATGCCGTCGCGGCACCGCAGCTCCCAGTACGTCGTCCAGTACTGCGGGAACCGCTCGTCATATTCCGGATTGGTCACTTCGACATCCTGACCGAGTCGCAGACGCAGGCCGAATCGCTCGATGCGCGCCAGCAGCACCTCCGGACGGCCGACCAGGATCGGACGGGCCAGCTTCTCGTCGACGATCACCTGCACGGCGCGCAGCACGCGCTCGTCTTCGCCCTCGGTGAAGACGATCCGCGCCTTGCCGCCGTCACGCACGAGCCGACGCGCCGTCGCGAACAACGGCTTCATGAACGCGCCGGAGTGGTAGACGAATTGCTGCAGCTGCTCGACGTAGGCATCCAGATCCGTCAGCGGGCGCGTCGCCACGCCGCCTTCCATCGCCGCCTTGGCCACGGCCGGCGCGATACGAACGATCAGGCGCGGGTCGAACGGCTTCGGAATCAGGTATTGCGCGCCGAACGCGACGTCGTATGCGCCATAGGCCGCGGCCACGACTTCGTTCTGCTCTTCCTCGGCCAGCCCGGCGATCGCGTGAACCGCGGCGATCTCCATTTCGCGGGTGATCGTCGTCGCGCCCACGTCCAGCGCGCCGCGGAAGATATACGGGAAGCACAGGACGTTGTTGACCTGGTTCGGGTAGTCCGAGCGGCCGGTCGCGATGACGACATCGTCACGCGTCGCATGCGCCAGTTCCGGAAAGATTTCCGGCGTCGGATTGGCCAGCGCGAGGATCAGCGGACGCGGCGCCATCGCCTTCAGCATCTCCGCGGTCAGGATCCCGCCGACCGACAGGCCCAGGAACACATCCGCGCCGCCGATGACTTCGGCCAGCTTGCGCGCGTCGGTTTCCTGCGCAAAGCGCGACTTCGCCGGGTCCATCAGCGTGGTCCGGCCGCGATAGACGACCCCTTCGATATCGGTCACCCAGATGTTTTCGACCGGAAGCCCGACGTCGACCAGCAAGTCCAGGCAGGCCAGCGCGGCCGCGCCGGCGCCCGACGTGACGACCTTCACTTCCTTGATCGACTTCCCGACGACCTTCAGCCCGTTGATGAACGCGGCCGATACGGTGATCGCGGTGCCGTGCTGATCGTCATGGAAGACGGGAATCTTCATGCGTTCGCGCAGCTTCTGCTCGACCGTGAAGCACTCCGGCGC
Source organism: Burkholderia sp. YIM B11467 (assembly GCF_052952715.1). NCBI lineage: Bacteria > Pseudomonadati > Pseudomonadota > Betaproteobacteria > Burkholderiales > Burkholderiaceae > Burkholderia > Burkholderia sp. YIM B11467. The sequence goes on from NZ_JBQVSQ010000001.1 coordinate 651,642, forward strand.
CTTGATGTCCTCGAGATTGATGCCGCCGAAGGTCGGTTCGAGGCCGGCGATGATGTCGACCAGCTTGTCCGGATCGGTTTCGTTGATCTCGATATCGAAGACGTCGATCCCCGCGAACTTCTTGAAGAGCACGGCCTTGCCTTCCATGACCGGCTTGGACGCGAGCGGGCCGATATTGCCCAGACCGAGCACCGCGGTGCCGTTCGTGATCACGCCCACCAGGTTGCCGCGGCTCGTGAAGCGGTGCGCCTGCAGCGGATCGGCCGCGATCGCCTCGCACACCCCCGCGACGCCCGGCGTGTAAGCGAGCGCAAGATCGCGCTGGGTCACGAGCGGCTTGCTCGCGACGACCGAGATCTTTCCCGGGGTCGGAAATTCGTGATAGTCGAAGGCTGCCTGCTGCTGCGTCTCGGTCTGTTTCATGTTTTCGGTCCGGGCACGGGCGCCAGGCCAGTCCCGGCGCGATCCATTGAGGTGATTCTAGGGATCCGCCATAAGGGGATGATTCTGTTTTAATATCGGTCCATCACTTTTTCATGATGGTTGCGTGGTCGGCCGATGACATTCGACGCGAACGACGTGGTCAGGCGGCTGAGCGCACGCCTGAAGATGCGGCATCTGGTGCTGTTGCTGCAGATCCAGCAGCACGGGTCGCTGACGCGCGTCGCGGAGCACATGGCCAGCAGCCAGCCCGCCGTGACGAACGCGCTGTCCGAACTGGAGAGCATGTTCGGCACGCCGCTGTTCGAGCGCTCGTCGCGCGGCATGCGGCCCACCGCGCTCGGCGCGGTCGTGCTCGAACGGGCGAAGGCGATGATCAAGGATCTCGACCACCTTGCCCGCGAGATGGAGACCGTCGCCGCCGGGCATGCGGCACACCTGCACATCGGCGTGATTCCGTTCATTTCCGGCCAGATGCTGTCGGCGGCGCTCAAGCGGCTGCAATCGCGCATGGAGCGGCGCCTGACCGTGACGATTCACGAAGGCACCAGCGATCAGCTCCTGCTGCAGCTCAAGGACCACAGCGTCGACATCGTGATCGGGCGCGCGTCCTCGGCGATCGATCTGGGCCAGGTTTCGTTTGAAGTCCTGTACCAGCAGCAGCCGCGCATGATCGCGAGCCGGCGTCTTGCCGCCAAACTGGCCCGCACGACGCTGGACTGGAACAAGCTGCACGCGCTCGACTGGATTCTCGGCGCGCCGCATACGCCGATGCGGGAACAGGTGACCGACCTGTTTCTGTCGGCGGGCATTCCGCCCCCCGTTCCGGTCATCGAAAGCTATTCGTCGAAGCTGATCGGCGAAATGATCGCGTCGAGCGACGAGGCCGTCTCGATCGTGCCGGCCGATATCGCGGAGGAACTGGTGCGGATTGCCGGCGTGGCGATCGTGCCTTACTCGCTGGTCTGGACGCTGCCGCCCATCGCGCTGTTTACCCGCGCCGCCGACTCGCACTCGCCGGCACGCGACCTACTCGTCGACGCGCTGCGCGAGGTATGCAAGGCGACGTACGGGGACGCGCAGCGGTAACGCTTCCGGCGCCGGCGTTGAATGGCGCTTCGGGCCCGCCGGAAACGGTCATTCGCCCCGACGGATACTCGATGCACCCGCGGCCGGCTACTGGCCGGCGGTGAGACGCCGCAGTATTTCCCCACGCTCGGCGCTCAGCACATGATCCGAGCCCTCGCCCCGGTCATAGCGCCTGGCTGTCCGGTACGAAAAGCGCTTTTTGTACTGACTGGTTGCGGGATCGAACGTCCACGCGTCGACGTCGAAAAAATGCTTGTCGAAGTGACTCTCGTCCTTGGCCCAGACATAGTCGGCCCGAACAAACAGCGGATACGGCGAGATGTCCGGCACCTTCCACATCGCGCGATCGGCCATCTCCGTTTCGGTGATGACCGGCATCAGGTTCTCGATCGTTCCGTTCGTGCCGTAACGCAATACCGCAACGCGCTCCAGCATCCCGCTGCCGCCGCCCGAGAACGTCCCCGAGAAGAACACCCACGACCCGCCCGACGCAATCGGCAACCGTTCGGACCGTGGGTTCAGGCCGAACTGATACCGCTCTTTGGTGGAACCGGGAACCGGAGTCGATGGCATTTCGAAGCACGGGGCGTGGTCGGGAAGCACGCAGAGTTTCACGCCGGACAGCGGGAGCCCGTCGGCATCGAGCTTGCCCTCCGTCTGGGTGAAGCGCGGGAACGCAGGTTCGCCGGACGCCGCTCGAACGTCGGCGATGCCGACGACAGAAATGCTCAGGATCACCCCGAGCGCCTTACCGACCCAGCGCATGCACGCCCCCTCTCTCATGTATTGATTGCCGCGGATTGTCGATGATCCGGCCGCGCCTGTCGAATGGACGGTGGCGGCGCTGCCCGGCCTTTCGCGGTCACGAATGGGCGACACCACACGTACTGCGTCGGCATCGAAGCGCACAAGAGCCTGTTTGACGAGAACCGCGCGAGCCGGCTCTCCGAACAAAAAAACGCCAACCCGCAGGTTGGCGTTTTGCCTGAAGTACGACCGGTATCAGAACTGGTTCATCGTGTTGTCCTTGCCCGCCGCCTTCAGCGCCGCTTCGCCGCTGAAGTATTCCTTGTGGTCGTCGCCGATGTCCGAGCCGGACATGTTCTGGTGCTTGACGCAGGCGATACCCTCGCGGATTTCCTTGCGCTGCACGCCGGCCACATAACCCAGCATGCCTTGGTCGCCGAAGTATTCCTTGGCCAGGTTGTCCGTCGACAGTGCAGCCGTGTGGTAGGTCGGCAGCGTGATCAGGTGGTGGAAGATACCCGCTTCGCGCGACGCATCGGCCTGGAAGGTCCGGATCTTTTCGTCGGCGAGCGTCGCCAGTTCGGTCTGATCGTATTCCACGCTCATCAGCTGGGCGCGGTCGTATGACGACACATCCTTGCCCTCGGCCTTCATCGCGTCATACGCCTGCTGACGGAAGTTCAGCGTCCAGTTGAACGACGGGCTGTTGTTGTACACCAGCTTCGCGTTCGGGATGACCTTGCGGATCTCGCTGACCATGCCGCCGATCTGCGCGATATGCGGCTTTTCGGTTTCGATCCACAGCAGGTCGGCGCCGTTCTGCAGCGACGTGATGCAATCCAGCACGCAGCGCGCTTCGCCCGAGCCGGCGCGGAACTGGAACAGGTTGCTCGGCAGGCGCTTCGGACGCAGCAGCTTGCCGTCGCGCTTGATCACGACGTCGCCGTTGCCGAGTGCGTCAGCCGAGATTTCGTCGCAATCGAGGAACGCGTTGTATTGGTCGCCCAGGTCGCCCGGCGTGGTGGTCACGGCGATCTGCTTGGTCAGGCCGGCGCCCAGCGAGTCGGTACGGGCCACGATGATGCCGTCGTCCACGCCCAGTTCGAGGAACGCGTAGCGGATCGCGCGGATCTTGGCCAGGAAGTCCTCGTGCGGCACCGTGACCTTACCGTCCTGGTGGCCGCACTGCTTCTCGTCGGACACCTGGTTCTCGATCTGAATGCAGCATGCGCCCGCTTCGATGAACTGCTTGGCCAGCAGGTAGGTGGCTTCCGCGTTGCCGAAACCCGCGTCGATGTCGGCGATGATCGGCACCACGTGGGTGACGTGGTTGTCGATCTTGTCCTGGATGGCGGCCTTGGCGGCGCCTTCGGCTGCATCCAGCTGGCGGAACAGGCCGCCCAGTTCACGGGCGTCGGCCTGGCGCAGGAACGTGTACAGCTCGCGGATCAGCGCGCTGACGGAGGTTTTTTCGTGCATCGACTGGTCCGGCAGCGGGCCGAACTCGGAGCGCAGCGCAGCCACCATCCAGCCGGACAGGTACAGGTAGCGGCGCTCGGTGCTGTTGAAGTGCTTCTTGATGGAGATCATCTTCTGCTGGCCGATGAAGCCGTGCCAGCAACCCAGCGACTGCGTGTACTTGGACGGGTCGGCATCGTACGCGGCCATGTCGGCGCGCATGATCTTCGCGGTGTACTTGGCGATATCCAGGCCCGTCTTGAACTTGTTCTGCGCACGCATGCGAGCGGCGTACTCGGGGCTGATGGCATTCCACGCGCTGCCGTGGTTTTCTTTCAAACCGGCAACTGCCTTGATGTCGTCTTGATACTGGGCCATGTCAATCTCCTGGGAGCAAAGCGCGTTTGAGTAAATGGTTGAGCCTGCCGCTCCGTTTCTCGAAGCGAACTGCATGACTTAATAGTAACGCCGCTTCGACGCGCCTCGGTGAAGTCTTATATAAGACATAAGAGATAATTTTTCGTTATTTTTCAATGAGATAGGCATCCGTTTTTGCGATGCAAAACAAGTTTTCAAGCGGCGAAAAAGGGACGCCGCGGGAATTCGACGTGGATTTCGCAATGCGAAACGCCCTTTCGGCTGCTGGAGGAAGGCGCAAACACGGATGGCGCGGGCAACGCTTGCCGGCGTCGACAGTTGCCCATCGCGCCAGCCAATAAAAAAAGCCCGACAAAGTCGGGCCAATGAGCGAGATACAAGGAGAGATCCCGCTCACCCCACATCGAGCGGTCACGCCGCGCTACACGATGTCTTTGAGATCAGGGCGAGATCCGGCGAGCGCGCACGAGCCTGCGATCGATCATCGGTCACCGTACGTGGCTGGAAGGATTCGGCAAAAAAAGCTATTGCGAAACGGGCGCGCCGGATGACCCGTCCGCCGGCATTGTCGGGAGCGGCATGGCCGCCGTGTTGTTCGAACCGCCGCCCGTTGCACTCGGGGTGCCCGTGGTGCCGGATTGTCCGCGGCGGCCTCGGTGCGTGCCATGCACGACCGCGGGCTCGCTCGCTGCGATCGGCCGCATCGGCGGATGCGCGATGTACTGAAAGTTTTCATTGATCGCGCTATTGCCCGTGTCGTACTGCGGGTGCACGAACACGCTGCTGACGACGGGCGCACTGGCCTGCGCGAACGCGGCCGGCACGACGAACATCACGGCGCTTGCCGTCGCCGCGCTCAACGCGACGATGCGCACGAGCGAACCGGCATCACGACCTGTCGGGCGTACTGTCACGCTACGTTTCTCCAATGTGCTTCGGTCGGCGATGGTTCGATCGCCTGTCACGCCCGCTCGAAAAAATGGGCCCGCGCATGAGAGCGCGGGCCGAGCGGAGGTATCACAACACCTTGGGGGGACAAGGCGAAGCCAGTCTAGCCCGTGTCGCCGAAAAGAAGATTTCATGCCGGATTACAGCTATTACCTCATATGACGAAGCAATGGCCGCGTCGTTCGTCAGCCTGCGTAACCGCGCGGCGTGTTGCTCGCCGGCTTCGCTTCGGGCCGATGGATGGGCGTCGTGGCAGATCCGACGAATGCCACCTAATATGACGACCAGCCCCCTCACGACGGAGCGCTTGATGATCCCCTCCCCAGCATCGTCACAACAGTCTCCTGCCGATCCGGCGCTCGCCGGGCGCGTCGACGCGGTACTGTCCCGTCAACTCGACACGCAGCGCCTGGTCGGCGCGGTCGTCCTGGTCGCCCGGCACGGCGAACTCGTCTATCACCGCGCGGCCGGGTTCGCGGATCGCGAATCGCGCACGCCGATGCGCGAAGACACGCTGTTCAGACTCGCATCGGTGACGAAACCGATCGTGTCGACGGCCGCGATGGCGCTCGTGGCACAGCACAAGCTGTCGCTCGACGACGACGTCACCCGCTGGCTGCCCGATTTCCGTCCGGCCCTGCCCGACGGCCGCGTGCCGGCGATCACGGTGCGCCAGCTGCTCACGCATACCGCCGGCCTCGACTATCGCTACCACGAACCCGACGCGAATGGCCCCTATGCGCGCGCGGGCGTGTCCGACGGGATGGACGGCGCATCGATCACGCTCGCCGAAAATCTGCGCCGGATCGCAAGCGTGCCGCTGCTGTTCGCGCCCGGCACCCACTGGAACTATTCGCTGTCGATCGACGTCATCGGCGCGCTGATCGAAGCCGTCTGCGGCGTGCCGCTCGCGGACGCCATCGATGCGCTCGTGCTCCGCCCGCTCGGTGCGCGCGAAACGGCTTTCGTCGCACGCGATCCCGCACGGCTCGCTACGCCCTACGTCAACGACACGCCGCAGCCGCACCGGCTCGCCGAGAACGAAGCCGTGCCCATCGACGAAGGGACCGTCGGCGTCACGTACTCGCCGTCGCGCGCACTCGATGCGCAGGCGTTCGCATCGGGCGGTGCGGGGATGGTCGGTACGGCCGGCGACGTGCTGACTGTGCTGGACACGCTGCGCGCGGGTGGCGGCGCCATCCTGCCGGTCGACCTGGTCGACGAGATGGGCCGCGTACAGACCGGCGACTTCGAATTGGCCGACCTGCCCGGCGCGGGCTTCGGGATCGGGTTTTCGGTGTTGCACGACCCGCAGGCGGCTGCGTCGCCAGAATCCGTCGGCACATGGCGCTGGGGCGGCGTCTACGGTCACTCGTGGTTCGTCGACCGCGCACGCGGGCTGACCGTCGTGTCGCTGTCGAACACGCTCTACGAAGGGATGAACGGCCGGTACACGCTCGATCTGCGCGATGCCGTCTACGGCGTCGGATAACGCGCGAAACGAAAAAAGGCCCGACACAGTCGGGCCAATGGGTTTGAGACACAAGGAGAATCCCGCCCACCCCATACCGGGCGGTTACGCCGCGCTACACGACGTTCTTTTCGACGATCGGCCGGTTTTCCAGCACACGCGCCCAGCCGAGCGACGACAGGTCGAGCGTTTCATAACGCCCGCCCAGAATCAGTTCGCTGACACCACGCCCGGTCGCGGGCCCCTGCTGCAGCCCGTGCCCGCTGTAACCATTCGCGAACACGACGTTATCGAGCGCCGGGTGATAACCGATGATCGCGTTGTGGTCGAACACGTTGTACTCGTAGTATCCGGACCAGCAGTTCTCCACGCGCAGCGCCTCGAACTCGGGCACGCGATTCGCGAGCGTCGGCCAGATCACCTCGTCGAACAGGTCATGGTCGACTTCATCGAGCGGCAGGTCGTCCGGGTCGCGGTCCGGGCTCGGCGACGTCCCGCAGATATACGTGCGCCCTTCCGGCCGGAAATACACGCCGGTCGGGTCGATCAGCAGCGGGCAATCGGTGAGCTTGGCCGGCGACGACACGTTGAAGATGCTGCGGCGCCGCGCATAAACGGGAATATCGATGCCCATCATCGACGACAGCGTGCGCGTCCACGCACCGGCCGCATTGACCAGCGTGTCGCACGCGTAGCGCTCGCCGTCGCCCGTCACGACATGCGTGATCTTCCGTCCGTCGCGCACCACCGACTTCACATCGGCCGGCACATACCGCACGCCCAGCGACTGCGCTTTCTTGCGCAGCGCCTGCACGAGCCCGTAGCCGTCGAACCAGCCTTCGCCGCTCACGCCATACGCGCCCGACACGAGATCGTCGACGTTCAGCCACGGAAACTTCGCGCGCAGCGCATCGCAATCCATCAACCGGATATCCGCGCCGAGGCGGGTCTGCAGCGCGTGATTCTCGCGCAGCGTCGCGTCGCCCGCCGGCGTCGCGAGGAACAGGTAACCGCCTTCGTGCAGATCGATCGACGGCCGGTTGCCGTCCACTTCGAGCCGTTCGCCGATCGTGCGCAGGAAGTCGATGCCGAACAGCGACATCTCGATCGACAGCGGCGTCGAGAACTGCTGGCGAATCGACGCGGCCGACAGCGCCGACGACGATCTTGCATAGGTGGGGTCGCGCTCGATGACGGTCACGGATACCGTGGGATCGGTGGCGCGCAGGAAATAGGCGATCGAGCTGCCGATCACACCACCGCCGACGATGACGACTTGAGAACTCACGACTGACTCCAGTTGCACATGAAAGGCGCGGCCAGCCGGCCGTGCCCGAAGGTTGTTCGTGCCGCGTCGCGCGCGGCGCCGCGCGGGCAGACTTCCCGGCCAAGGCCCCCGGCGTGCGCCGCGATCGCAACCAATCGCTCAGGGTATTTCAGCACGTCCGGCAGCACCGCGAAAGCCTGCGCGCGCTCGGGCTCAGTCCGCCGATTTCGTCGTGACGGGCTGCCACGCGGCGTTCTTCACTTCATACAGCGTCGAACTCGGGTTCTTCAGGTCGCCCGTGTTCGTGAACGCGATCGTGCCCGTGATGCCGTCGTAGCGCGTGCCCTTCAGCGCGCCGTTGAAATCGGCCGGCTTCGTCGAGTTCGCCTTCTGCATCGCATTGATCGCGATCCACGTCGCGTCGTATGCGAACGGCGCATACGCGAGCATGTCGACACCGTACTTCTGCTTGAATTTCGTTTCGAACAGCTTGCCCTTCGCGAGGCGCGACAGCGGCTGCCCGTATTCCCACACGGCCGCGCCTTCCGCCGCATTGCCGGCCAGCTTGATGAAGTTCGCGTTCATCACGCCGCCGCCCGCGAGGAACTGCGCACGGATGCCGAGCTGGCGCATGCGCTTCACGAGCATCGCGGCCTGCGCGTCGAGCCCGCCGAAGAACACGAGATCCGCATTCGTGCTCTTGATCTTCGTGAGCTGCGCGCTGAAGTCGACGGCCTTGTCGTTCGTGAATTCGCGCGCGACGATCGTGCCGCCGTTCGCCTTCACGGCCTTCTCGAACTCGTCGGCTTCGCCCTGGCCGAACGCGGTGCGGTCGTCGATGATCGCGATGCGCTTCGCCTTGGTCACGCTCGCCGCATAGGCGCCCGCGTTGCCGGCGTTCTGCGTGTCGGTCGCGATCACGCGGTACACGGTGCCGAGCCCGGCGCGCGTGATGTCGGGATTGGTCGCCGACGGCGTGATCATCGGAATGCCGGCCTTCGCGTAGATCTTCGATGCGGGCAGCGTCGTGCCCGAATTGAAATGGCCGATCACGACGGCCACCTGCGCATCGGCGAGCTGCTGCGCGGCCTGCACGCCGGTGCGCGGATCGCTCTGGTCGTCCTGCGATGCGACGACGAACTTCACGGGCTTGCCGCCCACCGTCGTATGCGCGGCGTTCGCTTCGTCGACGGCCATCCGCACGCCGTTCTCGATGTCCTTGCCGTACGCGGCGCCGCCGCCCGTCAGCGGGCCGGCCACGCCGACCTTGACGACCGTCTCCTGCGCATGGGCCGCGCCCGTCTGGAACGCGAGGAGCGCGGCGGTCAATGCGACGCCGGAAAGCGAACGAATACGGAACGTCATGGCAGTCCTTCTTCTGTGAGTCGGGATGCAACGCGCGACTGCCGCGCGTCGGCGACCTCCCGCACGCCGGTGATTGCGTCCGCCGCCGGGGCGCCGTTCAATGCGCCCGACCCGCCGGCCGATCACCGCGGTTCCGTCTCCGAAGAACCTTACGCCGCGAAAGAGGTGAATGGATTGTGGGTAGCCAATACCGGAGCAGCAAACGAAATATCGGAACTACGTAGTGAGGATTTGTCATCAAGTTCCGTGGGCCCGAACGGCACACGGCCCGCGCGACGGCGGGCCGTGAATTGAAGACATCAAAGGGGTATCGCGCCGGCGCCCGTCCATCAAGGCCGGCCGTGGTCATGCCGACGGCGCATCATCGATCAGTGCCGATCCGTGCGCGCAGGCTTGCACACCGCATCGGCCGCCTCGCCGGCCTTCTCCTGGATCTTGCCGGCCTGCTGTTCGGCGACGCCGTCCGCTTCCGTCTTGCGGTCGCCCGTCACCTTGCCGAGCGCTTCCTTGAGCGATCCCTTGACCTGCTTCAGCTTGCCTTCGATGCGATTCCTGTCCATGGTCGTCTCCTGCGATGGTGGGAGAGAGCCGGCGGCGTGACGGCCCGCGCCGCGCCGCCGAGTGGACAGGTTCGCAGGCCTGCGCCGCGCGCGGCAGATGCGAATGCACCGGCACGCATGGTGCATTCGTACCGACGGCGTCAGTCCTTGCCCTTCGCGCCGCCCTTCTCGCCGCGCGCGCCGTTCGCTTCGGCCGCGCCGACGATCCCGCGCTCGCGCGCCCACACGATCGCCTCGCCGCGGCTGTGCACGTCGAGTTTCGCGTAGATCGTCGCGACGTGATTGCGCACGGTGTTCGGCGCGAGCCCGAGGCGGCCGGCGATTTCCTTGTCCGCGAGGCCGTGGCACAGCAGGTCGAACACGTCGCGCTCGCGCGCGGTCAGGTCCGACAGTTGCGCGCCCGCGTCCGGCGCATTCGCGCGCCGCACGTTCGCGAGCTTCTCGATCAGCGTGCGGCTGAACCACGACGCATCCTGCATCGCGGTCTCGATCGCGTAGACGAGCTCCATCTCGGTGCGCTTGCGATCGCTGATGTCGAGCAGCGCGACGAGCAGGCAGTCGCGCCCGTGAATCGCGACCGGGTCGGCCGACACCACGCAATCGCGCACGTCGCCGTCGCGCGTGCGGATCTGCACGTCGGCGTTGCGCACGTTGCCGTCGCGTGCGAACCGGGCCTCGATGCGCGGCCACGCGCCGCGTTCGGCCCACAGTCCGATCTCGTCCGCGGATTTGCCGAGCAGGTCGTCCTGCGCATGGCCCGTCATCGCGGCAAACGCGCCGTTGACGTCGAGCAGCTCGAAACGGTCGGCCGTGACGATCGCGGTCGCGACCGGCGCCATCCGGAATGCCGTCGCGAACCGCTCCTCGCTCTGCCGCAGCGCGCGCTCGGCCTGCTTGCGCGGTTCTAGATCCATGAACGTGAACAGCATGCAGGCCTCGTCGTTCATGTCGATCGGCTGCCCGGCGACGACCACCGCCTTCGTGCTGCCGTCCGCGCGCTTCAGCACGGCCTCCATCTGCGGGATCGTCGCGCGTTCGCCGAGCCGCTCGATCGCGAGCTCGCGCCGTTCGGCCTGTTCGAGCACGTCGACCTCGTACACCGAACGGCCGAGCACGTCGTCGCGCGCGTGGCCGGTCATGTCGAGAAAGCCCTGGTTGACCTTCACGTAGCGCAGATCGTCGAGCCGGCAGATCACGGCCGGCGCCGGGTTCGCGTTGAAGGTGCGCTCGAAGCGCTCCTCGGCGCTCGCCCATTCGGTCGCGTCGTGCAGCACCAGTGCGAGACAGTCGGGCTCGCCGGCCGCGTTCGTCAGCACGAGGCTGCGGATCCGGTGAACCCAGCTCACGGTTTCGTCGGCGGCCGATTCGACTTCGACCGTCACGTCGCTGAACGCCTCGCCCGCGATCACGCGATCCATCGGATAGTGCCCCTCGCGCACCGGGTGGTTGTTCCGGTAGCGCAACCGGAAACGCTCGCGATATTCGGTGACGGTCGCGCCGAGCGCCTTCAGCTCGGTCACGCCATGCATCGCGAGCGCGGCCTCGTTCGCCCAGACGATCCGCTGGTCGGGCTCGACCAGGATCACGCCCTCGGTGAGCCCCGCGATGATCTGATGCAGCTGGCGCCGGTCGGTATGCGACTTGAGCGCCTGTTCGTTCACTTGTTCGTTCATCGAATCGTTCCACGTGATCGGTATGGCCACGGCCGCGTCGCCTCTTCGTCGACGCGCGCCGGACGGCGCGTGTGGCGATGATCGCTTGCCGCGCATGGACGCAACAGGCGCGAATGCACTATCCGCCATAGTACATTCGCACGGCATACCGCCGCCGTACGGTACCCCGCCGATCCGGCAAGCATCCGTCGCGCACGCCTTTCCCCGCGCCGCCGGCGACACGTACCCACCCGCCCCATCTCCGCCCCCCGTGCAAACGCACTAGCCGATCCGGTGAATTTGCGCGATGTCCGCCTGCGTTCGCCCCGGTACGCTGGTCCTGCATCGGCGCTCATGCGCTGCCTTCCGAACCGCAGAGGAGAAGCACGATGAAACTTCATCAGACACCCGATCCGACGCGGCCCGAACCGCATCCGGACAGTCCGCCCGAACCGCCGCCCGGCACGGACCCGCCGATTCCGCTGCCGCCCGACTTTCCGCGCCCGGACGTCCCGCCGCGCGAACCCGGCTACGACACGCCGATCGTCCGGTAACGGATCACGCGGATCGCATTCACCCATTCAACACGTCAACCGACGGAGAACCCGACCATGAACAAGACCCAGCCCCTTTCGACGCTGCTCGCCGTCAGCGCGGCCTTCCTGCTGAGTGCCGCACCGCTCACGAACGCGGTTGCGCAGGACGCGTCGGCCGACAACGGCATGAAGGCCGAATCGAGCCAGCCCGTCACCGACACGTGGATCACGACCAAGGTGAAGAGCCAGCTGGCCGCCACCGACGGCGTGAAGAGTTTCGACATCGGCGTGAAGACGGTCGACGGCACCGTCACGCTGACGGGCGTGCTGCCCTCGAAGATCGCCGTGAAGAAGGCGATCGCCGTGTCACGCGCGGTCAAGGGCGTGAAGCACGTCGACGCATCCGGCCTGAAGGCGAAGGCCTGACCTCCCGCGCGGCGGACGCCGCGCCGTTATCCCATTCCGACAGGAGCACACGATGAACGAAGACAAAATCAAGGGCCAGTGGAAGCAGCTCACCGGCAAGCTGAAGGCCAAGTGGGGCAAGCTGACCGACGACGATCTCGCGGTCGCGGAAGGCAATCGCGACTATCTGGCAGGCAAGATCCAGGAGCGTTACGGGATCGCCCGCGATGCGGCCGAGAAGCAGTTGAAGGAATTCGATCGCGAGCTGTAACGCGACCGGTAGCTTCACCCCGCCGCGGCGCCGTCGGCGTCGCGGCCACCAGGACGACGACATGGGCAAATATCTGATCGCCTGGCTGCTCGGCGTGCCGGCCGGGCTGCTGGTGCTGTTCTACCTGATCACCCACATCTTCTGACAGCGTGGCGCCCGGCGCGCTCCGCCTGTCTCTGCAAACTCCCCACTCACCCCGCTACGCGATCGCCAGCAACAGGGTGATCCACCGCCGCTTCGGATCGATCGGCAGCGCGCGCTCCGTCACATCGCGGCCGCCCAACGCAAATCGGGCAGGACGCGTGCGCGCCCTGCCCGATCGACTCATCGCTTCGACAGCGGGGCGCGACGCCCCCCACTTCCCGTCCGTTATTTCGCCGCGTTCGCCGTCATCTTGAAGATGCCCTGCGCGTTGCCCGCATCGAAACGCAGGTCGGTCACCCAGCGGCGCGCCGCCTGGTCGAACGTGCGCTTGCGCGTGATGAACTCGTAGAACGAACCCGGCACGTTGCGCTTCACCGTGCCGCCGTCGCGCGTGCGGAATTCGCGCTCGACGGTATCCGCGCGATAGGCGGTCTGGAACACGCGGCCCGAGCGCGAGCGCTCGACTTCCGGCTTCATCGGCCGGCCCTTCGCCTTCTCGTCGTCGGACAGCTTGAACACGTCGGTCACGCGGTCGGTCGCATGGTTGAACGCGTTGCCTTCGGTCGAGATCCACGCCATCTCCGCCGATTCCAGCAGCAGCGTTTCGTAGTCGAGCTCGTTCGGCAGGTCGTGCTGGCGGGAGAATGCGCCGACGATCTCCGGCAGCAGTGCGTGCGCCGCGTCGAGCGACAGCCAGCCTTCGCGTTCGACTTCCCACAGCATCGCGACGGCTGCCGGCGACAGCGGATCGCGCGACGAGCTGACGACGTTCGTCACGGCCTGCTGGAATTCCTTCGAGAAACGTTCCGGATGCAGTTCGCTGACGAAGAACTGCGCGATCTCGTCCGGTGCATCTTCATGCGCATACGCGCGGCCGGTCATGCCGAGCTTGTCGAGCGGGTAGCGGCCGTTCAGGCGGAAACCGAGCGGACGCAGGATGCGCGTGAACGCGGCTTCGCCCGGCGGCAGCGCGCCCGTGTGCGGCCAGCGCACCGTGCGCAGCGCGCCGTGATCGAAATAGACCGAGCCACCGCTTTCGATCGCGTCGGCCGTGTACGCGCGGCCGTTCGCCGAACGTTCGAGCAGCCCTTCGAACAGCGCCATGTTCATCGCCTGCGCGATTTCCGCGCGCGTCACGACGCCGTCTTCCCATTCTTCGAGGATGGCCGGCATGTTCAGGGTCGAGAACAGGGCGTCGGTCTTCGCCTGTCCCAGCAGCTTCGTCAGCAAGCTCTCGATATTCGGATTGCGCATCAGGATTCTCGTCTCGGGGGACCGCCGGCAAACGTGCCGGCAACTCGTCGGTCGGCCACCCCACGGGCGCCTGACCTTGCGTGGGGAGCATTATTCAAAGGGTTGCAGCCGGGCGTAAAGCGAGATTAAATTGACACGTGATGAGTTTTTGGAATTATTGGCTGTCCCCGATCCCGCTCGCCGGCCCGCGTCGGGCGGGTCCGTTCGTCAGATGAATAGAGCATCATGCGTAAATTCAAGATCCCCAACATGGGCGCGCTCGTGGCTTTCGAAGCCGCCGCGCGCCACGAGAGCTTCACGCACGCGGCCAAGGAGCTGTTCCTGACCGAAAGCGCGGTATCGCGCCAGATCGCGACGCTCGAGGCCAGCCTCGGCGTGCGGCTGTTCGCGCGCGTGAAACAGCGCGTCGTGCTGACCCGCGCCGGCAAGCTTTACGGCACGCAGGTGCGGCGCGCGCTGGAAACGCTCGACCGCGACACGCTGTCGATCATCGCGCACGGCAGCGGCGGCGGCTATCTGGAGCTCGCGGTACTGCCGACGTTCGCATCGCACTGGCTGATCCCGCGCATCAAGAGCTTCTACGACCGCACGCCGGATGTGCGCGTGAACATGGGCAGCCGCACCGACCTGTTCTCGTTCGAGGACACGCACTTCGAAGCCGCGATCCACTACGGCAAGCCGACCTGGCCCGGCACGTCGTCCGACTACCTGTTCGGCGAGGAAGTCGTGCCGATCTGCTCGCCCGCGCTGCTCGACGGGCCGGTCGAGCGCGTGGAGGATCTGCTGGCGTACCCGCTGCTGCACTCGACGACGCGCCCCGGCGCGTGGGCGCAGTGGTTCGAGGCGCACGGCGTCGAGGACATCCGCACGATGCAGGGCGTGCGCTACGAGCTGCATACGATGCTGATCAGCGCGGCCGCCGCCGGGCTCGGGATCGCGCTCGTGCCGAAGTTCTTCGTCGAGGAACAGTTGCAGCAGCTCGGCCTGATCGTGCCGTGCGACGCGGCGACGGTCGGCGATTCGGCGTACTACCTCGTGTATCCGACGGAGCTCAGCCACAGCAAGCCGCTAGAGCTGTTTCGCGGCTGGCTGCTCGAGCAGGCGAGCGCGTATGCGGCGCCGGAGGGCGATGTGGATGGCGCGGACGCGGAGGACGACGAGGACGTTGAATAGCGCGCCGGCTTCAGGTCACGGCGCGGCGGTGCCGCACGCGTGCCGCGTCGGCACGCCGGCCGCGACCACCTTCACCAGCCGCGCGCGATCGGGCGTCTCCAGCCCCGGGCACGCCGTTTCCAGATCGCGGATCACGATCGTCGCGCGCCCGTCGAGCCGGCACACGCCATCGGGCTGTGCGGCAGGCATTCGCAGGCCGCGCCTCGCGTCGATCTGATTCGTGAACACGATCACGCCCGCGCGTTGCGAGCGGTCCGGCAAGCGCCGGGCCGATGCGTCGTCCTCTTCGAACCACACGTCCGACCCGATCGATTCGTCGCCGTAATCGAGCGCGTAACGGCCCGACAGCGTGATCGCCCGCCCGACATGCACCGCGCGGCAGTCCGGCTCGGCGTCGGCCGGCACCGGCTGCGCACCCGCCGCGGCCGCGCTGCACGCCAGCAGCCACACGCACAACATGCGGGCACGGCCATGCAGGTTCGACACGTCAATCGCTTTCCGGATCATGGGCGGTAAGAGGCAGGTCATCCTGAAGAAGACCTGCATTGTCGCGCAGCGCGTGCGTTACATGTGCCACTTCACCGTGGCGGTCAGCGTCCGCGGATCGCCGGGCATGTTGTACAGGTCCGCGTTGCCGTGCGCGGCGATGAAGTAGCGGCGATCGAACAGGTTGTCGAGCGTGAGCGTCACGTCGACCTTCTTGCTGCGATAACCGGCGCCGAGATTGAACACCGTGAACGACGGCAGCGTGACGAGATCGCTCGCCGACGTATAGCGCGCCGACTGGAACTGCATGCCGGCCGCCGCATAGAAGCCGTACGGCAGCTCGCGCTTCAGCCACAGGTTCGCGCTGTGGCGCGGCATCAGCCCCGGCGTGTTGCTCGACACCGCGAGGCCGGCCGCCGTCGATTGCGCCGAACCGTCGACCGTGCCGTTCAGGTACGCGTAGCCCGCATACACCGACCACTTCGGCGCGATCTCGCCGGTGAAACCGAGCTCCATCCCGTGCACGTGCTGCGTGCCGATCGGCAGCGCATACCCGGGATTCGCGGGGTCGCCGATCTGCTGGTTGGTCTGGCGCATGTCGAACAGCGCGACGCTGGCCGTCGCCTTGCCGCCGAGATCGAAACGCGAGCCGAGCTCATACGCGGTGGTCTTCTGCGGCGCGAGCGCCGCGCCGTTCGCAAATGCGCCGGAACTGATCAGCGTATCGGCGAGCGGCGAGAACGACTGGCTGAACGACCCGTACAGCGTCAGCCAGTCGAGCGGTTCGTAGATCAGGCCGACGCGCGGGCTCCACGCGTGATCGGTACGGTCGAGATTGACGTTCGACGACGTGTAGTCGTGGCGGATCTGGTTCAGGTAGTCGAAGCGCAGGCCGGCGAGCACCTTCCAGTGTTCGGTCAGCGAGATCAGGTCCTGCGCGTAGACGCCCGCGAGCCCGACGACGGTCGACGCATTCGTCTTCGCACGCGCGCCGGTCGGCACGCCGGGCAGGATCACCGGCTGCGGATTGAACAGATCGTAGGTCGCGACCTTCGACACGCTGTAGATCGTGTCGAACTTCTGCTGCTGCGACAGCTCCAGCCCGTACAGCAGCTCGTGGCGCATGCCGAACAGCGACGTCTTCTGCGTGAGTTCGAACAGGCCGTCGATGCCGTGGTCGGTGCGCTGGCGCGTCGACTGGTCGAGCGTCACGACCGGATGCACGGCGGTCTTGATCGGCTCGTACGTGACGTAGTTCTTGCGTTCGAGCGAGAAGTCGTACGCGCGGATCGCGCCATGGAACGACAGCGAATCGCTGAAGCGGTGATCGAGCGACACGGTCGCGCTCTTCGCGGACACGTCGTTGTACGAGCTGCTCGCCGCGTCGGCCGAGCCGTAATACGTGTTGATCGGCACGTCGACCGGCCGGCCGAGATACGCGGGCAGGCCCTGGTCGGACGTGCGGCGGTCGTGCAGGTAATCGAATTCGACGTTCAGCACCGTGTCGCTGTCGAGCTTGAACTGAGCGGACGGCGCGATCGCCTGGCGGTTGAGCTGGAACTGGTCGCGAAAGCTGTTCGAGTTCTCGGCCGCGCCGGTGATGCGGAAACGCGCCGCGTCGTTCGCGTTCCAGCCGAGGTCGAATTCGCCGCGCCGCTCGCCGTGCGTGCCGAGCGTCACGCCCACGTCGCGCACGGGGTTCGCCTCCGGCCGCTTCAGTACGCGATTCACGATGCCGCCCGCCGAACCGCGACCGTACAGCACGGCCGCCGGCCCCTTCAGTACCTCGACGCGGTCAACGTTCGACAAGTCGCGATAGTAAAGCGCGTCGTCACGAATACCGTCGACGTACTGGTCCGTGATGCTGTTGAAACCACGGATCGTGATCTGGTCGCGCTGGCCGTCGCCGACCGAGAAGCCGACGCCCGGCACGTTGCGCAACGCGTCCTGCATCGACGTCGCGTTCTGGTCCTCGATCACCGCGTGCGGAACGACGTTCACCGTCTGCGGCACGTCCATCAGCGACATGTCGGTCTTGGTCGCCGCGCGCGAGTGGCCCGCGTCGTACGACGCATGCTCGGCGGTCGCGTTGACGGAAATGGCAGGCAAGGTCGCCGCGGCGTCACTCGCTTGCGCGGACGCAGTGCGTGCGCCGGCCAGCGACGTGGCGATCAGAAGCGCATGGCAGGCGCTTTTGTTGAGTTTCATCGTTGAAGTAGGAGCTGAAGGAAAACGGCGAACGGAAACGCGTCCGACCAACGCGCGAACCCCGCGACGCATCGACCGGCGAAAGCCTTTCCGTGAAGACGAGAGGGCGCGCGGGGGATTACCCCGTCGCGCATGCCGACCGGCGAACGGCCGGCGCGGATGGATGCCGGCCGGCGCGACCGGCACGAAAAAAGCCGTGACATCGGGTTACGGCTCGTAACGGAGCGAAATATTAAACGAGAATGATTCGTGTTTTCGATTAATTTTTTGTGTCGCGCGCGACGTGTCGCCTGCCCGCAACGTGCGGACGCATTGCGCTCCGGATTCCTGACGAATACCTTTCGTTTTCGTGTTGTCGACTCACGCGTCGGCGAAAGCTCAACGAAAGAATGCGGTCTGCCGCATCAAGTCCATCGTGCGGAAACGGTCACGCAGAAGATGGGATTCGGGATACGACGACGGGGAGATTGGAGAGGATCACGAAGGATCCGGTGAAGCTGGCGGCACGCATTCGAGGTCCGGTGCGCGCCGGACCGGGCAATCCCGACCCGGCGCTCCGGGCAGCCGACCTCGCATCGGCAGCGCGGCGGACCTTCTTCTTTTATTCACTACGTCTGCTCTCTCAGGCTCGCTTCATTTTTTTCTTCGTCGCGCCGCGCCATTATCCGCCCAATCTGGTCAACGGGAAACGTTTGCGGGTGCACCGGGCACGTTATTCCCGCTATTCGGCAACAGTCTTTCTGAATGCTTACGGATCGCACGCCACGGTTTGGCAATTCTTGCATTCGCGTCGGCGTTCCTTTTTAATGGAACTGGTTCCAGTCGCTGATTCGGCCATGTTCTCGCGTGACGCTTCGTCGTGTGCGCGTCATCATGCCGATTCAGGATCGAGGATCGCTCAGCTCAGGATTCGCATCGCCCGTCCTTCCCGGACACCCCGTCAAACGAGACCGTCATGCCCGATTCCGCTTCCCTGCAGCACCTGTTTCCCGCCTATCAGGACATCCCCGCCGAATTCCGGCTGAGTTCGCCGATCCACCAGCGCGTGTCGCTCGTCGACGGCGAACTGCGGCCGTGGGACGGTACGACCAAGACCGTGCTGTCGCCCGTGTGCGTGCGGCAGGCGGACGGCAGCGTCGAGCAGATGGAGATCGGCAGCTACCCGGTGATGGGCGAAACGGAAAGCGACGCGGCGCTCGACGCCGCGGTGCGCGCGTACGACTCGGGCCGCGGCGAGTGGCCGACGATGAAGGTCGAGCAGCGCATCGCGTGCATGCAGGACTTCATCAAGCGGATGGTCGCGCAGCGCGAGCTGGTCGTGAACCTGATCATGTGGGAGATCGGCAAGAGCCTCGCCGATTCGCAGAAGGAGTTCGACCGCACCGTCACGTACATGGCGCAGACGATCGATGCGCTGAAGGAGCTCGACAACGCGAACTCGCGCTTCGTGATCGCGGAAGGCACGATCGGCCAGATCCGCCGCACGCCGCTCGGCGTCGTACTGTGCATGGGCCCGTACAACTATCCGCTGAACGAAACCTTCGCGACGCTGATCCCCGCGCTGCTGATGGGCAACACCGTGGTGTTCAAGCCGCCGCAGTACGGCACGCTGCTGTTCGAGCCGCTGCTCGAAGCGTTCCGCGATGCGTTCCCGAAGGGCGTGATCAACACGATCTACGCGCCGGGCGCGGTGGTCGTGCCGCACATGCTCGCGTCGGGCAAGATCAACGTGCTCGCGCTGATCGGGTCGAGCAAGGTGGCCGATCACCTGAAGAAGCAGCACCCGAAGTCGCACCGGCTGCGCGCGATCCTCGGCCTCGACGCGAAGAACGCGGCGATCGTGCTGCCCGACGCCGATCTCGATCTCACCGTGAAGGAATGCCTGCTCGGCGCGCTGTCGTTCAACGGCCAGCGCTGCACCGCGCTGAAGATGCTGCTCGTGCACCGCTCGATCGTCGACGAATTCCTGAAGCGCTTCACCGCCGCGCTCGAACAGCTGAAGATCGGCATGCCGTGGGAAAAAGGCGTCAGCATCACGCCGCTGCCCGGCATGCATCGCACGGCCTACATGACGGACGCGATCGACGATGCGAAGGAAAAGGGGGCGCAGGTCGTCAACCACTCGGGCGGCGAGTTCAGCAAGACGCTGTTCTATCCGGCCGTCGTGTACCCGGTGTCCGAAGGGATGAAGCTGTACCGCGAGGAACAGTTCGGGCCGATCATTCCGGTCGCGCCGTTCGACGACGTCGACACCGCGCTCGACTACGTGACGACGTCGGATCACGGCCAGCAGGTCAGCATCTTCGGTTCCGACCCGGCGCAGATCGGCGCGCTCGTCGATCCGCTCGTGAACCAGGTGTGCCGCGTGAACATCAACTGCCAGTGCCAGCGCGGGCCCGATGTGTTCCCGTTCGCGGGCCGCAAGGATTCGGCCGAGGGCACGCTGTCGGTAAGCGACGCGCTACGCGCGTTCTCGATCCGCTCAATGGTCGCCGCGAAACAGACCGACGGCAGCAAGCAGCTGCTCGACTCGATCGTGTCGGATCACTACTCGAAGTTCATCAATACGGGCTTCATTTTCTGAAGCAACCGTGATGCGCGAACCCTTCGCCGTGCGCCGATGCGGCGGAGGGTTCGTTCCGGCGCGCTACACGTTCGACGCCAGCAACCGGATCCCCGCCACGCCGAACACGACGGCGAGACACGCTTCCATCGCGCGCCGGCCGCGCACGTACAGCCGGCGTGCGCCATCCATCGAGAACACGAGCGCATAACCGCCGAACACCAGGCACCCGATCACGAGGCAGCCCGGCACGACGGCGCCATGCGACGCGCCCGCGCCGTTCGACGACAGCGCGACGATCGATACCCATACGAGGATGGCTTTCGGATTGGTCAGGTGCAGCATCGCGCCGCGTACGTAGAAACGCGACAGCCGCTGCTCGCGCGCCGCATTCACTGATGCCGCCGCCGGGCCCGCCAGTGCCGTGCGCCCCGACTTGAACGCGAGCCACAGCAGATACAGCCCGCCGAAGATCTTGATCGCGACCAGCAGTTTCGACCACGCGAGCAGCGCGGCCGACACGCCGAGCGCCGCCACCGTCGCCCAGCACATCGACCCGGAAATGACGCCGAGCGCGAACACCAGCGCCGCCTTGCGGCCCTGGTTCGCGGCGACCGACATGATCGCGAGATTGCTCGGCCCGGGGCTGGCCGTACCGATGAAATAGGCCGTGTAGGCAAGCAGCAGGTTGGCCGAGAAGAAGGCGTGGACGCTCATGTCGAACCTCGCAGGGATGATCCGCAGATTGTTGGCAAACGCGCGCCATCTGCCCATGGACAATTGCGCGGCCAATCGCTGGGCCAGTTCGACGGCCGCGCGGCCGAAGCGCCGCTCGCGAAACCGTCTCGGTTCTGAAACAACTGGCGCATTCGCTGCCGGTTCCGCCGGGCGAGGGCGGCCCTCTCATACCATGCTTCCGACAAGCCGAACGCGTTGCCGGCGCAGGCCGCACGCGCGGGCCGGCACGTTTCGGCCGTCCGCCGGCGGCAACGCGCAACGCGTTTTATTCCGGCGTTACGTTACATCCGTGAAGCATTTCACTTCGTCGAGCCTCGCCGTACGCCCGACGTCCGCCGCGCCACGCCTGTAGACGCCCTCCTCGGCCGCCTCCGCAACCCAGTACCGGCGGGACTCGCCGACCGGTGCGGTAGCGCGGCTCAACATTGCTCAACAATCGGATCGCGGCGCTGGTACGGAACCTGCATTCCGTTCGGGTAAAAGTCGCGCCGGTCACCGCGCGGCCATGAATCCACCCTCGGGCACGTCCACCGGATACGCCCGAACGATCCGCGCAAGCAACGAGGCCCTTCATGGATGCGCTGCCCAATTCGTCCGACACGTCGTTCCAGCTCTTTCTCGCGAAGCTGCTCGAACAGCCGTTGCCCGACTGGACCGAAAAACAGCAGATGGAACTCGAGATGGCACGCACGCTGTCCACCGAGATGGTTCACCTCGCCGAAGACATGCGTGCCCGCACGCCCGATCTCGCGCGCTGCCTCGTGCTGCTCCGCTATGCGAAGGTGCTCGACTTCATGCTGACGTCGCTCGCCGCGCACCGTGACATTCACCCGCAGACGCTGCGCACGCTGTTCCGGCTCGCGAACCTGAAGGTCGACGACGCGTATCCGGCTTGAGCCGGCGCCACGCATCGGCCGCCGCGGCCGGCAATCACGGCACGGGCGGCCCTTCCCGCTTCGCGCGAATGCCCGACGACATCGCCGCATGAGCATCAGGAACCGACAATCCCGGTTGGCCGGCGAACTCGGCGTCTTCGTGCAGCGCGACGGACGCCGCGCGCAGAAGCATGTCGATCCGAACGATCGCCGCTACGATCACGACGTCGAGCGCACGATCGCGCGGCTGTCGCCGGCCGCGCTCTCCGATCTGCTCGCCGGCGATCATTTCAGCGAAGACGACGACGCGACCGGTTCCGCCGATACGAGACGCATCCCGTGAACGCCGCCGACTTCGACCGGATCTGGCCGGCCATCTGCGATACGCCCGCGTGGTCCGTGACGAAAGGCCAGGGCAGCTTTCTCACGTTCGAATTCGGGGAACCAGCGCTGCATGTCAGGGAGCCGCTCGTCGGTTCGCCCGACCTGTCCGCGGCGGCACGCGACCGGCTGGCGTCGCGGCACGTGACCGTCGCCGGCAACGGGCATCTGTGGATCTGCTACTGCCACTGGTCGATCGCGCTCGACGGTCGCGAGCTTGCACACAGCGAATCGCGGTCCGGCGACATCGCGGCCGCCGCGCAACGTCTCGACGGTCAGATCCTGCAATCGGTCGCGCCGCGTGACCAACCGGGTTCGTGGGCATTCGACTTCGACCTCGGCGGCAAACTGACGACCTGGCCCTACGGCGACGACCCGGCCGACGAACAGTGGCATCTGTACGACCGGCGCTCGGGCAACGTGCTGACCGCGCGCGCGGACGGCACCTGGTCGTACGGCCCCGCGAACGCGCCGCCGGACGACGGACCGTTCGGTCAGGCCTAGCAGCTCCGTTTCCGCTTGTCCACGGCTTATGCCGCCCATCAGCGCTGCCGCCGGCCCGGCCCCGCAAACGGATGTACAATCGCGCGCCATGAATGCACTTCGCCGCTTCCTGCTCCGGCAAGGCGTCGCGCGACAGCTGCTGTGGGGGTTCCTCCTCGTGACGCTGTTGTCCCGCGCGCTGATGTCGGGTGCCGTGATGCTCGATCCGGACGGTCCGGATGCGGGCTCGGTGGTGCTGTGTTCGGGCCGCGGCCCGCTGATCGTCGACGTGGCCGCGCTGAACGCCCGTTTCGATGCGGGCGCGCCGATCACACCGGCCAACGATGCGCTGGCGCTCGTCGATGCGCTCAAGCATGACGCGCACGCCGGCAAGACGGCGTCCTCCGGGAACGGCGACAGCCTCTGCGCATTCAGTGCGGCGCTGTTCACGGCGCTGGCGTCCTTCGCGCTGCTGGTGCTGCTGTTCCCCGCCGCCGCGCCGCGGCGTGTCCGGATTCACTTCGACTCTCTTCCTTTCGCGCGATCGATATTCGACGATCGCCCGCCTTCCCGCGCTCCTCCGCTGTTCTGCTGAACGTTCCGCCTAGCGGCTCGTGCACGTCGATGTGCATGAGCCTTCACGTCGTTCGTTTCACATCACCCGATTCAAGCGTTCACCCGAATGCCCGCGCCGCGCGGGCGACGCCGCCCTGCGCACCGCGTGCGCATGACGTCGCGTTGCCCGTTCCGTCGGCGCGTGCATGCGGGTGTGCCGCACGTTGACGACAGCCGGCTTACGCCGGCCTGACCGATCGACGACCACGAGGAGCTGACACCATGTCGACCACCGTCGAGCAGGCGATCTCGCCTGCCCGTTCCGCAAGCGCCGGTTACCGGACGCTCTGGCGCTGGCACTTCTATGCCGGCCTGTTCGTGATGCCGTTCCTGGTGATCCTCGCGATCACGGGCACGCTCTATTGCTTCCAGCCGCAGATCGAGCCGCTGCTGTATCCGCACCGGCTGGTCGTCGAGCCGCGCGCCACGCCGCGGCTCGCCCCCGACACGCTGCTCGCGAACGCGCGTACCGCGATGCCCGCCGGTGCAACGCCGGTTTCGGTCCAGGTATCCACCGCGCCGGACCGCAGCGCCGAATATGTCTTCCGGCTGCGCGACGGCAGCCGCGAGAGCGTGTACGTGAACCCGTACGACGGCAGCGTGCTCGGCACGCTGAGCGTCGAGCGCCGCTTCATGCAGGTCGACCGGATGCTGCATCGCAAGCTGCTGCTCGGCAAGACGGGCGAGTTGCTGATGGAGCTCGCCGCGTGCTGGACGTTCGTGATGATCGGGACCGGCATCGCCCTGTGGTGGCCGCGTGGCGCAGCGCGCGTCGGACGTGCGCTGCGACCCGACCTGTCGCTGCGCGGCCGGCCACTGTGGAAGAGCGTCCACGCGACGGCGGGCATCTGGCTCGCGGCCGGCACGGTGGCGTTCATCCTGACGGGGCTGCCGTGGTCGGGCTCGTGGGGCAAGAACTTCAAGGCGCTGGCCGCGACCGTGAACCTCGGCGCGCCGGACGGCGTATGGGGCGGCGCGTCGTTGCGCTCGACACGCCCGGGCGCACCCGCAGAGTCTATGCACGCGCAGGCCGCCGCACCGGCCGGCCATCATCACGAATCGGGCGAGTCGATGCCGGGGATGGTGATGGACGACCTGCCGTTGCCGCAAACGCCGTGGGCGGTCGGCAACGTGCCCGTGCCGCATTCGCCGTCGGCACCGACGCCGGCACCGCTGCCGCTGGCGCGCGCGATCGAGATCGTTGCGGGGCTCGGCGTGACGAGCGGCTACACGCTTGCGTTGCCGTCGGGCCCGGACGGCGTGTTCACCGCGTCGTACTTCCCGGCCGACCCGAAAGCCGAGCGGACGATCTACATCGACCAGTACAGCGGCGCGGTGTTGAAGGACATCCGCTATGACGACTACGGCGCGGTGTCGCAGGCCGTGTCGTACGGCACGTCGCTGCACATGGGTCGTTATTTCGGGCTCGCGAACCAGATCATCTGCGCGGTGCTGTCGCTCGGGCTGGCCGCGATGGCCGTCACCGGCACGGTGATGTGGTGGAAGCGCCGCCCGGCCGGCAAGCTCGGCGCGCCGTCGCGCGAACGCGGCACGCCGCCGATGCGCGGCTGGATCGCGGGGCTCGTGCTGCTCGGCATCGTATTCCCGCTGATGGGGATCACGATCGTCGCGGTCTGGTTGATCGATCGTCTGCTGTTCGGCCGTGCGGCGCGCACGGCTGCGTGATCGAAAAACGATTAGATAGATTCAAAGGATTCCGAAGCATGAAGTTCAGATTGATACTGCCCGCCGCCGTTCTCGCGACTTTTGCACCCGCCGGGCAGGCACAGGAAAGCGACATCAAGGGCACCGGCACGACGCTCGCACCGATTCGCGTCGACGCACAGAAGGCGGCCCCGTTGACGCAGCCGCTCGACACGGGCAGCCATCTCGGGCTGTCGTCGCTCGAAACGCCCGCGAGCGTCGAGCAGATCGACCGCGCGACGCTCGACACGCGCGGCGACAGTTCGATTGTCGACGCAGTAAGCCGCGCCGCCGGCATCAGCGAGTCGCCGCATCCCGGCAACGGCGGATCGGAGCTCGGCGCACGCGGCTTCGTCGGCGCGGCGTCAGTGACGCAGCTCTACGACGGCGTGCGCCCGTACGGCGCGATCGGCGTCACGTTTCCGTTCGATACGTGGTCGGTCGACCATATCGACGTGCTGCGCGGCCCGGCGTCGGTGATCTACGGCGAAGGCGCGATCGGCGGCGTCGTCAACATCGTGCCGAAGAAGCCCACGCGTACACCGATCCGGAACGAACTGCAGATCGGCGGCGGCACCGAAGGCACGGCACGGGCCGCGTTCGGCAGCGGCGGCGCGATCAACGACAAGCTGTCGTACCGCTTCGACATCAGCGGCAATCGCTCGTCGAACTGGGTCGGTCGCGGCGATTCGCGCAACCTGTCGATCTCGGGTGCACTGCGCTACGACGTGACGCCCGACCTGTACGTGACGGCCTCGTACGCGCAGGGCTTCCAGCATCCGATGCAGTATTTCGGTGTGCCGCTCGTGAACGGCGTACGCGATCCGGCGCTCGACAAGAAGAACTACAACGTCGGCGACAGCGACATCGCGTTCCGCGACAGCTGGGCGACGGTGTCGGCGAACTGGCAGCCGAGCGACAGCCTGAACGTGACGAGCACGCTGTACCGGATGAAGAGCAACCGTCACTGGAAGGACGCCGAGTACTACACGTATCTGCCGTCGACCGCGCAGGTCCGGCGCAGCAGCTACACGGAGATCTTCCACGACCAGGCGCAATACGGCAACGTGACGACGGCCACCGTGAGCAGCGCGCTGCTCGGGATGCGCAACACGTTCTCGGCGGGTTTCGAGTTCAACCACACGACCTTCCAGCACGACAACAACTCGCCGTATTCCGGCACGTCGACGGTCGATCCGTTCAACTTCGATCCGGGCAGTTTCATCAACGCCGCGGGTACGTATCCGAAGTACCGCAGCCAGGCGAACCAGTACGCGCTGTTCGCCGAGAACCGACTCGAAATCACATCGCGCTGGTCGGTGATCGGCGGGCTGCGCTACGACCACGCGAGCGTGAACCGCGACGATCTCGTAAAAGGCGGCGCGTTCACGAAGGTGTTCGCGAACACGGGCTGGCGCATCGGCACCGTGTACGACGTGCGGCCCGGTCTCGCCGTGTACGGCCAGTACTCGGTCTCGGCCGATCCGGTCAGTTCGCTGCTGTCGCTGAATGCGTCGAAGGCGAACTTCACGCTCGCGACCGGCAAGCAGATCGAGATCGGCGTGAAGCAGTCGTTCCTGGATGGCAAGGCGGAATGGACGCTGGCCGCGTACCGGATCGTGAAGAGCAACCTGCTGACGGCCGATCCGCTGAACCCGAACCAGTCGATCCAGGTCGGCCAGCAGTCGTCGCGCGGGCTGGAAGCGACGGTCGGCGCGGAAATTGCGAAGGACTGGCGCGTCGACGCGAACGTGTCGATCCTGCGCGCGAAATACGACGACTTTCAGCAGGTGTCAGGCGGCACGATGATCTCGCGTGCGGGCAACGTGCCGGTGTCGGTGCCGCAGCGTCTTGCGAACCTGTGGGTAAGCTGGCGTTTCGCGCCGGACTGGACGGGCATCGCCGGCGTGAAATACGTCGGCAAGCGGTTTGCCGACACGGCGAACCAGCTCGTGATGCCGTCGTACACGACCGTCGACCTCGGCCTCGCGTGGAAGCCGCGCAAGGACACGACGATCACGGCACGCGCATACAACGTGTTCAACCGCCGCTTCGTGCAGTCCGCGTACTACAACGAAACGCAGTATCTGCTCGGCAACGACCGGCGGCTCGAAGTGCTGGCGAACTACCGGTTCTGACGCCACGCGATGCGGCATGACGTGCCCGCCGGCACATGCGCGGCGGCGGGCGCGGCCATCGTCACGTCAATCACTTCACCGTGAACGCGTAGTGACCCTGCGTGCGGTGGCCGTCGAGCGCGACGGCCACCCACGCGACCGTATAAACGCCGGGCGTCAGCGGGTTCAGCGCCACGGACATGTGCTTCCGGTTCGACGCGTCGACTTCGGCCTTGCCGTTCGTGACGGCGTGGCCCTGCGCATCGGTGACGGCGATCGAGCTGAACGCGGGTTCGAGCCCGTCGTCGAAATCGATCGCGACGCGCTTCGGTGACGCGGTCACGGTCTCGCCCGCGGACGGCGCCTGATGCGTCGGATAGGCATGCGCATGCGCGAGTTGCGCGCCAGCGAGGAGCAGCGCGGCGGCGGCCGTGCGCATCGTGGTCAGGACGTTCATGCGGTTTCTCCCTCGATCAGAAGAGCGGCTTGCCGAGCGAGCCGGGGAACAGGTCGTCGAAATACAGGTGCGCGTCGAACAGCACACCGATATGGTTGCCGCTCGCGCGATTGACCGGAATCTGCGCCTCGACGCCGAACTGCCCATAACGATTGAGCCACAGTACGCCCGGGTTGATCGTGCCGGTTGTCTGGCCCGAACACGCGCCCGCCGTGCAGGTGCTCATCGGCGCCTCGACGACGAAGATCATGTTGCTGAGCGGCTGCGGCAGGCCGAGGTTCTTCACCTGCTGCTGCAGGTACGGGATGCTGTATTGCAGCGTCATGCCCCAGCCGAGCGAATTCGGGCCCTGGTCGGACGACGCCGTGGTCAGGTTCGGCCCGAGCTCGGCCGTGATCGCGAACGGGCGCAGGTAGCCGAGCGACGCGGGCAGATCGCCGAAGCCCTTGCCGACATAGACGGCCGGCGTGAACGTGGAATACGGGCTCGCGATCGATTTCGCGCCGGTGCCGCCGATCTGGGTCTTGAGGCCGACCGATGCCATGAACTCGTGCGCCGGATTCGTATAGGCGAGGTACTTCACGCCGAGCGTCACGTTGTCCCAGCCCTTCGCGGAGCCGCCGTCCGGGGCGTTCTGCGACACGTACTGGCTCGCGACGCTGAATGCGAGGTTCTTCGTGATCAGCTTGTCCCACTCGTACGACACGGTATTGACGTTCATGTTGTCGCCGTTGCCGTCGGGCGACTTGATGTGGCCGAACTGCGTGTCGAATTCGTCGCCGACACCGGGATCGTCCACGGTCATCGTGGCGGGAAAAACGCGATCGCCGACCACGGCGTGTGCGTTCGCGAATGACGCATGGGACAGGCCGGCGATGGCGGCCAGCAGCGCGGCGCATGCGCGAGGCGTGTGCCGTTCGGTAAAGCGGGGCATGGATGTGTTCTCCAGTTATCGTTCGATGCCGTCGCGCATGCGCGACGAACGGCCGCGCGCTTCGGTCGCGAAGCGGCGGCTAATCAGATGGAAAGCTCAGACGAACTCAGGAGAACGCGGGAGGCGCGCGCGATTGCGCGATGGTGTGGACGACACGAATGCGAGCCGGAACCGATGCCGACACAACCGGCATCTGCGAGTCGGCAAGCGGCACGGCGAAAGCAACCGGATGGCCCGGCAGCACGGTCGCATGCGCAACGAAGCTGCAATAAGGACACGCTTGCCAGTGCGCGTTGGTGTGATGCGCGGGCTTGCCGTCGTCGTGCGCGACCGGCGCCTCGTCGATGCTGGCCGAGCAATAGACGGCCAGCACATCGACGAGCCGGTGACGCGACGCCATCATCTGCGAAACCGCGGGGGCGAGCGCCATCATCAGGATTGCGATCAATCCGATCAGGCTGCCGGGTTTGCGGAAACGAGCGACGTGCATGACGCGCGAAGAAGGTGGAATGCAATGAAGGTGGCAAATTATGCCACGCTGAAATTGCATTCACGCGCCTGAATAATGCAGTAAACGAACCCGATATTTCAGCAAGCAATCCGAAAGTATCGGCCCGGAAAATGACCCGCCGGGCGGCGGGTCATTCAGTCCGGAACAGGTGCTTCAGATGTGCCCATGCGCATCACGCGCGTGGCGCCGCCGCGCGCCCCGCCATCCACTTTCGGTAGCGCCGCGTCTGGCACTGCGCGGCCAGTTGCTGCCTGACCAGCGCACGCAGCGGCGACACCTGCGGGTGCGTGCGACGCCCTTCGCTGAGCCGCGTGAGCTGGAACTTGACGACAGCCATGTTGGCCAGCGCACCCAGCGCCTTGTTCTTCCACCGGATCGGCTGCAACACCGGCGCGCTGTCCTTGCCGGCCCGCCAGTCGCGCGGCAGGTTCGGCTCGATCGACAGCGCGGTCGCGATGCCGACCATCGCCACGCCGCTGTCGACCACCTGCTCGGCGACCGCGCGGCGCCGGATGCCGCCGGTGACCATCAGCGGCATCCGCGCGACGGCCGTGATGTCGCGCGCGAATTCGAGGAAATACGCTTCGCGGGCGAGCGTGCGCCCGTCGCGCGCTTCGCCCTGCATCGCCGGCACTTCATAGCTGCCGCCCGACAGTTCGACCAGATCGACGCCGAGCGGATTCAGCAGTTCGACCACGCGCTTCGCGTCTTCCGCGCTGAAGCCGCCGCGCTGGAAATCGGCCGAGTTCAGCTTCACCGCGACGACGAATGCCGGCGACACCGTCGCGCGCACCTCTTGCACGATATCGAGCAGCAGGCGCGCGCGATTTTCGATACTGCCGCCCCATTGGTCCTGCCGGCGGTTGGTCAGCGGCGACAGAAACTGGCTCAGCAGATAACCGTGCGCCGCGTGAATCTGCACGCCGCTAAAGCCGCTTTGCTCCGCGAGCTGCGCGGCACGCACGAAGCGCTGCCGCACCTCGGCGATATCGGCTTCCGTCATCTCCTTCGGCACCGGGAACTGCTTCGACAGCGCACCGAGCGCGAGCGGCACGGCCGACGGCGCGAGTGTCGTCTGGCCGAGCGCCGCCTGCATCTGACGCCCCGGGTGGTTGATCTGCATCCACACGTGCCCGCCGCCCGATCGCGCGATCTGCGCCCAGCGGCGGAAGCGGTCGAGATGCGCATCGCTCTCGAGCACGACACCGTTCGGCCCCGTCATCGCGCGACCGTCCACCATCACGTTGCCGGTCAGCATCAGGCCGACCTGTCCGTCGGCCCACGCCTGGTACAGGCGCAGCAACGCGTCGGACGGCGCGTGATCCGCATCGGCCATGTTCTCTTCCATCGCGGCCTTGGCCAGCCGGTTCGGGATCACCGCCCCGTTGGGCAGTGTCAGGGGCGTAAACAGGTTCATGGAGGGCATCCTCGATTGACGATGCCCAACGATAACTTTAAAGTCAACTTTAAGGTCAAGCCCCTTTGGAGCACTGCATGAAAATCGGCGAACTGGCGCGCGCCAGCGGCATCGCGGCGTCGCGCATCCGTTTCTACGAAGCGAGCGGATTGCTCGAACCTGCCCGTCGTCAGGCGAATGGCTATCGGGAATACGGGTCGGAAGCGTTGACGCGGCTCGCGATCATCGACCGCGCGCAGCGTGCGGGCTTCGCACTCGACGAAATCCGTGCGGTGCTGCCGCCCGATCTCGGCGCGTGGCCGCGCGACGAACTGCTGGTCGCGCTGCGGCACAAGGTCGACGAAATCGCGCTGCTCGAACAGCGTCTCGCGCAGAACCGGCGCCATCTGGAGACACTGATCGACGAGATCGAGAACAAGCCGGCCGGCGAGGATTGCGCGGGCGCCGCGCAACGCATGCTCGACCGGCTGTGCGAGCAGGCCAACGAACCGCTGGCGCCGGCCCCCGTCGCACGGCCGACGCGCAAGCGCGCATGACCGGTGACGCTGCGTCACCTACCGATCAATCCCTCCGCGTTGCGGCGACACGAGACGACGCGCGCGCGTCGGCTTCCGCACCGCGACCTCATGATTCGAACCGCATGACGATCCCCCGCTTCAAAGGACTCCTCATCGCTGCGCTGCTGACATTCGGCATCGGCAATGCATACGCCACGCAGTGCGGCGACACGTCTTCGTCGATCCGCTGCCCCGACACCTCCGACCTTCCTGACGACATCGTCGCGCAGCTTCCCGCCGGTTACGAAGCACTGGATGCCGCATCCGGACGCCTGACCGACAGCACCCGCCCCGGCTATGTCGTCGTCGCGCATCAACCCGGCGATTCGATGCGCACGCCGTCGCTGCGTCCGCTGCTGGTCTTCCTGCAGGGCAAGGACGGGCGCTACCGGCTGGTCGCGCGCAACGACACCGTGATCATGAAAGCCGGCGAAGGCGGCATGGGCGACCCGTATCTCGATGGCGTCGCGGAGAACGCGCTCACGGTCGAGCCTCGTACGTTCACGGTCGAACAGGGTGTATTCGCGGGGCATAACCACTGGCGCGATCGCGTGACGTTCCGCTATGACGTCGCGCACCACACGTGGGTGTTTCATCGCGAAGTGTTCCGCAACTGGCGATTCAACTATGAGCAGGATGGCGATGCGCTGAAGGCCGACCCGGTGCGCGTCACGCGCGCCGATGCGGCGAAGGCCGTCGCGTTCGAAGCATGGCGGCCGAGTTACTGGTGCGATTCGGCCGAACGGCGCGAAAGCGATCCGGTGTGCCGCAAGCATTGAGGGTGGTGCGGTTGCCACGATTCGCTTACGTCTCAGGTAATCGACGCGCGCGTTGCGCGCCGCGATCATGGCTCCATCGACGCACGAACCGCGTCACGACAAGGAGCCCCGCCATGACCGCCTACGCCATCGCCCACCTGCACGACGTCGACATGTGCGACGACATCGTCGAGTACCTCGAACGCATCGACGGCACGCTCGTGCCGTTCGACGGCCAGTTCGTCATTCACGGTGCACGACCGGAGGTGCGCGAAGGCGTGTGGCGCGGCGACCTGATCGCGATCGCGTTTCCCGATCTCGACACGGCGCGCGCGTGGTACGAATCGGATGCGTACCAGCAGATCCAGCCGCTGCGCGCACGGCACGCGAGCGGCCCGCTGATCCTGATCGACGGCGTCGACGAACGGCACAAGGCGACCGACGTCCTGCGCTGATCTGCGACGCCGGTGCTGCTTGCGACACGTTCGCGCCATCGGCCTGTGCCGCGACCTGATACCTCGTTACATTCCCTTGAGCGGCTGCCCCGGTTGCCACGCGTCGATGGTCGCCTTCGCCCGCGCGCGGTCACGCGCCGGCAAGACGGTATCGAGTTGGCTGACCATCGACTCGGAGAACCTGACCATGTGGCTGCCGTTCCCCGCTTTCACCGCGGCAAGGTAGAACGTATACGCGGTCGGCAGACTCTCCTTCACGCCACGCCCCTGCTGATACAGCGTCCCCATGCTTTCAAGCCCCAGCGGGTCGCCCTGGCGCGCGGCCGCACGATACAGTGCAATCCCTTTGCCGAGGTCTTCGGGCAGCTTCATCCCCTGGTCGTACATCATGCCGAGCGCACTCTGCGCGGGCGCGTAGCCACGATCGGCCGCCAGCTGCAAGCAGTCCGCGGCCACGCGGAAATAGCGCTTGGCCGGATTCTCCTCGTACCGGAACAGCTGCCAAGCGATATCGTCGATCCGCATGCCCATGTCGTACTGCATCTTCACGTCGCCGTGCTGGGCGGCGATGAAGCTCCACTTCACCGCATCCTCCTTGTCCCCGTGCCCGTATTGGTAGTACTCGCCGAGCAGCGCAGCCGCTTCGGCGTTACCCGCGTTCGCCGCGGTCGTCAGTTCGGGGATGGCGGTCTCGTAGTCCTTCTTCTCATAGGCGTCAAGGCCGGCCTGCAGGTCGGCAAACGCCGGCGCCATGGCCAGCACGAGGCTCAGCGTCAACAGGGTTTTCTTCATTGCTCTCGATATTGTGATTATTCGATCGGATTGCGGCGAAGCGCGACGTCGTGCCCCCGAGCGTCGCGCAACGCATGCAGCCTTCCGGCGTGTTCGTCGTTTTGCAGTCCCGCATGGCGGAACCTGTCGCACCGGATGGTTTTCCTTTTACCGCAACCGCAAATCCGTCGTCAATGAAGCGGCCCCTCGGCCGACCGTGCCGCCTACGCCTTCCGCTCCATTGGCTCGCCAACGACGAACCCACCGCCCTGGAACCGCTGCGCAGGATCGTCGTAGTCGGCGGTCGGCGCCGCGACCGGGAACAGCCCCGCGAACTGCTCGGAGCTGTCGCGCGGGCGGAAGCCGAGGAAGCCGGCCTTCGTGTTGTCCCACCACTTCACCGGGTTGTCCGACGCGCCGTAGACGATCGCGTGCCCGACGCGGTTCGTCAGCAGCGAGCAGCGCACGAGTTCGATGAAGTCGCGATAGCTGAGGAACGTCACCAGCATGCGCGGGTTCTTCGGCACCTCGAACGACGAGCCGATCCGCAGGCACACGGTCTCGATGCCGAAGCGGTCGAAGTAATAGCGCGACAGCGATTCGCCGAAGCACTTCGTCACGCCGTACAGGCTGTCGGGGCGCAGCGGCGAATCGGCGTCGAGCACTTCCGTGACCGGGTGGAAGCCGATCGCATGGTTCGAGCTCGCGAACACGACGCGCTTCACGCCGTGCTTGCGCGCGGCTTCGTACAGGTTGTACGTGCCGGTGATGTTCGCGTCGACGAGATCGTCGAACGGCGCATCGACCGAAATGCCGCCGAGGTGGACGATCGCGTCCACGCCGTCAACGAGCTGCATCACGGCCGGCCGGTCGGCCAGATCCACGACGCGGGTTTCTTCATGCGCGGCCGCGTCGTCCAGCACCGCGATGTCGCTGACGCGCACGACGTCGGCCCAGTCGGCGAGCGCGCCGCGCAACTGGCGGCCGAGGTTGCCGGCCGCGCCCGTCAGCAACAGGCGCCCGAACGGTTTGCGCGCGCCGGTGGATGAGGCGTTCATCGAATCTCCTTGAATCTGACCCAGAATGGAAAACGTTTTCCAACTATACGCGGGACCGCGGCCGAACGTCAATGGTCGAACCCGTTCGCAGCCATCCGCACTTTCCCGATATCGCCCCGTGGCCGTGCACCGGCTTTTTCTGCCACAATCCGGCGTTAATGAACGAAAACGTTACCCTTCGGATGAAAAAAGTTTCCCCGACGATCCGCGACGTGGCCGCGGAAGCCGGCGTGTCGGTCGCGACGGTATCGAAGTACGTGAACGGCACGCAGCGCTTCTCGCCGACCGTCGAGGCACGGCTCAAGGAAGCGATCGAGCGGCTCGGCTACCGTTCGAACCCGCTCGCGCGTTCGATGATTACCGGGCGCACGCGCACCATCGGCCTCGTGATCCTCGACATCAGCAACCCGCACTTCACGAACGTGGTCAAGGGCGCGAACCGGATCGCGCTCCAGCATGACTACACGCTGCTGCTCGTCGATACCGAAGAGAGCCAGGCGCGCGAACGCTCGCTGATCGAGGCGCTCGCGCAGCGCGTCGACGGGCTGATCGTCAGCACGCGGATGCCCGACGACGAAGCCGGCTGGATGCTCGATCTCAACAAGCCGCTCGTGCTGCTGCGCCGCAGCCCCGGCCTGCCGATTCCGAGCGTCGGCATCGACAACCGGTTGTCGACCTACATGCTCGCGCGTCACCTGCTCAATCTCGGGCACACGCGCATCGCGTATCTCGGTTTCGGCACGGCACGCGTGAACGACGAGCGGATCCAGGGCGCGCGCGACTGCCTCGCCGAAGCGGGGCTCACGCTCGACGTGCACGACGCGCATGCGCCGACCGCCGAGGCCGGCGAGCGCGCGTGCTCGCGCGTGATGCTCGGGCCGCAGCGCCCGCAGGCAGTGATCTGCTACAACGACCTGATCGCGCTCGGCTTCATGAAGGAAGCCGCGTCGCTCGGCTTCCGACTGCCGCAGGACGTATCCGTCGCAGGCATCGACAACGTGCCGTACGGCGAATACGCGGCGCCCGCGCTGACCACCGTCGACATCCAGAGCGAGAACATGGGCGAGCTCGCGATGCAGAAGCTGATCGACGCGCTCGCCGGGCGCACCGATGCGAGTTATTCGACGTTCGAGCCGCGGCTGATCATGCGTGCGTCGACGGCCGCGGCCGCCGCCGGTTGAAGCGCGCGGGGCACACCGCTTCCCCGAACGCCAAAACAAAACGCGCCGCCCCAGGGGCGGCGCGTTCGCTTGAACGACGCACCATCAAGCGTCGAGTTTCGCGGGCTTCATCTTCGGCGTGAGCACATGCATCACGGCCAACGCGATCAGGTAGGCCGACGCGCCGATCGCGAACAGCACCCAGTAGTGGCCCGTGCGCTGCAACACCTGGCCGATCACTTCCGAGAACAGCACGCCGCCGATCGAACCGGCCATCCCGCCGATGCCGACCACCGACGCGACCGCGCGGCGCGGGAACAAATCGGATGCCGTCGTGAACAGGTTCGCCGACCAGCCCTGGTGCGCGGCGGCGGCGAGGCCGACGATCAGCACCGCGATCCACAGGCTCTGCACCTGCGACACGAACGCGATCGGCAGCACGCAGCACGCGCAGATCAGCATCGCCGTCTTGCGCGCGCCGTTCACGCTCCAGCCCGCGCGCAGCAGCATCGACGACAGCCAGCCGCCGCCGATGCTGCCGACCGTCGTCAGCGCATAGATGCAGACGAGCGGCAGGCCGATGTGCTGCATGTCCATCCCGCGCGACTCGTTGAGCCACTTCGGCAGCCAGAACAGGTAGAACCACCACACCGGATCGGTCAGGAACTTGCCGATCAGGAACGCCCACGTCTCGCGCTTGCGGATCAGCTCGCCCCAGCGCGGCGCGCCGGCGTTCGCGTTCGCCGCGTCGAGCACTTCGGCCTCGTCGCGCGGTTCGTCGTATTCCGCGGCGAGCGCGCGCGTGTCGGCCTGGCGATACAGCACGAGCCACACCGCGAGCCACACGAGGCCGATCGCACCGATGATCACGAACGCCGCGCGCCAGCCGTAGGCCACCGCGATCGCCGGGATGATCGCCGGCGCGAACACCGCGCCGATGTTCGCGCCCGAGTTGAAGATGCCGGTGGCGAGCGCGCGTTCGCGGCGCGGGAACCACTCGGCCGTCGTCTTGATCGCTGCCGGGAAGTTGCCGCCCTCGCCGATCCCGAGCAGCGCGCGCACGAAGGCAAAGCCCATCACCGACCCGACCGCCGCGTGCAGCATCGCGGCGATGCTCCACACCAGCATCGCCAGCGCGTACGAGATGCGTGTGCCGAGCCAGTCGACGATGCGCCCGAAGCCGAGCAGCCCGAGCGCGTAGAACGCGGAAAACGCCATCACGATGCGGCCGTACTGCACCTGGCTCCAGCCGATGTCGTGCTGGAGCATCGGCGCGAGCAGGCCGAGAATCTGCCGATCCATGTAGTTGATGACGGTCGCGAAAAACAGCAGCGCACAGACGGTCCAGCGGTAGCGGCTGGCGACGGCGCGGACCGTGCCGACGACGGCAGATTGCATGAATGTCTCCGATGCGCGGCCGCGCCCGTCGCGCCGCACGATGTTCGTTGACCGGCGACCGGCGCCGGGGCGGGCCGCGGGCACGCTGTCGCGGCACGGCCGATCGCCAATCAATCTGGAAAACGTTTTTCAAAGGATAGAGCGTCTTACGGCGCCCTGTCAGTCGGGGATTTCGATGAGTCATCTCAAATTCGTCGCGGCAAAAGAGACGACTGTTTCGCAGCCCGGCATTAACCGTTTTTCCCGGATTTTCCAACGCGCGGACGGCGCACGCGGCGGCCGATACACATGTCCGATTCCAGCCAGAATCGGTGGCGCGATTGGTTTACAGTCGTTTCATGCGCCTCGATCCCGACACCTGTTATGACGCCCTGCTTTCGCGGAACCGCCGTTTCGACGGCTGGTTCTTCGTCGGCGTGTCGACGACCGGCGTGTATTGCCGCCCCGTCTGCCCGGTCAAGCCGCCGAAAGCGCGGAACTGTCGCTATTACCCGACCGCCGCGGCCGCCGAGAAAGCGGGCTTCCGGCCGTGCATGCGGTGCCGCCCCGAACTCGCGCCCGGCCACGGGCTGCTCGACCTGTCCGGCAATCTCGCCGACGCGGCCGCCACGCTGATCGAGGACGGTTTCCTGAACCTGCATTCCGTCGATGCTCTCGCGCAGCGGGTCGGCGTGACCGAACGCCATCTGCGCCGAATCTTCGCCGCGCAGTTCGGCGTGTCGCCGGTCGAATTCGCGCAGACGCACCGGCTGCTGATGGCCAAGCGGCTGCTGACCGACACCGCGCTGCCGGTGGCCGTCGTCGCGTCGACGGCCGGGTTCGGCAGCGTGCGGCGCTTCAACGACCTGTTCCGCCAGCGCTACGGCCTCAATCCGTTGCGGCTGCGTAAAGGGGCCGGCCCCTCCGCCGAGGGCGACATGACGTTCCCGCTGCCGTACCGGCCGCCGTTCGCATGGGCCGACCTGATGCGCTTCCTCGCGCAGCGGCAGATCGACGGCGTCGAGCGGATCGACGCGCAGCGTTATGCGCGCGTCGTCGAATTGCCGAACCCGAACCCGAATCCGAACCGCGACAGCGGCACCGGCCGCGTGACGGGCTGGCTGTCCGTCGCGCACGTGCCGCAGCGGTTCGCGCTGGCCGTCACCGTGTCGCCCGCGCTGACGCCGGTCGTGCCGGCCGTGCTCGCACGCGTGCGGCGGCTGTTCGATCTCGACAGCCGCCCCGACGTGATCGACGCGCATCTCGGCGAACTCGCGAGCGGCTCGCCCGGCCTGCGTGTGCCCGGCGCGTTCGACGGCCTCGAGATCGCGATCCGCGCGATCGCGGGCGAGCAGCTCGCGGCAGCGCAGGCGAGTGCCGTGCTGGCACGCATCGCCGAACGCTTCGGCACTGCGGTGGACGGCGCGCCGCCGGGGCTGACGCATGCGCTGCCTTCCGCGGCGACGCTGGCCGCGTTGCCGCCGGCCGCCCTCGACGCACTCGGCATCGCACGCGAAGTGGCGCAGGCGATCGTGTCGCTCGCACGCGCGGTCGCCGATGGCACGCTCGCACTCGAACCGATGGCGCCGCTCGACGCGACGCTCGCCGCGCTGCGTACGCTGCCCGGCTTCGACGAGCGCGCGGTGCAGTACGTCGCGATGCGTGCGATGGCCTGGCCGAATGCGTTCCCGGCCGACGATGGGTTGCTGCCCGCCCGCACCGATCGCGCACGTGTGCCATCATCTGCGCCGCATGCCGCGCGCTGGGCACCCTGGCGCGCGTATGCCGCACTGCATGTGTGGCGCCTTCATGGAGAGATATCGCGATGACTCCCGCTCACCTGATTCCGAGCCCGCTGGGCGACATCGCCGTGCGCATCGAGGACGATGCGCTGACCGGCCTGTTCTTCCTCGGCCAGAAATACTTCCCGTCGCTTGCGATCGCGGATAAAGCAGACGCGCACGCGTCGTCGCCGATCGCGCGCAAGGTCGCGGAAGAAATCGCGGAATACTTCACCGGCACGCGCGAAACGTTCTCGGTGCCGATCCACCTGCGCGGCACGACGTTTCAGCGGCGCGTGTGGAAGGAACTGCTCGCGATTCCGTTCGGCGAACTCGTGTCGTACGGGGACATCACCGAACGCGTCGGGTTGCCGATGAGCGGTGCACGCGCGGTGGGCGGTGCCGTTGGCCGGAATCCGGTATCGATCATCGTGCCGTGCCATCGCGTGGTCGGTGCGTCGGGCAGCCTGACCGGTTATGCCGGCGGCATCGACCGCAAGCGCGCGCTGCTGTCGCTCGAAGGCGCCGGGTTCCAGCGCGGCGCGCATCATCCGGTGCAGACGGCGCTCGCGTTCTGAACGACCGTGAGCGGCGCGCGTCGCCGCGTCACGCAGTCAAGACAGGCCGGCGCGCTTCACGCTTCGCATACGCACCGGGCGTCATGCGGAACTTCGCCTGGAACAGCGCGATGAACGACGACGTCGAGTCGTAGCCCAGTTGCGCGGCCACCGCGCCGATCGGCTCGCCCGCATCGATCAGCGGCAGCGACGCGAGCAGCCGCACGGCCTGCCGCCACTCGGTGAACGACAGCCCCGTGTCCTGCCGAAACAGCCGCGACAACGTGCGCCGCGTCGCGCCCACCTGATGCCCCCATTCGTCGAGGCTGCGTGTATCGCCCGGATACGCATGCAACGCGCGTGCGATTTTCAGCAGGCGCGGATCGCGCGGCAGCGGCACCGTCAGCGGTGCCGGGCGCATGCGCGCGATCCGGTCGGCGATCAGGCAGACCAGCGCGCCGTCCGGCCCCGTCTCGTCGTAGTTCACCGGCAACTCGCCGGTCGCGATCACCAGTTCGCGCAGCAGCGGCGTCATGCAGAGGATTGTGCAATCGTCGTTTGCGTCGTCGCGCGCGATCGCTTCGTCAAGATACAGGCTGTGGAACGCGACGCAATCGCGCGTCGACACCGCATGCGGCACGTGCGGCGGAATCCACATCGCATAGTGCGGTGGCAGCAGCTGCCGGCCCGACGGCGTCGACACCTCGAGCACGCCGCTCGTCGCATACATCAGCTGGGCCCACGGATGACTGTGCGCGTCGACGCTCGCGTTGCCGGGAATCTCGAACGCACGCACGAACAGCGGCCTCGGCAGGCGCGCCATCGGCGGCACTGCGTAAGGGTCAACCGATTGTCCCGCCAGCAACATAAGACGTCCTCCGAAGGTCATTGCACGAACGAGCGCGATGCTACCGTGACGGCTCTACTTTCACACGGCTTCCGCTCATGAGCGCTCACACCCGCACCACCCGCAAGACCGTCACCGCGATCCGCTCGACCAAAGGCATCGGCAGCCTCGTGTCGCTGACCGCCTATTCCGCGCCGATGGCGAAGCTGGTCGACGACGTGGCCGACGTGATCATCGTCGGCGATTCCGTCGGCATGGTGCTGTACGGGATGCCCGATACGCTGCGCGTCACGCTCGACATGATGATTGCACATGGTGCGGCCGTCGTACGCGGCGCGGCGCAAGCGTGTGTCGTCGTCGACCTGCCGTTCTCGACGTACCAGGAATCGCCCGCGCAGGCCTATCGCTCCGCCGCGCGCCTGCTCGCCGAAACCGGCGCGCAAGCCGTGAAGCTCGAAGGCGGCAGCGAGATGGCCGACACGATCCGCTTCCTGACCGATCGCGGCATTCCGGTGATGGCGCATGTCGGCCTCATGCCGCAGCAGGCCAATGCAACAGGCGGCTTCCGCGCGCAGGGAATGGACCCGCGTTCGGCCGCGCAGGTGTTCGATGCCGCATGCGCGGCCGAGCGGGCCGGCGCGTTCAGCGTCGTCATCGAGGGCACCGCCGAAGCGCTCGCACGCCACCTGACCGAAACGCTGACGATCCCGACGATCGGTATCGGCGCATCGCCCGCCTGCGACGGGCAAGTGCTCGTGACCGAGGACATGATCGGTGCATTCGATGCGTACACGCCGCGCTTCGTGAAGCGCTACGCCGATGCGAATGCGGTGATGCGCGACGCGATCCGCCAGTACGCGCACGACGTTCGGCAACGCGTGTTTCCGGAGCCGGCGCACTGCTTCGGGTACGGCAAGCCGCTGCAACTGGTGGACGTGTCCGCCGCGTGATGCGGCGCGAACGAAGCGATCACGGGCGCTTGCGCATCGCATGCGCGACCCGCGCGTTCGCTTCGAACTTCGCGCGATGCGTCGAGAAGAACGTGCGCACGTTGCGAACGTTCGATGCGCCGGTGAACAGCCGTCGCGCGAATTCGTCGTATTCGGCGACGTCGGCCAGATCAGCCACCACGACGAAATCGGGCCCCGGCGACACGCGATAACACTGCGTGACGGCCGGCTCCGCGCATACGTATGCTTCGAATGCGTCGTAGTCTTCGGCCGTCTGCCGGTCGAGGCTGATCTCGATCAGCGCCGTGACGGCCGTGCCGAGCGCCACCGGGTCGAGCACCGCGACCTGCCGGCGGATCACGCCGGCCTCCGTCAGCCGGCGCACGCGACGCATGCAGGTGGGCGGCGACGACAGCGCACGCTCGGCCAGTTGCAGGTTCGACACCGATGCGTCGTCCTGCAGGATCGCGAGGATGCGCAGGTCGAGATCGTCGAGGGTGATGCCGGCCATCGGCGGCTCCTTCCGGTCACGAAGTGAAATTTAATTTCAATATGATAGACGATCTGCCGTTTGTTTCATTTCTTCTTGTATTTTGAAATTTAATTCCATTCTGCCGCCTCTACCATCGCTCTCACTGGTCCAGACAGGACATTTACGGAGCGCGATATGTGTGGAATTGTCGGGGCGGTCGCCCAGCGGGACATCCTGCCGAACCTTGTCGACGGCCTGAAGCGGCTCGAATACCGCGGCTACGACTCGTGCGGCGTCGTGGTCTATCGCGACCGGGCGCTGGCGCGGGCCCGC
Organism: Burkholderia sp. YIM B11467; assembly: GCF_052952715.1. Classification (NCBI taxonomy): domain Bacteria; kingdom Pseudomonadati; phylum Pseudomonadota; class Betaproteobacteria; order Burkholderiales; family Burkholderiaceae; genus Burkholderia; species Burkholderia sp. YIM B11467. The sequence goes on from NZ_JBQVSQ010000001.1 coordinate 693,366, forward strand.
AGCGTCGACCGCGTCGCGAACCTGCAGCGCGAGATCGCCGAGCACGCGCTGTCGGGCTACACCGGCATCGCGCATACGCGCTGGGCCACGCATGGCGCGCCCGTCACGCTCAACGCACATCCGCACTTCTCGCCGAGCGACGCCAACGCGCGCATCGCGCTGTCGCATAACGGGATCATCGAGAACTGCGACCCGTTGCGCGCGGAACTGCAAGCGCACGGCTACGTGTTCGCGAGCCAGACCGACAGCGAGGCGATCGCGCACCTGATCGACCATCTGTACGACGGCGACCTGTTCGACGCGGTGCGCCGCGCGGTCGCGCGATTGCGCGGCAGCTACGCGATCGCGGTGATGTGCCGCGACGAGCCGCACCGGATCGTCGGCGCGCGTGACGGGATGCCGCTCGTGGTCGGTGTCGGCGAAGGCGAGAATTTCCTCGCGTCCGATGCGATTGCGCTGTCGGGAATCACGGATCGCATCGCGTATCTGGAGAACGGCGACGTCGCCGATATCCAGCTGCATCGCTACTGGATCGTCGATGCGGCCGGCCAGCGCGTCGAGCGCGCGGTGCAGCGGGTCGCCGCGCATAGCGGCGCGGCCGATCTCGGGTCGTACCGCTACTACATGCAGAAGGAGATCTTCGAGCAGCCGCAGGCGGTGGCCGATACGCTGCTCGACGTCGCGTCGATCATGCCCGAGCTGTTCGGCGACGGTGCGTGGCGCGTGTTCAATGATGTCGATTCGGTGTTGCTACTCGCATGCGGCGGCAGCTATCACGCGGCGCTGACCGCGAAGTACTGGATCGAGAGCATCGCGAAGCTGCCGGCAAGCGTTGAAATTGCCAGCGAGTTTCGTTGTCGCGACAGCGTGCCGAATCCGCGCACGCTCGTCGTCGCGGTGTCGCAAAGCGGTGAGACGGCCGATGTGCTCGGCGCGGTGCATGTCGCGAAGCAGAGCGGGATGATGCATACGCTCGCGATCTGCAACGTCGCGACGAGTGCGTTGATGCGTGAATGTGCGCTGCAGTTCGTCACGCGTGCGGGGATCGAGATCGGGGTGGCTTCGACGAAGGCGTTCACGACGCAACTTGTCGCGCTGTTCCTGCTCACGCTGTCGCTTGCGCAGGTGCGCGGGCGCTTGAGTGACGACGAGGAGAAGGAACATTTGCGTGCGCTGCGGCATCTGCCCGATGCGATGTCGAAGGTGCTCGCGCTGGAACCGCAGATCATGGCGTGGTCGGAACTGCTCGCAAGGCGCGACAACATGCTGTTTCTCGGGCGCGGGATGCATTACCCGATCGCGCTAGAGGGTGCGCTGAAGATGAAGGAGATTTCTTATATCCATGCGGAGGCTTATCCGGCAGGGGAGCTGAAGCATGGGCCGCTTGCGTTGGTCAGCAACGAGATGCCGGTGATTGCGGTTGCGCCGAATGACATGCTGCTCGAGAAGCTCCGGTCGAACATGCATGAGGTCAGTGCGCGGAATGGAAGGCTTTTTGTGTTCGCGGATGTGGACTGTGGGTTGGTGCCGAGTGACGGGATCGAGGTGATTCGGCTCAATGAGTACTACGGGCCGCTTTCGCCGATTCTGCATACGGTGCCGATGCAGTTGCTGGCGTATCACGCGGCGTTGGCCAGGGGGACGGATATTGATAAGCCCAGGAATTTGGCCAAGTCGGTGACGGTGGAGTGAACTACCGCTCGCGCCGCGCGAGTCTTGTTCGCCAAAAATGAGAGCGTCCCGTGGCTCCAAATAGAAGCGTCCCGAAGGGAGGGCACTTTTTGCCGGAGCGGCCAGCCCCGCAATGCGCGGGACGCTATTACAGGCCACCAAGAATTTTTATAAGATTTGTGGCTGCCGCCCCCTTCAAAATTTGACGGATAGTTTTCGGGGCGCTTTCATCAGCAGGATTTGTCATGCGAGACCGACAACGACAGTGACGCTCACACTATCGGACATTGGTCAAAAATTCGCCTAGAGGTTGTGCCTGTGCACGTGATACCCCTGTCAGCAGGGTATGGAGCGTCCCGCGCCCGCTCGCAAGCGTCGCGACCGAAGCCTGGATTGTGGGTACGGTGGTCCTTGGAGTTGGCAGCAGAAAAGGACTTTGCAACATCAGTGTCCACTGTTGTGCAAAGCGATTGGCGACGTGAAGATTGAATATCTCCTGGCGTGCCGAACTTGCATCAACTACGGTAGCCGCCGCGAGCCAGCATTGAATTTTTAGGAGTTCGCGAAGCTGCAATGGTTGTAGCAGTAGCGTGGCAGCTGCTCCACACCGTATTCCTAACGCGCAGTTCGCGTCGCTCATTAGATTCCGCAAAACATCCCTTTCATTCGGCTGTGCGCCTACCTGCAGTTGAGTTATTAACGCTTCCAAACCGACTGGTGTAGTGGTCAGCGTTCGCTACAGCTACTTTGATATACAGCCGCGATCATGACCGCCGCAATGCTTGGCCACGACCCGAAATGGAAGATTACCCGCATGGAACTGAACACGTTCGGGTAAACAGTTGTTGGATGGAGACTATGAAACACGAGCGCGCTCGACAGGCATGCGCGCAGTTTGTCCGACCTCACGTCGCATGTTGCAGCACACAAGCACATACGCATCTAGTCGGTCTAATGGCCTCGGTCCGGACTGTACGTGACGTAACCTGCTAGCAACTTTTCCGGCCAGCAACCGAGATTTGGATCATTCGGGCCAGAATCGGAGGCCCAACAGCTTCGCCCCGGCGCCCGCTAACGTTTGCGTGATTTTCCCGCCCCGACGTCACTTCACGCGCTGAAATCTCTTATTGCACCGCAACCACGAAACACAAGATGTGGATATTGTGCCGGCACATTTGCCTATATATAGTATGAGCTCCAGCTAGGCCATTGTGGTGCCTAGCTGCTCATTGCCCTACAACACACAATGCAGTAGTACCTGAGAAAAGACACCGTGAGTTTCGGCACATACCAGCTTCCTCCCCCCGCCGATTGGCAGGCATTCGAACGTTTTACGCGCGACTTGTTCGCCGCACACTGGAATTGTCCGACCGCTGAGATGAACGGTCGGGCCGGACAAGCGCAGGCCGGTGTTGACGTGTATGGAATTAACTTCTCCACCGGAAAGCTCGAAGCCGTCCAATGCAAAGGAAAGGACAGCCGCTATGGCCACTCGGTGACCAAAGACGAGCTGCGCGCCGAAGTGGACAAGGCGCTCACCTTCAAGCCTCAGCCCAGCCACTACTATCTAGTAACGAGCGGCACCGCAGACGTCGCCGTCCAAGAGGAGGCGCGTCTAATAAGCTCCGCTCACGCATCCCAAGGAAAATTCCCCGTCCAGGTATTCGGTTGGGAGCAGTTGCTCGCGTTGCTTCATAAATACCCGAAGGTAGCGCGTGCGCACTTCCGTCCCCTGCTTGTAGCGCTATCCCAAATCGACGCGCCGGCAGAGCTAATCGCAATCTGCCATCAGTCGTTTCAGCACGCTGGGATGTTTGACGATGTGGACCCGGCAGCGGCCGCCGACGGATTTCACCCAGTGCACATGGACGCCTCCGCCTTTTACGAAGGCGGAGTGCTTGATGTTCGAGGTGCTCTCGCGCTCCAACGCAATCTATATCGCGATGTGACCGCGCAACTGCGCGCTCATCCCAAAGCGACGGTCGCGTACTTCGGGATTGCACACATCCCGCTGGCAATGCATGCAGGCACCGCCGTCTCGACGAAGCAGCCCGTGCGCCTCTATGAACTCGACGCCACTGCGGCGGAAAATGCGTGGAATCCGCTGCTCGATGGAAACGCACCTGACCTCGGCGTGGAGTTGGTGGACATGGGTGGACCAGTGGGTGGTCCCAACGCTGTCATTCAGGTCGATGTTAGCGCACGAATCGCTAAAACTGATATTGATCAGAGCATCGACCGCCCCTACCGGCACTTTGTCATTCGCATCGCGGAGCCCAAGCGCGGAGTTATCACCCATTACGACCAAGTAAGTGCAATTGCCAATGCATTTCGTGAGGCTCTCGACAAGATTCACAACGAAAATCCTACGACTACCCACCACGTTTTCGCAGCGACGCCGATGTCTGTTTCCTTCCGGCTCGGACAGATGGTGAGCCAGACAATGCATCGCTCGGTGCGAGCCTACAACTATTCACAACGAAGCACACCGCCCTACCTCTGGGCAGTCGACCTCGTCGCGGCCGACGGACAGTCGGGACAACTTTGGATTTCCGGGGAGTGAAGCCATGTATGACGCGTCCAAAGAGTTGGCTATTTTCTATGAGAATCACGTGCGTCTTGGCACACAGCTTCGCAACGCCTTGGGCGGCTATCGCGACCTCAACCTCGACCGCCTTACTGCGGGCTTGAAGTCACTCGGTGAAAAGGAGAACGTTGTTTATAAGACGTTCGTAGACAGCAAGAATCAGGGGAGCTACGCGATGCACACCCTGAATCAATGCGAGCACATCGACTACGACATCGACGTCGCCGTCATCTTCGAAGCTAGCGACCTCCCGGAAAGCGCAGTCGATGCGCGCGCTCGAGTCCGCGACGCACTACTAGAGAAGTGCAGCAACTTCACGAAGGAGCCTGAGGCACGCAAGAACGCCGTCACGGTCTGGTACGCAGATGGCTACCACATTGACTTCGCTGTCTATCGGCGCCGGACAGACTGGTTCGGGAATCAAACTATTGAACATGCCGGTGGCGAAGGCTGGACCGCACGGGACCCGTTGGCATACACCAACTGGTTCAGCAAGCAGGTGGACTCGAAGAGCCCGTCGACGGTCCCTTTGGGATTCTTCGCCCCTCGCGTCACCGTGGCCGAAAGTCAATTGCGGCGTATCGTACGATTTGTCAAAGCGTTTGCCCGGTCTCGGTCTGGTTGGGCGCTGCCCGGCGGCATCATCATCACGACCCTGATTTGCGAGGTGTACAAACCGGACCCGACGCGCGACGACGTTGCCCTCGCCAACACATTGAAGGCCCTGCTCGCGAGACTTCGAGCCAGCGTCAATGTCCAAAATCCAGTCCAGTCTGGTGCCTGGTTCACTTCGTCGGACCGCAGAAAGCGAGAAGTTGAGAGACTTCGCGACACGCTCGCAGAGAAGCTCCCAAGTCTCGACATCCTTCATCAGCCGACGTGCACGCCCGCACAAGCCTTCGCAGCGTGGGATTCAATCTTCTGGCACAACTATTGGTCCGGCGCACGAAAGTCGGTCGCTCAGTCCACCGCGGCAGCTGGCCTGACCATTGATTGTGCGCTCGCCCGAACACGCGAGGGTAAGGTGTATAAGACGCACATTAGCGGCGCACCCGCGTTGGCGAAAGGCATCCATCTTCGCTTCACCGCGACGCCGATGGGAGTCGCGCTTCCGTACAGCGTGCGCTGGACGGTGCGCAACGAAGGTGATGAGGCCAGAGAAGAAGGTCAACTTAGCCATGACAAGCTGCTAGGGGCCGGCGAGCCCTACTGGACGTACACGGCGTTTAAGGGCACGCATAAAATGATTTGTGAAATCGTGAAGAACGGTGAAACAGTGCGTCAAGCCGAGCATATTGTCCGCATCGGGCCGGGACGGCGCCTGTTTTTATAGAAGAGACACGTCAATACAACGCACGTACGCGTATCCGAGAACATGACATCAAGTGCACGCGCATCTCGAACCGAGCACGATAGCCAATCCGAATCAACACTGTGACTATCGAAAATCTGGCTCAAACATTCAACGCTAACGCGGACAAGATTGCCGAACAGCTCATCGCATGCTTCGGCTTGGCGCACAGCCAATCGGTCGAGCATCTTGCAAGGCCGCTCTTGCGTTGGCTCGATTTCAGGCTGCGCATCATTGACCCACGTCCAAGGGCCGTTCACCTCTCAAACAGGTTTCCAAAGCAGCTTGATGAGCCATATGCCACAGCATTTAGAAAACTTGTTGAAGCCATATCATCAGGTGAAGACATCAATGCTTTCCAAGGCAAAGGTATTGTGCGCGGCGACTCAAGCGGTAAAAAGCGGAGCGAAAGAACCGACTTGCTCTGGGCGGATTGGGGCATCCATCATCTGCACATCGCCAAAGCGCCAGATGAGCGCGAAGGATACTTCTCAGCCCGTAGTGATTTTCTTCTTTTCGTCGTTTTCGGCCACGACGTTGCACTTTTGCTCGATATTCAGCCACATTCAGGCGACGACCTGCGCTTTGTTCGAGAAGACCTCATTAAACTCGTAGCGCAACACTGGCCGTCCGCCTTGGAGCCATTCGAACTCAAGGGCGTGCTCGTTCCAGCACGCGTGTGGACGGAGGCCGAACGCAAAAAACTTCGAGCATCCGGTCTCGATGCTCCGTTCGTTATCGACGGAAAGGTCTATTTTTCGCCGGGCCAGGGGGTCACGACTGCCTCTACACCAGGAAGAGTCACTCACGCGATGATGCGGCTAAGCAGGAACTTACAAGCCTTAGCCCAGCAGGTGCTGGAGCCCGACAGCCAATTTCGGGCCAAACGGGCAGCCCCCACTCAACTTGGTGGTGCATTTGCGCTGGAACTGTCACCTAAGGGTGTCATTTTGCATAGCAAATACACCGACCGTGGATGGACATTCCCGGACGCAAAATTCGACGGGACGGATAGCCTCTATGCAGAGATAGCCGATGCCTTGACACCTCCGTGGGTCAAAGATGCGATACGCAAATCCTTGAGTCCACCCGGCACATCGCCAAAAGCGCCGCAAACCAACGCTAACGAGCTAAAAGACGGGTAGGTCACGCCCTTTTGAGGCGTCGGTGAAAATTTGTATTTGTCGGTGTTACGTCCCCCCCGTGTGTACAACTTTGCTGTCCACACCACGAGAGGACTCACCATGGCCTACATCGACTGAAAAATCAAAGTAAATAGTTGGAAAAATAGCTCCCCAACTGTCCGCAACACCTTGATTTTATGCTACTAGTTGCTTGGCCGAGAGGCATCCCATTGATGAGTTGTGTATTCGGTCGACGCGGAGCCCGGTCGGGTCCGCCACACGCGCCGTTCGATACGCGTCGTGCCTCGCCGTATCGCGGTCTCCGACGGTCACACGCCGACGATGTGCTCGATGAACCAGTCGTTGAACGCGTCGAAGCCCTGCAAGGTCAGCCCGAGCCGGTGCGCATTCTCACAGGCGCGCACCAGCATCCAGCACGCGGCTTCCTCGAGGTCGGCCTCAAAATCCGGCGCGTCAGTTTCGTCAAAGTGCCGCAGCACGTTGCCGACGCGGTTTTCCGCGTCATTGAAGGTCTTACGGGCCAACGGCCGGCCATGCAGTGTCGTATGCACCAGGTCAGCCGTCTCGAACTTCCAGTCCAGGACTGCCTGCTGACCGGCATGTCGCAAGGCCTGTCCCATGACTCGCTCGGCCGCGCTGGCCAGGGTGATGACCGCGGCGTAGCTCTGACGCTCGAGAAACACGCTGATGGCCGTCTCGAGCTGCTCGCGCGCGAGCTCGACACGGTTGTAGGTTTGCACGGTCATGCCTAGGCTCCGGGAACGGATGTGGAGATGCCAGTCTACTGCCGCCCGCGGCGCGTTCCCGCGGAAACTTTTTGACGACCATGGCCGACGCGCCGACCACGCGTGCTTCCGGTCGACCAGCATGCGCGCGAAGTCAGCGCGGTGCGCACAGTCACCGCAAATGCAACGGCCGCCAAGGCAATGATGCCGAGGAAGATAGCGGCGCCGACCGGGTGCGCGTCGAGCTGCGCGACAAAGTTGCTGCACTCATGTATGAGCGCGGCGCTCCCCATGACACTGAACCTATGGCGTCGTACGGGGCCTGCCCCCTCCACCTCCCTTACTGCACGCGCCGTCGCTTGCTGCTTTCTCATCTCGTATCACCATCTCGCCGTTTGGCGCTCGTTGAAGGTGATACGGATTTTTTTTCATGTAGTTGCGTTCTCCGATAGACGCGCGCCGTGACGAGGCGTCGCGCGCCTTAGCGAGCTTTAGCGCGCCGCGCACGGTCCGCAAGGTTCCTCTTCGTGAAGAATTTCACGGTCCCGTTATCGTCCCACTTGACGCCCTCAGCATCGGCATATCCGAGCAACGGGGCCGGACGGTTGGCGTCCTGTGCCAGTTTCACAAGGGCGGCCCAGACCGAGTGATTGTCGCTCGGGTCTGCGGCTGAAGACTTGGCTTTTTCGATAACCGCCTTGAGGGGATTACTACGTGTCCCGATGGAGCGCTTTGTGATGACGACCCTTGGTCCTGAGTTGCGTGCTTGGTCGGCCTCCAGAATTTTCGGCTGACCGATAGCGCTGCGGCTTCTGTCTACGGCAGCTACTTTTGCCTGGATGTCGCGCCACGGCAGGTTATATTCGTCCAGATACCGCTTCACATCTTCCCTGCGAATAAATCCCCTGGCGATGTCCGTCGTTGCGATACGGTCCGCCGTCACGAGCGACAGGCCGCCATTGCTGGCCCACTGCTCAATTTGCTGCTTGTGCGCCAGCAACACTTCGCCCCATCGAGCCCGCGCCTTCGTCATTTCGGCACTCTCGCGGAACTCACCTGTCAAGGACCACTTGGGCCGGTCCTCTGCCGCGTCGAATTTCTGTCGGTACGCCTCAAATTCGGCACGTGAGCAACCCGCCAGGGACTTGCCGCATATCGAATGTACAAGCCGCCGGTCGTCGTTGGTCAGCAGTTCGATACGTGCTACGCCATCACCGGCGGGCACTTCCTTCTTTATCGTAGACAGCCGTTCATCGTCGGGTATCGCGACCAGTGAAAAGGCAATATGGCCGGCCAGCCACTCAGCGGAAAGCAGTGGAGCACTTGGAATCACCACCACGCCCGAACCCAGCGCGGCCTTCATGTCCTCTTTCTCCTTGCTGGCTGCGTCCGTCTCGATGCTTCGCAACCAGGCAGTGTCGAAGCCCCTGCCCTGACACCACCGGATGAAGTCGAGCGGACGCACCCTGGCAGGCGGTTTCTCCTGGCTGCGCCAGATGCCGAGCACGTGTTTCGCCTCGTGGAACGGGTCTTGGTTGCCAATGATGAGGGAGTTATCGAGTCCCATTACGCCTTTTTCAGGAATTTCCGTGCAAAGCTGGCCGTCGATGATCGGGGCTTGCAGACCGCAGACGAGCATTGCAGCCGCTTCGGGTGTCCACGTGTCGTATTGGAGATACCGAGTGAGCGTCGTATGTTTCTGCATCTCCTCGCTGAAACCATCACCGTAAAGGCGTGCAGGCTCGCGGCGTGCCCACAAATCGGCCTGTACGTGAATCCTTCTCATCGTGTGCGCTTGTTCTGTCGAACTGACGTCACCGGCGCTCGGTGCGGATGCTGGCTCGTTTGCCGCTCCAGGCGCTACCGCGCCCTGCGACAATGTGGTGGTAGTGACGGGCTCGGCGAATTGGAACTTAACGCGAGGTTCGTTCGCTTTTAACCACGCGCTCAGGTCATCCCAATAAGCCTCGTCATAGTAAGGCCTCACGGTTTTCGGACGGTAACGAGCCTGCTCGCCGGGGCGATACACCAGCAAATGGTCATTGAGAACTGCCTGCTCAAGTTTGACCAGCCAATCCTTTGCGGTTGTGCCCGTGTGCTGCTCCAGCGCATCGGCGGCTTCTTGAAGCCTGTAACGCCCCGCAGTGCGGCGCTCCTCGTCCTGTTGCTGCCAGATTTCGGCGTGGCAGCTCCTTGCCAGCCATTCCGGAAATCTGTTGAAGTCGTTTGTGATGGCCCAGCGCACGGCGCTTACCCGCTCGATGCTCCATTTCCCGCCGTATACCGCATTACCAGCGCCAGTTTCATGAGCGTCTAACTTGCCGCTCTTGCATGCGGACAGGATGGCTTGCCGGATTGGCCCCCGTTCAGCCTCCGGAGCGCAGTCGTCGTCATACTGGGTAGGCGGCACTCCAAGACAAAGGGCCTCAAGCTCTTTTTCGCTCCAATGCGATTCGCCGGCTATCGCTGCGCGGGCTTCGGGCATGAACTCGTAGTTGACCTCGGAGAAGTCAAACGTAACCTTTACCCCAACGCCAGCTGCGAATTTCTGCACGTCTTCCACGGGTACCCACGCATTGGCAAGCGGTGCTCCCTTCAGCGGAAGACTGGTTAGCTGGGCAGTCAACGACCGCATTGTTGACGGTTCAAAGCCGCGGATTTCGCCCCTACGTATCGAGGCGTCGAGTTGCTGTCTGTGGTAATCCAGCGCAGCGGCCCATAAGAGGCCGCCATTCGAATGAACGGTTCGCGCAGTCATTTCGGCAATCTCCCCCACCGGCACGTACTTCTTGACGGGGTCAATAAATAACGCGGCAACGATTGGAACGGGCGTCACCGCGCCCTGTGCGGCACCGACGTTTTTGTATTTCTCAGTATCCATTTGCGCCTCTCCTGCGCAACCCTTCATTGGGAGCCTCAACCAGGCCGGTAACGGTGTCCGGCTTTTCCGCCCGTCGACGTATGCAGAGACAAGATAGTATGGCTACTCCCCCGGCCTTTGACTACACGCGAAAAGAGAAGAGGTCGGGCCCAGCATTGGAGCGCCGTGCCGACAAGTAGGTCAGGTCGTGTTGCTATGGTAGCCACTTCTGCCTTGTGCCCTCGCTCCATGAACGCCGGTTTGACCATCCCATTTGCCCTGAACCCGCTGGGGCGTCTTGTTGCCACGCGCGACCTGCCAAAGCATGCTGAAGGTCCGTTTCTTTGCGCGGCCTGCCGAAGCCCGGTGATTCTGAAGCAAGGCGAAGTAATGACCTGCCATTTTGCGCACCGGCCGGGCCCGGACTGCGCAAGCGGTTTCGAAACGGCCCTCCACCTACTGGCTAAACAAATTCTGCTCGAACATCGGCACCTGCGCGTGCCAGCGCTAGTTTGCGTGGATGGCTTACTGATACGTCATGGTGAAGGTCAGCACCGCATTCGCGCTGCCGGCCTTCACGCTGGCGGATGTCTGGTAGTACGTGGCCTTGAGCGGGATCGTGTAGGACCCGCCCGTCGATTTGCTGTAGCTAGTCAACGTGTACTGCGTGTTGTACTTCAGCGCATTGCCGTTGTTGTCCTTCAGTTGCAGGCCGATGCCGCTGGCCGTCGAATCGCTCGACAGCGCCAGCACGCCGTTGGTGCTGTCGAGCACGGCATTGACCGGGATGAACTGGTACTGGATCGTGTTCAGGCCCGACGGGCAGGCATTGACAGCCACGGTGACCGGAATGGCCGGTGAAGTGGTCGAGCCGATGCCCTTGAATGCCGACTGCATATATGAACCCATGTTGACCGTCACGTTCGGCGTGATGCACGCCGCGACGTTGACGATGGTCGGGGTTAGCGAAAACGACACGAGTGGCGACGCGGCGACCGTATAGACGGAGCCGCCGGTATTCGTTGCAGACGCCCCCACGGCCAGCACGCCGCCCGTCACGGTGCCTGCGGTGATCGGGCCGGTCTTGACCAGCGCCGCCTGGACCTGGCCACCGTTGGTGATCGAAGAAACCGTGCCGGTTGTGTTGCAGGCGGTGCCCGTCCACGGACTGGGGAATGTCGAAAGCGGAACGCCGAGATCCCTCCAGGGCTGGTTTCCGCATTGGTTCGCGAAAGTAGCCGCGCCAATCGCGACACCGACGCCAGGCACATTGGTATTCCAGACGGTATAGGTTGCACCACTTGGCGCGGCCACGGTCATGCCGGCCCTGGTCATCGACTGCGGCTCGAAGACCATACCCGAGGACACCACACCCGACACCGTGCACGTGTAGTAGTTGGTGACATTCGGCGTGCTGACCCAGCCGGTCAGAAGGGTGCCGACCGCGGCATCGCGCGGGATCGTCACCGAGGCCGGCATCGACAACGTCACCGTCTGCGCTGTTCCCGAGCAGCTTATGCTCGCGGCGAACACGGTACGTGTGCCAAGGCCAAGCATCAGCACCGCCAGCGTGAGCAGCCAAACCACCAGGCGGCCCAAGCCTCGCGCCGATCTTGCGCGCCTGCGCATCGAGGCCGGCGTCTCGTTTCGTTTCATGATCTTTCCCAGGTTCATCGCGCCCGCTTCGCTCATTTCGTACATACCGCTTCCGCATCGGTCCAGCGTTGTTTGCTCGTCTTGCTTGCCGTCGCCAGCGTGTACGACATCGAACAGCCCTCGGCGACCGTATCGCCCCACTTCACATTCAGCGTGCCGGTGTCGGTCTTCACGCCGCGCAGTACGATGCGGCCATCCTGCGCGACGGTGCCGACATTCCGCCCCGCCGCATCGCTCACCTCGGCGCCGAACGGAACCGGCTCGCCATCGGCCATGCGCGCGCGCATGATCACCGCGCGCCCGCCGCCCTCGGTCTCGAACTTCAGTCGCACCACCGCGCCTGCGGTCGGCGCGATGTGCTGCGCGCTCGACTTCAGCTCGACACTCATCGGCACACCCTTGGGATCGATCTCCACCTCGTTGGTCGAAAACGGCGTCAGGCTCGACACCAGCGCATGACCGAACGGATCGACGCGCAGCCCACTGCCGGCCGTCACGCGTGCCCCGTGCGCGTCCTTGGCCTCGACGATCGCGACGGTCTCGCCCATGGTCGGCGTAAAGGCAACCCCGCCCGCATAGGCCACCATGCCGCCCGAGATGCCGCCGCCGTACTGCTTGAAGCCGGTGCCCGTCGAAGCATTGCCCGTGACGGTCGCATACGGCGACATGTAGGACACGTTGCCGCCCACGTTGGTCGCCGCTCTCGCGCCGCCGCCACTGGTCCGACCGACGTTCACGCCGTAGCTGAGCGCGTTGTCGACGCCGAGCGCGCCCGTCATCGACTGCTGGACCACGGTCGAACCACGGGAATCGTGCTGCAGGCTGGTCGACGAATACACCGTGCGCGAGCCGAGGTTCAGCGGGATCGACACGTTCAGCATGAAGCGGTTGTCCCAGCGGTTTTGCGTCACGTCGAATTGGCGCGCGGCCGACACGCCGTAGTTGATGCGCCGGAAATTATTGTTGTAGCCGGCCTGATACTGCGTGTCGTTGCCGCCGCGATTCCAGTAGTTGACGGTCGAGCCCGACAGGTAGAAAGCGCCCCAACCCTCCGGCAAGCTCTGGTTCAGCGTGACCTGGAACTGGCCGCGACGCACGCCGCCCGACAGCAGACCGCTCACGCCGCCCGTCTGCTGGCCGCGCAACTGCATCGCGTCCTGCAGGCCCAGGTAGCCGCTGCTCGAATAGCGATAGGCGGCCACCGCGATATTGGTATGGGTCGGGCTGATCAGCTTGCTGTACGAGATCCGCACGCTCTGGCCGTGGCGCGTGCCGATGCCGGGCAAATCGGTATTGGCCTGCGTGATGTCGAGCGCGAACGCGCCCAGCTGCGTATTGAGCGCGGCGCCGACCACGCCGGCCACGTAGCCGGGCGCGGCCGTCACGCCGCCGTAGCCGGTGATCAGGTTGGTGAAACCATGCTGGACGGTCGCCTGGAACAGCGCCGGCTTGCTCGACAGCAGCGGACTGCGGTACTGGCCGGCCGTCACGCTGAAGTGCGTGACGCCCGGCCTCAGCGAACTGAGGGCAGACGCATACGGCACCTTGAATGTGTGGATGCTGCCGTCGGCCTCGGTCACGATGACGTCGAGGTCGCCGCCATAACCGGTCGTATAGAGATCGTCGATCACGAACGGGCCGGTCGCGACGTTGGCGCTGTAGATGACGTTGCCGTTCTGGCGCACCTGTACCAGCGCATTGCTGTTGGCGATGCCGTGAATGGTCGGTGCGTAACCGCGTTGCGATTCCGGATACATACGCTCGTCGCTGGCGAGCTGCACGCCGCGAAAGCCCACGCTGTCGAACATCGTGCCGTCGGTGAACGCGTCGCCGATCACGAACTGCGCCTTCAGGCGCGCGATCGAGCGCTGCAGGCTGGTCTGCACGCTCTGGTAGTGCGGGCCGCCGCGCGAGTCGTAGGTAGTGTTGCCGTTGTGGCGGAAGCGCCAGGGCCCGACGTTCAGGCCGGCGGTGAGGCCCAGGAACGCCTGGGTCGACGATGCGCCGCGGTTCTCGGCACGATAGATATTGCCGTTGTACGACAGCAGCGCGGCCGGCACGCCCTCGTCCCAGTAGCGCGGGTCCACGTAGCCGCGCGCCGCGCGGCTCAGCGACGCCTGCGGGATGCTGACGTCGAGCCGCTGCTCGCCATTGTCGAAGGTGGCAACCGCGTCCGGCACCAGCATGCCGATCGTCGCGCAAGCCTGGTTCGGGTCCGTCAGCATGTGCGTCGCCTCGGGCGACAGCTTCGCGAGATCCACGCCGACTTGCTGCAGCAGGTCGCGATTGAAGCAGGGCTGGACGTTGCTCGGGTTGTCGCCCACCTGGCGCAGCGTGATCTCGGCGCGACCGATCCAGTTCGTGTTGACGAACAGATCGGCGCGATACGAACCCGGCAACGCGACATTGCCCTTCTCGAAGCGGCTCACGTCCACCCGCGCGCCGCCCGGGCGCTGCAGAAACAGATCGTTGAACTGGACTTCCGCCACTTGCGTGGCATCCGTGGTCGCCGCGATCACGCCAGTCGATGCGAACATCGCCAGTGCGAGCAGGCAGCACGGGCGCGGACGCCAGTGCATGGACAGCGGCAAGCTAGATATACGTTGGATCACGATAGACAGCCGGGCGTGAGCAAGCCTGCGCCCTGCCCGGGGCGGGCATGCTTGGTCTTGCGATGAGAAGGACGTGGCGCGCTAGCCGCGCCGCGCGCAATCGAAGAGGTCAGCCGCGCATCATTGCGACGGTGCCGCGGTGCGGAGCCGCAATGGCGTCTCGCTGCTGACCGCGCCGCCGTAGTCGTTCAGCGCCGTGAAGTGCACGGTGGCGCCAGCCGCGTCGGGCGCATCGCCCTTCAGCGGGAACGCACGCGTCTCGCCCGGCCCGACCATGCCGCCATCGTCGAAGATCGCGCGGCGGCCGCCCGACTGCACGCTGATCATGGTCAGCGAAACATGGAACGGCGTCGGGTTATGCGCCTCGATGGCCGGCTTGCCGTCGGCCTGTGTGAGGCGCCACGTGAGCTGCGCCGGCGCATCGGCCGACGAACCCTTGAGCTTGTCCGGGCGATAGAACACCTTGATGCGCGAGCGGAACGCGAGCTGGATCCGGTTCATGTCCGCGTCCGCCGCGCTCGCCTTGGGCGGCACTTCGAGCACGTTGAGCCAGAACACCGACTCGCGATCCTCCGGCAGCGGCTCGCCGGTATAGACGATGCGCAGCGTCTGCGACTTGGACGGATCGATCCGCGCAATCGGCGGCGTGACGGTGAATGGCACTTTGATACTGGACGGCGCGCTGCGCACGTCACCTGCATCGACCCATGACTGCACGAGCGCCGGCGCCTGGCCCGCGTTCGACAGTTTCAGCGTGACCTCGGATTCGCCCGCGCCGTAGATCACGCGCGTGCCGCCGATCACCACCGACGCGTCGGCGGGTGTCGCCAGGTAACCGAGCCATGCGATACACACGGCGGCGATCGAGAATCTGAGTGCTGTTCGGGACTTCATGGTTGGGATCGATGCAGGTAGCGTACAGGAGGGGAGGAACGAAATCGCTTCGCCCCGCCCTACCTTATTATGTATTTCTAAATAACCGATTACTGATAAACGAGCGAGTACATGACGCTCGACGTCGCCGCACCGGCCGTTGCGGCGCCGGTGGCGTAGTATTCCGCGAGGTAGTTCAGCGTGGCGGTGCCGGTAGCGGTGATTGCAACCGACTGTGAGTTCTGCGAAGCGTCTGCGGCACCAAGCTTGATGGGCGTATAGTCGCCGTTCAGCAGGCGAATCTCGACGTTGGTCGCGCCGCCTGCGTTCAGGAACAGGTTGCCGGTGGCGGTGTCGACCGTCGGGCCCGGTTCGAAGTAGGCGTGGACTTTGCCCGACGCCGGCGTGCAGGCCGTCAGCGCGATGCTGAACGCCTTGGCGCTGGCAGTTTGGCCCGCGGCAGCCAGCGCGCTGGTCGACACGTTCAGCAGCGGAACATTGAAGTTGTTCGAGTTGCTGCCGTTGCCGTTGATCGTGCAGGTTTGCGCGGTTACGCTGCCGGTGAACGTGATCGTGCCGTCGGCTGCAGATGCGACTTGCGAAGCCGTGGCGGCGCCCGCGAGCAACAGCGCGGAAATGAGTTTGGTTTGCATGGGTTTTGTTTCAGAAGCGATCTGGATGGATTCACGACGCCGAGGCGATATTCACTCAATATCGCCGCGCGTCATCCAATGACAAGCGCGAATAACGCATTGCATGGTCGGATGCATTGCTTTCGATCCGGTTGCCCTTGGACTTCTAAAATATTACCCGGACCTTTCTATCGGTAATATGAACTATTGTCACCATGCAATCGTGACCGATGCGGCGTGGAATCTTCGGGCCGGCTGGGGGTGAAGAGGTCCGCGGCCCGAGGCATCAACTCAGCGAAACTGTCCCAGCAATGGTCGCGCGCGCATCATTTCGACACGGCAACCGACTCCACGCCCTTCCACTTCCCGCCGACGACCTTGAATATCGTCACACGCGCAATCTGAAGATCACCCTTGTCGTCAAAGGAAATCTTGCCGGTCACGCCATCGAAGTTCACTTTCCGCAAGCCCGCCTGGATGTCCTCGCGCTTCACCGAGTTGCTTGCCTGCATTGCCTTGATCAACGCCCACGTTGCGTCGTACGCGTACGGCGAATACAGGACGGGTTTTCCATACTTCGAAAACTTCTGAGTGAACGCCTTGCCCTTCGGCATCGCGTCCAGCGCGAACCCGGATTCGGACGAGATGTTGCCGTCGGCATTGGCGGGGCCGCCGGCGAGGTCGACGAACTTGTCGGTCTCGATGGCGCAGCCGGCGATGAGCGTCCTGGACATTCCCAGCGCGATCATCTGTTTTCGCATCGGTCCGGCCTGGGCGTCCACGCCCGCGTAGATGATTACGTCGGGATTTTTGGCCTTCAACGCCGTCAGCACGCCGCGAAAGTCGATGGTCTGCGTCGTGACGTATTGGCGGTCGACCGGTGTGACGTTCTTTTCCTTGAGCTGGGCGACGACATCGTCCGAGAACGATTGCCCGTACGCGCTGCGGTCATCGACGACGGCGATCCGCCTGGCCTTCATCTTGTCGAGAACGTAAGCGACCAGCACCCTGACCACGTCATGGTCGTCGCCGATGACGCGATGCGCGGTCTTGAATCCCTGCCGCGTGTACTGGGAGTTGGTCGAAGCGGGAGAAACCTCCGGAACACCCGCGTCCGAGTAAATCTTCGACGCCGGCAACGTGGCGCCGGAATTCAGGTGCCCAACCACACCCACGACTCCGTCGTCGACCAGCTTCTGCGCCACGGTGGTGGCCGTCTTCGGGTCGCCCATATCGTCCTGGGATTCGAGTTCGAACTTGACCGCCCGGCCAGCGATCCTGATGTTGCTCGCATTGGCCTCATCGATGGCCAGTCGAACGCCGCTTTCGCCGTCCTTGCCAATCTGGGCCACCGGCCCGGTAATCGGTCCGGCATAGCCGATCTTCACGACTTGCTGCGCCATTGCAGTCCCGCAACATGCAAACATGAGTATCGCGGCGATGGCGCCGCCTGCGATTTTGGCTTTCATGGGGTTCTCCTCGTCTCCGGTTTCATCATTTCGAGCCAAAACGGCTCAGTCAACCCGAAAGAACTGGGGCATTGCATGAGGAAATTGATGCAGCGCCGACGCGCGTCGGCTGTGAAGGGCAAGCGGCCGTCACCAGACAAATGAAGGGTTCGATAAAAAAACGCGCCGTACGGAAGCGCTTCCATACGACGCGTGAAGGTCATCCTCTCATCGAAAAATGACCGTGGAGACGAAACCCTTCACGAGCGGCATCTCGAACTGCTCGGCTCAACGTGCCAGGTGCGTGGCGCTTCTGAGCCGACGCAAGTATCGAAGGCTCGGTCGAAGCGCGTCATTCGTCCTCGACACATCGCGCTGCACAAACGCGTAAAGCGCTCGTTCGTGTTCGAGCAACAGCTCGATCGACGCCCTGTCATCAGCAGGCGCGATGCCTCGAAGCGCCTCGAATCGATAGAGCGCCGGCGTGATGCGTTGCCCCATCGCGTCCAGTAGCGCATGCCAGCCGAGCGGCCTGAGCAACCAGGCAACCACCAGCCCCTTGACCTCCGCTGCGTGCCGGTCCGAGCAGGCGACGCGGTGCTTGACCAGCAAGTCAAGCATCAGTTGGCCGGTTTCATGTTCGACCTCGCTCAATATCGAGAACGCGCGCCTCGCATACGAGTCGCGGCGATAATGGCCCGCCATCTCGCTGAAGAAACTGCGGCCCGACACCTCTCCTTCGTGCGCGGCCAACAGTGCGTTCCGGTAGGTTCGCGATATGGGCCCTCGTGAATGCCCAGACGAATGTTCGGTTTTGCGTCCCTTCATCGTGTGCTCCGAATGACTCAATGAGGCACACCTTTTTTGAAGAAGCGCCGCACGTAATCGTTCGCGGGGCAGTCGCGAATCTCTTCGGGCGTACCGACCTGCACGACTTCGCCGTCCTTCATGATGGCGATTCGAGAGCCCAGCTTCATCGCCTCGTCGATGTCATGGGTGATGAAAATGACCGTCTTCTTCAACTCCTTCTGCATCTCCAGCAGCAAATCCTGCAGGTCCGCACGAATCAGCGGGTCCAGCGCTGAAAATGCCTCGTCCATGAGCAGGATGTCGGGGTCCGAAACCAGTGCCCGCGCGAGGCCGACGCGCTGCCGCATGCCACCGGAAAGCTCGTCCGGAAACTTGTCGCCGTATCCGCGCAGCCCGATGCGACCTTCGAGCCACTTGTGCGCGTCTGCCATCGACGTGGCTTTCGGATCTCCTCTGAGCATCCTGCCGAAAACGATGTTCTCCATCACCGTCTTGTGCGGCAACAACGCGAAGCTTTGAAACACCATGCCGATGTTGTATCGGCGGATCTGACGCACCTCGCCTTTCGAAAGCTTCAGGATGTCCCTTCCGCGAAAGAGCAGTTGCCCCGAGGTCGGCTCGATGAGACGGTTGAAGTGACGGACCAGTGTGGATTTCCCCGACCCCGACAAACCCATGATGACGAAGATTTCGCCCTCGCGGATTTCAAGCGATACGTCGCGAACGGCAACCGTGCACTGCGTGCTCTCGAGGATGTCCTGTCGGCTCACCCCGTTGCGCGCGGCCTCCTGAGCGGCGCGAAGGCTCCATGCGTCTCTGCCGAAGATCTTGTAGACGTTCCGCAACTCGATCAACGTATCAGCCATACTTTCGCCTCCTTTTGCTCCATCGCGGCGACGCTGCTCGACTTGCGTGCGCGCAACCTGTTCGCCTTCGATGTCTTCAAACGCTCACGACGCGAGCGGCCGTAGGATTGGGTGATGCGGTCGAACACCACGGCCAGCATGACGATGGCCAACCCCGCCTGAATGCCTTGCCCCATGTCCAGGTTGTTGATGCTTGCGAGCACGTCTTCGCCAAGGCCTTTCGCGCCGATCATCGATGCGATGACCACCATCGCCAACGACATCATCACCGCCTGATTCAGCCCCGCCATGATGGACGGCAACGCAAGCGGCAGCTCGACAGCAAGCAATTGCTGCGATGGCGTCGCCCCGAAAGCCTGAGACGCCTCGAGCACATCTTCAGGAAGTTGCCTGAGGCCCAGCTCCGTCAGTCGCATCAGCGGCGGCAACGCGTACACAGTAGTCGCGAAAACCGCGGGCACGCGCCCAAGACCAAACAGCATCAGGACCGGAATCAGATAAACGAACGACGGCAGCGTCTGCATCATGTCGAGAATCGGATTGAGCACCTTTCTCAACATCTTCGACTTCGCCATCGCAATGCCCATCGGTATGCCGATGACGACCGTCACCACCACGGACACGAACATGATCGATACGGTGGAAACAAGCTTGTCCCACAAGCCGAGACATCCGATCGCGTAAGTGAGGCCGACCAGGACCAAGGTCGGCCCCAATCGCCGCGTGCCGAACCAGGCCAGCAGCCCGAGCGAGAACAGGAGCAACGTCGGCGGTGCGGCCTGGAGGCCGTGTTCCACCGGGTTGAGGATCCAGACGAGCAGCCAGGTGCTCACTGCGTGGAACTGGTCAGCGTATTGCTGGACGATATGGGTGAAACCTGTGTTGATGCCATCAGCCAGGTTCACCGACACGAAAATGTCTTTCACACTTTGCTCCAGGTCCCGGCGCCTCGTGCGAGGCGCCGGGCATTGCGACTACTTCGAAATCGACGCTTCGACCTTCTGCGCCACATCGGCGGGAACCCAGGTGGCAAGTTCCTGCGGATTGGCCTTCAGATACTGAATGGCGAGCGTCTTCGGGTCGGCTTTCGTCGAGCCCATGCTCGCCAGCGCCTGATTCACCGCCGACATGGGCAATGACATCTTGCTCAGGAAATCCACCGCAGTCGGGTCGGCCTCGGCAAACGGCGCAGATACGACCACCTTGAGATTGGTGACCGGCGACGCCGACGGACACGGATTGGGGTCCTTGCTGTTGTTGATGGTTTTCCAGCACTGCGCGTTGTATGCCGGTTCGCTCAGCCGGACCGACGGGTACTTTGCGAGCAGCGTCGACGGCTGATAGTAGTAGTAGACAATCGGCTTGCCGCGCTCGTACGCCGACGCGATGGTGGCATCCATGGCGGCGCCCGTTCCCGGATGCGTGTTGGTATACGCGGCATCCAGCTTGTACGCTTTCAGCTTCTGCGAGTTGTCCGATTCGCACTGCCAGCCGATCGGACAATTGAGGATGCTGCCTTTGCCAGGGTCTTCCGGATCGGGAAATGCCTTGCTCAACGAGGCGAGCTGTGAAACGGACTTGAGGTCGGTGGCGACCGGCTTGATATTGCGTTTCGGATCACCCTGCACGACGTAAGCGGGCACGTAGAAGCCTTCCACGCTGCCCCCCTTGACGAGGTCCCCGACGAGCTTGACCTTGCCTTCCTTGGCCGCGGTCTCGACCGCTGCGGTACGGCCATTCCAGTACTCGACGAATACCTGCAGGTCGTTGGTCGCGACAGCGCCCAGCGTGATGGAGTTGGAACCGTTGACGGTCTCGGTCTTGCACCCGTAGCCCTTCTCCAGCACATAACGGGCGACCTCGGTGAAGAACTTGCCGCTGTCCCAGCCGATTTCCGCGAACTTGATGGGCTTCCCCGCACTACACCAGGGCGACGTCGTCGCGGCTGACGACGACGCAGAGATACTGGCAAGGCCGATGGCAAGCGTCGCTACTCCGAGAATCTTTCTGTGGTTCATGGGTGCCTCGTGGGGTCTGGGAAAAGTTCGACTCGACGCGTGCCGCCGAGTCGGGGTCGATCAGTTACAACGCTTACTGGGCCTCAAGCCATTGGGGCACGGCAGTAAAGAGGTCGGCGACGAGGCCATAGTCCGCCACGCCGAAAATCGGCGCGTCCGGGTCCGAATTCACGGCGACGATGATCTTCGAATCGCGCATCCCCGCAAGGTGCTGGATGGCGCCGGAAAGGCCGATCGCGACATACACGTCGGGCGCGACGACTTTGCCCGTCTGTCCGACTTGGCGGTCGTTCGGCGCAAAGCCGGCATCGACCGCCGCACGTGACGCGCCCAACGCAGCACCCAGCTTGTCCGCCAGCGGAATCAGGACCCGGTCGTAGTTTTCCTTGCTGCCCAACCCGCGGCCGCCCGAGACGATGATTCTTGCGGACCCGAGGTCCGGCCGGTCCGACACTTCGCTGTGGCGTTCCGTCACTCGCGCGTGACACGCGTCGATCTCGGCGGAACGAGGCTCGACGGGCGCCGTGGCGTCTACGCTCGGCGCGGCGGGAAATGCCGTGGAACGGACGGTGATGACCTTGACCGCATCAAGCGCCTCGACCGTCGCGAACACGTTGCCCGCGTAGGTGGGACGCTCGAAAAGCGATTCCCCTTTGATTGCCGTGACGTCGGAGAACTGCGCGACATCCAGCTTCGCCGCGACACGCGGCGCAACGCTCTTGCCGAAACTCGACGTGCTGAAGAAGACGTGCGTGTAACCATCGCGAGCGACGGCGAGCACCGTCTTCGCGACGCCCTCGGCATTGCGGTCGGCGAGCCGCTCGGACGCTGCGGTCAGCACCTTGGCAACCGGGAGTCGTGACGCAGCATTTGCAGACGCGTCGAGTCGATCGCCTGCCAGCAGCAAATGGACGTCGGCACCGTTGAGATGCGCAACTTCGCGCGCCGCCGTCAGGGTGTTCAGGGTCGATGGAAGCAGGCAGTCGTCGAATACGTCTGCGATAACAAGAATGGCCATGTCCGTCCCTTCAGTTCAAGGTTGTCTCGGCACGCAGACGCGACACGAGTGCCGCGACATCCGCGACCCGCTCGCCTGGCTTGCGCGACGCGGGCTCTCGCACGGCGACGGTGCGAAAACGCGGCGCGATGTCGACGCCCAGGCTATCAGCGTCGACAACCTCAAGAGGCTTCTTTTTCGCCTTCATCAGATTCGGCAACGTGACGTATCGCGGTTCGTTCAACCGAAGGTCCGCGGTGACGACGGAAGGAAGGCCCATCTCGACGGTTTCCCGACCGTCGTCCGTTTCCTTCACCACGATGAGCTGGTTGTCCCGGCGCTCGATCGACGACGCATACGTCGCCTGAGGAACGTCGAGCAGGGCCGCGAGCAGTTGGCCGGTTTGATTGGCGTCGTCGTCGATCGCCTGCTTGCCCAGAATCACCAGTTCCGCCGCTTCACGGGCAACCAGTTTCTTGAGAATCTTTGCGACGGCCAGCGGCTGAAGGTCGACATCCGTCTGAACCAGAATGGCCCGATCCGCTCCCATCGCCAATGCCGTGCGCAACGTCTCCTGAGATTGAGTGGTTCCGCATGACACGACCACCACCTCGGACGCGTCGCCCTTTTCCTTCAGCCTCACCGCGGACTCGACCGCGATTTCGTCGAACGGATTGACCGCCATCTTGATGTTTGCGAGATCGACACCCGCGCCATCCGCACGGACGCGAACCTTGACGTTCGGATCGGGGACGCGCTTCACGCCTACCAGAATCTTCATGCTTTCGAATCCTTGAATTACTTCGGTGCGCGCATGCGAGCGCCCGTCGGGTCATAGGGAACTTGCGAGAGCAGCCTCGCCGACCGACGCTCGCCGAGCACGTGAACTTCATAGCCGGTGTCGGCGTGGATGGCGTCCGTCTCGATGTAGCCCAGCGCGAGACTCTTCTTCACCGTATGTCCGTAACCACCGGACGTCGTGAAGCCAACGACGTTGTCGCCGATCCAGATCGGCTCGAAGCCGCTCGCGTCCGCGTCGGTCGCGTCCACTTCGAGCATCACCAGCCGGTGCGTCGGCTTCTCGTCCTTCGCCTTGAGTGCCGCCTCCTTGCCGATGAACGCGGGTTTTGCGAGGTCGACGAAGTGTCCGAGTTCGTTCTGGAACGGCGTGTATTCGGGCGCAAATTCGCGCGACCAGATACCGAAGCCCTTCTCCAGTCGCATCGACAGGAGTGCCCACACACCGTATTCGCGCAGGCCGAGGTCCGTGCCGTTCTCGAACAGCTGTTTGTAGAGCGCGCGAACATAAGTGGATTCGCAGTAAAGCTCGAAGCCGTACTCGCCGGTCAGCGACATGCGAGCCATCATGACCGGCACCACACCCGCCTCGGCGTTCGTCACGGAAAGCAGCGGTTTGGCCGCGTCGACGGCCGTCCTGCCGACCAGGCGTTCCACGAGTTCGGCTGCCTTCGGGCCCGCAACAGCCAGCATCGAAAGGGAATCGCTGCGGTTTTCGACACGCACCGACCCGTCGGCGGGCAGATGCGACTCGAACCAGCGCATGTGCCATTCCTGCAGATAACCCGACCCGGTGATGAAGAACGTTGCTTCGGCCGGCCGAAGAATGGTGAGGTCGCCCATCAGGCGCCCGGACTCGCCGAGCATCGGGGCAAGACGCGCGCGACCGACGGCGGGAATCTTCGACGCGAAGATGCGGTCGAGCCATGCAAACGCGCCGGGGCCGGTGACTTCGTATTTGGCGTACCCGCTCGCATCGAACAGGCCCACGTTCTCGCGCACATTCGCGCACTCCTCGGCGACCACCTCGAACGCGTTCGAGCGTTTGAAGGTGGGCGTCTCGACGGCATCGTCGCCGGGGCGCGCGAACCACATCGGCGTTTCCAGGCCGTAGCTGACACCGAACACCGCATTCTTTTCGTGCTGATACTCGTAAAGCGGCGTGGTACGCATCGGCCGGCCGGCCGGCCATTGCTCGTTCGGGCGGGTCAGATAGAAGCGGTGTTCGTAGAATTCCTGAGCCTTGGCGGTGACGAAGTTCTGCGTCAGCTTCGGGAAGCGTGCGACATCGAAACCGAACACGTTGTCGGACGGTTCGCCGTGAATCATCCACTGGGCCAGCGCGAGGCCCATGCCGCCGCCTTGACTGAAACCGGCCATGCACCCGCATGCCGCCCAATAGTTTTTCTTCCCGCGAACCGGACCGACGAGCGGGTTGCCGTCCGGCGTAAAGGTGAACGGGCCGTTGACGATGCGCTTGATGCCCGCGTTGCCGACGCTCGGGAAGCGCTCGAAGCCCTTCATGAGTTCGTTCTCGAGCTTCTCGAGATTCGGTTGCAGGAGGTCGGTCTCGCCGTACTCCCAAGGCGTGCCGGCCAGCGACCAGGGTGTCGAGTTCTTCTCATAGACGCCGAAGAGCACACCGTTGTGCTCCTGCCGCATATAGATCTCGCCGTCGAGGTCCACCATGACGGGAATTTCCTTGCCGTGCGCTTCGAGCTCCGGAATCGTCTCCGTGATCAGGTAATGATGTTCCATCGGGATGAGCGGCAGCTTCACGCCGGCCATCATCCCGACCTCGCGCGCCCAGAGGCCGGCCGCGTTCACGACGTGTTCGGCATGGATGACGCCCTTGTCCGTGTAGACGTTCCAGGTTCCGTCGGGACGCTGTTCGAGACGCTCCACCTTCGTCTGCTGAAAAATGTCGGCCCCTTGCTTCCTGGCCGCCCGGGCATAGGCCTGCGTCGCGCCGTAGGGATCCAGGTGTCCCTCGTCCGGGGTCCACAGGCCGCCCAGCACTTCGCCGACTTCCACGAGCGGACACAGCGCCTTGATGTCGGCAGGCGTGATGAGTTCGCTCTCGATGCCCATGAAGCGATGACGGCTCCACTCCGTACGCAGAAACTCCCAACGCTCGGGCGTCGCGGCGAACGCAACGCCGCCCGGCACGTGCAGACCGACATCCTGGTCGCCGGCCTCCTGAATTTCCTTGTACAACGCGATCGTGTAGGCCTGCAGACGGACCACGTTCGGGTCGCTGTTGATGGAGTGGAAACCTGCTGCGGCGTGCCATGTCGAGCCGGCGGTCAGGACCTTGCGTTCGAGAAGCGCGACGTCCTTCCAGCCGAACTTGGTGAGGTGATAGAGGACGGAACAACCGACGACACCACCGCCGATTACGACTGCCTGATAGTGAGATTTCATTTTTTGCCAGTTTCCAATCTGTTCGTCTGCGCGCGAGCGAATCGAGCAGGCCCGTCAGTGCGCATCCACTGGAAGTGAATTTCGAGCCTCAAAAATAGGTAGTCAGAAATCTGGCGGAAACCGAAAAGAGCTGAGGTTGAGCATGAAAATTCTCATGCAAAGGGAAACGATGCCCAAACGGCCGATACAGCGGGGCTCCCCGTCTTGCCATGCCGGACGGGCGTCACCGGGTTAGGGAAATTCCTTACACCGCTCGGCGGCCTGTGCGTAGCCTGCTTTTTTGGAATCCAGTAAATTGCCGGGAACCCCTGATGTAGCGTCGAGTGCGGGAGCGGACCTGCACCTTGTGAGGTCTCATACGTGGCAAGCCAAAGAAAGCGTCTTCCCCCCCTGAACACCATCGCGGCCTTCGAAGCGTCAGCACGCCTGATGAGTTTCACGCGCGCGGCCGAGGAGCTGCACCTCTCGCAAGGTGCGGTGAGTCGACAGATCCAGGTGCTCGAGGAGCGCATGGGCGTGACGTTGTTCAACCGCCGCCACAAGGAAATTCAGCTGACCCGGGCCGGGCTCATCTTTCAGCAGGCGATCGCACAGAGTCTCAATTCGATCCGTCGTGCGGTGACGATGATCGAAGCGCTCGACACGAGTACGGTGACCATCGCGGCAAGCAATGCAATGGCCAGCTTCTGGCTGATGCCGGCCATCATCGATTTCCGGAGCCAGCATCCGAACATCGACATTCGCGTCCTGGCGAGCAATTCGCCGGTGGACCCGTGGCAGGACCCTGTCGATCTCGCGATCCGATACGGCGATGGGCACTGGCCGAACGTCACCAAGGTGAAGCTGTTCGACGAAGAGATTTTTCCGGTGTGCGCGCCCGCCTACCAACGCGAACACGGCATCAAGGAAATCGAGGATCTGCTGAAATGCGAGTTGATTGAACTGGACTCGGGCATCTCCGAGTTCAACTCATGGGACGCATGGCTCGAAGGCGCTGGATTTCAACCGGGTGTTCTGCACAAGAACCTCACCGTATCCAACTACGACCTCGTCTATCGGGCTGCGTGCAGCGGCAAAGGCGTCGCGCTCGCCTGGGCGTACGGCATCCCGCATGAGGCGCGAGAAACGCTGCTCGTCCGACCGCTCGACATCTCCATCAAGACCGGTCTCTCGGAATACATCATCTATACGGAAAACGAAGAATTGAGCGCGCCCGCTCAAACGTTTCTCGAGTGGCTGATCGACTTCGGCAAACGCAGCCTCTGGACCTAGCCATCAGTATTCGATCGTGACGTCGGAGAGCGGCACCGAGCAGCAGGCGAGGATATACCCCTCCTCGACCTCTTCATCCATGATGCCGCCGTTGTGCCGCATGTCCACGTCACCCTCGAGCTTCTTCACCTTGCACGTGCCGCACACGCCGGAGCGGCACGCATTGGGAATCTTCACGCCCTGAGGCGACGCGTGAACCGCATCCAGAATGGTGGTGCCCGGCGCGCACGACGCGTCGAAGCCGGATTCCGAGAGCCGAACGCTTGTCACATTTGAACGCGCGACAACGTGGGCTGGCGGAGCGTCCGGGATAGTGAAGCTCTCCTGGTGAAATTTCGACGGGTCTCCGCCGCTGCTCACAAACGCTTCCCGCATATCGGCCATGAACGAATCCGGCCCGCAGCAAAGGACGCGACGAGCCTCCCACCCGGGGACAGCCCGGTCGAGCAAGTCGGCGCACAGCCGCCCTGCCTGACAATCGCCGGAGCTTGAACGGGACGCATAAAAATGCGGAATCATTCCTCTTCCAGCGGCGCTCATCACCGCCAGTTCCTCGCGAAAGAGGAGGTCTTCAGGTGTTCTCGCGAACTGGAAAAACTGAAGGTCCGAAGCCCGAGCGCGTGCATGCAGGTGACGAGCCATCGACATCAATGGCGTGACGCCCACACCACCGGCGACAAACAGCAGCGGCTCGTCGTGGGCTTCCGGCACCACGAAGTCGCCTGCGGCGTGCGACGCCTGGATGCGCGTGCCAACCTGCAGCGCCTCGTGCAGCCACGTCGAGACGACGCCGCCCGGCGAGTACTTCACCGTGATCTCGAACGCTCCGGCCTGCGTCGTTTCCGGTGCACAGGAAACCGTGTAGCAACGGTAGACATTCTCGCCGCCGATTTCCAATCCCAGCGTGACATACTGACCGGCCTGGAAATCGAACTTCTGGCCGGCGCGGGAGACGCGGAAGCGGAATGTTTTCACATTCCAGCTCTCGGGTTGAATGTCGACGCACGTCGCCTCGACGAAAGGACTGCCGGTCATGCTTCGACACACTCCACCGGGAAAACTTTGGGCGCCGCCGCCAATTCACGCCGAAGCGTGTCGAGATACCAGTCGATGAACTCGGTCACGCCGCGCTCGACCAGAGGCGAGTACGGACCCGGCTGATAGCCCTTCGAATTGATCCCTTGCTGGTTCGCCTCCACCAGCGTCTGATCCTGCGCATTGGTCGCCGCCCAGACTGCGGTGAGCTCATCGAGGGTGTAATCCTCTCCTTCGATAGCGTCGCCGCTGACGAGCCACCACGTCGTCACCTGGGTCTCGGTCGGACTGACAGGCAGCACGCGGAACGCAACCGCATGGTCCGACAGGACGTGGTTCCAGGTATTGGGGAAGCGCAGGAGACGAAGCGAACCGACATCCGCATCCTCGTTCGTTCCGAGCAGCTTCTTGCAGGCGAGCGCCCCCGTCATCGTGAACGACAACCCGCGTTCCATCGCCACGCGTACAAGGCGGTAGCCTTCGTCCGTTTCGATGGGCTTGTGCGGCAAGCCGGCACGATCCCAGCGTGCTTCGTCGTTGGCGCACTTGACCGCGTAATCCCCGCCGAACCGTGGGTCGGTCGGGCCATCGAACTCGGAGATGGTTCGAAGCAACTCCGGATGACTGCCGGCGCAGTGATAACACTCGCGGTTGTTCTCGATGACGAGCTTCCAGTTTCCCTTTTCGATGATGGTCGACTGGTGAGCGATCTTGGCGTTATCGAGACCGTGAGGCTGAATATACGGCGACACCTTTGCCTTGAATGCATCAAACGGCGCGGGGTCGTCTGCGAGCGAAAAAAAGATGTAGCCCTCGACCGTCTCGCAATGCACCGAACGCAAAGCGAATGCCGACGTGTCGAATTCCTCGCCCATTTCCTTGGCGAACATCAGTTTGCCGTCGAGCCCGTACGTCCACTGGTGATACGGACAGACCAGCGTGCCCGATGACCCCTTCTCGCCGGCGCAGATCCGCGAGCCACGGTGACGACACGTGTTGTAAAACGCGCGGACGGCCTTCGTGCGATCGCGAACGACCAGGATGGAGCTTTTGCCAACCTGAACCGTGAACCAGTTGCCCGGCTTCGGAATCTGCGCCGTCATGCCCGCAAACAGCCACTGACGTTCCCAGATGAGTTCGAGCTCCCGGTCAAATACGGCCTGATCCGTATAGAACGGTTGCGGCAGCGACCGGCCGGGCTGACGGGAATCGACGAGTGCGGAAAGCTGCGAATTTGACAGCATGATGGGGGCCTGTGTTCGTTTCGGATGGTTCGCGGAGACCTGATCTACATGCGGATTTGAATCCGTACGAGCAACCCGCGCAAGCGAGAATTCTTGATGCTTTGCATGTGTTTTTCGAGGCCAGGAACGCCATCCGTCAACTCGTCCGCATGCCCCATGCGTCGACGCGGCTCAGCGCATCGTCATGCCATTCAAAATTTCATACACGGTTCGCATCGCGCAGGCGGATTCCCGGCGTGGCGGTTGAATCGCGATGCGCACCAACCTGAGTGGCCTGCCTGGCAATTCCGGCGGAACGCCGACCGAACGGGACGGAAACATGCAAGGCCGCACGCGGCCTCGCATGATGAACATCGACCGAAACGCTGATCAGAAGAGGTGGCGGAGTGCGACACGTGCGACGAACTGCTTGCTGGTCGACGAAGAATTGTCCGTCCCGGTGATATAGGCCTGATCGAGGAACGTGCCCGTCGAACCGGAAACCTTCTGGTAGACGCCCTGCACGTAGACATCCGTCCGTTTCGAGAGGTTGTAGTCGGCCATCAGCCCGAACTGGTTCCAGTTGGGGTGCGAGCTACCGTTGCTGCCTTCATAGCGGCCGCGGGTATAGGTGTACATGCCGCCGACATAGAAGGCCGTCGTGAAGTGGTAAAGCGCGTTGACTTCGAAGTTGTCGAAGGTCAGGGAGCCGACGCTGACGCCCGTCGGAAACGTCCCCGGGGTCAGGTATCCGTTGCCCGTCGGATTCTCGAGGCGAACATGGCTGTAGGCGAACCCCAAGGTCGCCGCGGCGATGTTGTAGTTGATACCCGCGGCGACTTCGCGCTGATGTCCCGCAAAGAAGCTGCTGTCATTGGTCGCGACCGCACCCGTCGAATTGCCGCCGACGTTGTCGATGTCCATGTACGCGACGCCGGCGGTGACGGGGCCGCCCGCATAGCTCGCGCCGATGCTCATCAGCCGGTTGTTGGCGAATTGTCCTGCCGTGTTGCTGAAGCCATAAACACCACCGAACTTGAAGCCGCCCAGGTCCGGACTGGTGTACTTCACGGAGTTGCTCACGCGAAACGAGTTGTCCGTATTGTCGTTGTCGTACGGATGGGCAAAGAGATAACCCGCCCACGAACCATTCGCGGTCGTGGGGCCGACAAAGTCCACCACGGAATCGTACTGACGGCCCATGGTGAGGGTGCCGTAGTGGCTCGAGACGCCGACGAACGATTGCCGGCCGAACATCCGGCCGCCCTGATTGGCTCGTCCCGTATTGAGGTCGAACCCGTTCTCGAGCGTGAAGATGGCTTTCATCCCGCCACCCAGGTCCTCTGCTCCCTTCATCCCCCAGCGGCTACCGTACGCATAGCCGGACTGCATCTCGACGTTACTGTGGCCGCCCGTGTTGTTCGTATAGTTCACCCCCTCATCGATCACCCCGTACAACGTAACCGTCGACTGCGCGAAAGCCGCCGGGGCCGCCGAAAGCGCCAGGGCGAGGACAGTAAGTTGCTTTTTCATTTGTATCTCCAGACATGCACTTTGTGAACGTGGCTACGGGCAGAGCAGGAACCGCCTGACTGTTGGCCATTGCGAAATGAAGCATGGAGGAGCCTAAGAAGCCGAAATGCACGTCGCAAACCAAAGAAACGAATGCACTGCATTCGTTATGGAATGCCTGCGTGGCACAAGGCCTCGACGGGCCGCACGCATCGGGCACTGAGTGAAAACACCAATGCACGACGCGTACATGCACGCTCGGGTTGTTGCGGCTTCGCCACTCTCGCGCAAGATTCCGGCACGGAAACCCGATGTTCAATAACGTGGAGTGCTGAACAACCTGATGAGAAAACAGCGGCAGATATCGCGGATTCGATACGCAGGGGCAGCCCGACGGATCGCAAGACCCGTCAGGCAGAACTGGAAACCTGATTGGAAGGTTTGAGCGGGTGCCTTACAGCCGTCCGGCCGCAGCGCGCTCCGCCGACTGCAAGGTATTGACCAGAAGCATCGTGATGGTCATCGGGCCGACACCGCCCGGGACAGGCGTCGCGAAACCTGCCACCTCGCGCACCGACGCGTAATCGATGTCGCCGCAGAGCTTGCCTTCGTCGTTCTTGTTCATGCCCACGTCGACTACAGTCGCGCCGGGCTTGATCATCGAACCCGTCACGACATTCCGTTTTCCGACAGCGGCCACGACAATGTCGGCCGTCCTCGTATGTGCGGTGAGATCGGGCGTCTTGCTGTGACAGATGGTGACCGTTGCCCCGGCCTCGAGCAGCAGCAGCGCCATCGGCTTCCCGACAATATTCGAGCGGCCGATGACGACGGCCTGCTTCCCCGAGACCGGAACGTCATAGGCTTCGAGCAGCTTCATCACGCCATATGGCGTGCAGGGTTTGAAGCGGGCACTGCCCGTCATGAGGGCACCGGCATTCGCGACGTGAAACCCGTCCACATCCTTTTCAGCCGCGATCGCCTCGATTACCTTGTGGCTGTCGATATGCCGGGGCAATGGCAGCTGAACGAGAATGCCGTGCACGGTCGGTTCCAGGTTGAGTTCCCGAATCCGATCGAGCAGCTGCGCTTCCGTCGTCTCCGCCGGCAAGCGGTCGAGCGTGGAGCGCAATCCGTGCTGCTCGCATGCCTTCACCTTGTTTCTCACATAGACGGCACTGGCCGGGTCGTCCCCCACCAGAATCACCGACAACCCGGGTACCACACCCTTCGCCCGAAGCGCCTCCGCTCGAATCGACACTTCCTGCCGCACGCGGTGCGACACCGCCACACCGTCGATGACTGTTGCCTGACTCATATCCCGCTCCGCATGGTCCGTGATGGGCAGCTCGTGAACCGCCTTGTATCGTTCAGATGTCCATACTTTACATAAGCAATCGAGCGCCCTATGCATCATTTTTTTGCATCTACAGGGCCAGAAATCATGAACTTCGGAGTGTTGCCAAGACATTGGGCGAACGATAGATTCAATGCATCCCTGTACATGAGCCATCATGAAACCCGAGCATCGCTGCCTGCCAGTGGACTGGCGCCTTGACTGTCGACGTCTCTTTCTGCGGAGCTGGAAACCTTCGGCGCCCGTCGACGAACTCCATGGAACGCACGTGAACGTCGAGGTTTGGGTTCGCTACGAAAACGCCTCGGCGACGACAGACGAGCTGAACGACGTTCTGGACTACAGCGTGATGCGCGATGCGCTTCTGCAGGCAGGTACGCCAGACTCGTGGGCATTTGTCGACCGCGCACTTGATGGGCTCATGAGCGCGCCGATCGAGGCCGCATACGTCGAACTCGTGTACGAAGGCCCCGGCAAGCCGTGGCGCGGCTCGCGCTATGCATGGCGCTAGGACCCGGCACCGCACGTCCACGCAGACCGTTTTCACGACCGTTCTCCCGCTCAAGGAACATCCCAATGTTTTCGCACGTACCGCCTTATGCCGGCGACCCGATTCTCGGCCTGATGGAACGATTCGCGCAGGACTCGCGACTGCAGAAGGTCAACCTCGGCGTAGGCATCTACTACGACGCGGACGGTCGAATTCCCGTGCTTCAATCCGTCAGGACCGCTGCCGCGCGCGTGTTCGAATCCAACGCGCCGACTTCCTATCTGCCGATCGAAGGTGACCGAACCTATCGATCACGGGTGACTCGCCTGCTGTTTGGAAACGAGGTCGACGCAACGGCCGATTCGCTCGCCGTCATTCAGACCCTGGGCGGAAGCGGCGCACTGAAAGTAGGCGCGGACTTCCTCCGGCATCACTTTCCGCAGAGCGCCGTGTTCGTCAGCGACCCGACCTGGGATAACCACATCGGTATCTTCGAAGGCGCGGGGTTCAAGGTCGGTCGGTACCGCTACTACGATTCGGAAACGAAAGGCCTCGACCTCGATGGCATGCTCGAGGATCTGGCACGTCTGACGAAACACGACATCGTTCTCTTTCATCCGTGCTGTCACAACCCGACTGGTGTCGACCCGACGCGAGACCAGTGGCTCAAGATTCTCGATGTCGTCGAACAGCGTCGCCTTATCCCGTTCGTCGATATCGCCTACCAGGGTTTCGCCGAGAGCTTGGCTGACGACACGTTTGTCCTTCGCGAGCTGGCGCGCAGAAAGCTCGACTTCCTGGCCAGCAACTCGTTCTCGAAGATTTTCTCGCTGTACGGGGAGCGTTGCGGCGCCCTGACGGTACATTGCGCAAAAGCCAGGGAGACCGCCAATGTTCTCGGCCAACTCAAGTTCACCGTCCGCCGAAACTACTCCAGCCCGCCGACTCAAGGGATGAGACTCATCGCCACCGTTCTTTCCGATGGCCTCCTTCAGCAGCAGTGGGCCGGCGAACTCGAAGGAATGCGCCTTCGTATTTCAGCGATGCGCAAGCGGCTGTATGACACGCTCAGCGAACTCGTGCCATCGAAGGACTTTGAATACCTTGTCGCGCAACGCGGAATGTTCGCCTATACCGGGCTGTCGGCAGGCCAGGTGGCCTCCTTGCAATCCGACTTCGGTGTGTACGCGGTATCGAGTGGCCGCATTTGCGTCGCAGGTCTGAATCACTCGAACATCGATTACGTCGGCGAGGCCTTTGCGCGAGTTCTTCGATGAAGCGATATCGCAGCTTGCTGGAGACGCCCTGACCGGCATCGAGGAAAACGCGGCACGAACTTCCCTCGCTCCCTCTCGACGTCGCGGACGATCCGATCTCCTGTTTCCTCCGCGACGAACACGCTCAGGCTTCGAATTCTTCCGCCGCGTCGGTCATCCAGTCGACGAGAAACCCGGCCACGGAAACATCGAAGTACAACACATATTCAAAGGTCGCCCTGCGTAGCAGCATCGCGGGCAGGCCGGCGAAGCGAGTCGTTACCGCCGCATCGACCGGAAACACCGTGGCGTCGAGGTCGATCCCGCACCCCTTGGCGAGGAAGTCCACGGCTTCGCCGCCGGATACGAGGAATGACACGCGTGCGTCGGATACCAGGGTGACGGCGACGAATTGATTCGCAAGGCTGTTCGTCAGATTCCGGACGATGGCCGCCTCATCCTCCAGCGCACAAAGTACCAGCCATTCGTTCGGTCCCACCCACACGAGCCGGGTCGTCCCAATCAAGGTTGAACGCTCCGGAAGCGGCAAGGCCACACCCAACCCCGCCTCGATGCTCGCCTTCAACTTCGACGATTTTCCGTCACCCTGAATCCGGACAAGGCCGTGCAGCGGAATCTCCGACAGTTGCAACGAAGGCGCAGCAATCCGGAATACGCGGCCCGTCACGAGGTGGGACGTGACGGTCGATCGGGCCTGTAAGTCATGCATTGAGACGCTCTCCTTTCGGATCGTAGTGCGCGGCAGGTACGACGCGCGCGGCAAGGATGCGACCGTTGGAATAGATTCGTACTTCCTGACCAAGCCGGCTCGCCCCATCTCGCAGGATGCCCAGGCCAATCGACTTGCTCAAGGTAGGACTGAGGCAAGACGATGTGACGTAGCCGTCGGAACGTGATGGTTGTCCGGACGTATGGTCTTCGACAAAGTGCCCACCGACAGGCAGTTGCGTCGAAGCGTCGAGACATTCAAGGCCGACGAACTCCAGGCGGCCCTTCTTCCTGTCTTCCGGGCGTTGCATCGAGCGGCGCCCGATGAAGTCGCCGCCCTTCTTCTCGACGATTTTTCCCCAACCGATGTCGAGTGCGTTGGAGCAACCATCCGTGTCGGCGCCGACGTGGAGGTAACCTTTTTCCGTACGCATGACTTCGAGCGCTTCGACGCCATACGGCGTGATTCCGAACGGCTCACCGGCTTTTGCCATGAAGATCCAGAGCGCACGCCCATATCGGGCCGGCACCGAAATTTCGTAAGTCACTTCGCCCGTGAAGCTTGCACGCAAGATACGCGCGTCCACGCCAGCAAACTGCCCCGTCCTGAACTGCATGTGCGCAAATGCGGCGACCGAGAAGTCGATGTCGGATTCCACCCGCTGCATCACGGCGCGCGCGTTGGGGCCGGAAATCGTGACGTTCGCCCACTGCGTGGTGACGTTATTCACGTAGACCTTCAGGTCCGGCCATTCGCATTGAAGAACCTCTTCCATCAGGAGAAAGACCCTTCCGGACGCCGCGCTTGTCGTATGGACAAGAAAATGGTCTTCGGCAAGACGCACGACCACACCGTCGTCGATGAGAATGCCGTTCTCGTTCGCCAACATCGCGTAGCGTGCCGAGCCGGGTTTGACTGTCGACAGGTTGTTGACGTACATCCGGTTCAGGAATTCTGCCGCGTCGGGCCCCTTTACTTCGAGTTTTCCGAGCGGCGAGCCGTCGAACATGCCGACGTTGCCGCGAACTGCCGCCACTTCCCTGCGCGTCGCCTGATGGATGTCCTCGGACTCGCGTGGATAGTAGTCCGGGCGCTGCCAACCGTAATCTCCGACCACCGCGTTCAGTGCACGATGTGCATCCGCCGCGTGCAAGCGTTGATACGGAGCGTAAAGCTTGCCGACCGTACCTCCGGCAAATGTGCCAAGCGTGACCGGCTGGTAAGGCGGCCGGAACCGCGTCGTTCCCACCTTGACGATCGGACGGCCGCTCACCTCGGCCATCACGGCGAGGATGTTGAAGTTGCTCGATTTTCCCTGGTCGACGCTCATGCCGCCCGTCGTGTAGCGCTTCACATGCTCGACCGACACGAAGTTCTCCCGCATCGCGAGCTCGACGTCCGAGACCTTCACGTCGTACTGAAAATCCAGCCACTGCTTGTTGGTGGGCGAGCTCTGCGTGTACCAGTACGGTTGAATGTGAAGCGAGTCTTGCTCTTCAGCTTGCACACGAGGCTCGAGGAATTCGGGCACGTCCTGATGCCCGAGCTCGCGCAGCGTTTCCGTCGTTGCGGTAGCGGCGGAAGTCACGCATGCCGCCAACGAAAACGCACCATTGGCCGCACCGATTACGCGAACGTTCTGCGCGCAGGAATCGGGAACGAGACACATCTGCTCGGCATCGAGCTTCAGCGTACCGCCGGCCTGACTGTATAGATGGATGGTCGGGGTCCAGCCGCTCGACATCGCGACCAGGTCGCATGACACGGTTTCGGTCGGCCCGACGAGCGCGCCGTCACCGGCATGTTGCGCGAGCTTGATCGCCTTGACTCCGCGCTTCCCGACGACGTCCGCAATTCCGTAGCCAACGTAATGCCTGATACCCGCCGCCTTCAGTTTTGCGGTCAGCGCCCCGTCGACCACCGACCGCGTATCGACGACCGTGAGAGCCCGCACGCCTACCGAGTGAAGGTCGAATGCCGTCAGATATGCGTTGTCGTTGTTGGTTGCGATGACAACGCGGCTGCCGGGCACGACGCCATGCTGATTCGCATACATCCGGACCGCGGATGCCAGCATGACGCCTGGCCGGTCGTTGTTTGCAAAAACCAAAGGACGTTCGATGGCGCCTGTTGCGAGGATCACGGCGCGCGCACGGATTTTCCAAAGGCGCTCGCGAAGCCGCCCGGCTTGACCGGCTGGGCCAAGATGATTCGCGACACGCTGCTGTGCTGACACGACGTTGTGCTCGTAGTAACCGCTCACGTTCGTTCGCGATAGAAGCTGAACATTCGGCAACTGCTCCAGCTTCGCAACGATCGCACGGACCCACAGTGCGGCAGGCGCGCCGTCGACTTCAAAACGCTCGCCCAGGACGGAACCACCGAACGCTTCGGCATCGTCCGCGAGGATAACCCTGAGCCCGGACAAGCCGGCGACATAAGCGGCAATGAGCCCGGCGGGACCACCGCCGACGACCAGAACGTCGCAATGAACATTGCGCTTCTGATACTTCTGCGCGTCGGCAACGGTCGGCGATGTTCCGAGGCCGGCAATCGGGCGGACCATCCGCTCATAGAAATGCCAGCTGGGCCAGATCATCGACTTGTAATAGAACGACGCAGGCAACACGCTCGAAAACGTGTCGAGCATCCCCATGACGTCGTGTTTGGCGCTGGGCCAGGCGTTCTGGCTGGTTGCCTTCAGACCGGGATAGAGCGGCATGAGCGTCGCGCGAACGTTCGGCTCGTCGAAACCTCCCGACTCGAGTTGCACGAGGCCATTGGGCTCCTCGATACCGCGGCCCATGATGCCGCGAGGGCGATGCAGCTTGAAACTTCGGCCAACGATGCCGATGCCATTGGCAAGCAACGCCGATGCGAGCGTGTCTCCCTTGAGTCCCGCATAGCGTTTTCCGTCGAACCAGAATTCGATCGACTGACGTGGCGTGACTGTCGCCTCGCCGAAGACCGGGACGCGTTCAAACCGCTTCATGAACGTCTCCTTCCTGCTGCAACGCATACGGACCACCGCGAGGAACCTCGTCGAAGGTGAAAATCCTGAGCAGTGCGTGGCTGACCGTGTCTCGCTCGATGCCGAACCATTGGCGACATCCGAACGTATGGCGCCAGCGTTCGAGGCTGGCGCCTCGAGCGTTCTCGCGAATGAAGAGGTAGTCGCCCCATTCCTCGTCGCTCAGTTGCGCCGGGTCGGCAGGCCGCACGCGCTGGTACGGTCCGCCGTATGAAAACTCGTCTTCATCCCGCGAGCTTCCGCAGTAGGGGCAAGCAATGCGTAACATGAGTCGTTCCGTTCAATGTTCGACGCCGGCGGCAGCCGCTTCGTTGACGAAGCGGCCCGTGGAAAACCGGTCAAGGCCAAATGGTTCGATGAGAGGATGCGGACGGTCATTGGCAACGGTATAGGCCATGGTTTCGCCACCAACCGGTATCGCCTTGAATCCGCCGGTACCCCAGCCCGTGCTCATGAACAGCGACTTGACCGGCGTCTTGCCGAGAATCGGGCTCGAGTCCGGCGAAATGTCGACGATGCCGGCCCATTGGCGCATGAGCTTCAATCGACTGAACGCCGGGAACAGGTTGAGCGTTGCGCTCAGCGTGTCTTCGAGCGCGGGCAGCGATCCTCGCTGACCGTATGACGGGTACGCGTCGGTTCTTCCACCGATCAGGATTTCACCGCGATCCGACTGACTCACGTACGCATGCACCGCCGGAGAGTTCACGACGCCATCGAGGATCGGCTTCACCGGCTCGCTGACCATCGCTTGCAAGGGCATCGAAATGATGGGCAGCTTGATGCCCGCCATGCGGGCAAGCACGGATGAATTTCCCGCGACCGAGACGACCACCTTGTCGGCGGCGATGAATCCCTTGCTGGTTTCGACGCCTTGAATGCGATTTGCCCCGATACGCAAACCCGTGACTTCGCAGTTCTGGACGATGTCGACCCCCATCGCGTCCGCGCCGCGAGCATAGCCCCATGCCACCGCATCGTGTCGCGCGACGCCACCGCGACGCTGAATGAAGCCGCCGAGCACCGGGAATCGTGCGTCCTTGCTCAGATCCAGCAGCGGCAGGTACTCGCGAATCTGCTCGACGCCGAGCATTTCGGCGTCGATGCCTTGCAGTTGAATCGAATTGGACCAGCGGTTCAGCCCGTCCAGCTGATGCGGACTGTGAGCTAGCGTGAGCACGCCGCGTTGGCTGAGCATCACGTTGTAGTTGAACTCCTTGCTCAGCCCCTCGTAGAGTTGCAACGAGCGCTCGAAGAATCGCGTGCTTTCCGGATAGAAGTAGTTCGAGCGGATGGCTGTCGTGTTGCGGCCGGTATTGCCGCCGCCCAGCCAGCCCTTCTCGATGACGGCCACATTCGTGATGCCGTGATTCCTGGCCAGATAATAAGCAGTCGACAGCCCTTGACCGCCACCGCCGATGATCACCACGTCGTAGCGACTTTTCGGCTCGCTTGTCCGCCACGCCGGAGCCCAGCGCCGATGACCGCTGAGCGCATGCTTCGCGAGAGACCAGAGAGAGTAGTTTTCCAAGCGAACCTCGTCACTGATTACAGGATGACCGTGCGATGGCCGTTGAGGAAAATCCGGCCTTCTCCGAAGAGGCGCACGGCGTTTGCCAACGCGACCGCTTCCGTGTCGTGCCCCACGAGAACCATGTCTTCGGCCGTATGGGCGTGGTCAATCGTCTTGACCTCTTGCGCGATAATCGGGCCCTCGTCG
The DNA here is from genome assembly GCF_052952715.1 of Burkholderia sp. YIM B11467. Lineage (NCBI taxonomy): Bacteria > Pseudomonadati > Pseudomonadota > Betaproteobacteria > Burkholderiales > Burkholderiaceae > Burkholderia > Burkholderia sp. YIM B11467. Next base: position 732,465 of record NZ_JBQVSQ010000001.1, read on the forward strand.
AGGTCGCTCGTCACGAAGTGGGCGGTGGCGCCAATCACCTTGACGCCGCGGTCGTAGGCCTGGTGATAGGGGCGCGCACCTTTGAAGCCGGGCAGGAACGAATGGTGAATGTTGATCGCACGCCCTTCGAGCTTGCGGCTCAGGTCGTCGGACAGAATCTGCATGTACCGGGCCAGGACGAGCAATTCCGCGCCCGTCGTGGCGAACAGGTCGAGAATCCGTGCTTCCTGTTGAGGCTTTGTATCAGGCGTAATCGGGAAGTGGTGAAACGCGATGCCGTACCACTCGACGAGACTGCGGCAGTCGTTGTGATTCGAGACCACGCCGACGATGTCGATGTCGAGTGCGCCTGCGCGCCACTTCGTCAGGAGCAGGTTCAGGCAGTGATCGAACTTTGAAACGGCGATCAGCACCTTCGGACGATACGCCGCCGGACGAATCTCGAACTGCATGTCCAGTTCGCGCGCAAGCGACGCCATCTGCTGCGTCAACGCCCCGATACCGTCCTTCATCAGGTGGTCGTCAAAGACCATCCGCGCGAAAAACTGCTCGGTCCGCGGGTCGCCGTAATGCAACGACTCCGTGACATAGGCACCCTCGCGGAACAGCAGATTCGAGACTTTCGCGAGAATGCCCAACCGGTCGGGGCACTGGAAGGTGAACAGGTAGCTGATAGCTTCGGGGGTCTGCGTCGTTGCGGTCATGATGGCTTACAAGGGCAAAGGTTCGAAGTCGTACTTGGGCTGGCGCTGCAAGCAAAGACGGTTGCCAGTCCATCTGGTTGTTCCGCGCGGCTCGGTTGTCCCCGAGACGCGCAGCGTGCGATGAGCACGCCATCGGCCCCCGAAACCACCACTGCGGCCTTCGCAAAAACAATAAATATTTAATGTTTCATAGCGAAGCGGGGCCACCCGGCACGGCAGCGGTGCCGACCTGCGGCGCCGAGCATTCTCATGCGGTGCGTGCGGCCAAGTATAGATTGCACTCGCGCACAAAAACAATTAAAAATTATTGTTACTTGTTTGTGGTTAACCCGACTTTGCGTCCCGAGGCCCCACCCGCCGCCGCCGTGTAATAGACTTCTGCCCGCATGCCAACGACCGTTCGACCGATGAGCACCGTACCGAAATCCGACAAGTCTCGCCGCGCGCCTGCGCGCCGGACACAAGAAGAACGTAGCGACAACACGCGTCGTCGCATCGTGCAGTCCGCCATGCGCCTGCTGCACAAGAAGGGGTTCAAGGCGACGAACCTGCAGGACATCGCACGCGGCGCGCGCGTCACGCTGGGCGCACTTCAGCATCATTTCGCGAATCGTCAGGTCTTGATGGAGCGACTGATCGACGAGGTGATGGCGCCCTTGTCCGACGACGGCGTGGTCTGGCCGCCGGCCGGCCTCGCGCTGGAGGAACGTGCACGCGAATTTGTGCGCCTCGCCTGGCAGACGATCTATGGCGTCCCAAGCTATATCGCCGCGTGGAGCTTGTTCTTCGGCTGCAAGGCGTCGCCGGAGTTGTTTGCGAAGATAGACGCGACCCGAGCTCGGTCGGACCCCGTATTCTTTGCGCGATTCATATCGTGCTTCCCGGAGATCGAAGCGAACCATCCGAATCCGGAGCAGTTTGCGGGCTTCGTCTTCGCCTCCCTGCGCGGTATGAGCCTGTTTGGTCTATTCGACGTGGCTCAATCGGAGACTGACGGCCAGCTGGAGGTCTTGACGCAGGTCATCGTTCAGGCCGGGAAAGGCAAGTAACGAACCGGGGCCCGCGAAACGCGGGCGAGCGAGATCGCCGCGACTCGCCCATGAGGCAACCGAGATCGGCCATCCCGAACGTGAGATTTGCGACCGCACCTCAAATTTTTCGCAAGGCGCCAACTTTCGCGCTGTCGCTACTTCGACAGACTCAGCTTCTTCGACAGCACGACACCGCTCGACGGACTCACCAGCCAGATGGCATGGAGATCCATGTGCAAGCTGGAGATCCTGGTCGTAATGTCCGTCGGCTCCTCGATGCTCGGATCGACATGCTCGATTTGTTCGCTCAGGTAAGGCCGAACCAGGCGCCCGGAAAAAACGAGTGCAAAGTCGCCATGCGTTTGGGCGTACACGGCGGGCGAAAGCCGCATGCGGCTACGAACCGAAGTCATTTTGCCTTTCCCGGACTCGAGTTCGATGATGTCGACCTGCTGGATATACCCTTTTGCCTTCGCTTCGGGTGCGATCACGAGCCCTCGCCCGCGTGGCCCCGTCGTGACCTTTCTGAGCAGGATGCCCGTCCGGTCGTCGCGCTCTGCGTCGAACAGGTCGACGTCCAGCGTCAACAGGCGCTGCTGTGACCGGTACCTCAGCCCGTACCGCACCGGCACCACGAACGTCACGTCACGATCCAGACCGACGGCCGCCAGGTCGGCATTCGCGCCATGCCGGTCGGTAGCGCCGGGGACCAGGCCGCGAACCCGGTCGCTCAAGGAAGGCGCGGCGGTTCTGATGTGCAGCCTCTTCAGGGCATCCCGAATGGCAACCGGGTCATCGCCGACAATCGGTCGTGCGGGTGACGTGTCGTGCTTGGCCGCGGTCGCGATGCGCGCCGCACCGTCGACAGCCTCCGCCTCTGCATGCGCCGCGACTGGCGCCAGCATCATCGTCAGGGCGACGACGCACACGAAGTTCGAAAGTCCCAGTCTGGATTTCCGGTGAAACACGACGCGCTCCTGATTGGCTTGCAGATCGGTCAACGACGAGCACTATAGGGTGGAATGATCGGCAACGCATCCCCTGTTTGAAATTCACCGATGGCCGGCGCACCTCATCGTAGGCTTATCGTCGGCCCGGCAGCAGGTCAACAGGCACACTACCGTGTTGCCCGGGCGACAACAACCGGCCGGAAGCGAGCGACGGCGCGCATGTCGGCATGTCGCCGCGCGACCCGTGCGGTGCCGGGCGGACCCTGACGAAAGGTCCGCCCGCCGCCCCCCAATCAAAACACCGTATGCAACCCGACCCGCGCCACCGCCTGAGTAGCGGAACTTGAAGCCCCGTTCGGATCCAGCACGCCATTCACCTGCGCATTCGCCCCGCTGTTCGCGCGCTGGTAGTCAGCCGACACATAGACCATCGTCCGCTTCGACAACAGGTATTGAAGCGCCACGCTGAGTTGATGAGCGTGGTTGTTGTTCACCGCTTCATTACCCTTCATGTACATGTATTTCGCCCCCAGGACGACGTCCGGCCTGACGTGCCACACCCCGCCGCCTTCGGCCATCCACACGCCGGCATCGTTGAACGAGTTGTGCACGGTCGTCACCAGCGCACTCGCGGTCACGATACCAAAGTCGTAGTGCATCCCGACGCCCCAGTTGCGCACGCTCGTCGACGGCACGCCGGGCGCCGGACCGTACTTCTCGTTCGTGTAGGCCGCGCCCATACCGAAAGCCCCCGGCTCATAGTTCAGCCCGGCACTGACGGCGTTGTCCGCCCCGACCGAGCCGGCCACGCCGCCGAACGCATACATCACGCCGCCGGACAGCCCCGCGACCGTCGGCGAGCTGTATTTGACGGAATTCGCGATCGGCTTGCTGCCTGCCGTGCGGTCCCAGTCGAACGCACCGGTCGGATTGTCCGGCAGCGCGAGACGCTGGAACGGGCCATTCCGAAAACCGTATAGCCCATTGATGTCCCTCGCAATCGCATTCCCCTTCGAAAAGAGGGAATCCACCATGAAGTCATACTGATTGCCGAGCGTGATGCTGCCGAACCGGTCGCTCTCGAGGCCCACGTACGCGTTGCGCCCGAAAATTCCGGTTCCGACGATGCTGCCGTTCGCCGTCGAGAACTGGTTCACGAGCGCGAACGTCGCGCGATATCCGCCGCCGAGATCTTCCGTACCGCGGAAGCCGAAGAGATTGGGCGCGTATATGCCATCGTCGAATTTGACGTTCTTTCCGCCACCCTCGTTGCTGACATACGAGATGCCGCTGTCGATAAGGCCGAACATCGTCACGCTGCTCTGTGCCCATGCGCCCTGCGCCACGGCAAGAATCGCCACTGCTCCAAACCTGAGTTTCATTCTGTCTCCGTCGTTTTATGTCAATGCGAACCCGCCACCCACTACGTGGCGGGTATTCGCCCAATGCTCGGTTTGACAACGCTGTAAATATGATTAGTTTTACTGATTTAATGGAATGAACAGCGCCGCGCGTATTGCTCGATCTCAACTTCTTCTATTTAGTCTCGCGTGGATCGACCCGACACCGCACCGGTCGCAACGTTCGAATCAAGCGCCTCGCCAGACAACCCACGCCGTCGAATCCACCTCGACCGCCACGGCTTCCAACGCCGATCCCGAGCAAGGTCCGTCGATGCACACCCCATCGTCGAATCGAAACAGTGCGCTGTGATGGGCACACATCAATACCTGCGACCGGTAGCAGGAAACACTGCCCGGTACGAAATCGAGCGGCACCGAAAAGTGCGGGCAACGATTCACGTACGCCCACACCTGCTCGCCGCGTCGCACCACGATGACGGGACGTCCGATGCAAGCTTCATCGACGACCCGCGCGCCGCCGTCCGGCACATCGGAAACACGGCAGAGTTGTCTGGCCTCCATGAATCACACTCTCTGCTCGGGGTTTCCGAGGCTCCAGTCCCAAGGGCGCACTTCCACGCGCGAGAACAACCCCTCCTTCACGTACGGGTCGTTGCCGACGAACTGCATTACCGCATGGATATCGTCGGCCTCGACGACGAGCAGCGTTCCGTTCATCGCGTCGCCCTGCGGGTCCAGCGTCGGGCCGCCGAGCCGCACATACACGCCGTGCTGGGCTGCCGCGCGCAGGTAGCTCCGATGACTCGGCCGTACGCGGTCGCGCACCTCGCGCATACCAGGCTGGTCCGTTGCAAACACCGCGAAAAATCGAGCCATGTCGATCAGCTCCGGTCGAGAACGAACGCATGAAACTGCCGCGCGAGGCTCTGCATCAGCACGCACAAGCGCGGGCCCGGCGTGCCGCCGAAGCTCGCGACGACCTGCTCGGTCAGCCTCGTGTCGCCGTCATGGTGGTCATTCATCACGTCTGTCTCCGTTTGAGCATCCGGCCAATCAATGCGGCGCACGCCCTTCCCACGCGTCCTGAAGCAACGCGCGAATCGCCGCGCGTTCGATCGGCCGCGGATTCGCATACGGGTTCCGGCACGCGATGTCGGCCGCTTCATCGAGGCCATCCTCCGGCATGCCGATATCGGCAAGCGCCGGCGCGATGCCGAGCTGCGCGTTCAGCTTGAACAGCAGCGGGCCGGTGTCGGCCGCGTCGTTGCCGCCCAACGCCCGCGCGACGCGGCGCAGCGCATCAGGCGCGGCGGTGTGGTTGTAATGCGCGGTATGCGGCAACATGGCCGCGTGCGTCTGCGCGTGCGGCAGGTTGAAGGTGCCGCCGAGCGTGTGACAGAGCTTGTGGTGCAACGCCATGCCGACCGCGCCGAGGCAGGTTCCCGCGAGCCAGGCGCCATACAACGCGCGGCTGCGCATCGTTCGGTCGTCCGGATCGCGCACCACGACTGGCAATGCTTCACCGAGCGCGCGAATCGATTCTTCGGCCATCAGGCTGATCACCGGGTTCGCGTCTTCCGCATAGAGCGCCTCGACCGCGTGCGCCATCGCATTGACACCGGACGCCGCCGAAATGCCAGGCGGCAGCGACACCGTCAACGACGGGTCGTAGAGCACGGTACGCGGCAGCACGCGCGCGTCGCGCCCGGTGCGCTTCAACCGGCCTTCGGTGAGTCCGTAAATCGGCGTCATCTCCGAACCGGCGTAAGTCGTCGGCACCGCCAGGATCGGCAGCGACGATTCAAGCGCAATGGCCTTGCCCAACCCGATCGTCGAGCCGCCGCCGATCGCGATGCAACAGTCCGCGCCCAGTTCGGCGGCCATCTCGCGTGCAGCGCGCGCGACTTCGACCGGAACGTGCATGACCGCCTGCGCACACACGCCGGCGGCACGCTCGCCGAGCACCTCCTTCACGCGATCGGCGAGATGCCACTGCTCCGGCGTGGACAGAATGAGCGCGCGGCGGGCGCCGAGCGTCGACAGCTCGTCCGGCAGTCTGGCGAGCGCGCCCCATTCGAACACCACGCGCGAAGGGGTTCCCTGATAGACGAAGCGCTCCATGAAGGCCTCAGCGCTTGAAGTGCGGCGGCACGTTGCCGTCGACGTTGACCCACACCGACCGCGCTTCCGTGTAGTCGTGCATGGCCTCGAAGCCCATCTCGCGGCCGTAACCCGATTTCCCGACACCGCCGAACGGGCTGCCCGGATTGACGCGCTTGTAGCAGTTGATCCAGCACATGCCCGCGTTGATCTGCGACGCCATCTTGTGCGCGCGGGAGAGGTTCTGGGTCCACAGGCCGCTGCCAAGCCCGTATTCGGTTGCGTTGGCGATGGACAGCGCTTCGTCGTCGCTGCCGAACCGCAGCACGGTGACGAACGGACCGAACACTTCCTCCTGCGCGACGCGGTCGTTCGCGCTCCTCGCTTCGATAACCGTCGGGCGCACGTAGTAGCCGTTGGCGAGCGCCGGATCTTGCGGCGCGCTGCCGCCCGCGAGCACGCGACCGCCCTGCTCGCGCGCCACGTCGACGAACGACAGCACGCGCTCGAGGTGTTGCTTCGACGTCAGCGGCCCCATTTCGGTATCGGCGTCGAGCGGGTTGCCGATGCGGATGGACGATGCGAGCGCAACGAATCGTTCGAGGAACGCGTCCGCGATGCGTTCGTGCAGCACCAGACGCGAACCCGCGATACACGCCTGCCCCTGGTTGTGAAAGATCGCCCATGCGGCGCCGTTGATGGCCGCATCGAGATCGGCATCGTCGAACACGATGTTGGCGCCCTTGCCGCCCAGCTCCAGTTGAACGCGCTTCAGGTTGCCCTGCGATGCTTCGACGATCTGGCGGCCGGTCGCCGTCGAACCGGTGAACGCGATCTTGCCGACGCCCGGGTGTTCGGCGAGCCGCTGGCCGGCCGTATGCCCGTAACCGGGGACGATGTTGACGACGCCTGCGGGAAATCCGACCTCGGCCATCAGTTCGACGATACGCAACGTCGACAGCGGCGTGATCTCCGACGGCTTGAGCACGACCGTGTTGCCGGCGGCCAGCGCCGGACCCATCTTCCAGCTCGTGAACATCAGCGGAAAATTCCACGGCACGATCTGGCCCACGACGCCGATCGGCGCACGCTGCACGTAGTTCAGGAAGCCGGTTTCGACGGGAATCACCGAGCCCTGCAGTTTGTCGGCCATGCCGCCGAAATAGCGAAAGCAGGCCGCCGTGCGCGGCACGTCGAGCGCGCGCGAATCGCGAATCGGGTGGCCGGTGTCCAGCGATTCGAGCTGTGCCAGCTCCTCGGCGTTGGCCTCGATCGCGTCGGCCAGGCGCAGCAGCAGCCGGCCGCGTTCGGCGGCCGGCATCGCCGACCATTTGGGAAACGCGCGGGTCGCGGCTTCGACGGCCAGATCGACGTCCGCCGCTGTGGCCGCCGCGATCTTCGTGATGACGGAACCGTCGTGCGGATTCAGCACGTCGATCGTGCCGCGGTCGACGGCGTCAACGAAGCGGCCGTCGATGAAGAGTTGGGTTTGCATGAATCGTCCTCGGTATTGTGCTGAAGCGGAAGCGGGTGCGCTGCTCAGAACGCGATCGGATACGGCGCCAGCTCGCCGCTTTCGTAGCGTTGCGGCAGGTTCGGCGTCGCGTTTTCCCAGACCAGCAACATCGAACGCTTCGTCGAGTAACCCTGGTGCCGGATGTCGGCGGGCATCGCGCAAATGTCGCCGGCGCGCATCGTCACGCGTGCCCGCGGTGCGCCGGTGTTCTTGTCGCCGATGTCCCACACGATTTCGTCGGACAGTTGCAGGAACCATTCGACGCGGTCGTTGCCGTGGAAGACCGGCAGGATGAATTCCTCGGTGGTCGGGCAGAACAGGCTGCGCTCGCACACCGACGTGACCGACGGATTCCACGTCACGTCCGAGCGCGACAGATACTTGAACAGGTTGAATGCGTGCAGTTCGCCTTCGAAGCCCGGCTCGACATGCACTTCCGGTTCGTCCTGCGCGACGTCGAGGAACGCGCGGTTGACGGGCAGTTCGTCGCGCAGCGGCGAGTCGCCTTCGAGGCCGGGCATGCGGCGCGTCGCGATCCGCGTGCGTTCGATTGCCGCGCCGTTTTCGCCGTGCTTGCGCCCGAATGCCGTGCCGGTTTCCTCAGGCGCCGCGAACGGGTCGAAGCCTTCGTTGGTCCAGTCGTGCAGCATCGCCTTGAAGGTCGCCATGATGGTGGGCGTTTCGAAGGTCTCGGTGTAGTCGACCCCGGCGTCCTTCAGGATGCCGTTGAAGGTGCCCGCATACATGTCCACCTTGCCGTAGTGATTGCGCGTGCCGAACACGTGATCGAAATTCACCCAGCCGTAGAAGAAGCCCCATGCGACGTCGCGCATCATCGCGCGCAGAAATGCGTCCGCCGGCATCGCATGCGTGCGCGTCTGGCCTTTCGCGGGCCAGCTGATCTTCACGAAATATTCGTCGCGCTGGAATTCGAACGCGCCGAGCTGGAAGCGGCGGTAGCCGGTGACGGCATCGGCTTGCGTGGATTGCACCAGATCGGCGGCGAAGCCTGCGGACGGGTCGAGGGTTTCGAGGGTGGCCATAACGTGTCTCCTGGGATAGTCGAATGTGGGCGGTCGGAAGGGTCAGTGCAGGCAGATCTCGGCCCACTTCTCCACGGACAGCTCGCCGAGCATGGTCTGGACGAGCGCGACCCCCGGCTTGCCGGCGGTGAAGCGGTACGCACAGCCGGCCGGAAGCAGCGCCTGATGGCCCTGGCGCAAGACGACGTACCCCATGTTGCGGCCAGCCGGTTGCGCGCCCGCGCTCACGGTGCCGCGGCCCGACTTCGGCGGCGCGTCGAGCTTGATGAATTCGATCCGGACTTCGCCGTCCATCAGGATCGCGAACTCGTCATGCGCACACGCGAACCAGGGCGACTGGCCTTCGGTCCTCAGTACTTCGATCACGTATTCGAGATTCTTGCCGGCGACGACCTTTTCGTAAGGGGCCGACTTCGATGCCACCTCGAAGACATTCGAGAAGGCGTAGTGCTGCGCGCTGCCGCTGGTGATTTCGATCTCGCCCTTCTTGTAGCTGTCGAGCGAGCCAAAGACGGTGTGGAATGCCGTGTCGGTCATTGCTGTCTCCTGAGTTGAACCGCTTGTTGGATTCAACTCTAGGGGCAACCAACAACCGCAACAAGGCAACGGACGGCGATTACGGCATTTGCGTTTCGCGAATAATCGCGCGGTTCAGCGCACCCAGCCACGCGCCAGCAGCGGCACGTCCCACGCGGGTTCATCGCCGATGCATTCCGCGAGGAATTCGACCAGCGCCTTCACTTTCAGCGCCTGTCGCTGCGTCGCGGGATAAACGGCGGCAAAGCTCAGCGGTGCGAGGTGGTAGTCGGTCAGGATCGGCACCAGCCGGCCCGCGACGAGCGCGTCGCTCGCCACGAGCGTGGGCAGGCAAACGACGCCGCCACCTGTCAGCGCGCACTCCCGCAGCAGGTGAACGGAGTTCGAGCGAATCATGCCCGGCAGCTCCATTTCGACGACCTCGTCGTCGCGCGTCATCGTCCAGCGGTTGCGCGACGGATAACCCGAATACAGCGCGGTGGTGTGCTGCAGCAAATCACGGGGATGTTGTGGCGCACCATGCGCTTCGAGGTAAGCGGGCGACGCGCAAAAGAGACGCCTGACCTTGAACAGCCGCCGCTCGATCAGCGACTCGGAAATCGGCGGAAAGATCTGGAAGGCGATGTCGAACCCTTCTTCGACAGGGTCCACGACGCGGTCATTGACGATCACGTCGAGCTGGATGCCCGGGTAGCGTCGATTGAATTCGACCAGCGGCGGGCCCAGGTGATCGAGCGCGAAACCGGGCAGTACCTGGATGCGCAGCCGCCCGGTCGGCGTGGCGCGAAGCTCGCGCATCTGGTCGGTCAACTCGTTGACGCGTCCGACCACCTCCGCGCACTCGCGATAAAAGGCCTCGCCCACTTCGGACAAGCGCACGTGGCGCGTGCTGCGATGAAACAGCGGCGCGTTGACGAACTTCTCGAGCTGCTGGATGCGATTCGTCACCACGGAACTGGTCACACCCAGCTGCCGCGCCGCCTCGGCGAAGCTGCTCGCCTCCGCGACCCTCACGAATGCCTCGATGCTCAGAAACCGGTCCATGCCGCGCCCTTTTTCGACAGCGAAGTCACCAGTCTACCTTTAGCGGGCAACGGGCTGTGTCATGCGAATGGCGTCACTGTGTCGCCTAATCGATGTCAATCGCGGAGGGTGCAAACACCGGCGCGCGCACGACCTCGGTTACTTTCCTACCGTCAGCTCCGGCTGCACGGCCACACGACGCTGCAGCACCGCAGGTGCGGTTTCCTTCAGCAACAGGCTGACGAGGATGCCCAGCACGACCGCGCACATCGGCAGCCACAGAATGTTCTGGATGCCGAAGTGTGCGGCAACATAGCCGCCTATCGCCGGCGCGATGCCGCCGCCGAAGATCTCGCCGACGCCGACCACCACGCCGATGGACGTCGACACCAGACCGACGGGCGCGGCCTCGGTCGCCACCGGGCCGGACAGCAGCGACACGAGCCCGAGCGTGAAGAACGACGCAACGAACAGCACCCCAAACAGCGCGAGCGGCTGCGGGCCGAGACCGCGGAAAATGTAGAGCATCACGGCCGTCCCGACGAAACCCACGATGCTCGCGAAGCGTCGGCCGACCAGATCGGAGAGGCCGGGCAAGCCGAACTGCCCGAGAAAACCGCCGAAGCCGATCGCCGACACGACGAGGCCCATCTTCTGCGTGCCTAGCGACAGGTAATCCGTCAGGTACAGCGGCAGCAGCGCGCCGAGCACGAATACGCCGGTCATCGCGCAGCACAGCGCGGCCATCGCGACGAGGATGTTGCGGCTCTTGAGAACATGGCCGAGCGACGCCGGCGCATGCTCCGACGCGACTTCCTTCACGACCTTCGGCTCGCGGATGACGAAGAACATGAATGCGCCGAGGATCAGGCCGGGAACGGCCACAAGCGCAAAGACCCAGCGCCACGACACGAAACCGAGCAGCTGGGTGGCGATGATGGGCGACAGCGCCAGCCCGAAGAGCGCGAAGCCGCTTTGCTGCAGGCCGAGATTCAGGCCGCGCCGCCGCGGATGCGACGCGTCGGCCGTCGCGGCGAAACTGGTCGGGCAGAACGAACCCTCGGCGACACCCATCAGCCCGCGGATCGCCATCAACCCGAGCAGGCCGCCCGCGAGCCCCGAGAAACCCGACAGCAGCGAAAACGCGATGATCGCCGGAATCAGCACCTTGCGCCGGCCGACCTTGTCCGAGATGCCGCCCATCAGCGCCGCGAAGATGCCCCACGACAAGCCGAGCACGCCGATGCAGTTGCCGACGTCCTGCGCGGTCAGGTTGAGGTCCTTCATGATCGAAGGGAACAGCGGCGCGATGAGCCAGCGGTCCAGGCCAACCAGCCCGAAGCCGAGCGCCAGCAGCGTCACCGCGTTCCACTCATAGGAGGTATCCCACTCGTTTGCTTTCATGTCCGTCTCCGTGGACGCTGCTTCGCCTGCGCGCGCCGCAGCGCCTGCGCATGAGTCAGGTCCGATGTCTTTTGTGTGGTGTGCGACGTGAATCGCGAGGAAGCGCCGGCCGCCTTTCCGGTTCCAGGCGTCGAATCCAATCAGCCGACGCCACCACGATAGGTGCAACGCTGCCGATCGGGTATGGAACAACCGGCGAACGCGCCATTCGCGAAATGCAAATAATCGGGGCGGTGGGCGGGAAGTGTCGGTGGGGAGGCGTGGAGCGCATTCCTGCGGGGCTGAAGTGACGCTCATGCGCACGTCACGGGGGAATCCCTCATAGACACCGAGACAGCCGCGTACGGCCTCTCGGAGCGGGCGGCTTCCCGCGACGCATTCGCAAGGCTGCGGTTCGGCCAGCCGACGGACAAACCCGGCACCCGGGTCGACTCATCCACCACCCGCCACTCCCCGCGAATCCCTCCCCCGGCCCTTCTTGCCGAACAACGCCCCAAGCGCGTTCTGATCGGCCTCCAGCTGAATCCGCATGTGCTGGAGAAACACTCGCGCGTTCTCCGACATCGGCGTTCCCGGACGAAAGACCAGCACGCCGGTAAAGGCGACATCGACATCGAACGGCTTCACGACAAGCCCGCGCTTCACGAAATCGAGCGCCACGAGCGGATGCGCGAACCCCACGCCCACCCCGGCCAGCGCGAGCTCGCAAACCGTATGCGAGTAAGGCGTTTCGACCAGCGGCTTCAGCACCACGCCGAGCCCGCGCAACTGCGTTTCGAGCCTCAATCGCGTGCTGTCCTCCGGATTCAGTGCGATGAAGGCCGTCCGCGACAGATCGTCGGCCTTGATCACGCTTCTGGCCGCGAGCGGGTGCCCCGCATGCATCACCGCGACGCCCGGCATCGTGACGAATGCCGAGTGTTCCAGCCCGGCCATCGACATCTCGTCCGACATCAAGCCGAAATCCACCTGCCCGGCCGACACCTTCTCGTGAACCTCACGGGAGCTCATCACCTGCAGTGAAATCTGGACGTCGCGCGCCGCCGCGTCGAACGACGCGATCACACGCGGCAGAAAGGCGGTGCCGAGCGCGGGCAACGACGCGATCGCGAGACGCCCCAAGCCGTACGAGCGCAAGCTGCGGATCCGGTGTTCGATCACCTCGAAACCGAGAAAGTACCGGTCCACGTCACGCATCAGCGCAACGGCCTCCTGCGTCGGCACGAGACGGCTGCGCACCCGCTCGAACAGGCGGAACCCCGCCATGCTCTCGAGCCGCCGGATCGACTGGCTCACCGCCGGCTGCGAAATCTCCAGCACGCCGGCCGCCTTGCTGGTACTTCCGGCGTTCATCACCGCCCGGAACACCTCGATATCGCGCACGCTCATCTATAACCTCGGCTTATCAACCTAATTATTTCCGATGTTGCTGCAAACCCGCGCGAAAGTAAAACTGCACGTCATCAACTTGTCAGCCACGGAGCCCAGACCAGCATCATGACGACGACCACGCCGTTCCCTCCCCAACCGTTCCGCAGCCTGTCGCCGGCGGTCATGCGCGCATCGACCGTCGTGTTCGATTCGCTCGACGATTTCGCCCGCCGCAAGGAACGCCAGCCCGACGGTTACAGCTACGGCATCACCGGCACGCCGACGGCGCGCGAACTGGAGCGCCGCATCGCCGCGCTCGAGGGCGGCGCACACTGCGTACTGGCGCCGTCCGGGCAAGCCGCGCTGATGACGGCCGTGATGGGCTTCGTCCGGGGCGGCGATCACCTGCTCGTGTCCGCTGCCTGCTACGGCGCGCTGAAGACCTTCGCGCAGAAATGGCTCGCGATGTTCGACGTCGAAGTCGACCTGTACGAACCGGCGATCGGCGTCGACATCGAGCGCTACGTGAAGCCGAATACGCGCATGATCTGCATGGAATCGCCGGGCACGGTGACGATGGAAATGCCGGACATTCCCGCCATCGTCGAAGTGGCGCGCCGCCACGGCGTGATGACGATGATGGACAACACGTGGGCCAGCCCGCTCGCGTTTCGTCCGCTCGAACACGGCGTGGACCTGAGCGTCGAAGCGGCCACCAAGCTGTTCGGCGGCCACTCCGATCTTCTGCTCGGCGCGATCAGCATGAACGACTTCGGCCACTACGAAACATTGCGCGAGACGCAGAGCATCCTGGGCCAGCAGGCCAGCCCCGACGACTGTTTCCTGGTGTTGCGCGGCCTCGAAACCCTCAAGGTGCGCTTCGATGCGCAGAGCGCGTCCGCGCTGCACATCGCGCGGCACCTCGAATCGCAGCCGGCCGTTCGCAAGGTACTGTTTCCGGCGCTCCCGTCCGACGCGGGCCACGCGATCTGGAAGCGCGATTTCTCCGGCAACGGCTGCCTGTTTTCGCTGATGCTCGAACCCGCGCCGGAGGCGGCATTCACCGCGTTCTTCGATGCGCTGCGCCACTTCGCGATCGGCGCGAGCTGGGGCGGCGTCCATAGCCTCGCGGCCTACTACCCGGCGCCGCTGCAGGCGCAGCGTCCGTTCCCGCTGACCGACCAGCCGATCATCCGCCTGTCGATCGGGCTCGAAGCGCCGGACCTGCTGATCGACGATCTGTGCGCCGGACTCGCGGCGTTCGCCGACGTCAAGGCCCGCGCAGCGTAACGCCACGGTTGTGCCCGATCAACAGACACCCAAGGAAGCACGATGAAAATGCAAACCACGCTCGTTACGGCCAGATTCCTGGTCGCGCTCGGCATGACGGGAACGCTGGCGTTGTCCAGCGTCCATGCCGGCGCAACGGATCTTCTCGCGGCGGCACGCGCCAGCGGCACGTTGCGTGTGGCAAATACACAGAGCAGCCCGCCGTGGACCCTGCTGGACGATCACAACCAGCCGGCCGGCTATGACGTCGAAGTCGCACGCGAGGTCGGCAATCGCATCGGCGTGAAGCAGGTCGTATTCGTCGCCGGCGCGTACAAGAACTTCGTCGAAGGGCTCAAGTCCGCGAAATACGACCTGGCGATGAACGACCTGACGCCGACGGTCGAGCGCAGCAAGCAGGTCGATTTCGCGAAGCCCTACGGCGTCGAGGATTTCCGCATCTTCGTGCGCACCGACAACACGAACATCCACGGCCAGGCGGACCTGAAGGGCAAGCGCGTCGGCGTGACCACGGGTTCGTCGAATGAAGCGTGGGCGCGTGCGCACCTGAAGGACGCCGACATCCGCGCATACGACAACGGCGGGCTCGTGTTCAACGACCTCGGGAGCGGCCGCCTCGACGCCGTCATCATCTCCCACTTCGGCGGCATGAAATACGCGAACGTGAATCACCTGCCGGTCAAGGAAGTCGGCGATCCGCTGATCTATCAGCTGTCCGCGCCGGCGCTCGCGAAGGGCCAACCGGCCCTCCTCGCCGCGGTCGACAAGGCGATCGACGACATGACGGCCGACGGTACGCTCGAGCGGCTCGCGAAACGCTGGGTCGGCGCGGACTACGACATGGTGGGCACCATCGCCAAGGCGAAAGCGCAGAAGGAGTAAGCATGTTCGATCTCTTCATGCGTTCGCTGCCGCTGCTCGAAAGCGCAGTGACGATGACCGTGTTCCTCGGCCTCGCGTCCTTCGTGCTCGGTTCGGCATTGGGGCTCGCCGTCGCGCTCGCGCGGGTCTCGTCGATCCGGTTGTTGCGCGGCATCGCGTTCGCGTATGTCTCCGTGTTTCGCGGCACACCGCTGCTGGTGCAGATCCTGCTGATCTACTTCGGCCTGCCGCGCTACGGCATCACGCTCGATCCGGTGCCGGCCGCGCTGCTGGCGCTGACGCTGTTTTCCGCGGCGTACCTCAGCGAAAACTTTCGCGCCGGGATCAACGCGGTCGATCGCGGCCAGTGGGAGGCCGCGCATTCGCTCGGCATGAACTACTGGAAGATGATGTGGCGCGTGATCCTTCCGCAAGGGCTGCGCATCGCGATCCCACCGGTGGGCAGCCGCATGATCGCGCTGATCAAGGACACGTCGCTGGCGTCCACGATCACCGTCGTCGAACTCACCCGCGTGGCCGACCAGGTCGGGGCGTCGACCTTCCGGTACATGGAGATGTTCCTGATGGTCGGCCTGATCTACTGGGTCATCAACCAGATCCTGACGATCGTCCAGACGATTTTCGAAGGCCGGGTATCGCGGCGCTTTCAATGAATACACACATGAATACCATCGTCGTTCAAGGATTGACCAAGTCCTTTGGGGCAAACGCCGTGCTGCGGGGCGTCGATTTCTGCGTGGCGCGCGGGGAAGTGGTCGTGCTGATGGGCCCGTCCGGTTCCGGCAAGACCACGTTGTTGCGCTCGCTGAATTTTCTGGAATTGCCCGATGCGGGAAAGGTGTCGGTGTGCGGCATCGAGATCGAGCGCACGGGCGGAGCCGCGCTGTCGCGCGACGAGCAGAAGCGCGTCAAGGCCATTCGCCAGCGCACGGCCATGGTTTTCCAGTCATTCAACCTGTTCCCGCATCGCACCGCACTGGAAAACGTCATCGAAGGTCTCGTGAGCGTCAAGGGCGTGAGGAAAAGCGAAGCGGTCGAGCGCGGCCTGCACCTGCTCGATCGCGTGGGCCTCGCGCACAAGGCCGGCGAATATCCTGCGCGGCTGTCCGGCGGACAGAAGCAGCGCGTCGCCATCGCCCGCGGCCTCGCGATGGATCCGGAAGTCATCCTGTTCGACGAGCCGACTTCCGCGCTGGATCCGGCATTGCGGGAAGACGTGCTCGCGGTCATGCGCGAGCTGGCGGGCAACGGGATGACCATGCTGGTCGTCACGCACGAGGTCCGGTTCGCGCAGGATGTTGCCGACCGCGTGGTGTTCATGGAGAACGGCGTGGTCGTCGAAGATACGACACCCGATGCGTTCTTTACGGCCAGCACCCATCCGCGCGTCCGGCAGTTCCTCAATCTCATCGAGACCTGAAGCCCGCCTGACCGGAAAGGTGTCAACGGGATCTACCGTCAGTCATTTCATTAGTTTTACGAAATATATCGAACCAAGGAGACGCATATGAACCGCCGGCAGTTCTTCCCCGTGCTTGCCGCGCCGCTCGCCGGCGCTTTTCCCGACATTGCGCGGGCGGCAAGATCGAAAGACCGCGTGATCGTGATCGGCAGCGGCGTGATGGGCGCGTCGATCGCCTATCACCTCGCCAGACGCGGCGCCGATGTCACGCTCATCGAGAAAGATGCGCCGGCATCCGGCACGACGCACAACTCGTTTGCGTGGATCAACGCGAACAACAAGGCCCCCTATTCGTACTACGCGTTGAACTACGAAGGCATCCTCGGGTGGCGCCGCCTTCAGCTCGAGATCGGGCCGTCGTTGCAGATTCAATGGGGTGGCGGCATCTCGTGGTGCGGCCCGGACCAGAAACAGATCGACAAGCTCCACGACACGACCGCGCTGCATCAGCCGTGGGGCTATCCGATCCGCAACATCTCGCGCGACGAACTCGAACGGCTGGTACCGGGCGTGCACGCCGGCGATTTCGGTGCAGGCTGGCATTCGACCATCGACGGGACGCTCGATCCCGTGGCCGCCACGCTGGCACTAGTCCAGGCCGGCATCCGGGCCGGCGTCACCCTGACGAAGGCCAACGTATCGACCCTCGACTTCAAGGGCGACCGCGCGATCGGCGTGACGACCGACAAGGGGCCGTTCCTCGCGGATCACATCGTGATCGCCGCCGGGAACGACTCCACGCGGCTTGGCGCGCAGGCGGGCATTCCGGTGCCGCTCCGTACGTCGAAGGGCATTCTGGCCCACAGCAAGCCGCTGCCCCCGCTCGTGCATCAGGTGCTGATGCCGGCCGGCCTCGACATCAAGCAGAATCCCGACGGGCGCATCGTGACCGGATCGAATTTCGGCGACACCGGCACGCTGGAGCCGACGCCGGAACTCGGCGCGAAACTCCTCGAACGCGTGGCCGGCGTGCTGCCGGATACCAAGGGGATCGAACTCGACACCATGACGCTCGGCTACCGCGTGCTGCCCCGCGACGAGTATCCGATCATGGGCCGCGGCCGCCAGTACCGGAACGTTCACGTTGCGGCGATGCATAGCGGCATGACGTCCGCGCCGGCAATCGGCCAGCTTTTCGCGATCGAAGTGCTCGACGGCATCGAAACGACCCAGCTTCAGGACTTCCGCCCGCAGCGCTTCTACGTGTGACAACCCGCCGGGCCGGGCGGGCGTCCGCGGGCCGAATCCGCTGCCACCACGCACCGCCCGGCCCACCGAAAAATAAATTCCCCCATTCCACACCAAGAGAAAACGATATTCCATATCGAGCTGAATTCACAACCAACTTTGGATCCATTTTCCCTCCTGTCCCCCGTATCATTTCTCCCATTCCGAAAGAGAAAGAGCAAGAGAAGGACATGAGCGATACCACCACGCTGCACTACCTCGACTACGCGGCCACGACGCCTGCGGATCCCCGCGTGATCGAAGCGATGACGAGCTGCCTCGGCTTCGACGGCATCTTCGGCAATCCCGCGTCGAGTTCGCACGCCGCCGGCCGGCTGGCGCGGGAACAGGTCGAGCGCGCCCGCGCGCAAGTCGCCGCGCTCATCGGCGCGGATGCCGACGAGATCGTCTGGACCTCCGGCGCGACCGAATCGAACAACCTCGCGCTGAAGGGCTACGCGGAAGCCGCGACCGGCAAGCGCCACCTGATCACGAGCCGCATCGAGCACAAGGCCATTCTCGACACGATGGCGAACCTGTCGAAGCACGGCACGTCGGTCACCTTCCTGACGCCCACGCGCAACGGCGAAATCACCGCCGACGCGGTGGCTGCGGCGATCGGCCCCGATACCGGCCTCGTGTCGCTGATGCTCGTGAACAACGAACTCGGCACGCTGACCGACATCGCCACGATCGCCCGCATCGTGCACGCCGCGGGCGCGCTGCTCCACGTCGACGCCGCGCAAGCGCTCGGCAAGACGCCGATCGACGTACGTGCGCTCGGCATCGACCTGATGTCGATGTCCGCACACAAGGTTTATGGTCCGAAGGGCATCGGCGCGCTGTTCGTCCGCCGCGACATCGCCGACCGGATCGCCCCGCAGATTCATGGCGGCGGACACGAACGCGGACTGCGCTCGGGTACGCTCGCCACCCATCAGATCGTCGGCATGGGTGTCGCGTGCGAACTGGCCGCCGACAAACTCGACGGTGAAGCCGCGCGCATTGCAGCGCTCGGCGCGCGCCTGACGGATGCGCTGCTCGCGCTCGGCGATGTCACGCAGAACGCTGCCGCCGCGCGCCGTATCCCGCACACGCTGAGCCTGACGGTGAATGCACCGGGCTTCTTCCCGTACATGCTCGGCGACGCGCTCGCCGTGTCGTCGACGTCCGCGTGCAACTCGACCAGCGGCGCACCGTCCCACGTGCTGACCGCGATCGGCCTCGATGAGGCGACTGCCGGCCGCACCGTGCGCGTGAGCTTCGGCCGCTTCACGACGGAGCAGGACGTCGACTTCGCGATCGCCTGTTTCCGCAAGGCGATCGAGCAATGCCGTGCGACGGCCGCGAGCGGGTTCTCGGCGTCGCGGCAGATCACGCCGGCCGAACTGAAAGCGATCCGGAATGCAGGCTTCCGCTCGGTGATCTGCAACCGGCCGGACGGCGAAGGCGACGACCAGCCGGCGTTCGACGAGATCGCCGCGGCAGCACGCGAACTGGGCCTCGAAGCGCGCTACCTGCCGGTCGAGCGCGACCGCATCGGCGACGCGGAAGTCGACGCGTTTGAAGCATTGCTCGACGCGCTGCCGAAACCCGTGCTCGCGTATTGCCGAAGCGGCAGCCGGTCAGCGGCGCTCTGGAATCGCGTGGCGGCTCGGCATCCGGCCTGAGGCGGAATTACCCTGCGCGGCAGGTGGATGTATCCGACGGAAGCCGTGACGTTGATGACGGGGCTCGTCCGCGGCGGGCTGACTACCTCGGATACTCCAGTTGCAGCGCGACCCAGCCTGACGTCGCGTCACCGTAGCGTGCCGCGATATCTGCGAGGACACCGGGAAGCACCGCTTCGCCACGCCGATCATCCGGAATCGTCACGCGCTCGTGCCGGATATTGGCCGGCTGCGTCAGCAACCGCAGCCCGTACTTCGACTCGATCACGTGCGCGTCCGCCGTCGCGACAACATCGCTGCGCCATGTCCGCGCCCACGCGTCGGCGGCCAACGCAACCGAAAGTTCGTCAAACCCGTTCCCAACGGGAAGATCGAACGTCTCACGCCGCCAGAACGCAACGCGATTCATCAGCGCGGTCGCCACCGCGCGCGCGGTCAACACGAACCGGCTACCGTCGTGCACATCGCTCCATGCTTGCGCGCCGAGTTTCCGCGCAGTCTCGTGGGCCGCTCCCGGCCCGCCCAGCGCACTCACCAATGCAAGCGAAGCGGGAATCGACGCCGACACGCCGGTCGTCGTCATCACGTTGCCGTCCATCACGTAACGACGATCGTCGACCCACGTCGTATCGGTAAAACGGCGACGCAGACGGTCGCGTGAATACCAGTGAGACGTGGCGATGCGACGCCGCAGCAGGCCGGCGTTCGCGAGCACCTCTGCGCCGTCGCAGATCGCCACCATCGTCGCGCCGGCAGTGGCCTGCTTGCGCAGCCACTCGAGCACGGCCGGCCGGTCGGCACGATGCAGCGCGGGCACGATCACGACATCCGCACCCGACGGGACGGTGGCATCGAACCGGTCGAACGTGGTATCGGCCAGCATGCGCAGCGCGGGCATCAGTTCGACAGCGCCTTCGTCGGCCGATACGGCAACGACATCGGCCGCACCGGACGCTTTCAGAATCGCGTAAGGGACGATAAGGTCGGTCGTCTCCGTTCCCGCGTTGTCCGCGACGATCGCAACGAGCGGCCGCCTGCGACCCTCCTTCGGTGCGCTCATCGTCAGCGTCCGTACGACCGGCAGTGTGTCCTCCGCCATCGCCTGCGCCGGCCGCCCCAACGCCCACGCGCCCAGCATCCCGCACACGAGCAGCACCGCTGCCGGGCGCATCGCCCCGCTTGTCTTCCGTTCCCGCATCGCCCACCCGAGTCAATCGATTGCATGTCCGGGAAATTACAAGGATCATGCTCGCGGTCACAAGGACAACTCCACCGCACTTTCTGCCATGTCCCAGTCAACCGGTTCGGCACGCGACATCGTGGTCGTCGGCTTCGACGGCGTCCAGTCACTCGACATCACGGGCCCGATGGAAGTGTTCGCGGTCGCGAACCGTTACCTTCCCGGCCATGCCGTGCCGTACCGGCTCACGCTCGCATCGCAGGACGGGGACGACATCGTCACGCACGCGGGCCTGCGTCTCGCCGCTCCGACCGCACTGGCGGCACTGCCTGGGCGTATCGACACGATCATCGTCGCCGGCGGCAACGAAGCGGCGCTGCGACACGCAGCGTCGGATGCCGGCGTGCTGCCGTGGCTGCGCACGCGGATCGCAAGCACGCGGCGAATCGCGAGCATCTGCACGGGCGCGTTCGTGCTCGCCGCCGGTGGATGGCTGGACGGCAAACGTGCGACCACGCACTGGAACCAGTGTGCGGCGCTACAGGCACTGTGTCCTGAAGCACGGGTCGAGCCGGATGCGATCTACGTGAGCGACCCGCCGTTCCATACCTCGGCCGGCGTGACAGCCGGCATCGACCTGTGTCTCGCACTCGTCGAGGCGGATTGCGGTGCGCCGACCGCGCTCGCGGTCGCACGCGAACTCGTGCTGTTCATGCACCGCCCCGCCGGACAAGCGCAGTTCAGCGTCGGACTCGACATCCAGTCAAGCGCGACGCCGCGCATGCGCGCGCTGCTCACCGAAATCGCCGACGATCCGACCGGCGATCTTGGCGTCGCCGCGCTGGCCGCCCGCATGCACATGAGCGAACGGACGTTTGCACGCAATTTCTTCAACGAGACCGGACACTCGCCCGCGCAGTACGTGCTGGCAGCGCGGGTCGAGCGCGCGAAGGTGTTGCTGGAGCGAGCCGACTGGCCACTCGAACGGATCGCGGAACGTTCGGGATTCGGCAGCGTGGACGCGTTGCAGCGCGCGTTCGCGAAACGGGTCGGCACATCGCCGCGCGACTATCGTGCGCGCTTCGGGCAGCGACGCGACAAGCGACAGGCGGAATAGGCCGTCACCGGATTCGGCGTCCGGGGCGATCGAGCCACGATGACGCGACGCCGGGAGGCCGCATTTTCTGCGGCTGGCGAATTCCGGCAAATGCGGGGCATCCGTGCTTCATCCGGCACTCAGGACGAAAAAAAACGGACAGACACGCCCCCAAACGGTGCACGCATCCGGATTTTCACTACATTGCCGAAATCCGATATTGCCCGGAGATTTGGTTTCATACCGTTCACGCATCGGACCGGAACGCGATTGCCGTTCAACCGCGCCATCGCGTGCCGCCGACGAAGTCCAGGAGCGGGCCGACACACAAGGCCCGGGTGGCGATGACAGTCCTGCCACGCAGGACATTCGTGACGGAGCGAACATGGATACAAAACTCCCGCCTGACTCAGGCACCGACAGTGACGTAAGCCTCCTGCACAAGATGGGTTATGCGCAGGAACTGTCGAGACGGATGAACGGTTTCTCGAACTTCGCCGTGTCGTTTTCGGTGATCTGCATCCTGTCGGGCGGCATTACCGCGTTTCAGCTCGCGTTTTCCGCGACCGGCGGCGCATCGGTCGGCCTGGGCTGGCCGCTGGGTTCGCTGTTCGCACTGATCGTCGCCGTATCGATGTCGCAGATCGCGTCCGCGTTTCCGACCGCGGGCGGCCTCTATCACTGGGGCGCGATCCTCGGCGGGAAGAAATGGGGGTGGATGACGGCGTGGCTCAACCTGATCGGCCTCATCTTCGTGATCGCCGCGATCAACTTCGGCACCTACGATCCGTTCTTCAAGACGCTGATCGCGCCGATGTTCGGCGTCAGCCCGGACAGCCTGACCTGGTGGCATCAAACCGCGTTCATCGCATTCATCACGATCTCGCAGGCGATCCTGAACGCACGCGGCATCAGGATCGCAAGCAGGATCACCGACCTGTCGGGCTATCTGATCTTCGTCGTGACGATCGCGCTGGTCGTTTCGCTGCTCTACTACTCGCCGGTCACGTTCGACCTGCATCGGCTGGTCACCTTCACCAATTTCACCAGCGTCGACGGCGGTGCGTGGCCGAAGCAGGCCACGCCGCTCGCGTTCCTGTCCGGCCTGCTGCTGGTGACCTACACCATCACGGGTTTCGACGCGTCCGCGCATACGTCGGAGGAGACGCACGATGCGGCCAGAAACGTGCCGCGCGGCATCATCGGGTCGGTGTTCTGGTCCGCGATCTTCGGTTACGTGATGGTGTGCGCGTTCGTGCTGGTGATGCCCGACCTGACCGCCGCGATGAAACAGGGCACCGGCTTTTTCGAAGCGATACTCGCGCCGATTCCGAAGACCTTGCGCGTGTGCCTCGAACTCGCGATGTTCTTCATCAACTACGTATGCGGGCTCGCCGCGATCATGTCGACGTCGCGGATGGTGTATGCGTTCGCGCGCGACGGCGGGCTGCCGGCATCGAAGCTGCTGCGCAGCGTGAGTCACACGCACCGGACGCCCGGGCCCGCGATCTGGACCTGCGCGGTGCTCGCGATCGTCGTCACGCTGTACGGCGACGCGTTCTCGGTGCTGAGTGCCGGCAGCGCCGTGTTCCTGTTCATCTCGTATGCGATGCCGATCGGCTCGGGGATGCTGGCCGAAGGCCGCACGTGGACCGAAAAAGGTCCGTTCCAGTTGGGCATCTGGTCGAAGCCGTGTGCGTTGCTCGCGCTGGTCGGCGCGTGCGTGCTGGCGTATGTCGGCATCCAGCCGCCGAATGAAAAGGTGCTCTATGTGCTCGTCGGTTTCGTCGCGGTGCTGATGGTGATCTGGTACGGCTTCGGCGTGCGCAACACCTTCGCGGGGCCGCCGGTGCTGAAGGACACGCGGAATCTCGAGCGCATCCGCGAACTCGAGGCGAACGTCGATCCGTCCGTCTGAAGCACCTTTGAAACGGGCTGAAACCGCCGACTTGGAGGTGTCATGCCCGTGATCTTCGCGAGGGTCGCATTGCCCGTTACAACCGTCCCCGCATGCAACCCGGGCACCGATCACGCGGCCGCCGATGGTCCGGGCGGCCGCGCCGGTTCGTCACGCCGCCCTAATTCCCGCCGCCGTAGAACTGATTCATCCGCTCGAACTCGCCCGACTTCTGCGCGCGAATCAGCTCCTGCTTCACCTGAGCGCGCGTGATCACCGCGGGGCCGCCCGCCTGCGACCCGGCACTGGGCATGGAGCCCACCGCAGTGGCGCTGAGCGCGGCATCCGAGGGTGTGCCGGGGCTCTCGTCGCCTCCGCCATCCGCCCGGGCAAGCCCGGTCGCACCCAGCATGCACACGGCGGCCAGCGCCGCCTTGTAAACCGTCTTCATCGTGGCACCTCATATGAAAAGACATTGCGACTCGTACGCGGGAACGGCGCCGAGGTCCGGCCGTCCGCGCGATTCGACACACCTCGCCGATGCAACAACGTCGGCCCCGACGGCATCGCCGCGCGTCGCGAATCGCGAGCATTCCGCTGCGTCGCTTCAGCCATCGGCGGCTTCGCACGTTCGAGGTTCCATCGAGCGACCTTCGCGTCCTCCTGTAACGTCCCCCGGACCAGCGCATTCGCATGCGAATGCGCAACAACACCTCGCAGCAGCCTGGCGCATGCGCTTGCCCGCGCGTCGTGCCGCAACGCGAATCGAACGTTCCTGTGACGCGCATCCGCGATCGGGCGGATCGCGCGCTTCGAGCCGTCGCGCACCGGGCGGGGCAGCCAGCAGGAATGGATTAATGATAGAAATCGGCCGGCCGGTTTAACGCCCCCTGACGAGGGGGCAATTGTGGAATTCGTCGACTCGCCGACCTAAACTGGACACCGTATGCGCAAGGTGCACGCGGCCCTCGTTCGACGCAGTCGCGTGCCGGCCCGTCGTAGTGCAAGGGGCGCACCATGTCCGACAAGTATGTCGCGCTAGCGGGCCACATCCGGCGACTATGTTCGTTCGGCATCGAACCGCGCCTCGTCATTCCTCATGTGGTTGAAGCAACGCGGCGCATCGTGGGCGCCGACTGGGGCATGTTCTTCTATACCGACGAACACTATGCGGTGTCGGACGTCTACAGCGAAAACGACACCGTCTATCAAGTCCTGCCCACCTACTTTGCCGACGTCCACAACACCGAAAAACAGGAAGTGCTCGGCGTCACGTTCTCGGACGCGATGCGCCGCGGCCGCGGATTCGAAAACAGCGCCCGTTACGACGCCGCGCTGCTGAAGAGTGCGATGTATGCGGAGCTGTGGCGGCCGGTCGGCATGCGGCATTGTCTCGAGCTGACGGCGACCGATGGTACCCGTGGCTGGGGAAGCCTGAAGTTGTGCCGCGCGCCCGGCGCTCGTCCGTTCTCGGAAAAGAATCATCGCGACATCGCGCCGTTCGCGCGACATATCGCGCATGCGCTTTCGTGCCCGATACATCCGCCATCACACGAAGCGGAAGGCAGCCAGTCGTCGATCATGGTCATCGACAACACCGGAAAGGTGTTGCTGCAAAGCGAGGACAGCGTCAGGATGCTGGCGCTCGCCTCGGGCGAACCGCTTGCGTTCTATCGTCGCGACCGCTTTCCGAACTGGCTTGCGCCGCTGCTGACGCATGTCAATCGCATCTGGTGCGGTCTCCCGGTGGCACCCGCCACGATGGAACGCCGCAATGCGGCCGGCCGCTTCCGATTCAAGGCGTATCGCTTTGCGCACGCGAGCGCGCTGCCCTGCGAACAGGCGATCGTGATCTACATCGAGCATTTCCTCCCGCACGAACTGGAAATCGAGCGACTCGGCTTCGAGTTCGGTCTGACGGAACGACAACGGCAGCTCTGTTCGCTACTCGTCCTCGGCCACTCGCAAACCGCCATCGCGCGCGGCCTCGCACTGCGCGACAGCACCGTCGTCGATCACGTGCGAAAGATCTACCGCAAGCTCAACGTGCACAACCACGACGAATTGCGCAACGTCTTTCGCGTTGGCCAGCACGACTAGCGTCGCATGTCGTGTCGCGTCGAAAGCACAGCCGCGAGCCTCGACGATCAGACGGCGGAAAAACAGTTGTCGACGAACAGATGCGTGCCGTTGACGAAACTCGACTCGTCGGACGCGAGGAACAGCGCGGCCGCCGCGACTTCCGACGGTTCGCACAACCGGCCCTGCTGAACCGCGATCGCCGCTTCGGTCGCGTCGACACCCATCGCCTGCAGGTCCTTGAGTTCGCGCATCCCGTGCGGCGTGCGGATGAACCCCGGCGCCAGCGCGTTGCAGCGAATCCCGCGGTCGCGGTACTCGACCGCGATGGCCCGCGCGAACATGTGGCACGCCCCCTTGGTCGCGTCGTACAGCACTTCGCCCGGCGTCGCGCAGACCGCCGAAATCGACGACGTGCACACGATGCTGCCGCGCCCCTTCTCGAGCATCTGCGGCAGCACCGCCTTCGTCATCAGGAACATGCTCTTGACGTTCACGCCCATCAGCCAGTCCCATTCCGACTCTTCGATGTCGAGAAACGGTTTGACGATCAGCGTGCCGGCGTGGTTGAACAGGATGTCCGCATTGCCGTACTGCCCCCGCGCCGCATCGACGGCCCGCTGAACCTCCACCTGTTTCGACACGTCGGCGCCGAGGCCGATCGCCTGCAGGCCGGCATCGCGCAGCCTGGACGCAAGTGCTTCGGCGGCGTCGCCGTCGCGGTCGATGATCGCGACCTTCGCGCCCTGTGCGGCGAACAGTTCGGACGCAGCGCCGCCGCATCCGCCGGCGCCGCCGCTGACGATGGCGACCTTGCCGGCCAGGCGGCCGTCAATCTTGACATTCATTCTTCGTTCTCCTGTCTGGTTTGATCGGCGCGCTCAACTGAACAGCGCCCGAAGATGATCGTTGAGAAAGAAACCTTCAGGGTCGACGCTGCGGCGCAGTGCGCGGAACGCTTCGGCCTTGGGGAACCAGCGGTCCACGTCTTCGCGGTTCGTGAAATGCAGCTTGCCCCAGTGCGGACGCGAGCCGTAGTCGCGCAGGATGTCGTCGACGTCCTTCAGGAACGGCCAGTAGTCGACGCCGTTCGGGCCGCCCGAGCATGAAATGGTGACGCTGTCCTGATGGTTGAACGGGCTGATCCACGCCGGGTCGCCCTTCGTGAAGCGATACTCGACCGGGAAAATGCAGTCGCGGTGTTTCGTGAGGATCAGGTCGCGAACGCGGCGCAGCGCTTCCTTGCCGTGCCGCGCGGGCACCGCGTACTCGAGCTCGTGGAAGTTCGGCACGTAGTGGATCGCATACACCTCTGAGCTGTATGCGATCTTCTCGTGCTCGCCTTCATGAAACGTGCGCGCGTCGGTGACGTCCATCACCTTGATCTCGCACACGTCGTAGTCTTTCTTCGAGTTCGACACCTTCGCGGTGTCGGGCAGGCAGTACAGGTCGCGGCTTTCAGACGTCGGACACCAGAAGAAACCGAAATGCCGATGCTTCGCCGCCAGGTCGTCGTATTGCTCCATCAGCGCTTCGAAATCCTCGCGCCAGACCCGGTCGTGCAGCCAGAACGCATCGGTCACCTGCAGCGTCATCTCCGACACCACACCGAACATGCCGATATTCACCTGCGTCGCATGGAGCAGGTCGAGGTCCTTCCGGTCGCTCACTTCCATGATCGAGCCGTCGGGGCGCACGATGCGCATCCCCACGACCTGCGACGACAGGTTGCTCAGCGTGGTCCCGGTGCCGTGCGTGCCGGTGGCGAACGCGCCGGCAATCGCCTGCGAATCGATGTCGCCCTGGTTGACGAGCGACAGGCCGAGTGCCTTCAGGTGACGCGTCACCGCATTGATTTTCGTGCCGGCCTTCACCGTCACGCGCTT
This sequence comes from Burkholderia sp. YIM B11467, assembly GCF_052952715.1. NCBI lineage: Bacteria > Pseudomonadati > Pseudomonadota > Betaproteobacteria > Burkholderiales > Burkholderiaceae > Burkholderia > Burkholderia sp. YIM B11467. The sequence continues at coordinate 760,177 of NZ_JBQVSQ010000001.1, forward strand.
GCGCGCTTGATCGACATCGACGATGCCCTGGTAGTCCTGGAGCGACAGCAGCAGGCCGCTCGTCGCCACGACCGGCGTGAACGAGTGCCCCGACCCCGCGCATCGAACATGCTTGCCCTGGCGCGTCGCGGTACGCACCAGCTCCGCGATCTCGGCCTCGCTGGTCGGCGATGCCAGGTGCGCGGCCACGCACGACTGATTGCCGACCCAGTTTCTCCAGAATCCGCCACGGGGAAGTTCCATCAACGTCTCTCCAGATAGGCACCGCGGTGCGTTGTCAGCACGGCTCGGTGAACAGCAACGTATTGATGCCAAAGGTAGGGTGCCGAAACGCTTTTCACTATCGGATTTCGGCAAGCGAGGGTTTCCACGAGGCGGCGCTTTTTGACCGGCTCGCCGTGCGGCTACAATGATTCGATCCGGCCCGCTCCCTCCCGCCCCCGATGACGCCGTCTGCCCACCTGAGCGATTTCTCTGGCGCCCCGCTGTTCGCGCGAACGGTCGCGTTCTGCGCGTTCACCGACGTGGCGGAACAGGCGCGGTCGTTCGAAGGCTGGAACCTGAATTACACGCAGATCTCGGGCGGCCTGTTTCATGGCTCGTCGTCGATCGTGTCGCTGGGCGGCATCAAGCTGCTGGTCGAGGACCTCGACAAGGTCATCCTGCAGCGCGGCGCGGTGCCGTCGGACCGGATCGCCGTGGCCGTGCCGCTGGAGCTGGAAGGGCATGCGCGCATGTGCGGCGAGAAGAGCGGGCGCGACAGCCTGCACGTGTTCTCGAGCCTGCCGGAATTCGAGTTCTATTCGCCCGACCGGCACGTGCTCGTGAACGTCGAGATCGAACCCGACAAGCTGTCGACGCCGGCGATGCGCACGGTGGCCGCGTCACTGCGCGCACGCACCCTCGCCCCGCTGATCCCGATGGCCGCGTACGTCGCGGACAATCTGCGCGACCTGCTGCGCCGCACGCTCGCCGCCGCGGCGAAAAGCACCTCCGCTGAAGACATGACGACGCAGGACCGCATCGAACTGCTGGAGCGCACCGTGCTGTACGCGATCTCGGAGGTGCTGACGGCGGCCGCGCCGGAGGACGGCGCGCAAGCCGCGCGCCCGACGAAGTACTGGTCGCTGGTCAACGCGGTGCAGGAGCGGCTTCAGGACGCATCGACCTGCCCGCTGTCGATCGCCGAGCTGTGCGTGCAGCTCGGCATCAGCCGGCGCACCGCGCAGTATGCGTTCCACGACACGCTCAATCTGAACCCGATTGCGTATCTGCGCGCCGTTCGACTGAACCACGCGCGCCGCGAGCTTCGGCTCGGCGAATCCGTGACGTCCGCCGCAACCAAATGGGGTTTCTGGCACCTGAGCAGTTTCGCGCAGGACTATCGCGCGATGTTCGGCGAGCTGCCGTCGGTCACGGCCCGGCGCTACGCGCGCCACGCGAGCTGAACGCCTGTCGCGGTTCGGCGGCCGGTGCCGACCTCGCACCGGCCGCCGCGCTGCGTTGCTACGTCACTCGTCCTGCTGTTCCTGCTGCGCCTGCACCTGCCGCTGCTGGATGAACTGCCGCACATCGCTCATCGTCACGCGGCCGGTGTGCTTCGCATCGATCTCGTCGAAGTGCTTCGACACGAAACCGAGCCCGCTGCTCTGCGCCTGCGCCTTCGTCACGGCCGCGCCGTTGCTCAGCACCGTATTGGCGCCGAGCCTCGCATCGACCCGCTGCTGCGCCTGCTGCTGCAGCGTCGCGCCGGTCGACGGCAACACCGGCGCCGCCCGCGTCGACGGAAAGAACGGACCGTCGACGCCGCGCCCGCCATGCGGAAGCTTCACCGGCGCCACCGCCTGCGGCGGCAAGGCGTGGGCGCTGCTCATCGCAGCACCGACGACGATCAACGCAGACATACGCCGAATCATTTGGATTAGGGACATGATCGCTCGCATTCAATGGATGAATAGAGGGTTCCTCTGACAAGGAGTCCGTCGCTCAAGGGGCCGCCGCCAGCGTCGTCGCGGCCGTCGCGCCCGGGATGCTGCCGGTCGGCACGCTGGGCGGGTTTTCGTCCGGCCACGGCGGCGGCAGCGTATGCAGCGTCAGCGCCGTCGGAATCCGCGCGCCCTTGTAGAACGTCTTCAGGTCACGCTTCATCTGCGGACGAGCGACATCGTCGAGGTAAATCATGTGGCCGCCCTGGAAGAAGTTCACCTGCAGCTTCGGATTCAGGCCCTTCACCGTCTGCAGCCGCGCGAGTTGCTTCTCGGTATTGAAGAACGGCGTGGCCAGATCGTGGAAGCCGTTCTCCGCGAGCACGCGAAGCTTCGGGTTGAGCTGCAGCGCGCCGAGCAGATCGGGGATCGTGTCGGGCATCGGCTGGCCGTCGTGCGTGAAGTCCCAGACGCCGATGATGTTGTCGTTCAGCGGCAGGTAGGTCGCGTTCGGTGCGGTATAGCCGAGGTAGTCAGGCATCTGCGTCGCGAGCGCGTTCGTGAACGGCTGCGAAATCAGGATGTCGGACGGGTCGCCGTCGGTTTGCAGACGCGGATCGGAGTTCGGCAACGACACGCGTCCGTCATACCGGCCGATCGTCGTTCCGGGCAGCAGGCTCGTGCCGAACGGGTTCGCGTTGAAGTAGCCCTGCAGCGCCTGCAGCGTCAGGCTCGACGGTATCCCCCACAGCCTGAGCGTCGCATCGCTCGGGAACACCGGCGTGCCGAGCGCATCCGGAATGCCGAGCTGGCTCAACACCCACGACTGCGAGTACTTCTGCAGCTGGTTGTAGATCAGCGTCGTGAACAGTTCCGTCTGCAGTGCGTACAGATCCTGGTTCACCGGCGCTGGCGAGACCTGGTTGAAGTACGCCGCGACCGCCGCGTACCCGGGCAAGTAACCGGCCACGGTATCGGTTTCGAGCAGCAGCCCTTCGGTCGACTGCGTGATCGCCACCGCCTCCACCGCATCCGCGAAGTAGTTCAGGATCGACGACTGCAGCACGATGCCCGTCAGGTGCACACCGGCCGATTCGAGCGCCAGCGCCAGCATGTCGGTACGCGGCGTGCCGTACGATTCGCCGTACAGGTAGATCGGCGACGTGCTGCGGCTGTTGACGTTCAGGTAGCGCTGGATGAAGTCGCGCATGATGTTGACGTCCGCATCGGAACCCCAGTACTTCTGGTTGGTGTTCGGCAATACGGCTTCCGACAGCCCGGTTCCCGGCGGGTCGATGAACACGAGGTCGGTGGTGTCGATCAGGCTGTCGGCGTTGTCGACGATCGGATAGTTCGGCCAGTTGGTGCCGAAACCCGGATCGGGCGTGGCCACCCGCGTCGGCGCGAACGAGCCGAGACGCAGCCAGATCGACGACGAGCCGGGGCCGCCGTTATACACGAACGTGACGGGACGCGGCTTGCCGTTGGTGCTCGGCGCGGTGTACGCGACATACGACATCGACGCTTCCGCGTTGCCGTTCGCGTCCTGCGCGGTCAGGTGGCCGGTGGTCGTCGTGTAGTTGACCGTCTTGCTGCCGCCCGTCCACTGGTAATGCATGACCGCCGCTTTCTCCGACACCTGCGCGGCGGCGAGGCCGTCGGTCGCATTCATCGAATACGCGACCTGGTCGACGTAAGGCTGGTTGGCCGCCGGTGCCTGACTGCTGGCCGCTTGTGCGCTGGCCTGCTGGCTGGCCGTGGTCTGCGCAAGGCTCGACGCGCCGACGGACGACGAGTCGTCGCCGCCGCATGCCGCGAGCGCCAGCGTCATGACCGTCAATGCGCCTAGCCCGACCAACCGGCCGTGACGAGCACGGCGGCTGCCGGTACTGCTCCTGTCTGGTTTCATCTCTGCCCTTTGATTTGGTTCGGATACCACTTCACAAAGGCCGCCTTCGCCGGCGAGACGCGCAGCAACACCCGCCACTCGCGCAAAAGGCGGTTGGAATCGGACTGCTTCAAGAGACTGAACGTGATACAGACACAGCAAACTGCTGGCGAGAATGATGCTTGAACCGCCCCCTGCAGTTTGGACTTCTTTTCTGATTACCTGAATTTACGACACCGACAAAAATAGGCGGTGCTGCGCCGCGTTGTCAAAGATCATTCCGATATTAAAAATCCCGTAATGATGCGAACGACGGTCAGTGTCTGGAATTTGAAAGACAAAAAGATTATTCGTGCAAGGCGCGTTTTATCGGCAATGATTCGCCGAATATTTTACTTCTGTCGCACAACTCACAAGCCTTGCCGGTATTGATGCAGCGCTTGCATACCCTTCAGATCGACTGGATTTTTCTTTCATTTTTATTATCGACAATCGATTAAGGTGCCGTCACGCCATGCACACGTCATTCGATGACTCGATTCGCTTCAGGCATTCTTCAATCCAGGCGCTCATGTGCATTGCGCCATCCATAAAATACCGATTGCGTTAATTCATGGCGGTTTCGGCGGAATTATTTACCCGAAATTCGAATCCATTTCCCGGGCGGGCAGCGGCGTGCGGACTCGCCGCACGCCGCGCATCACCCGCGGTCAACCCGCCATCAATTCCCGCCGCCCGGCAGCGCGATATCGATCAGCACCGGATCGTGATCCGACGAGCGATACGCATCCGGCGCGTAGTACGTCTTCTGCTGCTCGGCCGACTTGTACGCGAGCGTGTACTGCAGCGCGAGCGGCTCGTCCGCGTTGATGTGCCATTCGTGCACGGCCTTCACGTGCGACGCGAGCGGCAGCGTCGCGAGCGCATGGTCGAGATAACCGGCTTCGCCGTTGTACACGTAGCTGTATGCGTTCGCACCGATCCAGCGCGCCACGAGGTTGCGGTAACCACGCGATTCGAGCGTGCGGATCGGGTCTTCATGCGTGTAGCTGTTGAAGTCGCCGATCAGCAACACGCCCTGGCCCGCGACACCCGTCGGCGTGCCGGCAAGCCAGTCAGCGACCTTCGCCGCCGCGCGCGTGCGCGTCGGGTTCCAGCAGCCCTGGCCGTCGCCCTGGTCGAGATCGTCGTTCGCGGCGTCCGGGCAGTTCTTCGACTTCAGGTGGTTCACCGCGACCGTCAGCGCCTGCTTGCCGCCGATGCGACGGAACGACTGCGCGAGCGGCTGGCGATTCTTGTCGTCGATCGCGAGCGTCGCCGCGCGGCCGACCGGTTCGACCTTGCGGCTGTCGTAGATCAGCGCGACCGCGATCGCGTCGCCACCGAGGCGCGACGTGCCCGGATCGACGACGCGCCAGTTGTTGCCGAGCTTCGCCGCGAGCTGGCGCACCGCGCTGAGTTCGCCGTAACCGTTGTTCTGGATTTCCATCAGGCCGATCACGTCGGCGTCGAGCGCCTTCAGCGCGCTGACGATCTTCGCTTCCTGACGCTGGAATTCGGCGTAGGTCTTCGCGCCGCGGTTGTTCGGATCGTCGAAGCCGCCGCCGAGACCGTTGCCGTTGAAGTAGTTGAGGACGTTGAACGACGCGACGCGCAGGTTCGATTTCGGATCGCGCGCAGGCGCGTTGGTGCGCGGGTTCGTGCGCGCCTCGAACGCCGGCACGGCCGCGCCGGGCAGCGGCTGCACGCGCCACGCGCCGTAACGCACTTCGAGCACGCCTTCGATGTCGCGCACGGTGTAGCCCGCGCGCAGCGTGTTCGCGGCCGACAGGCCGGGCGCCGGATACGGCACGGTCGCGGGGTTCTGCTTGTTCGAGCCGTCGTCGAGGATCAGGCGGTTGCGCGCGTTCGCGTCGATCTGCGTCTGCGCCTGTGCGGGCGGCACGACGCTCGTCGGCGTGCACAGGCGGCCGTTGCTGAGCATCACGCTGCCGTAGCGGCCGAGCTCGTAGTTGTCGGTGACGTTCAGCGTCTGCGGCAGGCGCACGAGCATCCCTTCATACGCGGCGAACGCGTTCGGGCTGTCGACCGGCAGCGTGAGCGTCACGGGCGTGACGGTCTGGCCGTTCGCACACACCGCGATCGCACCCGACTGCGTGAGCTGCGTCTGCCCGTATTTCTCCTCGACCTTGCCCGTCACGTGCACGAGATCGCCCGCCTTCGCGCGCACTTTCGGCGCATAGACGAACAGGCCCTCGGACACGCCCGGCTGGTTGCGGCGCTGTGCATCGGCCTGCTGGACGAAGAAGCCGCCGAAGCCGTCCGTGCCGCCGAAATCGGCGGTGACGACGGCTTCGATCGACACGTTCTGGCCGGCGAGCGGTGACGGCGCGCCCGGCCCCTGGATATCGGCGATCGGCGTCGTGCTGCCGCCGCAGTTCGGGCTGACGGGAGCGGCGGTGGCGGCGAACACCGGCGCGGCGGCGAGCGTCGGGAGCAGCAATAGCGGGGCAAACAGGCGGATTGTCGAGCGCATGACGGGAGATCCCGGTTGTGAGGGTGGCGAAAGCTTAGCGGCGCTCAATGACAGTTTTTGGTAATCAAAAGACAGGTAAATGTAACAAGTGATTTCGCGCGACGATCGCCACCGGCCGCGCGGTTGTGCCGGAAAATGCGGGGAAATCGTCTGATGAAAATCCATCGTGCCCGTGACGATTCCCCCGCGATGCTTCGACAACGCGCCGCCGCGCTAGACCGTCCCCGGCAGTGCGCTCGACGCGAGCACGGCCGCCACCATCAGCACGCCGCCCAGCACGACCGCCTCGATCCGCAACACCGCGCCGAACCGGCGCAACGGGGCGGCCGGCATCGCGGCGGCCGGGTCTTTCAACTCAGCCAGCAACTTCGGCATCCCGAAGAACCGGTTGTGTCCGCCGAGCGCCGCCGCGATCAGCACGAGCGCGAGCTTCAGCAGCAGGATCTGCCCGTAGCTCGACGCGAGCAGGTTGGCCGGCGTATCGATGCCGCGCCAACCGTTGTACGCGCCGGTCGCGAACAACACGATCAACGCAACCGTCGACGCATCGGACAGCGACTGCACGAACGATGCGCCGGTCGCGCGTTCGCTCGCCGGCATGCCGGCAAGACGCGGCATCACGCCGAACGCCGTCACGAACACGAGCCCGATCCATGCGCTGATCGCGAGCAGATGCAGCCAGTCGACCCACACCGGCACGCTGAACAACCCGGCGTCGACCGGATGCCCGCCGTTGCTGCGCGCGAGCGCGACACAAGCGAGCGCGGCCCACATCGCGAACGGAAAACGCGTGTCGTTCGCATGCCTGAGAAACGACAGCAGCACGATCACGACCATGAACGCGGCACCGGCCAGCCACGCGTGGCCGAATCCGGTGCCCACGAGCATCGCGCAGACGGCCGGCCCGGCTTCGAGCATCGACACGTCGCTCATCAGCGCGCAATGCGCCCAGAACGCGGCGATGCTCGCGAACAGCGACACGACGGACGCGATGCGCAGCGTCGCGACGAGGCGCCGCCCGATGCCGTGCTGCCACGCCGACGCGCCGCGCGCGAGCCAGTGGCTGCCGAGCAGCGCGCCGACGATGCCCGCGAACCCGGCGTTCTGGATCGCCACCGACACAAGACGCAGCAGGCCGACGAAACCGTCGTTCATCCCTTCACCCTGAACGTATAAGTGCCCTTGGTGCGATGCGCATCGGCCGTCATCGCTGCCCACTGCACCGTGTACGCGCCTGGCGCGAGCTTCGGCATCGCAACCGTCATCACGCGCGGGTTCGACGCGTCGACCTTCGCCTTGTCCTGCGTGACGGCATTGCCGTTCGCGTCCGACACCTTCACCGAACTGAACGCCGGTTCGAGGTCTTCGTTGAAGGTGAGCCGCACCGTGTCGGGCGCCGTGTCGACCGTGCTGCCCGTCGCCGGTACGGCGCTTTCCAGCTTGCCGTGCGCCGATGCCGCGACCGGCGCGGCGGCGAGGATCGCGCCGGCCGCGGCGAAGCCGGCCAGCCGCTTGAGCGTCGTGATCCTGATCTTCATGTTCGTGCCCGGCGTCACGGCTTCTTCAGCTCGACGACGGTCAGCGCGCCGCCCACGTCGTCGGCGACGAAGTCGACCTTGTCGCCCACCTTCACCTGCGACAGCATCGCCGGGTCCTTCACCTTGAACGCCATCATCATCGCGTCCATCCCGAGGTTGTCCAGCGGGCCGTGCTTGATCGTCAACTTGCCCGCGGCCGTGTCGACCTTGCGGATCTCACCGTGCGACATGCGCTGCGCCGCATCGGCGCCCTGCTTCGCGCCGCCGCTCATGTCCATGCCGGCCATGTCGCCGGCCGCGTACGACGCGGCGGAGAACGCCAGCGCGCAACCCGTTGCAATCGAAACCAGTCCCTTCTTCATCGTGTTTGCTCCAGAGTGAGTGAATCGAAACCGGCGGCCGCATCGGCACGGCCGCCGCGTGCTGCTGCTCAACCGTCCGGCAATTCGCCGGTGTACTCGTACGCGACGGTGCCCTTCGGATGCCGGAACCAGCCCGGATCGCGATAGTCGTTGCGGCCGAGCCCCTGCCGCACCTTCAGCACCGTGAACATGCCGCCCATCTCCAGCGGACCGAACGGGCCCGTGCCCGTCATCATCGGCAGCGTGTTGTCGGGCAGCGGCATCTCCATGCCGCCCATCGCGCCACCCGTGCTGCCCATCGCCATGTAGTCGGGCACGAGCTTGCCGATGCGCTGCGCGAGATCCTTCTGCGGCACACCGATCAGGTTCGGCACCTGGTGGCCCATCGCATTCATCGTGTGATGCGACTTGTGGCAGTGGAATGCCCAGTCACCCGGGCGATCGGCGGTGAACTCGATCGCGCGCATCTGGCCCACCGCGACATCGGCCGTCACTTCGGGCCAGCGCGCCGCCGGCGGGATCCATCCGCCGTCGGTGCCGGCGACTTCGAAGCTGTAGCCGTGCAGGTGGATCGGATGGTTCGTCATCGTCAGGTTGCCGAAACGAATCCGCACGCGGTCGCCCGCGCGCACCGGCAGCGGATCGATGCCCGGAAACACGCGCGAGTTGAACGTCCACATGTTGAAGTCCGTCATCTCGTTCACGCGCGGTGTGTAGCTGCCCGGATCGATGTCGTATGCGGCGAGCAGGAACACGAAATCGCGATCGACCGGCATCGTGCCGCGATCCTTCGGATGCACGATGAACATGCCCATCATCCCCATCGCCATCTGCACCATCTCGTCGGCGTGCGGGTGATACATGAACGTGCCGTGCGCCTCGAGCTGGAACTCGTAGACGAAGGTCTTGCCGGGCGGGATATGCGGCTGCGTGAGACCGCCGACGCCGTCCATCCCGTTCGGCAGCCGCAGCCCATGCCAGTGGATCGTCGTGTGCTCGGGCAACCGGTTGGTCACGAAGATGCGCACCTTGTCGCCTTCGACGGCCTCGATCGTCGGGCCCGGCGACTGGCCGTTGTAGCCCCACAGGTTCGCGTTCATGCCGGGCGCCATCTCGCGCACGACGGGCTCGGCCGTCAGGTGGAACTCCTTCCAGCCGTTCTTCATCCGCCACGGCAGCGTCCAGCCGTTCAGCGTCGCGACGGGCGTGTACGGACGGCCGTTCGGCGGCACGAGCGGCGGCTGCGTGCCGGTCTTCGCCATCGTGGGCGCTTCGGGCAGCGACGCGGCGCCGGCCTTGCTGACCATCGCCGCACCGAGCAGCGCGGCGCCCGAGCCGTTGAGAAATTGTCGACGGGACACCATGTCAATGACCTTCCGGATGCGTTGCGGGCGCCGGTTGCGCCACGGATGAGGAAGCCGGCTGCGGCGCAGCGGCAGGTTCGGGTTCGGCGGAACGCGGTGCGCGCAGCGCAGCGCCCGAGACAGGCAGCCGGCCGCCGACGGCCATCTGCAGATCGGTTTCGGCGAGCCAGTAGTCCTTCAGCGCATCGATGTAGCCGTTCACCGCGCCAACCTGTTCGCGCGCATTGGCCAGCAGTTCGAACACGCTCGCGAGCATCCCGTTGTAGCGCAGCAGCAGCTCGTCCGAGATCGTCTTGCGCAGCGGCACGACTTCGTCGCGGTAGTGCGTGGCGACGTCGTAGCTCGTCACGTACGCCGCGTACGATTCGCGCACTTCGGAGCGCGCGTCGATGGCCGTCTTCGCGAGCCGGTTCGCCGACTGCAGGTAGATCGCCTCGGCCCGCGCAACCTTCGCGCCGCCCCAGTCGAACAGCGGGATCTCGACGCTGATCTCGTAGCCGTGCTCGTGACCCTTGCCGGTCTCGTAGTTGTTCACATAACCGAGATCGACCGCGTTGACGAAACGCGTGGCCTTGCTGAGGCCGAGCGACGACGCGACGCCCTGCGTCTGCAGCTTCGCGGCCTGGATGTCGAGACGGTTGCTCATCGCGAAGCGTTCGAGATCGGGCAGGTCCGGGCGCACTTTCGGCAGGTCGGGCAAGCGCTCGGGCAGCACGTACTGCGTGCGCCCGCCCCACAGCCCCATCGCGCGCGTGAGCTTCTCGCGCGCGGCCACGGCCTGCTGCCGCGCCTTCGCGTGCTGCGCGACCGCGTCGGCATGGAACGCCTGCTCGCGGGCGTAATCGAGCCGGCTGAAGTTGCCGGCCTGACGCATGCGCAGCGCGAGTTCCGCGGCCGCGCTCGCGGCATCGCGCACCTGTTGTGCGTAGTTCGCGGCCTGCTCGGCGGCGACGGCCTCGACATACGCGCGGCGCGCGTCGGCCGCCACCTTCAGCATCGCGTCGGCCGTTTCGAGCTTGGTCTGCTCGAAGCGGCGGCGCTCGATATTCGTCGCGAGCGGCATCGTCAGCAACGCGAACACGTTCGCCGAGAACGTGCGGCCGAGCGTCAGCTCGCCGTCGCCGGCGCGAGTGCGGCTGAACGAGAAGCGCGGGTTCGGCAGCCGGCCAGCCTGCACGAGGTCGGCCTCCGACAACCCGAGCTCCGCATACGACGCCTGCAGCCCGCGGTTGTTCAGCAGCGCGACCTGCACCGCGTCGTCCATCGACAATGGTTGGGCGAGCAGTTCGCGGGTCCGCTTGTCGACGGCTTCGCGGTCGGCATCGGTCCGCACGACCACCGCGTCTTTGCCGATACGTTCCGCCGCGGTGGACGACACGGCGTCGAAGCCGCCGTCCTTCGAAAACGTCGTGCAGCCCGCGAGGAATGCCAGCACGAGCGCGGCCGCACCGATCCTCGGCGCTATCGCAAGGTTCGTCATTGCGCGGGCCCTCCGTGCATCGAATGGGCGCCGCCGTGACCCGTCGTGTTGCCGGGCTTCGCGGGCCGCTTCATCACGTCCCGGTTCAGTTGTTTCCAGCCCGGGCCTTCGTCGTCGCGATACGGCCGGTAGCCGTCGAACGCGGACGTCACGGTGACGTCCGGCACCGTCGCGGCGGCGTCCGCCGGATCGGGAAACGGGGTTTGCGCAGGCGCGAGCGACGGCACGATGGCCGCCGCGCCAAGCAGCGCCGCAGTGATCAATCGCATGAATAGGTCTCGTCGTAGTGTCGTCCGGCAGGCCTTGCGCGGCCGCCGGCGTGGATTGCAGATCGCGGCCTGTCGGCCACGGGCACGGACTAGACGGGAATCCGGCGAGGCGGCCTGTCGATGCCACCGGTCAGGAACGACACGACCACGGCCGACGGCGGATGCGCGACGATCGTGACGCTGATGCCCGACGCAGCAGGCAGCGCAGGCGCACCCGGCATGCCCGTGCCGACGCAGCAGGACACGCAGGCGGAACACGACGGCGCGTGGCTATCGTGCTCGGGATGACCATCCTGCGCGACCGGCATCGCGTGCGACATCTCGTTCGCATCCGGCACGACAGCACCCGCGCACGGCATCGAAACGGTCGCGAACGACGGGATCGGCTGGCTCAGCGCCAGCAGCACGACGAGGATGAATTTGCGCCAGTACGACATGGATGCGGAATCAGGCAGGCTACGACCGGATGGGCCGGCGCGGCACCGCGACGGCGCGCTCCGGAGACAGGACGGCTGCAGCTTATCGCCGCCGCCGTGACGACGACATGGTCGAAACATGACCGGATTTTCATGAAACGCGCGCTCGACGTTTCGGCCCGTGCTTCATGAAAATTCCGTCATCCGCCGGTCATCTTTCGCGCACGCGCGGCACCGTAAGCTCAGGCGTTACACTCACCGGCTGGAATCATCGATAGCCTGCCTCACCATGCGGATACTGATAGTCGAAGACGAACCCAAGATGGCGTCGTACCTCCGGAAGGGGCTGATGGAGGCGAGCTACACGGTCGACGTCGCGGAAACCGGCAAGGACGGGCTGTTCCTCGCGCTGCACGAGGATTTCGATCTCGTCGTGCTCGACGTGATGCTGCCGGAAATGGACGGCTTCGAGGTACTCAGGCGCTTGCGCGCGCAGAAGCAGACACCCGTGCTGCTGCTCACGGCCCGCGAGGCGATCGAGGACAAGGTCACCGGCCTCGAACTGGGCGCCGACGACTACCTGCTCAAGCCGTTCGCGTACGCCGAGTTCCTGGCCCGCATCCGCTCGCTGCTGCGGCGCGCGCCGCGCAACGTCCGCGACATCCTGCACGTCGCCGATCTCGAGGTCGACCTGATCAAGCGCCGCGTGCGGCGCGCCGACAACCGCATCGACCTGACCGCACAGGAATTCGCGCTGCTGCAACTGCTCGCGGAACGCGAAGGCGAGGTGCTGACCCGCACCTTCATCACGTCGCAGATCTGGGACATGAATTTCGACAGCGACACGAACGTCGTCGATGCGGCGATCAAGCGCCTGCGCGCGAAGATCGACAACGCGTACGAGAAGAAGCTGATCCACACGATCCGCGGCATGGGCTACGTGCTCGAGGATCGTTCGTGACCGCCGGCCCGGCTTCGTATTCGCTGCTGCGGCGCCTGACGCTCGCGTTCGCCGTCGTCGCCGCGCTCGTGTTCGCGCTGACCGGCGCGTATCTGTATCGCTCGCTGTCCGCCGAGCTGAAGCGACGTGACGACATCGAGATCTCCGGCAAGCTCAACCAGTTCCTGCAGCTTGCGCACGCGAGCGGCTCGACGGCCGCGCTGCGCGCCGATCCGGCCGTATTCCACGAGGTGCTGCTGTCTCACCCGGGCGTCTATCTCGACATCTACGACGGGCAGAACCACGCGCTCGTCGAGCACTCCGACGAAGCCGGCAACACACTCGCGTCGGTGATCGCGGCGCCGCATCCGGCCGCCGGAACCGGTGGCGCCGGCGGCCCGTTCACGTGCTCGCCGCCCGGCATCGGCACGTCGCGCTGCGTGTATGCGCGTGAAACGCTGCCGTCGGGCGAGGCCATCCAGGTCGCGCTCGCGCGCACCGCGACCGATCGCCAGTCGCTGCTGGAAAGCTATCGCGTCGACATCTGGCTCGCGGCGGCCGTCGGTGCGCTGCTGGTCGGCGCACTCGGTTATGCGGTCGCCGCGCGCGGCCTGCGCCCGGTCGAGAGCCTCGGCCGGCAGACGTCGCGCATCGAGGCGCACAACCTGAACGCGCGCCTCGACGCGCGCGGCGGCCCGGTCGAGCTGCGCGAGCTCGCGACGTCGGTCAACCGGATGCTCGACCGTCTCGAACGCGCGTTCGTGCGGCTGTCGCAGTTCTCGTCCGATCTCGCGCACGACATGCGCACGCCGCTCGCCAACGTGATCAGTTCGTCGCAGGTCACGCTGTCGCGCGCCCGCACGACCGAAGAATACGAAGCGCTGATCGACTCGAACATCGAGGAATGCGAACGGCTGCAGCGGATGATCGAGAACATGCTGTTTCTCGCACGCACCGACAATGCAAGGCAGCACCTGAAGACCGCCGAGCTCGACGCGGGCAGCGAGCTGCGCCGGCTCGCGTCGTATTTCCAGGCGCTGGCCGACGAGGCCGGCGTGCGCATCGACGTGCACGGCCACGCGCCTGTCGTTGCGGACGCAACGTTGTTCCGGCGTGCGGTCAGCAATCTCGCGTCGAACGCGCTCGAACACGCGGAAGCCGCATCGACGATCGAGCTGGCCGTTTCCGCGCAAGCCGGTTATGCGGTCGTCGAGGTCACGAATCGCGGCACCGCGATTCCGCCCGAACAGGTCGACCGGATCTTCGAGCGTTTCTACCGGATCGATTCGTCGCGGCACGGCGCGGCGAGAAACGCGGGGCTCGGGCTCGCGATCGTCAAGTCGATCATGGAACTGCATCGCGGCAAGGTCGAGGTCGCGAGCCACGACGGACGCACGACGTTCGCGCTCTATTTCCCGAGCGTACGGCGGGATGACGCGGCCGGCGATGCGTTCGTGACACGCACATGACACCGCCGCGCGTACGCGATTGCTTCCCGAGACGACACGAGCACCCGCCACGCGCACGGCTTTCCTCATCCGCCGAAAGGATATCGCCGCGCAAGCTTGCCGAAAGCAATCGGCTCGGCTAGACTGGCGCTCGTCTTTGGGGAGTAGCCTGCTTTCCGTCCCCCGGAAAGCGAACGCGTCAACACACTCGGCTTCCAGCCGTGGCGCGTTCGGCCGAATCGGTCTGGCGAGACCATGGGCGCATCGCGTCGTTCCTGGTCGGACGTCGGCGGATGCGCCATGGTTCGTCAGCGTCCGACCACGGAGTCCCCATGTTCCCCGCAGCCTTCTCCCTACGCGCCATCGCGATCGACGCACCTGTCCGCGGAGGTGCCGCATGACCTTCATGTTCCTCGAACTGGCGTTCATGCTGGTCGTCATCCTCGTGGCCGCCGAAGTCTTCACCAATGCGCTCGAACATCTCGGCGAACGCCTGAAGATTTCCGAAGGCGTCACCGGTTCGCTGTTCGCGGCCGTCGGCACCGCGCTGCCCGAAACCATGGTGCCGCTGCTCGCGCTGGCCGGCGGCACGGCGAACCAGGCGGTGAACGAGGAGATCGGCGTCGGCGCGATTCTCGGTGCGCCGCTGATGCTCGCGACGCTCACCACGTTCCTGATGACGCTCGCCGTGATCCGCTCGCGCGGGCTGCGTGGCACGATCGCGCCCGAACGCACGGGGTTCGTGCGCGACATGAACTACTTCCTCGCCGCGTTCTCGCTGGCGACCGCGGCGATGTTCGTGCCGCATCACAACTGGGCCGTCCGCGCGCTGCTTGCCGCGCTGCTGGTCGGCATCTACGTGCTGTACGTCGTGATGACGTTCCGCGCGTCGAACCAGCTCGTCGATGCCGGGCACGGCACCGAGGCGCCGCATACGATGCTGCTGTCGCGCACGGGCCTGCCGACCAACCTGGCGACCATCGCGCTGCAGTTGGCCCTCGGCCTTGCGCTGCTGGTCGGCGGCGCGAAGGGCTTCATTCACGGCGTGGAAGGCGTGTCGCAGGTGCTCGGCGTATCGGCGCTGCTGCTGTCGCTGATCATCGTGCCGATCGCGACGGAATTGCCGGAGAAGGTCAACAGCGTGCTGTGGATCCGCCGCAAGAAGGACACGCTCGCGTTCGGCAACATCACCGGCGCGATGGTGTTCCAGGGCACGCTGCTGCCGGCGATCGGCATCATGCTGACGCCGTGGGAGCCGCGCCCCGAAGTGCTGACCGGCGTGATCATCACGCTCGCGGCGGCGGCCTGGCTGCGCATCAATGCCCGCACGCGCGGGCTTGCGATCTGGGCGCTGCTCGCGAACGGCGCGGGGTATGCGGGGTATCTGGTGCTGACGCTGGCTCGTTGAACGCCAGAATCGGACGCCTTGCCCGACGCGCACGCGCGCGCGCGGATGCGGACGCGGCATCGGCCGCCGCGTCCGCGCGCTGCGCGTCACTGCGTCGACGCGGGCGTCGGCAACGCCCGCATCGGCACGATCAGGACGCTTTCACCAGCTTGACGATCGTCAGCGTGCCGTTGACGTTCTCGACCCGAACCTTGACCTTCTCGCCCGCATGAACCTGCGCGAGCATGGCCGCGTCCTTCGCCTTGAACGCCATCGTCATCGGCGGCATCCCGACGTTCTCGAGCGCGCCGTGCTTCAGCGTGACCATGCCGGTCGCGGCGTCGACCTTCTTCACTTCGGCGTCGGTGAGCGCGGTGTGCGACGCGGCCGAGCCGTCGGACGACATCTTCATGCCGGACATGTCCATGCCCGACATGTCGCCGGACGCAAACGCGGGAGCCGCGAACGCGCCGATCGCGAGAACGGCAGCGGCGGTGGCGGTGGCAATCGATTTCATCTTCTTCATCACAAATCTCCAGTTTGGGTGGATGGCACGTTCATGCCGGAAGGAACTGCGGAGGAATGCCGTTCATCGCTCGCGCTTCGCACACGACGGCGCTGAAGCAGAAGCCATGCGGCGGGAATGACGAACATCGACAGCAGCGGTGCCGTGACCATGCCGCCGACCATCGGCGCGGCGATGCGCTGCATCACTTCGGAACCGGCGCCGTGCCCGACCATGATCGGCACGAGGCCGGCGAGCACGACGGCGACCGTCATCGCCTTGGGCCGCACACGCAGCACCGCACCCTCGCGGATCGCGTCGAGCAGCAGCGCGTCGGTCAATTGCTCGCCGGCGTCGAGCCGGCGCTTCAGCGCGCCCTTCAGGTACAGCAGCATCACGACGCCGAATTCGGCGGCCACGCCCGCCAGCGCGATGAACCCGACCGACGTCGCGACGGACACCGCATGGCCGAGCCCCCACACGAGCCAGAAGCCGCCGACCAGCGCGAACGGAACCGTCGACATCAGCAGCAGCGCGTCGGCCGCCGAGTCGAACGTGAGGAACAGCAGCACGAAGATCACGACGAGCGTCACCGGCACGACGGTGCGCAGCGTTGCCGCCGCGCGTTCGAGATACTCGAACTGCCCCGACCACGCGATCGAATAACCGGGCGGCAATGCGACCTGCTGCGCGACAGCCTGCTGCATCGCGCGGACCGCCGTGCGCAGGTCGGTGCCGCGGATGTCGACGTACACGTAGCCGGACAGCCGCGCGTTCTCGCTGCGAATCATCGGCGGGCCGTCGGCGATCACGATGCGCGCGACGTCGCCGAGGCGGATCTGCGCGTCGCGCGCGGTGACGACCGGCAATTGCCGCAGGTTCTCGAGCGAATCGCGGATCTCGCGCGGGTAGCGGATGTTGATCGGGAAGCGCTCGCGCCCCGCGATCACTTCGCCGACATCCTCGCCGCCCACCGCCGACGACACGACCGACTGGATATCCGCGACCGACAGCCCGTAGCGCGCGGCCGCGAGCCGGTCGATGTCGACGTCGATGTACCGGCCGCCGTTCAGCCGTTCCGCGAGCGCGGACGTGACGCCCGGCACGTGCTTCACCGCCGCCTCGACCTGCGTCGCGATCGCGTCGATCCCCGTGAGATCCGGCCCGGAGATCTTCACGCCGACCGGCGTCTTGATGCCGGTGGACAGCATGTCGAGCCGGTTGCGGATCGGCGGCACCCACACGTTCGACAGGCCCGGCACCTTCACCGTGCGATCGAGTTCGTCGACGAGCTTCTCCGGCGTCATGCCGGGCCGCCACGCGCTGCGCGGCTTGAAGCGGATCGTCGTCTCGAACATCTCGAGCGGCGCGGGATCGGTCGCGGTATCCGCGCGTCCGGATTTGCCGAACACGGTATCGACCTCGGGCACGGTCTTGATCAGCCGGTCGGTCTGCTGCAGCAGCTCGCTCGCCTTGTCGGCCGAGATGCCCGGCAGCGCGGTCGGCATGTACAGCAGGTCGCCTTCGTCGAGCGGCGGCATGAATTCGCCGCCGAGCCGCGACAACGGCACGGCCGTCAGCACGAGCGCAACGACCGCGATGCCGATCGCGAACCACGGGCGCCGCAGCGTCGCTTCGAGCAGCGGCCGGTACAGGCGGATCAGCACGCGGTTGATCGGATTCGCGTGCTCGTGCGGAATGCGGCCGCGCACGAGATAGCCCATCAGTACCGGCACCAGCGTCACCGACAGCCCGGCGGCGGCGGCGATCGTATAGGTCTTGGTGAACGCGAGCGGCGCGAACAGCTTGCCCTCCTGCCCTTCCAGCGAAAACACCGGAATGAACGACAGCGTGATGATCAGCAGCGAGAAGAACAGCGCCGGCCCGACTTCCGCGGCCGAGGTCGCGACGATGTCCCAGCGCCGCGCGGCCGTCAGCGGCTCGCCGGGATGCGCGTGGTCGTACGCTTCCAGATGCTTGTGCGCGTTCTCGATCATCACGATCGCCGCATCGATCATCGCGCCGATCGCGATCGCGATCCCGCCGAGCGACATCAGGTTCGCGTTCACGCCCTGGTAGCGCATCACGATGAACGCGGCCAGCACGCCGAGCGGCAGCGACAGGATCGCGACGAACGCGCTGCGCAGATGGAACAGGAACACCGCGCAGACGATGCCGACGATCACGAATTCCTCGATCAGCTTGTCCGTCAGGTTGTCCACCGCGCGCTCGATCAGCTGCGAGCGATCGTAGGTCGTGACGATCTCGACGCCGGGCGGCAGCGAACGCTTCAGGTCGGCGAGCTTCGCCTTCACCGCGTCGATCGTCGTGAGCGCGTTCTTGCCCGAACGCATCACGACGACGCCGCCCGTCACCTCGCCCTGCCCGTTCAGCTCCGCGATCCCGCGCCGCATCGCCGGGCCGACCTGGATGCGTGCGACGTCGCCGAGCAGCACCGGCGTGCCCGCGTCGTCGGTGCGCAGCACGACATGCCGGAAGTCGTCGAGCGTGCGCAGGTAGCCGGTCGAACGCACCATGTACTCCGACTCGGCCAGCTCGACGACCGAGCCGCCGGACGCCTGGTTGGCCTTGCCGAGCGCATCCGCGACCGCCGCCTGCGTGATGCCGTACGCGCGCAGCTTGTCCGGATCGAGCACGACCTGGTACTGGCGCACCATGCCGCCGATGCTCGCAACTTCCGACACGTCCGGCACCGCCTTCAGCTCGAACTTCAGGAACCAGTCGTTGAGCGCGCGCAGTTGTCCGAGGTCATGGTGGCCGCTGCGATCGACGAGCGCGTACTCGTACACCCAGCCGACGCCGGTCGCATCCGGCCCGAGCGACACGGTCGCGCCCGCCGGCAGCCGGCTCTGCACCTGGCTCAGGTATTCGAGCACGCGCGAACGCGCCCAGTACGGATCGGTGCGATCGTCGAACAGCACGTAGACGAACGCGTCGCCGAACGACGAATACGCGCGGACGGTTTTCGCGCCCGGCACGCCGAGCAGCGTCGTCGTCAGCGGATAGGTCACCTGATCCTCGACGACCTGCGGCGCCTTGCCCGGAAACGACGCCTTCACGATCACCTGCGTGTCCGACAGGTCGGGCAACGCATCGAGCGGCGTCTGCCGCAGCGAATGGACGCCCCATGCGGCGACCAGCACCGTGGCGAGCAACACCAGGAAGCGGTGGTGGATGGACCAGCGAATGATGCGCGCGATCATCGTTCGCCTCCCTGCGGATCGACCTTCGTCAGCCGGTAGCCGTCGCCGCTCTGCGTGAACGCAAAGCGCACCGTCTGGCCCGGCTTCACGTCCGGGAACGCGTGCGCCGACGGCTTGCCGAACGCCATCGTCATCGCGCCCCAACCGAGCGCCGGAACCGGCTGATGCGAGAACGTGATGTCGTCGGCCGTGACCTTCTCGACCTTGCCGGTAGTTTCGTAGATCGGCGCCGCCGCGGCCACGGACGATGCGGCCGCGCTGGCCCCGGCCGCGCGTTCCAGCCGCGGCAGCACGCTTTTCAGGCTGGCCTCGGAATCGATCAGGAACTGCCCCGATGCGACGACCGTGTCGCCTTCGTTCAACCCGTCGAGCACTTCCGTGTCGCCGCCGACGTCGTTGCCCACCGTCACCGACACCGGCTGAAGCCGGCCGTCGCCGTTCTTCACGATGACGATCGAGCGCTTGCCGGTCGCGATCACCGCTTCGGACGGCACGAGCAGGCGCGACACGGTCTGCCGCGCGGCGACCCGCACGCGCATCAGCATGCCGGGTGTGAGCTTCAGCGCGGCATTGTCGATCTCCACGCGTGCCTGCAGCGTGCGGCTGCTCGTGCTGATGCCGGGCAGCACTTCGCGGATGCGCCCGCTGAAGTGCTGGGCCGGATCGCCCGCGAACGTCGCGTCGACCGACATCCCCGGCTGCACGTTCAGCGCGAGCGCTTCCGGCACCTCGACGATGAGCCACAGCGTCGACAGCCCGGCGATCTTCGCGAGCGTCTGCCCGGGCGCGACCATCGCACCGTCGCGCACGTTCAGCTCGCTGACGACGCCGGTTTCCGGCGCACTCAGCACGACGTGCGTCTGCGCGCGGCCGGTGCGGTCGAGGTTCGCGATCATGCCGTCGGGAATCGACAGCGCGCGCATCCGCGCACGCGACGCATCGAGCAGGCTGCCGTCCATCCCGCCGCGCTTGAGCGCGAGATATTCCTCCTGCGGCGCGAGCCAGTCCGGCACGAACAGCGACGCGACCGGCGCGCCCTTCGCGATTCGCTGCATCGGCGCGCGTGCATACAGACGGTCGATGTAGCCGGTGACGCGCGACTGCACGACGTCCGCGCGCGATTCGTCGAACTGCGTGGTGCCCACCGCATCGAAACCGGCCGCCGTCTGCTGGCGGCGCACGGTCGCGTAGCGAATGCCGAGGTTCTGCTGCAGGCCCGGATCGATCCGGATGCCGGACGAACCGCCGCCTTCGTCCGCATAGACGGGCTGCAGCTGCATGTCCATGAACGGCGATTTGCCCGGTTTGTCGAAATGCTGGTTCGGCACCATCGGGTCGTGCCAGTACAGCACCTTGCGCCCCGTGTTCGGGTCGGTCCTGCCGGCCGATGCAGCGGCGGCGGGTGTCGATGCCGCCATCGCCGCGTTACCTGCCGCATGGCGCGTGCCCGCGACATACCCCGCGCCGAGCAGCGCCGCGCCGGCGAATGTCATCAGCACCGCGCGCGTCAGTGATTGCTTCGTCATGTGGTTCTCCTTCACTGCGCGGCGGCCAGCGTTGCCGGCACGACCTGATATTCGAGCTGCGCCCAGGTCTGCGACACGTCGCGCCTGAGATCGAGCACCTGCAACTGCGCTTCCAGTTGCGCGCGCCGCGCGGCGAACGTGTCGGCAAGTGAACCCGTGCCGGCCCGGTACGCGGCGTTGGCGAGCTGCACGCGTTGATCGGCGGCGGGCAGCAGCGATGCGCCCAGGTTCGCGATGCGTTCGCGGCCGCTCGCCAGCGTCTCGGACTGCGTACGGATATCGGCCTGCACCTGGCGCAGCGTGTCTTCGTACATCAGGCGCGCCTTCGTCGCGAGCGCGGCCTTCTCGGCAACGTCGCGGTTCTGGCGGTTCTTTCGGTTGAGCGGCAACGGGATCGAGACGCCGACGGACACCATGTTCGAATACGCGCCGCCGCGCTGCTGGTACGCGATCTCCCACGTCCAGTTCGGGCTGCGCTCGCTGTTCGCGACCGCGGTGTCGGCTTCGGCAACCGCGATGTCGTCGGCGGCCGCGACGAGCGCCGGTTGCGACAGGCGCAGTTCGTCCGGCGGCAACGACGACACGAAGGATTCGGGCGCGGGCGGCGCGCCCGTCACATCCGCCACCGGCGTGGCTGTCCAGCGGGCAAGTGCGATGAGTGCAGTGCGAACCGTCTGCTGCGCCTTGAGCACCTGATCCTGCGTTTGCGCGAGCATCGCGCGGGCCTGCACGACATCGCCCGCGCTCGCCTTCGCGCCGCGATACGACGCCTGCGTCGCGTCGAGCTCATGGTTCATGTGAGCGAGCAGCGCCTGCTGAAGCGCGAGCGCCTGCTTCGCATAGACGGCGTCGAGCCACGCCGTCGCGGTCTGCCGGCGCACGGCGGCAAGCTGCTGGAGATAGCCCGCGCGCTCACGGCCGACCTGCTCGTCGGCCAGCGCCGAGCGCAGCCGCCGTTTATCGCCGGATACCCACTCCTGCTCGATGCCGATGCGGCGCATCGTCATGAAGTCCTGGCCGACGGTGAAGCGCTGCCCGCCGTTGACCGGCAGGTTGTCGATGCCGGCCTTGAGCATCGGGTCCGGCAACTGGCCGGCCTTGACGGCCGCTTCGGAACTCGCGTGGACCGAAGCCTGTGCGGCCTGCATCGAAGCGGAATGATCGGTGGCGGACTGCAGCGCGGCGTCCAGCGTGAATGGCGCCTGTTGCGCGTGCACGGCGCCCGCCACCAGCAGCGCGGCCCACAGCACGGGCGCGCGCCGACATGCACGCCGCGTGCGCGGCGTGCTGAAATCGAATGACATGGTTTAACCCCAACGTCGGAACCCATAGGGATTCCACGTCCTGAGCACAGGACGAACCTCACCGCGTGGGCGGTGAACCGGTCGGATCGGGATCAGCTAATGCGTGGAGGGCGCCACAACCCGCTCGGGTCGCGGACGGGTACGGACTGCGTGTAGTGGAAGACGATCGTGCTGGCGAATGCAGCGGGACGGCTAACGTCGGCGCGGGCGGCCGGGTGATAGAGACTGCCGAACTGGCATTGGGCCGTCACCTTGCAGGCCATGCCCTTGGCTTTGGCCTTCGCTTGCGCGTGGCCGGCGGACGGCGACTTCATCGAATCGCAATCGCTCATGTCGGCGGACATCGTCATGCCCATGTCCGCGTCCATCGACATCGTGTGCTGCATCGGACATTCACCGGTCAGGCCGCTGGCTGCCAGCCCACTGATGGGCAGCACCGCGCAAAGCAGCAGCAGGATGAAGGTCCGAAGCAATTTCATGGCGGCGATTATAGCGCGGCATTTTGCGGCGTGGCGGCGCGTCGATATGACGAAACGATCGCGGTGTGGCGGGATGACGCACCGTATTCGCGACCGCCGCCGCACGCTACCGCAGCAGGCCGTCCGCCTCCAGCACGTGCTGCACGGCCGGCCGCGCCCGGACCCGTTCGTACCACGCGTGCAGATGCACATACCGGCTCAGGTCGATATCCGCGTTGTACACCGAGCGCATCCAGTCGGCCTTGCCCCAGCCGGTCAGTGCGAACAGGTACGCATCGGCCACCGTGAACGTGTCGCCCGTCAGGAACGTCTTGCCGTCGAGCTGACGGTCGATCCATGCAAAGCGGCTGTCGAGCTTCTGCCGCGCCGGCTCCACATACTTCCCCGCCTGCACCGCATACAGCAGCGGGATGAAGCCCTTGTGGATCTCGGTGCCGAGGAAGTTGAGCCACTCCATCAGCCGGTACCGGGCGAGCGTGCCGTACGCGGGCGCGAGCGCGGCTTCCGGGCGCAGATCCGCGAGATACTGCGCGATCACCGGCCCTTCGCGCAGCAGCGTGCCGTCGTCGAGTTCGAGCAGCGGCACGTAGCCGAGTTCGGTCACGTCGTAGTAATCGCGGCCGTCCTCGACGACATGCTTGCGCGCGTCGACCTTGATGATCTCCGCGTCGATGCCGCCTTCGCGCAGCACGATGCGGATGGCCTGGGAACAGCTGCCGGGAGCGTGATAAAGCTTCATGCATTTCCTTGGTGGGTTGACCATGACTCGATTC
Source organism: Burkholderia sp. YIM B11467 (assembly GCF_052952715.1). Classification (NCBI taxonomy): domain Bacteria; kingdom Pseudomonadati; phylum Pseudomonadota; class Betaproteobacteria; order Burkholderiales; family Burkholderiaceae; genus Burkholderia; species Burkholderia sp. YIM B11467. Next base: position 783,541 of record NZ_JBQVSQ010000001.1, read on the forward strand.
GCCGCGACGCGGGCGCTAATATCTCGCATCGACGCAGGGCTGGGAAGACGGCAGTCGTTTGTGCCGTAGTCACAAAAAATTTACCGACCAGGGTTCAGCAGCATGAAAACGAGTGCGACAGGATGTTCCGTTGAAGAAGCGATGCGCCTGCTCGGCGGCCGCTGGCGGCTGCTGCTGGTGTCGTATCTGCTCGACGGGCCGCGACGCTTCAGCGACCTGCGCCGCGACATGCCGGGCATCTCGCAGCGCATGCTGACGCTCGACCTGCGTGCGCTGGAAGACGCCGGGCTCGTGCGGCGGACCGTCTATCCGGAAGTGCCGGTGCGGGTCGAGTACGATCTGACCGCGGACGGCGACCGGCTGCGGCCGGTGGTCGACGTGATGCGCGAATTCGGGCTGTGGCTGAAGGCGCGCGATGCGCAGGCCGACGCCGCGCCCGAGACCACGCGCGAAACGACGACGCACGCGCCCCACTAACCCACCAACCCATTCGCAGGAGCTACGCTCATGGAACTTCACGCTACCGTCGGCGCGGCCACGTCCGACCTCGACGACGACGAAAGCTTCGCCAACATCTACTGTCACGACGCGGAGCAGGACTATTGCTTCGCGCTGTCGCGCTTTCCGGACGACGCGCTGATCGAAGTGATGGTGCGCGACCAGATCACCTGGCGCGTCAAGGATCTGTCGGTGCGACTGACGGACGACACGATCGACGTTGAGATCGAACCGGGCATCGCCGCGCGTCTCGACGGTCAGACGCGCTACGTGATCCATCTCGTGCCAGGCCAGTACGATCCGGTCGCGCTGCGCGCCGCGCTGAAGGAGATCTTCGTCGGCAAGAACGGCTATCGCGACGACAGCGCGGGCGGCTAGCCGCACTGCTGCTCGTTGCTTGCGCATCGATGGCCTCCACCGAGCACGCGACCACGCCGCAGCTCATGTCTCCGGTTTCCAGCGGTTGAAGGCGCTGTATCGCAATCCGCCCGGGTCGTCCGAACCGGGTCAGTAACGACCGGAAAATAGTGCGCCGAATCCTGGGACCTTCGTGCTCAAGCCCAGTTTCTTGAGCATCGCGTAGGTCGTCGCTACGGATGACGAAATCACCGGCAAACCGGTGCGATCCTCGATAGGCTGCACGGACGGCAAGGACGGCATCTGCACGCACGCCGACGCAACGATCGCATCGACGCCTGCAGTCTTCAACTTGCGGGTGATTTCGACGGGTGCATGCGGGTCCTGACGACCGACCTCCAGGTTGTCGGCGATCTCCAATGAAATACTGTCGATCACCTCGATGCCCTCGTTCCCGAGGTAGTCGATGACGAGTCCGGTCAGCGGCTTCATGTAGGGCGTCAGGATCGACACTTTCCTGGCACCAAGCGCTTTCAGACCATCGACGAGTGCGCCGGCGCTGGTGACGACAGGAGCAGGTCCGCCGTTTTCCACGGTCCGTCGGTGCAATCGCGCCTCGGACGCACGGTGATATCCGTGCCCCATACTCATGATGGCCACGAGACACGCATAGCCGAGCACGTCCACGCGCGCGTCGGACAGTTCCAGTGCACAGCGATCGCTGTCTGCGTCCATGGCAGCCAGTTCTTCCCGGGTAACGTGCTTCATGCGCATGCGGCTCGCGTGGAACGTAAAACGCTCCGTGTGACCGACCTCCCGCGCGCGCAGGATGGCTGGAATTTCGGCTTCCATCGTGGTGTTGGAAGACGGTACGATTTGACCGATACGGTAGTCGCGGCGAGTCTCGCTCATGATTGAATGCCCTGGTTGCGTTCGATGACTACCGGTTCCCCATCGAGTTCATCGGCCGCGCGCGAATCGTCGAAGCGCGCGGCTGTGAGGGGCCGTCGATTGACGCTCAGCTCGAACACGTCGAAGCGATTGTAGTGACCGGTGATGTCATGCATCTGGCGAGGCTGAATGCAGCGCCCCAGATCGATATCGGCATACGCGATGCCTTCTTCGTCGATCAGCGGTTTGCCGATTGTGCGTCCGTCGGGCCCCACAAATCCGGAGAACGCGCTGTTGCGGCGCGAAAGCATGTCGCGCGCATCGGGAAAGTCGACCTCGAGCGCCGCGACGATCTCCGCCGAGATTGTCGAGCACGAGACGACCGTGAACAGTTTGCCTTCGAAGCTGTGAGCAGCCGAACGCATCCTGATCGCTTCCGCCATGTCGTAGTCCGGCGGCGCCACCGGCAGCGAAATGTAGTTCGCGACGTGTATGAGTTCGCCCTGAGCCAGCAGCGCGAAGCGCGCCAGCGTGTTGGTGTTCTCGCCGCACGCCAGCACACCCAGCGGGCCGACGCTGGTGTCATGTACGCGGAGCGCGGAAGCGTCTCCCGGCGCCCAGGTCAGCTTCTCGGCCCACGTGGGTACGAGCTTGCGGTGACGGCCCAGCAGGCGCCCCTCGTCGGACAGCGTGACGACCGTGTTGTAGATCGTGCCGACGCCACGGCAGTTTCGCTCGTTGACGCCGACCACCACGTTGATGCGATGACGCGCGGCGGCCTGCGCGATCTTGGCGATCTCGGGGCCCGGTATCTCGATCGCCGAGCGGGCAAGCCGCTCGAACCAGACACTGCCCTGCACCGGGTTGCCGATCCAGTTCCAGTACGGATAGCCGGAAACGAATACCTCCGGGAACGCGATCAGGCGCGCCCCGTTGTCGGCCGCCTCGCCGATCAGACGGACGACCTTGTCGACGGTCGCGTCGGTATCGAGAAAAATCGGCGACGTCTGTACGGTCGCCGCCCTGAATGCGTGAAGTTCAAGCATGTCGATAGCTCCTTTCGTCTGCACCCGTCACTGTTCCGCACGTCGGCACGGCACGTCGCCCACGGCCACGACCGGATTGCGCAACGTGCCGATCCCCTCGACCCACGCCTCGACCACGTCGCCTGGCCATAACCATTCCTGCGGGGTCCGGCCGGCACCCACCCCCGATGGCGTGCCCGTCGCGATGATGTCGCCGGGCTCCAGCGCGATGCCGGCGCTGATGTCCGCGATCAGCGTCGGGATCTTGAACAGCAAGTGGCGGGTGTTGGCGTTCTGTTTCTCCACGCCGTTGACCCTCAGGCCCAGATTCAGGTCATGCGGATCGGGGATTTCGTCAGCGGTGACGATAACCGGCCCCAGCGGTGCGTAGGTGTCTTGCCCCTTCGAGTAGATCCACTGGCCGGCACGACGGTTGTCGCGCGCGCTGATGTCGTTGATGACGGTGTAGCCGAACACATGATCCAGCGCGCGCGCCTCCCCGACACGCCTCGCGCGACGGCCGATTACCACGGCCAGCTCGACTTCCCAGTCGAGCTGCCGCGTGATGCCTGCGTCGTGCTCGATCGCATCGTCAGGCCCGATCACCGCGGTCGGCGGCTTGGAAAAGATCACCGGTTGCTTCGGCAGATCCCTCGACGTATCCAGCGAGCGGCTGGACTCCTCCACGTGCTCGACATAGTTCAGGCCGATGCCGAAGATGTTCTTGCGTGGCCGCGGGATCGGCGCGAGCAGCCTGACGTTGGCCAGCGGCAGCGCCGTATCCAGCGGCCACTTGTCCCGGTGCTGGATCAGCAGTTCGGTCGCGACCGCCACCGCGTGGGGTCCGAGGTCGATGAAATCGAGGATATCGCCGGGAATCGCATGCCCGACGTGCGCGCCAAGGCGCTGAAGATCGATCACGAGATCATCGACAATGGCGCCCATGCGGGCGGACGCATTCACATGAGCGCGATAGGTAACGAGTCGCATGAGTAAGTCAGTTCAGAAGGAGATGATTGAAATGAACGGGTTCCGGGATGCGCTCAGCCCGACACAAGCGGCAGCACCGGTTGGTGTCCACCGTTGTCGGCCAGCGCTTCCTCGCGATACAGGCCCAGCTTTTCCATCACCGGCAGGTCGTTGAAGCTGAACAGCACCGCATCCTCGCTGCCGCTGGCATTGGCGTGCTCGTGCCAGGCCCACGAGGGCACACAAAAGATGTCTCGCTCCTGCCAGTCGAGACGCTGCCCGTTGATGACGGAATGGCCCCGGCCCTTGGCAACCTGATAGAGGAAGCTGCCGGTGTGTCGATGCGCGCTGCCGACAAAACCCGGCGGCAGCATCTGCATGCTCGCGCCGATGGTCGCCATCACGTGGCCGCCGTCGATCGGGTTGGTGTAATGCATCAACGCGCCGTCGAAGGGATCGTGCGCTTGCGCGCCCGCGTAGCGTTGCAGCGCGGCATAGGTCGCCTCCCACGTGTACTTGAACAGCGGCGAATAACGCCGGGTCCAGCCCGCATGCTGCGGGCGCAGGCCGGCTGCCCCCCAGATGCCCGGGGAATCGTCGACCGGGTAGCCCACGGCCTGCTGCAGATCCGGATGCACGGCATAGAAACCGGCCTCCAGTGCATTGACCAGCGGAATGTCCAGGCCGTCCTGCCAGATGCACGGCAGGCCATCGTCCTCGACGCCGTGCTCATGCCAGGTGCCATTCGGAGTCAGCACGAAATCGTTCACGCCCAGCGTCATCTTGTGACCGTCGACGATCGTATAGGCGCCGCTTCCCTCCATGATGAATCGCAGCGCCGAAGACGAATGCGCATGGGCGCCTGCCCGTTCGCCCCGATGCATGACCTGCAAGCCCGAGTACAACCACCCGACCGCGGCGGCAACCTCCCGCCGGCCGGGGTTGTCCAGATAGATGACGCGCCGGCCGGCTTTCTCCGGTGTCACGAGCGACACCGAACGCAGCACGTGTTCGCGCAAGTCGCGGTAGCGCCAGAGCACCGGCACCGAATCGGACCTGGGTTGCCAAGGCTCGATCTTGTTGGCCACGGTCCATAGCGCGCCGGTTTTAAGCTGCTCCAATTCCCGGTAGTAGGCCACCAGCTCGGGCGAATCCTCGACATTCGCACGACCGGCCACGTCTTCACGATAGGTATCGTAGTGATTCGTCGACATCAAATGCTCCTTGTATGTCATTCATCCCGGAGACGAATGGTCAGGACTCCACGGCACCATGCTGCGCGATCACCGCCCGCGACGCCTGCGGCTTCCGGATCAGCGCATAGGCGACGACCAGCACCACCAGAAGCGGGATCCCCGTGATCACGGTCATGCGAAAGGCCGGCACGAAATAGGTGGATCCGATGATCGCCGCCATTGCGACGGCCCCGAGAAGCGTCAGGAACGGAAAGCCCGGCAGACGGAACGTTGGCGTAACGCCATCGCGTTCGCACGCGCGGCGGAAGCGATAATGCGTGACGAAAATCATGAGCCACCCGAACAATGCGCCGAACATTGCAATGGACATGACCAGGACAAACGAACCTTGCGGCATCACGATGCTCGTGACGGCTGCGAAGGCAACGCCGCCCGATGACACCACGAGGCTTCGCAGCGGAATGCCGTTGGCACCGACGACACTCAGGCCGGCCGGCGCATAGCCGCTACAGGCAAGGCTGAAAATCATGCGCGTGGCGACATAGAGCTGCGAGTTCATCGCCGACAATGCCGCCATCAGCACGACGAAGTTCATGATGCCGGCCCCCCACGAGAAGCCCGTCGTCTCCATGACCATCACGAACGGGCTTTTCCCCGTTCCCGCCAACTGCCACGGCACAATCGCGAGCATCAGCGCAACGGTGAGCAGATAGAAAACGATCAGCCGTAACACCGCGGACTTGAAAGCGCCGCGCGCTGCACGCTCAGGGTCCTCGGCCTCGCCCGCGGCGACCGCGATGAACTCGATCCCGATGAAGCTGAAGATCGCGACGACGACCGCATGCCACGTACCGTCCCAGCCGTGCGGGAAGAACCCGCCGTTCGCATGGAAGTTGGCGAAGCCGATGCCGCTGGCGGGCGTAGCGGTGAATACCGTGTAGCTTCCCATCAGGATGAACCCGACGATCGCGGCGACCTTGACGACCGAAAACCAGTATTCGGCGACGCCGAACGAGCCGACGCTGCGAGCATTCAGGCAGATCAGCACAATCGAGAAGAGCACGATCCATAACCAGCCCGGCGAGCCCGGAAACCAGAACTTCATGTAGACGGATATCGCGGTGACTTCCGCACCGATGACCAACACCACCGATATCCAGTACGCGTAGCGGACGACGAAACCGGCAAGGCTGCCCAGATAGTGCTCGGCATAGGAGCCGAACGACCCGGTACTGGGATGGGTCACCACCATTTCGGCCAGACACCCCATCAGGAGCAGCGCGACACACGCGCCGATCGCAAAGCTGAGAATCACGCTCGGCCCCGCGACCTGAATGGCCGCGCCGCTTCCCAGAAACAGCCCGGTACCGATCGCGCCGCCTATGGCGATCATCGTCAGCTGCGGCGACGTCAGGCTCTTCCTCAGTCCTCGCTCGCGTTCGGTTCTCGCCAGAAATCCACTCACTTCCGACATCGTTGTCTCCGATAATTAATATGGAATGCGAATCATGATGCGGGGACCCTTCCTCCCCGTCATACCCGCCGAACTAGGTGAAGTCGCGGCGTTGCGCGTACTGCGCCTTATCCCACGCGCGCTCCTCCATGATGCGATCGATCTCGTCGACCAGATGGTCCGTGTCCTCCATCGTATTGAAAAGCGGCGCGAAGCCGAATCGCATGAAATCGGGCATGCGGAAATCGCCGATGACGCCGCGCCGGGCCAGTTCCTGCATGATCGCGTACCCCTTCGGATGGCGAAGCGATACGTGGCTACCGCGTCGCGTCGCCTCCGGAGGCGATGCGATCACGAACCCGTGGCGCACCAGCCGTGCCTCCACCGCGGAGATGAACCGGGTGGTCAACGCCAGACTGCGAGTCCGAGCGTCTTCGATCGACACGTCGTCGAAGACGTCCAGTGCACGAAGCAGGACCGACAATGCGATGACCTGGTTCGTCCCGCACAGAAAGCGCTCGATGCCGGGCGCGGGCGCGTACGCCCCGGTAAAGTCAAACGGCGTCGCATGTCCAAACCAGCCGGCCAGCGGCTGTTCGCAATTCGGAATGTGGCGTGCCGCGGCGTACAGGAACGCCGGCGCGCCCGGACCGCCGTTCAGGTACTTGTAGCCACATCCCACGGCAAAGTCGACGCCGCTGGCATCGAGGTTGCATGGCAACGCGCCGGCCGAATGAGACAGATCGGCAACCAGGAGCGCGCCTGCGTCGTGCGCCGCGCGAGTGATGCCGGCCAGGTCGTAGATCTCGGACGTCCGGTAATCGACATGGCACAGCAGGACCACGGCGACCTGCTCGCCCAGTACTTCGGACATCTCGCTCACTGGCACAGTGACGATCTCCAGCCCCATCAGACGCGCGACTTCTCCCGCGATGTAAAGATCGGTCGGAAAGGACGCGGCGTCCGTTACGATCAGCCGCCGCCCCGGTCGCAGACGCACGGCGGCCGTCAACACCTTGAACAAGTTGACCGAGGTCGAGTCGCAGGCCACCACCTGCCCCGGCGCCGCGCCGATCAGGCGGCCGATGCGTTCACCGACGCGCTGCGGCAACGTATTCCACCGTGCGTCCTGCCACGAGCGGATCAGGCCTTCCCCCCATTCATGCGTGGTCGATACGTAGACCTGCGTCTGCACCGCCTTGGGCAGCGGGCCCAGCGAATTGCCGTCGAAGTAGCGAATGTCGGGCGGCAGCGCGAACCGGGCGCGCGTCAGATCGAACGGATCTGCATGAACGGGCGTCGCGGCCGTCTGTTGGTCTTCAAACGTCATCACGCCCCCAGCACCGTACGGATCGCCCACAGCTCGGGGAAGAACCGGTGTTCCACCACGTGCTTGAGCCAGCCCACCCCTGCGGAACCACCGGTGCCCGGTTTGAACCCCAGGATGCGCTCGACCGATACGAAATGCCGCCATCGGTACTGCGAAAAGAGATCCGCAATCTCGATCAGCGCCTCGCCGAGTACATAAAGATCATTGTCCGGCGCGGGATCGGCGTAGACCGCAAGCCATGCCTTCTCCACGTCAGGATTCGGGACGTAGGTTTCGGACCAGTTCCGCTCCAGCGCATTCGCCGGAATGGCGACCCCGCGGCGATGAAGCAACGCGATGACGTCGTCGTAGAGGCTCGGCGAGTTCAGGGACTGCTTGAGTTGAGGGAACACATCCGGATTATTCGCATGTGCCTGAGCCATGCGGACGGCCTTGTTGCCGAGGATGAATTCGACGTGCCGATACATATACGACTGCTGGCCCGACGAGATGCCGAGGCAATCGCGGAATTCGTTGAAGCCGCTCGTCGTGATCGTCGATAGCACGTCCCACGTCTTGACGAGGTATTCGAACAGTCGCTTGATCCGTGGTGCCAACGCGAGCGCACCCGTGACGTCATCCGCCTTGATGCGTTGCTGCATGTTGTACAGCTCGTAGTGAATCGCCTTGAACGTCAGTTCCTTGCACTGCGTCATGAGGATGAAGACCATCTCGTCATGCCCTTCACTACGCATATGCTGCAGGCTCAGCAAAAGGTCGTTGCGGTGATAGTCGATGAAAGGATTGCTCTTGCCCTCGAAGTCGACCATCGGCTCGCCCGCCGTGGTCTTCACGGCGTCCGTACGGCTCTCGTCAGTCGAGATACCGATATCTCTCACGACCGACAGCTCAAGCGCCGGATCGCGAATCTCGGGGATGACGCGTTTGCGATATACAGCCATTACAAGCCTCCAAGCAGGTTATCGACGGCTTTCCCCAACTGGCTGGCGGGGTTTGCCAGATCAAACAGAATGTCAAAGTGGTTCCGGTCCGCTACTTCGAGACGCTCCACCGGCACGCCATACTTCGCCAGTCGTTCCGCGTGTTCGGCACTCTGACGTTTGAATTCGGCGGTTTCGTGTTCGCCCCAGCACACGAGTGTCGGCGCGACCTGCCGGACCGGAAGCAACGCCGGACTGACAATGTGCGCCCGGATCGGATCCAGTTTCAGCGGTGTATTGATATAGGTGTGTGTGAGCGGGCGCAGATCGTAGATGCCCGAAATCAGGATCGAGCCAACCACGCGGTGCCGCACATCGGCCGACTCAGGCATCCGCACGGCCTGCATCGCGGCAAGATGGGCGCCGGCCGAACTGCCCGCCAGCACCAGATTCGTGTCCGGATATTCGCGCGTCAGCTCCTCGATCGCACATCCGCATTGACCGATCATCTCCTCGATGGTCGCGTTCGGCGCGAGCGTGTAGTTCACGGCCGCATACGATATGCCTCGCGCGAGAAACCCCGCGGCGGGAAAGCACGAATCTTCAGCGGCCAGCTCCTGCCAGTACCCGCCGTGGATAAAGACGAACATCAAACGGCGATCGGACGATGCCGCGTCGAACACGATCGAATACTCGTCCACGGCAGCGCCGTACGCGAGACGGCGGTGAGCTCGCGCGCCCAGTACGTTCGCGCTCTCGGCCGCATAGGCTGCGACTGTCTTCCGGTAGTCGGGCGCCACGCTGCTCGGGGAATATTCCCGCTCCAGGGTGACCTTGACGTCTTCGTGCATGACTGCCTCCTTGATGGAGAAATTCTAGCCAGCCACGACGGGCTTTTCTTTTCGCTTTTGCCGCACAAGCCCGGATACTCCGGCAAAATATGTCCACCCCGAAATACATTCAGACAGAATTTGCCTGCATCGATCCAGAACCGGGGAAACCCTTACCACTGCCGCGTACCCGAGGTCCAGACATGAAGCCCGTTCCGTTGAGCCCCGCAGACATTCAGATCCTCACCCATCTGCAATCTGATCCCAGAATGTCGATGGCAGCACTGGCCGAGGCGACCCATAGTTCGCAGTCTCCGTGCTGGAGGCGGGTCAAGCGGCTGGAAGAGTCGGGCGTGATCTCGGGCTATAGCCTCGAACTCGACCGCAAGGCACTCGGTCTGGGGATCGATGCATTCGTTTACGTGAAGATCTCGTCGCATCGCGAGCAGGACGCGGTTGAATTTGAGAATGCCGTCAAGACGGTCGATCAAGTGCTGTCCTGTTTCATCTTGTCCGGGATAGAGGACTATCTATTGCGTGTGGTCGCGACTGACCTCGACAGCTTCGCCATGTTCAGTCGGAAAAGACTGGCGACCTTGCCGCACGTTCGTGAAGTACGCAGCGCGTTCGTGATGCATACGATCAAGGACTCGCATCAGTTACCGTTGCCTGACTGATCTCCTCGTGCGCGGAGAACACGAGCGGCCGATGCACGATGCGGCCCGGCTGCCACCTTTCCCACATACTGAACGCCCAACTTCCCATTAATAGGGATGCCTGTTCAAATGTTGACGCGTTTCGCTCCACGGCTCTAACGTTCGCCCCAACGCCATTCGATTCGGCCGCCCCGCTCGCGGGCGCCGGCCGGGCATAGAACACAGGAGACAACCGTGGCCCAATCCGCGTCACGCACCCATGCCAACCCGCCGGAGCCGCCGCTTGCTCGCGCGGACATCTCGCCGGAATCCGTCGCTCACGCAACCGCAACCGCCCGCCCAAGCCGCAAGCGGCTGCTGATCCTCGCGCTGCTATTCGTCACGGTCGTGATCAACTATCTCGACCGCAGCAACCTGTCGATCGCCGCGCCGGCGTTGTTCAAGGAACTGAACATCGATCCCGTCCGCGCGGGCCTCGTGTTCTCCGCGTTCGGCTGGACCTATGCGCTGATGCAGATTCCGGGCGGCTGGCTCGTCGACAAGGTCTCGCCGCGCGTGCTGTATGCGGGCGCGCTGGCGCTGTGGTCGGCCGCGACGCTGCTGCTCGGCTTCGCGGGTTCGTTCGTCGGGCTGATCGTGCTGCGTCTCGCGGTCGGCGCGCTCGAGGCGCCGGCCTACCCGATCAACAACCGCGTGGTCACGACGTGGTTCCCGACCCGAGAACGCGCAAGCGCGATCGGCAGTTACACGTCGGGCCAGTTCGTCGGCCTCGCGTTCCTCACGCCGGTGCTCGCATGGCTGCAGGTGCATCTCGGCTGGCACATGGTGTTCGTCGCGACCGGCCTCGCCGGCATCGCGTGGGCCGCGATCTGGTATGCGGTGTACCGCGAGCCGCGCGCATTTCGCGGCGTCAACGCGGCCGAGATCGCGCTGATCCGCGACGGCGGCGGGCTCGTCGATCTCGAAGACCGCATCGCGGCGCGCAGCGAACGCACGCCGTCGACCTGGCGCGACCTCGGCGTCGTGCTCGGCCGGCGCAAGCTGTGGGGCATCTACCTCGGCCAGTTCGCGCTGAACTCGACGCTGTGGTTTTTCCTCACGTGGTTCCCGACCTATCTCGTCAAGTATCGCGGGATGGATTTCATCAAGTCGGGCTTCCTCGCGTCGCTGCCGTTCCTCGCCGCGTTCGTCGGCGTGCTGTGCTCGGGCGTGCTGTCGGACTGGCTGATGCGCCGCGGCGCATCGCAGGGCTTCGCGCGCAAGCTGCCGATCATCTCGGGGCTGCTGATCTCGACCTGCATCATCGGCGCGAACTACGTGACGTCGACGGGCTGGGTGATCGCGTTCATGACGATCGCGTTCTTCGGCAACGGCTTCGCGTCGATCACGTGGTCGCTCGTGTCGGGGCTCGCACCCGCGCGGCTCATCGGCCTCACGGGCGGCGTGTTCAACCTGATCGGCAACCTGTCCGCGATCGCGACGCCGATCGTGATCGGGCTGCTGGTGAACGGCGCGGACTTCTCGCGCGCGATCACCTACATCGCCGCGATGGCGCTCGCGGGCAGCCTATCGTACGGGCTGCTCGTCGGCAAGGTCGAACGCATCGACGCGTGACCGCCGCACGGGCGGCACACGCGTGCCGCCCCGCGGATCAGAACCGCAGCGCCCCGTCGCGCGCGAGGTCGTGCGGATTGCCAGCCACGTAGTCGAGCGCGCACGCGTCGGTATCGATGCCGACGGTCAGCAGCGTTTCCCAGCGCTCGGTGTCGGGCATCGACAAATCCGGATGGAAACACACCACGGCCTGATCGCCGGCCGCGCCGCACATCGCCGCCGCGCGCTCGCGCACCTCGGCGCTCGTCATGCCCGCCACGACATCGTTCAGGTGCGCGAAGCGTTCGCGCGTGGTCGAGCTGTCGGGCATGCACTCGCCGCCGCTCAACGCGCGGTCGAGGAAATGGTTCGTATGCAGCAGCCAGCCGTCCGGACGCGGCACGACTACCCCCACGCCCGACGGGCTCAACTCGATGCTCGCCGCGCGCGGGTTCGCGTCGTGCCGCGTGAACACGGTCAGCACCGTCGACGCGCTCACCCGCGCGGTGCGCGCGAATTCGATCGCTTCCTGCACCGTCGTCGCGTCTTCGAGCAGGCGCCGCGCGATCGCATGCACGGGCACGCCGGCGCTGTCGTTGTCGCTCGCGTGATGCAGGATGTTGAAGTGCAGCCCGAGCCCCGCGCTGTTCACGCCGAGCTTCGCCAGCATCCCGAATTCGGAGAACAGCTTGACGGTGCGGCCGTGCGGCGTGTCGAACTGCATCAGCAGCCCCTGCGGCGCGAGGCTGTCGTGCCAGTCCCACGTCTGCAGCGTGCGCGGCGCGTGCGGGCCGGCCGGCGCGTAGACGGTCGTCGAGCATTCGCCTTCGGCCGATGCCGGGGCGGTCGCGAGAATCTCGGTGCGCGCGTTCAAGCACGCGAGCTGCCAGCGCGGCAGGTCGACGCCGTCGGCGATCGCCTCGACTTCGGCGGCGAGGCGCGGGCACCATGCGCCGAGCGCGGCCAGGCTCGCTTCGCCGATCTCCCGCGCGCGCTGCGGATCGATGCCGAGCTTCGGGAAGAACGCGAGGTAGAGCGCGACCGTCTCGCGGATTTCGGGCGTGAAGCGTTCGCCGATCAGGCGGCCTCGCGCACGCGGATCGGTGATGTCGGTCACGAAGGTATGCAGCTTCAAGATCAAATCTCCTGTGTCGAATGAGGTCCGGGCCCGCTCGGCCCGGAACGTGATTGCGTTGCGTCGCGAATCGGACGGCACGCGCCGGTCAGAACGAGTAGATGAACTGCATCCCGGCCAGGTCGTTGCTGCGCGAGTACGTGCCGTTGCTCTTCAGGAACACCGGATGGTTCGCCGCGTCGTGGCGGTATTCGACCTTCACGGTGATCTGCTGCGTCGGATAGAACAACAGGTCGGCCGTGATCGCGTAGCGCTGCGCGCCCTTGCACTCGGTGCCGTTCGTCGACGAGCCCTGGAAGCACGCCGGATCGATGCCGAAACCGCTCGACCCGTTCACCGACGGGTTGCCGCCCGCGAGCCCGTACTGGATGTTCGTGCCGCCACCGCCGTTCGACGTGTTGTTCAGGTAGTCGAAGCGCAGCGTCGCGCCCATGCGGCCGACCCACGACGTCGTCCATTTCGTATGGCCGAGCAGCGACATCCCGTACCAGCGCGCGGTGCCGCCGTTCCATGCGCCCTTCTGCAGCTCGCCGTAGTCGACCTGCGCGTTGACCTGGGTCTTGTCGTGCGTATAGGTCATGTCGGCTTCCACGTACTTGTAGAGGCCGGTCGGCGACGAGCCGTTGCACTGGTAGCCGTAGCCGCCCGCCACCGCGCACGGCGAGAACAGCGACTGCCGGCCGAGCATCGCGGAGATCCCGAAGTCGTATGCGGTCGACGTCGCGTTGTCGAAGCGCGCGGTGATGGTCGGCGTCCAGTTGGTCTTCGTCGTGTTGTTCGCCGCGTTCGCGATCGCGCCGGCCGTGCGCAGCACCTCGTTGCCGATCACCACCTGCCAGAAGCGCGTCATCGCCGCGTTGGAGCCCTTCAGCCCGACGCCGATCAGGTTGCCCGGCTCGCTGAAGTCGTACAGCAGCCCGTGCGTGAGCGTCAGCATCTGGTTCGACGGCTGCACCTCGTAGCCCGCGAGGCTCGGCATCATCCCGACCTCGAAGGTCCGCGTCGTGCTGAGCGGCACGTTGACCTGCGCCTGCGTGATGATGTTGTTGCCGACGCCGCCGTGCGCATTGCTAAACACGTTGCCGAAGCCGCGGTTCGGCTGGATCACGATCTCCGCCGACGGCGCCATCGGGCCGACGCCGAAGGTCTTCTTGATGTCGAGATAGACGTCGCCGATCGTGCTGTTGAAGTAGTCGTACGCGCCCGGATCGTGGTTCAGGAACTGGAAGCCGGACGTGCGCTGCGCACGGTTGAACAGGTACACGGGATCGACATAACCGGTGATGCTCAGGCCCGCGAGCGGGCCGGTCGTCGCGGCTTCCTGCAACGAGTCGACCTTCAGCGACGCGTTCGAGATCTGCTCGCGCATCTGCTGCAGGTCGTCGTTCGTGAACGCGGGTGTCGAATCGGCTGCCGGCGCGGCGGCCGCCGCCGTGTTGACCGAGCCGATCTTCGCGCCGCCCGATGCGGTAGCGGTTGCGGCGCCGGGTGTCTGCGCAGCCATCATGCTCGCGCGCAGCTCGTTCACCTGCTGCTGCAGCGCGGTGACCTGCGCCTGCAGCGCCTTCATCTTGCTCGCGTCGGTTGCCTGCGGCGTGTGTGCGAATGCCGAAGCCGCTTCGAACGCGAGCAGGCACAGCGCCGTCATGTGTTTGATTTTCATGGGGTGGGTGTCGTCGGGACGAGCGCGCCCCCGCCCGCCGCGGTGGGCGGCGGGGCGCGCGAAAGGGATGCGGGAGTGGTGGGGGCTGCGGCCGGCTTACTCGGTCTTCAGCTTCGTCCAGAGACGGTTCTGCAGACGCATCAGCTCAGGCGGGATCGGCTTGCTGAGGCTCAGCTTGCGGATCACGTCGGCCGGCGGGAACACGGCCGGATCACTGGTTACCTCGGTGCGCACCAGGTGCTTCGACGACGGCACGGCCGACGGATACGACGTGTCGTTGGTCAGGTTCGCGCTCTCCTTCTCCGACAGCACGAAGTTGACGAACTTGTGTGCGGCGTCCGGATGCGGCGCATCCTTCGGAATCGCCATCATGTCGAACCACATCGCGCTGCCCTCGGTCGGGATCACGTACTTGATGTGATACGACTTCTTCGCGGATGCGGCCGCGATGCGCGCGGAGTTCACGTCGCCCGACCAGCCGAGCGCGAGGCAGATGTCGCCGCCCGCGAGATCGTTGATGTAGCTGCTCGAATTGAACTGCGTGATGTACGGCCGCACCGATTTCAGCAGCTCGTACGCGGCCTGGTAGTCGGCCGGGTTGGTCGTGTTCGCATCCTTCTTCAGGTAGACCAGCGCCATCCCGAACGCGTCGACCGGCGAATCGAGCACCGACACGCCGCAGCTCTTCAGCTTCTGCGCGTACTTCGGGTCGAACAGCAGCGCCCAGCTGTCGAGCGGCGCGTCGTTGCCGAGCGCGGCCTTCACCTTCTCGACGTTCATCCCGAGGCCATCCGTGCCCCACGTCCACGGAATACCGAACTGGTTGCCCGGATCGTCCTTCGACAGCACCTTCATGATTTCCGGATCGAGCAGCCCGTAGTTCGGCACCTGGCTCTTGTCGATCTTGCGGAAGATGCCGGCCTGCAGCTGCCGCGCCCAGAAGATGTCGGACGGCACGACGACGTCGTAGCCCGACGTGCCCGACAGCAGCTTCGCCTGCAGCGTCTCGTTCGAATCGAACTCCTGGTAGACGACCTTGATGCCGGTCGCCTTCTCGAAGTTCGCGATCGTCGCCTTGCCGATCGAGTTGCCCCAGTTGTACACGTTGACGACGTCCGCCGCGTGCGCGACCGGCGCGCCGGCCCACACGAGCCCGCCCAGCGCGAGCGCCGCGCATGCCGTCTTCAGATGATGTTTCCAGTCCCCTGCCATGTTTTCCTCCGTCGATATCATGATCCGTTCGCGATGAACGGGTGTGTGCTTCGGTCCGGAAAAATGTAGCCAGAGGAAATTGGCCGGTCTGCCCTGCCAATAGGGGGACACGCCGCACAATCGGCGCATCCGGTTCCGGCCGGATGCGCCGATCGATCAAAACGGAAGCAATTTGAAAGTTGTTGTCATCGCTTCGTCAGCAGAAGACCGCTCAGGATGCCTGCACACCGGTGCGCGCGCCGAAATCGTCGCCCACGTGCGTGATGCGGCCGCCCATCATCGTCAACCCGACGTCGATGCGGCCGATATCGTACTGGCCAACTTCGAACAGGTCGTTCTCGAGCACGACCAGATCCGCGCGCTTGCCGGGCGTCAGCGAGCCGACCTCGTGCTCCATCCCGAGCTGGTACGCACCGTGGATCGTGTACGCGGCGATCAGCTGCGGAATGCTCAGGCGCTCGGCGATGTCCGGGAACACCGGCGCATCGGGCTCGCCCGCGAGCTGGCGCGTATGGCCCGACTCGATGTGTTCGAGCGGCTTGTGCTGGCAGCGGCACTGGCACGCGAGGCCGTCCATGCCGATCGACACCGTCACGCCTTCGTCGAGGAACGTGCGGAACTTGTACATGTTGCTCCAGCGCTCATGGCCGTAGTGGTCGCGCAGTTGCTCGGTATAGGCGTCGACCACGCCCCACTGCAGCTGCGTGTTCGCCATCACGCCCGCGCGGCGAAAGCGCGGAATGTCGTCCGGATGCGTGAGGAACGCATGCGTGATCACGTGGCGGCGATCGCGCGGCGGGTTCGAGCGGTTGACCGCGTCGAAGCCGTCGAGCGCCATCCGCACGGCCGCGTCGCCCACGCAGTGGACCATCACGTTCGCGTTCGCGCGATCGGCTTCGACCAGATAGCGGTTGAACGTGTCGGCCGGCATCGTCGGCGCGCCGCAGGTGTCGGGGCGGTCCGCGTACGGCTCGAGCAGGTACGCGGTGTGGTTCGCCTCGGTGCCGTCGAGGAACAGCTTCAGCGCGCGCGCCTTCACAAGCGGCGAATCGTACTGCTCGCGATACTGGACGAGCGTGCCGACCGGATCGTCGATCTCGCCGATCACCGCGACGCTGCCGACCACGCGCAGCTTCAGGTCGCCCGCGCGCTCCATCGTCTGCAGCGTCTCGTACAGCAGCGACTGGTCGCCGCTCGGATCGAAGAAGCCCGCGTCGAACACGGTCGTCACGCCGGCCGCGCACAGCTTCTTCTGCCACGGCGGAATCGATTTCAGGTACAGGTCGATGCCGGTCGGCAGCAGGCCGGCCGCGCTGATCCGCTGCATCAGCAACGAATACGCGGCACCGTCGACGATCAGGCCGGTCGGCTCGCCCGTCACCGGGTCCTTCTCGAACCAGCTCGCGCCCTCCTGCACCGGCGGCGTCGACGCATCGATCCCGGCGATCTCCAGCGCCTTCGAGTTCACCCACATCGAATGGAAATCGGTCGACAGCAGGCACACGGGGCGATCCGCGCAGATCGCGTCGAGCGTCTCCTTGCGCAGCAGCGCCGGCGGAATCGTCGCCTGCACCCAGCCCATCCCGGTGATCGCCGGCTCGTCCGGATGCGACTCGACGTACGTGCGCAGCGCGGCGAGCACCTGCTGCGGATCCTCGTAGTTCACGAACGCCTGGAACGCGAACGCGGTCGTCTCGAAGTGCCAGTGCGATTCGACGAAGCCCGGCAGCACGAGCCGGCCCGCCGCGTCGACCACCTTCGTCCCGGCGCCGACGTAAGCCTGCACGGCCGCCGTGTCGCCGACGTGGACGATCCGGCCGTCGCGCACGGCGACGGCCTGCGCCCACGGCTTGTGCGGATCGACGGTGTAGACCTTCGCGTTGGTCAGAACGAAATCCGCCGGCGTCGCGGCGGCATGCGTCGGTTGAATCTGCATTGCCTGTCCTTTGTAGGTTTCGAAGCGCTTTCACTATAGACAGACGATACGCACGGGTCTGCCCCCCCGACGCCGGGGCTTTCGCGAATTCCGGCGCGCCGCGCGCACGCCGTGTCATCAATGTGAGGACAGCGCGCGAAATCGACGCATTTATCCGGTGAATTCCCGGCAGACGCGCGCGCGGGCTTCGCGTAACGTCGCGCTGTCACCCGCCCGCCCCCGCCCGATCATGCGACTTCTTCATCCCGATCCCGCCGCGCACGGCCACTACCTGGTCGGCGTGCGTCCCGACACGCTCGGCGCGGCGATCCGCGCGGTCGGCACGCCGGACTTCATCGGCGCGGTCACGGCGTTCGTCAACGACAGCATCGCGGCCGACGCCGTGCATCTCGAACGCTGGCGCACCGACACGGGCAGCGCGTCGGGCCACGTGGTCGAATGGCTCGGCAGCGGCAGCGTGCGCCGCGCGGCCGATACGCTGCGCGTGATGGACCTCTACTACCAGGATTACTGCCACGTCGATCCGCTGTTCGCGCCGCTGCGCGGCAAGGCCGGCACGCTGCTCGTGCAGCGCCACATCGACGGGCTCGCGAACGGCGAGTTCCGCCGCCGGATCTTCGACGAACCGGGCATCGCGCAGGAATGCGTGCTGGTGCACGGCAACGCGCACGTGCAGTACGCGCTCGGCCTCGCGCGCGCCGGCGGTCAGGCCGCGTTCACGACGGACGAGCTGTTCCACTTCCGGCAGATGGTCGACCTGCTGTTCCCGATGTTCGAGCTGCATGCGCGCACGTACGCCGCACGGCGGGTCGCGTCGGCAGCGCCGAACGCGCTGTCGCATGCCGGGCAGGCCGGTTTCGATGCGCGCCTCGAACGGCAGGACGTGCAGCTGTCGCGCCGCGAGCACGAGATCTGCCGGCTGATGCTGTGCGGGCGCTCGGTGCCCGAGGCCGCGCAGCAGCTCGACGTGAAGCTGTCGACGGCCGAGTCGTACGTGAAGCGCGCATTCGCGAAGCTCGGCGTGCGCACGCGCCGCGAGCTGTTCGACTGGGTGCTGGTCGACTGCTGAACGCGCGGGCGGTACGCTACGCGGCCAGCGCGGCCGCCTTGATGTTGAACGCGCGCAGCAGGTCCTCGCAAAACGCGTCGACGATCGGCTTGTCGCTCGTGCTGCGCTTCATCGCGAGATGCAGCGGCACGTCGAAGCTGAACGTCGCGCGGCCGACGGCCTTGACGAGCCCGCGCTGCTCGAACGGCTCCGCGTAATGCGCGGGCAGGTAGCCGAGATGGCCGCCCGACAGGATCAGGATCGTCGCGGCCTCGATGCTGTCCGCGCTCGCGGTCACGCGCCGCTCGGGCAGCGGATACTGCTCCTCCGGCACCGGATAGGTGCGCCATACCCAGTCGTGAAGCTGCAGGTCGTCCGCCGTCACGGGCCGCGACGCATGGAACAGCGGATGCCCGCGCCCGCAGTAGATCACCTGCTGCTCGGTGAAGAGCGGCGTGTAGAGCAAGCCGGGCACGCGATGCCAGAAATAGCCGATCGCGAGATCGAGCTGGTTGTTGACGAGGCTTTCCTCGAGCTCCTGCGGCGACGCGACCTTCATCGAGAACGTGACGGCCTGGTCGCGCTTGCGGAACGCGCCGATCGCGTCGGCCACGCGCGCATTCTCGACGAGCGGCGCCTGGCCGATCAGGCCGATCGACAGCGTGCCAACCAGCTTGCGGTCGATGTCGCGCACGCGCGCGACGAATTCGGAGGTCGCCGCGACGAGCGTGCGCGCGGTGGCCGCGAAGCGTTCGCCCTTCGACGTCAGGCGAAAGCCGCCGCGCCCGCGATCGCACAGCTTGAAGCCGACGCGCGCCTCGAGCGCCGACAGCTGCGTGCTGATGGTCGACTGCCGCACGCCGAGCGACGCCTCGGCGGCCGTGATGCCGCGTGCGTCGACGACGGCGAGAAAGACCCGGATGAGCCGGAGATCGAGATCGGTGGTATTCGAAAACATGCTGAAGCCGCCTTCGCCGATGAACCGAACCGGACGCGCGCCGCCATCGGCAGCGGTGCGCGTCGCCTCCGTCACTCCGATGCCGCCGCGAGCGCGCGTTCCATGCCGAACACGGCAGGCCGCAGCCGCCCGTAGCAGAGGAACGCCACCGCGCACAGCACGATCGCCGCGAAAAGCGCCGACTGCGTGCCCGCGCTCTCGATCAGCGAACCGCCCGCGACCGAGCCGACGCCATAACCGAGCGCGACACAGCCCGGCGACAGCGCGGCCGACTTGCCGATCAGGTCGTATTGCGGAATCGTCGCGTAGATCAGCAGCGCGCCGCCCGTCCAGCAGCCGATGAAGACGATCGCGCCGAGCGTGAACGTCGCGACCGACGCCGGCATCGCGAGCAGCACGGCGGCGACCGCGCAACCGCCGAGGTTCACGAGCGTCCAGCGGCGCAGGCCCGCACCGGCACCAAGCTTCGGCATCGCCGCGCAGATCACGAGGCTCGCGACGTTCGCGATGCCGAGCACGAGCGACACCGACTTGCCGCTCAGGCCCGCATCGGTGCCGATCTTCTCGAGGAAGGTCCACACGACGCCGACGCCGCCGTACAGCGCGAGCTGCGCGCACAGCACGAGCATCGCGCCCCTGCGGTCGATGCTGCCGGCAACGCCGGCCGGCGTCGGCGCGGCCAGCGTCTCGCCGCGCCGAAACAGCGGCGTCGCGAGCACGAACATGCCGAGCACGCACGCGACGAAACCGAACACGCCGTGCGCGCCCCATGCGCCGCTCAGCATCGGGAAGATGTACGCAAGCAGCACCATGCTCCACATCACCTGCCCCATCAGCATCACGCCGAGATTGCGTTCCGGCGCGCGCGAGTACGACAGGTAGCGCAGCGCGATGCCGTTCAGCCCGCCCGAGCCGACACCCGCGATGAACTGCAGCGCCGAATACGCGACGAGCCCGTGCGTCGCGAGCGTGCCGAGGTTCGCGCCGGCCGCGAGCGTCACCGCGCCCGCGAGCACGAGCCTGACCGGCTGGCGGCCGAGCACGAACGCGACGAGCAGCGTGCCCGTCGATTCGCCGAGCACCTCGATGAAGCTCGACAGCCCGAGCGCCGCTTCGCCGAAGCCCCAATGGCGTTCGACCTGCCCGACGATCGCGGGCAGGCCGAGAAATACCG
Organism: Burkholderia sp. YIM B11467; assembly: GCF_052952715.1. Lineage (NCBI taxonomy): Bacteria > Pseudomonadati > Pseudomonadota > Betaproteobacteria > Burkholderiales > Burkholderiaceae > Burkholderia > Burkholderia sp. YIM B11467. Next base: position 804,385 of record NZ_JBQVSQ010000001.1, read on the forward strand.
TCGGCCCGAGTATGCCGAGCAGCAGCATCACGACGACGAACCGCGCGTTTTCCTGTCGCGCTTCATCCTGCAGATTCACTACGTTCATCAGGTGTCTCTCTCCGTGTCCGCTGCGCGGACCGTCTCCTCATGGGAGTTTGGTATGGCGGCGGCCCGGTTGCGAGCCGCCGCGTCGTTTACATCGGGAAGCCCATCGCCTTGAGGCCGCTGATCCACGCGCGCTTCCAGCCGCCTTCGGCATCCGCGCCGTCGAACGCATGGAACGTGATCTTCGCGGCGACCCAGCGCATCGGCTCGGGCGGGATGTAGCTCGGGCTCTGGTTCGCGATGTCGAGCTTGCGTTCGGGGCTGTCGCGATCGAACAGGATGTTCAGCCCCATGAACGCGCCGAACCGGCTCGCCGCGACGCCGAAGCCCGTATAGCCGGCGACGAACACGGCCTTGTCGCCGAGATAGCGCTTCGCGAACACCGAGCCGCGCGAACAGTAGTCGATCGGGCCGCCCCACGCGTGCGAGAAGCGCACGTCGCTCAGTTGCGGGAAGGTGCGGTAGAACGCCTCCGCGAGCCGGTAGTACGTGTCGCGCTGACCGTCCTGGTGCGGTTCCGGGTCGCCGTCGAAGTGATAGCTCACGAGGCCGCCGAAGATGATGTTGTTGTTCTTCGTCAGGCGGAAATAGTTGAGTTGCGTGCGCGTGTCGTACACGCCCTGGCGGTTCTTCCAGCCGATCCGCGCGAGTTGCTCGTCGGTCAGCGGCTCGGTCGCGAGCACGTGGTCGCGCACCTGCATCACGCGGCGGTTGATGTCCGGAATCCCGACTTTCGCGGTCCCACTGCCGAACACGACGCGCGGGGCCCGCACGCTGCCCTTCGGCGTCTTCACGAACACCGTGCTGCCTTCGTCGGTCACGGTCGCGAGCGGCGTGTGCTCGTACAGCTTCACGCCGAGCGACAGCGCCGCGCGCTTGAGCCCCCACGCGAGTTTCGCCGGATGCACGATGCCGCTGCGGTTGCGCGACCACAGCGCGCCCGCGAACAGCGGCGAGTTCAGTTGTTCGAGCGTTTCGTCGCGGTTCAGCAGCACGACGTTGTGGCCGTACTCGCGATGCAGGTCGTAATCGCCCTTCAGGTGCGCGAGGTGCTCCGGATCGACCGCAACCGTCATCTCGCCGTTCCATTCGATGTCGGCGTCGATGTCGTAGCGCTTCAGCGTCTCCTCGAACCCGTCGAGGTTGTGATGGCCGAATTCCTCGAGTTGCGCGATGTCGTTCGGGAACACGCGCACCGCGTTCGGCAGCCCGTGCATCACCGACGTCGAGATGATCCCGCCCGCGCGACCCGATGCGCCGTGCGCGACTTTGCCGGCCTCGATCAGCACCACGTTCAGGTGCGGCATCTGTTCCTTCGCCTGCACGGCCGACCACAGCCCGGTGAAGCCGCCGCCGACGATCAGCAGGTCGGCCGTCACGTCGCCGACGAGTTCCGGCTCGGTTGCCGGCGCGGCCGGGTTGTCGAGCCAGTACGGGAACAGCTTCGTATTCGCGAGCGCCGCCTCGACGCCCAGCGCGACCGGCGCGCCACGCATGGCGTGCGCCTGAACCGGCGCGGTCTGTTTTGCTTCGTTGACTTCCATTTCCATGATCCCTGCCATCACACGCGAAAACGAAACCGCCGCCGGGCGCGCGTCACACGGACGACGACGCCACGGCGGCGGTTTCGGGCATCACGACTTCTCGAGCAGCACGTAGAACTTCTTCGCGTCCTCGATCGTCTCCCAGCGGCCCGCGAAGCCGGCCGGCAGCAGGTAGCCCTGGCCCGGCGTGAATTCCTTGCGGTTGCCTTCGACGTCGGTCAGCGCGATCCGGCCCTCGACGAGCCACACCGCTTCGTCGGCTGCGGTTTCCGGAAACTCCACCGAGCCGACCTTGCCTTCCCACCAGCCGATGATGTAGTTGCCGCTCTTGCCTTCGGCCGCGCGCCAGTCGCTTTCGTCCATCCCGAAGTCGAGCTTCGTGAATTCGCCCACGCCTGCGCCCAGCGGCAGGATGTCCTTGATCAGTTTGGTCATCTGGATCTTTCGTCTCTCGATTGAAAAAAGCAGAGACAAAGTTACCCATTTACACTGCCCTGGTATGCCCCCCTCCGGGGGGGACAAGCGCTGTTTCGCGGGGCAGACGGGTCGGCAGGACACCCGACGGTGTTTCCCCCTAATGACGTTTTTCATGGCACCCGCTACAATCCGGCCGCTTCTCACCGGGGAACCGCATGCTGCTCAACGTGAACCCCTTCCACCGCGACAACGACCGCTTCAACGTGTCGTTCAAGGCGCTGGGCGAGCTGATCGAGACGGTCGGCACGCCGCACTTCGTGCCGCGCCTCACGCAACTGCTGAACGACGTGGTGTCGCTCGACGTCGCGCACGTCGAACGCTCGCGCGTCGACGGCACGATGCCCACCGGCTACCGATGCGAATGGATCGGCAGCAGCGGCATCGGCACCGCGACGTCGGACATCTCGGACGTGATGACGCTCTACTACGAGCGCTTCCTCGACAGCGACCCGCTGTTCGCGGGGCTGCGCGGCAAGACGGGCACGATGCTCGTCGTGCGCGACATCGCGGCGATCCCGCCCGGCGAATTCCGCCAGCGGATATTCGACGACGTGCATATCGGCCACGAATGCGTGCTCGCGCGCGGCACACGCTATTCGCAGCATTCGATCGCGCTGGAGCGCGGCCGCGACCGGCCGCCGTTCACGCTCGCCGAGATGAACCGCTTTCGCAGCATCAGCGACGTGCTGTTCCCGCTGCTCGAACTGCACGCGTCGACCACGGCCGTGCGGCGCGTCGCGCACCCGACACCCGAAGTCCATCCGCTCGCGCAGTTCGATGCGCGGATCGCCGCCGACGGCGTGAAGCTGTCGAAGCGCGAATACGAAACCTGCAAGCACCTGCTGTCCGGCAAGACCGTGCCCGAGACCGCCGCGATCCTCGGCGTGCGCGTCGCATCGGCCGAGTCGTACGTGAAGCGCGCGTTCGCGAAGCTCGGCGTGCGCACCAAGCGCGAGCTCGCCGCGTGGGGCGCGGCCACGACACCCTTCCCTTCCGCCGGACCGCACGACGGCGCATCGCCACCCGCGATCGCCCGCTGACGGCGCGAGCCACCTTCGGTTGCGCCGCGTCGATGCGCGGGCGCCACTCGCATCGAGACCCGTCGATGTAAACGTTGCGACTTCAAAATCTTCGCGCGCACGTTCTCCTCTACCATCGGCCGATCGCTTTACCTCAAAAAAAGGAGACGGCCCATGCCCCGCGAACTGAACCAACCGATGGGCGGCAACGAGATGCCGCGTTTTGGCGGCATCGCCACGATGATGCGGCTGCCGCAAGCCGCCACGACCGACGGCCTCGACGTGTGTTTCGTCGGCGTGCCGCTCGACCTCGGCACGTCGAACCGCTCGGGTTCGCGCTTCGGCCCGCGCCAGATTCGCACCGAATCCGTGCTGCTGCGGCCGTACAACATGGCCACGCGCGCCGCGCCGTTCGATTCGCTGCAGGTTGCCGATATCGGCGACGTCGCGACCAATCCGTACGACCTGAAGGACTCGGTGCGCCGCATCGAGGATGCGTATGACGAGATCGTCGCGAACGGCTGCCGGCCGATCACGCTCGGCGGCGACCACACGATCGCGTGGCCGATCCTGCGCGCGCTGCACAAGAAGTACGGCAAGGTCGCCGTCGTGCACGTCGACGCGCATGCGGACGTGAACGACACGATGTTCGGCGAGAAGATCGCGCACGGCACGCCGTTCCGCCGCGCGGTGGAAGACGGCCTGCTGCAATGCGACAAGGTCACGCAGATCGGCCTGCGCGGCACCGGCTACCACGCGGACGATTTCGACTGGTGCCGCCAGCAGGGCTTCACCGTCGTGCAGGCCGAAGAGTGCTGGAACAAGTCGCTCGCGCCGCTGATGGCGCAGGTGCGCGAACGCGTCGGCGACACGCCCGTCTATCTCAGCTTCGACATCGACGGCCTCGACCCGTCGTTCGCGCCCGGCACCGGCACGCCGGAGATCGGCGGCCTCACCGTCCAGCAGGGCCTCGAAATCGTGCGCGGGATGAAGGGCCTGAATATCGTCGGCGCGGATCTCGTCGAAGTGGCGCCGCCGTACGACCCGACCGGCACCACCGCGCTCACCGGCGCGAACCTCGCGTTCGAGATGCTCTGCGTGATGCCGGGCGTTCTCTACCGCTAACCCGACCGACATCGACAGGATGACCTTCATGTCCACCGCCGAACTTTCCCGTTCCGCCACGACGTTCGTACTGCCCGCGGCGCGCATCGCCGGCCAGCCCGTGCGCACGCATTCCGACACGGCCGGCGCGCCGATCTTCAACGCGTCGACCGGTGCCGCGATCGGCTGGCAGGAATTCGCAACCACCGCGCACGTCGACGCCGCGGTTCGCGCCGCGCGCGACGCGTTCGCCGGCTGGCGCGACACGTCGCCCGCCGAGCGCGGCCGCATCCTCGCGACGATCGCCGAGCGCGTCGAAGCCGAACGCGACCACCTTGCGGCGCTGCAGATGCAGGTGAGCGGCAAGCCGCCGTTCGAAGCGGAAGCCGACGTCGGCGACGTCGCCGCGACGTTCGCCTACTACGCGAAGCTGTGCGAAGACCCGGCGCTGTTCGCGGCCGAACCTGTCGCGCTGCCGAGCGACGCCGTCACGGCCGAACGCTTTTACGACGCGGTCGGCGTCGCGGCGCTGATCATGCCGTGGAACTTCCCGATGGTCACGACCGCATGGAAACTCGCGCCCGCGCTCGCGGCCGGCTGCGCGGTCGTGCTGAAGCCGTCCGAACTCACGTCGCCGGTCGAGCACGCGCTGCTCGACATCGTCGCGCAAGCCGGCGTGCCGGCCGGCATCGTCAACGTCGTGAACGGCGGCGCCGAAGTCGGCGCGGCGCTCACCGCGCATCCGCTGATCGACAAGATCTCCTTTACCGGCAGCACGGCGGCCGGCCGCAAGGTGATGCAGGCCGCGGCCGAGGACATGAAGCGCGTGACGCTCGAACTCGGCGGCAAGTCGTCGCTGATCGTGCGCGAGGACGCCGATCTCGACGTCGCGGTGTCACTCGCGGTTGCCGGCGCGTTCACCAACGCCGGCCAGATGTGCTCGGCCACCGCGCGCATCCTCGTGCACGACAGCGTGTACCGAAGCTTCATGGCCGCGTTCGAGACCGCCGTGCGCGCGCTCGTCGTCGCGCCGCCGGCCGCGGAACAGGTCGCGATGGGACCGCTGATCTCGGCCGCGCAGCGTGCGCGCGTCGAAACGATGCTCCGGCACGGCATCGATGCGGGCGCACGCATCGCGTTCAGCGGCCGGGTCGCGGATGCCGGCGGCGAAGGCTTCTTCATGGCGCCCGTCGTGATCGCCGAGCCGGCCGTCGACAACCCGCTGTGGACCGACGAAGTGTTCGGCCCCGTCGCGTGCGTGAAATCGTTCCGCACCGACGACGAAGCGATCGCGCTCGCGAACGACACGCGCTACGGGCTCGTCGCGACCGTCGTCACGCGCGATGCGGGCATCGCGAAGCAGTTCCAGCAGCGCGTGCGCGCGGGGCTCGTGTGGATCAATGCGCCGCAACTGATCTACCCGCACGTGTGCTGGGGTGGTTTCGGGCTCAGCGGAATCGGCCGCGAGCTCGGTGTCGCGGGGCTGCGCAGCTATCAGGAACTGCGCCACGCGATGCGCGCGATCGACTGACCAGTGCGGCCGTTCAGGCCGTTGGCGACACCGTGCCGCGCGGCAGGTGTCGTCTTTTTTTGCGGCATCGATATATTCCGTAGAATATATCGATATCTGCACTCTCGGAGCAACACCATGGCCCGCACGCCGACGGATCGCGCCCCGCCGCGCGCCGCACGGGAACAACCGCTCGCGCGCAAGATCACCGCGCTCAAGCCGTTGTCGAGCGACGCGCGCGCGCAGCAGGTCACGGATGTGGTCGACGCGTTCCGGCGTTTGCGCGGCAGCGTCGTGCGCTTCATCCGGATGTTCTCGGCCGCGCCGGACGATGCGCTGGCCGCGCTGGGTTTTCGCGAGCTGCTGTCGACGCTCGAAGACGACGCACGCGCCGCCCGCTTCACACGCCTGCCCGAACTCGAACGGGCGATCGCACACGCGCGCCGCCTCGAACGCACACGCGACGACGTGTTCTCCGATTCGTTCAGCAACGATCCGGCCGCGATGCGCGACGCCGTGGCCGCGCTGGAGCGCGTCGACGTGCTGTTCGTCGGGCTGTGCGTCGAATCCGTGATGGAGCGCCACGTGCCGGCATCCCTCCCCGTTTCGACCGCGGCGCCGACGCCGGCCGCAGCGCCGCGCACCGACCGTTCGACCGCGCTTTGTTGACCGTGCCACCCCGCGTTACTGGGTGATTTCCCCGGAATTTAGCCCGTTATATTCCGTGGTATATTTCGCGAATCTTTCGCGCATCCGTCTCCGGTCCGATCGTGCCGGATAGAGGTCAACATGCACGCTCCGCCCTTTCGCCTTGCCCGCACGGCGGGCCTTTCGTCGTCCGGCGGCCATCCGTCCGCGGCAAGCGGCGCGCGGATCGACGCCTGCTGCGCGCCGTCCCGCGCGCAACAGGTCGAACTGAAGCGCCGCACGCGCCTGTCCGAACTCGATGCGAACCTGCACTGCTCGATCATCGGCACCTGCCTGACCACGCACGAGCTGCGCCGGCTCGTGCCGAAATTCGCCGATGTCGACCGGCAGCACGCAACCGACCTTGAAATCCATCACGCGGCCGTCGAGCTCGCGATCGCCGGCACCGGCGGCGCCAAGGCACTGCACAAGGCGCTCGACGAGCGTTATGCCGGTGCGATACGCACATTCGACAGCGCGAAGGACGCGGACGAACTGCTCGCACGCTGGAAGGAAGCGCTCAAGAGCGGCGACATCCCGCCCGCGTACTGGGCGCTGATGACGCATCCGCGCACGACGATGGGCGTGCGCCAGGCCGCCTTCGGCGACCTGCACATGCTGTCGCACCTGGTCGGCGCGGCCAATCGCGCCGATATCCGGCGGCTGGTCGCGCTGGAAGAAGAGAATGCGGCACTGCACGCGAAGATCGAGCGGCAGCAGGCGCGCCTGCACGAGATGAGCACGGAGCGCGACGCGGCGCTGCAGGAACGGGATGCGCTCGTCGCGCGCCAGAACGCGCAGCCGCTGGCGACCGAGAACGTATTGCGCGAGTTGCGCGAGGCGCTGGCCGCGCGCGACGAACGGCTCGCGCTGCACACGAGCCGCCGTGAGGCAGCCGAGCAGCGGATCGCCGCGGAACAGGCGAGCGCCCGCGCGATGCGCGCGCGGCTCGACGGCCTGATGGCGATGGTGAAGACGCTGCGCGCCGAAGCGAGCGCGATCGAACACGCGATGCAGGCGTCGATGGAGGATCCGGCCGAGCGGACGGTGGACACGCTGTCGATTCTGCAGCGCAAGCGCGTCGTTTATGTCGGCGGGCGGCCCGGTTCGAACCGCGCGATCCGGCGGATCGTCGAGGCGTCCGGCGGTGACTTGACGATGCACGACGGGGGCATCGAGGATCGCAAGGGCCTGCTGGCCGCCGCGTTACCGGGCGCGCACCTGGTCGTGTTCCCGGTCGACTGCATCGACCACGATTCGATGAACCTGCTCAAGCGCATCTGCGAACGCCACGGGATCGCGTATTACCCGTTGCGGACCGCCAGCGTCGCCAGCTTCGTCGAACTGATCGGACGGCTCGATGCGCAAGCGCGCGATGTCATGCAACCGGATGCGCCTGCGGGCGACGCGCCGCGTTTCTGCTTGCGACACGGTTAGTCCACGCGAGGCAACCTGGCGTCGGCACCACCCTTCAGCGACGCACCATTTTCGTGAGCGCGGCGATCTCGTCCGCGCAGGCCGCATACGCGCGTTCCTCGATCCCGCGATAGAGGCGGATGATCTCCTCGCCGACCGGCGTCAGCACGCTGCCGCCGCCGCTTTGCCCGCCATGTTCGGACACCGTCGCCGGCGACTTCAGCGAGCGGTTCAGCTCGTCCATCAGCAGCCACGCACGCCGGTACGACATCTGCATGCTGCGCGCCGCCGCCGAAATCGAGCCGTGCTCGCGTACGGCTTCGAGCAGCGCGACCTTGCCCGGGCCGAGCGCGATCGTGTCGGCCTGCTGGATACGCATCCTGAACCGCGCCTCAGGCTTGGGGTGTGCCGAAGTCTTCATGTTGTCCCGCCGATTGAACGATGCGGGCAAGCATACACGATGGCCGGCGCGGCGAACGCCGGCAGCACGCGTGCGGCGTCAGACCTCGAGCACGCGCGCGACGATGCCGGCCAGCCGCTTCACATGGCGTGGCGCGGGCAGGATGTCGGCACCCGAGAACAGCAGCGGCGCGCCATCGTCGATCGACAGCGGCGCATCGCCGCATTCGAACGCGACGATCACGTGTTCGCCGACGGGCGTGTTGAACAGTTCGTGCCACGAGAACGTGACCGCATAACCGTCGTGCGCATGTGCGACGAACACCATGCGCTTGAAGTCGCCCGGCGCGTCGTTGCGCAACCCGGCCGCATCGAGCAGGTCCTTCAGCCGCGCGCCGCGATACGGCGCGACCGAGCGGATGAAGCGGTTCGTCGTGAAGCAGCGCAGGTCGAACGGCTCGGCCGTCGCGCTCGCGTGCCGGCGCAAATCGTCGAGCGTCACCGTCATCGGCCGCACGAATGCGCCCGTCAGCGCGATCGAGCCTGCCGCCGCCTGATGCGCCGAGGGCGCCGCCGTCCCTGCCATCTCCATCGCCCGCCTCCATGACGGCCCGCCGGCTGGCGCGCCTTCGTTGTATCGGCGGATATATTACGCCGGGAAAAGGCCGGCCGGCAGAATGCGCACCGCATGAACGGCATAACGGCGGCCGATCGTGCCCCGCGCGACGCGACGCTATGACAGCACGATGTTCTTGATGGCCTTCCTGATGTGCTTGAAGCTGTCGACCGATTCCGCCTTCTGGTCCGTCACCAGCGCGCCGATCCGCGCCGGCTCGCAGAAGCTGATCCGGCTGTTCGTGCCGAGCTTGCTGAAATCGGCCAGGATCGCGACCTCCGCCGCGTTGCTCACCATCGCGCGCGCCACTTCGGTTTCCATCCGGTCGTAGTTCGTCGCGCCCCTGACGTGGTCGACCCCCACCGGCGACAGCAGCGCGAGATCGGCGCGGTAGCGGAAGATCTCGGCGACCGTGCCGTCGCCAACCGTCGCGGCCGCGCGGCTGCCGATCATCCCGCCGAGCAGGATCGTTTCGTTCTTCGCTTGCCCCGGGTCGCTCGACCGCATCTTCAGCGCGACGTCGATCGAGTTCGTGACGATCGTGAGCCCCGACAGCTTCGACAACTCCTCGGCCAGCAGCGTGGTGGTCGTGCCCGCGTCGATGAACAGCGTCTGCGAGCCCGTCACCAGCCTGGCCGCCGCGCGGGCGATCGCCTGCTTCGCCTTCACGTGCGTCTGCGCGCGCTCGGCGATCGGCGCCTCGTCGCCCACCTGCACCGCGCCGCCATGCACGCGCTTCAGTTCCCCCAGCGCCTCGAGATCGACGAGATCGCGCCGCACGGTTTCCCGCGACACGTTCAGGTCGGCCATGATCCGGTCGGTCGAGACGCGCTGCATCTTCGATAACAGAAGCCGAATCCTCTGATATCGCTCTTCTTGCCACATGAAATGTCCTCGGAATGAACGTCAATGTTATTCGAACGGCGAACTACGTAGCGCTCTCCTCCATCTTTTTGATGCCGACGAGGGTCTGCAGGGATTGACGGACGGCCTGGAACTCCGCGCTCGTCATCTTCGAAAACACCACGTGGATGCGGTCGTCGTCCGGCGCGGCGTCGTCCTGTTCGATGACGAACTGGACGATGCGCGCCTGATCGATGCCCGGCATCGCCTGCAGCGACGTCAGCTTCACCGCGCCGCGGCTCGCGAGGATGCGCACGCCCCAGCGCTGCCGCGCGGCGAAGAAGCGCTTCTCGATCGGCTTCAGGCCGGCCAGGATCGCCAGCACGATCGCGGTCGCGGCGATCGCGGCCACATACATGCCGCCGCCCACGGCCAGCCCGACCGCCGCCACGACCCACAGGCTCGCCGCCGTCGTCAGGCCGCGGATGATCTCGCCGCGCAGCATGATCGACCCGGCGCCGAGAAAGCCGATGCCCGACACGACCTGCGCGGCAACCCGCGACGGGTCCAGCGACACGTTCTTCGCGTTCTGGATATCCGCGAAGCCGAACGCCGACACGACCATCACGAGCGCCGCGCCCACCGCCACCAGCATGTGCGTGCGCAGGCCGGCCGCCCACGACAGGCGCTCGCGCTCGATGCCGATGATGCTGCCGAGCAATGCCGCCAGCAACAGGCGGGAAATGATTTCCAGCTGACTGATCATTCGAAGTCTCCTTGCTTTGCCCTACCCGCTTGATGAAGCACGGCCCGTCCGGACCGCCGCCCGACTTTTCCTGCCTTCGTCCGCCCGCCGTCGCGACCGGCGCCCGGCAAGTTGTATTTTTGTGCGATCTTGCGATTTTGTGCTTTCTAATATACGGTACGAAAAACCGCAAAGCCAGACCCAAGTTCGTTTGTTTCATCCGATCAATACGATCAATCGTCGTACCAATCAGGCAACACGATCCGGAACACTTGCTTAGGAGACCAACATGATGAAGAAGGCATGGATGCTGGCGGCAACATTGCTGGCGGCGCTGGCGACCGCCCCCGTTCACGCATCCGAGGGCGACGTCTGCAGGAAGGTGACGCTCGGCGATGTCGGCTGGAGCGACATCGCGGCCACCACCGGCGTCGCGATGATGCTGCTGGACGGGCTGGGGTACGAGGCGACCAAGACGATCGCGTCGCCGCCGATCGTGCTGGCCGGTGTGAAGAAGGCGCAGATCGATGCGTTCCTCGGCTACTGGGATCCGAGCATGACGCCGACGGTGAAGCCGTTCGTCGATGCCGGCGCCGTGCACCAGTTGCCGCAGCCCAACCTGGTCGGCGCGCGCTACACGCTGGCCGTGCCGCAATACGCGTCGGACAAGGGCCTCAAGAGCTTCGCCGACATCGCCAGGTTCCGCGATCAGCTCGACGGCAAGATCTACGGGATCGGCGCCGGCAACAACGGCAACGCGCTGATCCAGCGGATGATCGACAAGAACGAATTCGGGCTCGGCGGCTTCAAGCTGGTCGAATCGAGCGAGGCCGGGATGCTCGTCCAGGTGACGCGCGCCGTGCAGGAGCACCGGATGATCGTGTTCCTCGCGTGGGAACCGCACCCGATGAACATCAACTACAAGATTGCCTACCTCGACGGCGGCGACACCGTGTTCGGCCCGAACTACGGATCTGCGAAGGTCTATACGCTCGTCACGCCCGGTTACCTCGAACGCTGTCCGAACGTCGGCCGGCTGTTGACCAACCTGAAATTCACGACCGACGAAGAGAACCAGTTGATGGTGCCGATCATGAATCACGCGGATCCGGTCGCGGTCGCGAAGGAATGGGCGAAGAAGAACCCCGGCGTGCTGTCGAAGTGGCTCGACGGCGTAACGACCATCGACGGGAAGAACGCCCGGGACGCGATCGAGAAACTCATCGGCGCGTAAGCACGCAAGACAAGGAACCACCCATGCACAAGAATCTCGCGCTGTTCGACCTCGACCACACGCTGCTGCCGCTCGACAGCGACCAGGCCTGGAGCCGCTTCATCACGCGGGTCGGCTGGCAGGAAGACGACGCGCATGCGGCGCTGATCGACGAGCACTACGGCCACTATGCGGCCGGCACGCTCGACATGGACGCCTACCTCGCCGTGACGCTCGCGCCGCTTACCCGCTACTCGCGCGAGCAGCTCGAACGCTGGCACGCACAGTTCATGGACGAGGTGATCCGGCCGGCGATCACGCCGCAGGCGCGCTCGCTGGTCGACCGGCATCGCGAGAACGGCGATCTCTGCTGCATCGTCACGGCGACCAACGTCTTCGTCACGCGGCCGATCGCGGCCGAGTTCGGCATAGAGCACCTGCTCGGTATCGAGCTCGATACCGACGACGGCACGCCCGGCGGGCAGTTCACCGGACGCAGCACCGGCGTGCCGAGTTTCCGCGAAGGCAAGATCATCCGCACGACCGCATGGCTCGAATCGCTCGGCTACGCGCCGTCGGATTTCGAACGGACCTACTTCTACAGCGATTCGATCAACGACGTGCCGCTGCTGGACTACGTCACAGACCCGGTCGCGACCAATCCCGACGTACGGCTTTCTCAGGTTGCCGGCACACGCGGCTGGCCTGTCATAAAGTTGTTCTGAATCGGGCGATATTCTCTGCTGTCCATTTTCATGTCTGGAGGGGTAATGAAATACGGAGCACGCAGCAACCATCTCAATCATTCAGGAATCCGATTCGAATCGAATCGAAAGCATGTCGTCAAGTCGCGCCGGTCGGAAAGCCGCTTTCCGCACTGGCGCGGCGCTTTCATGATCGCGCTCCTGTGCACGCTGGCCGCTTGCGGCGACGGCGACTCGGGCACCGCGGCCAACGTGGCGGCCGCGCGCGCGGCCGCACCGGGTTCGGCGTCCACGCCCGTCCTGCACTGCGCGAGCGCGTGCCACTGACCGACGCAGGCCCCACGGCCAGCCATCCACGACAGAGAGCGATCATGCAAAACAAACCCACAACACGACGTCAGTTCCTCGCCGATGCGTTGAAGCTCGCCGGTGCGACCGCGATCACGGGCATGCTGCCCGAAAGCATCGCGCGCGCGCAGGCCATTCCCGCGGCCACCGTTACCGGCACGATCCAGGACGTGAAGCACGTCGTGATCCTGATGCAGGAAAACCGTTCGTTCGACCACTATCTCGGCACGCTGGGCGGCGCACGCGGCTTCGGCGATCCGCGGCCGGTCGTGATTTCGAGCGGGTATCCGGTGTGGCGCCAGCCCTGGCTGATGTCCTACGTGTTTCCGTTCAACCCGTCCCCGCCGTTCGGCACGGCGAACGGCGACACCTACTACGGCGACCTGGACCACAGCTGGAGCGGCACGCACAGTGCCTGGAACAACGGCCGCTACGACAACTGGGCCGACGCGAAAACCAGCGGCACGATGTACTACTTCACGCAGAAGGACATCCCGTTCTACTACGCACTGGCGAGCGCGTTCACGGTGTGCGACGACTACCACTGCTCGATGCTCGGTCCGACCGACCCGAACCGGCTGTATCTGTGGACCGGGTGCTGCGGCAACGTCGCCGGCTATTCGCCGTACACGACCAACACGATGACCGGTACCGGCTGGACCACGATGCCGGAGCGGCTGAACGCGGCCGGCGTCACGTGGAAGTTCTATCAGGACAAGGGCAACGGGCTGGATTCCAGCCACGGTTACGGCGAATACAACGGCTCCAGCAAGGATCTCTGGTGGAACGGCAATTACGGTGACAACGTCATCCTGAACTTCAAGCAGTACCAGAACCTGGGCGCTGGCGATCCGCTCGCGCCGGCGCTCAACGGCACGCAGATCGACCCGACCGGCGGCGGCAAGGAATACGACACGAACCTGTTCAGCCAACTGCTGGCCGACGTCACGAACGACACGCTGCCGCAAGTGTCGTGGATTGCCGCGCCTTACGCGTACTGCGAGCATCCGTCGTGGGCCGCGAGCGGCGGCGAATGGTACGTGAGCAACGTCCTGAACGCGCTGACCTCGAATCCGAAGGTCTGGGCCAGCACGGTCCTGCTCGTGATGTACGACGAGAACGACGGCCTGTTCGATCACGTCCCGCCCGCCGTCCCGGCCAGCTCCGCGGCCGGCACCGGGCAGTCGACCGTCTCGACGGCCGCGGAATTCGTCGCCAGCAGCGGCAGCGCATCGGATGGCTCGGCCAGCGGCGACGTGCCGATCGGGCTCGGGCCGCGCGTGCCGATGTTCGTGATCTCGCCGTGGTCGAAAGGCGGCAAGGTGAATTCGCAGGTCTTCGATCACACGTCGGTGATCCGTTTCCTGGAGGCGCGCTTCGGGTTTCAGGAAACCAATATCTCGCCGTGGCGACGCGCGGTCTGCGGCGACCTGACGTCGGCCTTCGATTTCTCGAACGCCGACCAGACCGTTCCCGCGATCCAGCCGCCGGCGAGCAACATGAACCCGAACGGCCCGGCCGTCCTGATCCCCTACCCGACCACCACCGCGGTACCGGCGCAGACGGCCGGCCGCAGCACCGCCTGCCGCCTGCCCTACGAGTTCTTCGTGCAGGGCAAGGTCAACCGGGCCGGCAACGCGCTGTCGCTGACGATGACCAACACCGGCACCGCCGGCGTACACCTGCAGGCGTGGGTCGACGGCACGAGCACGATTCCCCGGCATTACACGATCGCGGCCGGCGCGAGCCAGTGCGCGAACCTGTCGGATTCGCTCGCGCTGAATGCCGGCGGCAGCTACGACTATTCCATCTACGGCCCGAACGGCTTCCTGCAGACGTTCCGCGGCAGCGTCGGTTCGTCCGGCAACACGGGATCGACCGCCGAAATCAGCCTGTGCTACGACGTAGCGAACGGCAACGTGCAGATCACGCTCGACAACTCCGCCGGCGCCAGCGCGACGACGTTCCAGCTCACCGACAACGCCTACGGCATGAACACGAGGCAGTCGGTCACCGTCGCCGCCGGCGCGACGCAAGCCGTCACGTGGTACGGCGACGGCGGCTGGTACGACGCAAGCATCCGCGACGCGAACGATCCGAACTTCCTGCGGCGGGTGGCCGGCTGCGTGCAGACGCAATCCGGCGCCCTGCTCACGGATTCGGCGATCGGCAATACCGGCCAGAAGTTCGTCGCGTCGCTCGCTTCGCAGGGCTCGACGTTCGGCACGCTGCGATTCGACTACGTCGCGCCGCCGTGGAGCCACAGCCCGAAGAACTGGGTGGGCATCTTTGCGCATGGCGCGCAGCCGACCAAGGGCAGCTACAAGTCGTGGGCGTACCTGCCGAAGAGCACCGGCTCGCTGCTGTTCTCGTCCACGGCCAACAGCACGCTGGCGTCGGGGCAGTACGACGCGTGGTATCTGTTCGACGACGGCTACACGCCGCTCGCGGGTCCCGTCACGATCAACATCTGACGGCATGACCGGACCGTGTCGGCCGCCCGCAGGGGCGGCCGACACGCGCTAAACGAGCAGATCCTCGCGGAACGCGCCGAACGGCCGCGTCGGGTGGGCAATCTGGATTTCGAGGATCCACAGGCCGGCGGCCGGCGCGCCGTCGAAGTCGCCGAGATTGCCGGCCTTGTAGATCGCGTGCGGGAAATCGCTGACGCGATGCCCCTTGATGTCGACGTTCAACCGGAAGCCGTGCGCGTCGGCGCGCTGTGCCGCGAACTCGTACAGCGCGATGCCCGCGCATCCGGTGGTCCGCCAGTGATGCTCGACTTCGTCGTAGATGACGCGCGCCGCGCGTGCGCAGGCCTGCATGTCCGGATCGTCGCCGCGTACGAACGTCGCGCCCGCGTCGCCCTCGTGCTTCGCCCATACGGCGCCGAGGTCGATGAAGAAGATGTCGTCGTCGGCGAGCACCGGGTCCGCCACCGAGCGCTCCTTGAACGTGCGCAGCGTGTTTTCCCCGAAGCGGACCAGGATCGGATGCCAGATCCGGTCCATCCCGAGCTCCTTGAGCACGCTCAGCCCCAGCGCATTGGCCTCCGATTCGCGCATGCCGGGCCGGATGCCCGCGGCGATCGCGTCGACGGCCTGCCACGTCATGGTTCTTGCGTGCTGCATCGCGTCGAGCGAAAAGGCCTCGCCGACGGCTTCGCGGTGCATCGAATTCACAATGGTGCTCCCGTGCGGGTGAATGTGGGGGGGTCAGTCGATCGTCGTGTCGATATGCACAGGAGAATATATCGATTTACGGACCGCTGCTGTGTCGCGTTTCGTCGGGTGCCACAGCAAAACGGGCGCTCCGCTGGAGCGCCCGCCGTCGCATCGGGCGCCGCCTGCTTCGGCAACGCCCGCCTGCCCGCGTCGATCAGAACTTGTGACGCAGGCCGATACGCGTAACGAACTGCGTGTTCGCACCCGCGTTGCCGATGAACGACGGCGACGAGCCGATCTCGGCCTGCACCGGCACCACACGGCCGTTGATCGTGTTGCTGCCCGACGCCTTCTGGTAGGCCGCGCTCACGTATACGTCCGTGCGCTTCGACAGTGCATAGTCCACCGCCGCGTTGACCTGGTGCCACTTGCCTTCATAACGGCCGTCGAGCTTCGAGAACGTATAACCGAGCCCGCCGCTCAAGGCCGGCGTGAACGCATAACGACCGCCGATTTCGTAGTTGTTCAGCTTCGACGATTCACCCGACAGCGGCGCGAACTTCGTGTGCGTCCAGTTCGCCCACACGAGGGCCGCCGCGATCGCATAACGCGTGCCGACACCGAACGTCTCGAGGTCGCGCAGACCGGCCGTGTTGATGTTCGCGATGCTCACGCCGAATGCGGGCGTCGCACCGTTCGGGAAGCGGATGTTCGTATACGCGGCGCCGATGCCGAACGGCCCTTGCGCATAGTTCGCGCCGAAGCTGTACGCGCTCGACGAACCCTGCGTGCCGTTCGCGCCGGTCGTGGTCGGCGTGCCCGCGAACTGCGTCGAGTTCGAGAAGCCGTACAGCGCGCCGAACGTCAGGCCCGCGAAGTTCGCGCTCTGGAACTTCACCGCGTTGTTGATGCGGCTCGACGTCAGCTGATCGAGGTCGTTGATGTGATACGCGTAGTTGCCGGCCGGCGTCTGGCTGCCCATCGTGTAGTTCGCGCCGAGGTAGTCGGTCGAGAACGAGTACTGGCGGCCGAACGTCAGCGAGCCGATCCCGTTCTTCGACAGGCCGACGAACGCCTGCCGGCCGAACAGCGCGCCGCCCTGGCCGAGCGTGCCGTCGCCGCTGCTGAAGCCGTTTTCCAGCACGAACAGCGCCTTCAGCCCGCCGCCGAGATCCTCGGTGCCACGGATGCCCCAGCGGCTGCCCGACGCGACGCCGTCGCCGTATTTGACGAGCTTGTCGTGTCCGGCCGACGTCGCGACCTTGTTCGAATACGTGATACCCGCGTCGATCAGCCCGTAGAGCGTGACGCTGCTTTGCGCCTGCGCGGCGGTGCCGAACATCCCGAGTGCGGCCGCGGCCACGATGGTCTTCCTCATGCTGCTTCCCTTTTGTTGTGAACGCACGCGCCTGCGTCGCAGCGAGATGCGCGGCGTGTTGACGAAAAAACGGTTGACGGACGTATGCAAGCCCGGGGCACCGGATCGCCGGACGCGCCGACGCCTCATGCGCGTGTGCACGATGTTCCGTTTCGATGCCAGTGTGGGCTTGCTGAAGCGGCATGCCGAGAGGCGGCCGCTCGTATTGCAGCGTCGGGGAGCTTGCGCACCGGTTGCGCACGCCATGACGACGCGTTGCTCCGGCGATGCAGGTCAGAATCTCTTCCGGCTTTCGTGGAGCGAGTTGACGACGTGACGCCTGCCGGCGCCACGACCTTCGATATATTTTTCGAAATATATCGAGTTGTCATCGAACGGTAAACCATTATTCGGGTTCCTGTCGTCTTTCATCCACAGGCGATCGACGGTCGCCCCGAATCGGCGACGCGATACAAGGCAGCCGGCATCGCACCGCCCCCCGCACAGGGCCGTCGCCGAAATCCAGCATAATCAGGCGGTTGAACGCGCGCCGCAGCCGGTCTGTGCCGGTTTCGGGCGCAGCGCATTGTGCAGATGCAAAAAAACGAAGCAGAAAAGGACGCGACACGGTGCGCATCACGGCGCCGGCGATCGCGGCACGGACAAGACCACGCCATCCCGCCGAAGACAGGACACCGACACATGGACCGAGCCGAGCACATCAGCATCGAACAGGCGAGCGGGCTTTCCGCCGACGAACTGGACCGATGCGACTTCTCGTTCGATATCGCGTGGGAACTGAATGCGCCGTATCAGGACTTGCTCGATCTTCGCGCGCTGCCGGCGCAGCGCAAGGACTACGGCTTCGATCCGGCCGGCTACGCGCACGATGCGCCGGGCAAAGCGGCGCTCTTTCGCGCGACGGCCGGCGGGCGGCTCGCCGGGTTCGTCGCGATCGCGCAAAGCTGGAACGGCATGGCCGAGATCACGGAGCTGGCCGTCGACCGCCCCTATCGGCGCCAGGGTATCGGGCAGTTCCTGCTGGCGGCCGCGGAAGCATGGGCGCGCAACCACGGGTTCGGCTTCATGCGGCTGGAGACGCAGGCGAACAATGTCGCGGCCTGCAGCACGTATGCGCGCGCGGGTTTCGTGCTGGGCGGCCACGACCGCTTCCTGTACGCGGATGGCGAGAACGACGGGGAAGTCGCGCTCTTCTGGTACAAGGACCTGCGCGACGGGCAGACCGCCCGCAGCCGCACGGTCGACCCGGAATCGCTGCGGCCGGTGCGCTGACGTGCCCCAGCCGCCGCGTCATTGCCGCGTCACTTGCGCGTCGCGACGATGAACAGGCGCGGGAACGGCAGCAGCACCGTGCCGTCGCCGAGCGCCGGATAGCCGTCCGGCCCGGCGATCGCATCGCGATAGCGCGCGAGGAACGCGCGCTGTTCGCCGTCATCGAGCGCCGCGAGGAACGGCCGCAGCGCGCTGCCCTTGAACCATTCGACGACCGCATCCGCACCGCCGCGCAGCGGGTGGTAGTAGGCCGTGCGCCACACGTCCACGCGCGAACACAGCGGCGACAGCAGCGCGTAGTAGTAGCGCGCGTCGAACCGTTCGGTGCGCGCCGCGCCTGTCAGCTTGTCCGCCCACGGCCCGGCCGCGGCGACTTCGCGCATCAGCCGGTGCGCGGGTTCGTCGAGGTTGTCGGGCATCTGCACCGCGAGATGGCCGCCCGGCGCGAGCCGGCCGACGAGCGACGGAAACAGCGTGTCGTGCGCGGGCACCCATTGCAGCACCGCGTTCGCGAGAATCAGGTCGTAGCCGCCCGGATCGTCCCATGTGGAAATATCCGCGACATCGAAACGCAGTGCCGGCAGGCGCTTGCGCGCGGCGTCGATCATGTCCGCCGATGCGTCGATCCCGTGGATCGTCGCGTCCGGCGCGCGTGCGATCAGCGCTTGCGTCGAGTTGCCCGGCCCGCAGCCGATGTCGATCGCGGTATGGATCGGCGTGTTCGGCACCGCGGCCAGCAGATCGCGGATCGGCCGCGTGCGTTCGTCCTCGAATTGCACGTACTGGGCGGCGTATCGATCGAGTGGGGTCGTCATGTCGTTTCTCCGGGTCGGCTTGGACGGCCGTGCCTCTGCCAGCGTGCGCGATGCGGGAGGCCGTCGATGTGAAGCATTCTGCGATCGTCACGAAGTTCAGTAAAATGAATTTAATATCGTGATTGATTCAAAATTCTGATGAAAATCGATACGCTCGGTGTCCAGGCTTTCGTCGCGATCGCCGACGGCGGCAGCTTCCGGCAGGCGGCCGATACGCTGCATGTCACGCAGACGGCCATCACGCAGCGGCTGCGCAAGCTCGAAACCTTTCTCGGCGTCGCGCTCGTCGAGCGCACCACGCGCCGCACCACACTCACCGAAATCGGCCGGCGCTTCCTGCCGCAGGCACGGCGGCTGCTGAACGAACTGTCCGACGCGCTGACCGAAATCCGCGAGACCGGCCTGAGCCAGCGCGGCGACGTGACGATCGCGTGCGTGCCGACGGTCGGCGTGCAATACCTGCCCCGCATCCTGCGCGCGTTCTCCGGGCACCGGCCGCACGATCGCGTGAAGATCCTCGATCACGCGTCGGCGTCGGTACTGCAGGCCGTGCTGCATCGCGAGGCCGAGTTCGGCATCGGCATCGCCGGCGACCAGCATCCCGAACTGGTCAACGTACCGCTGACGACCGACCCGTACGTGCTGGTGTGCCGCGACGATCATCCGCTCGCGAAGCGGCGGCGCATTCGCTGGGCGGCACTGCAGCCGCACCCGCTGATCTTCGCCGGCGAAATGAGCGGCAATCGCGGGCTGCTCGACGGCGCACTGAAAACGAGCGGCGTGTCGCTGCATTCGTTCTACGAAGTGCAGCGCAGCTCGACGGCGCTCGGGCTCGTCGCGGAGGGGCTCGGCGCGGCCGTCGTGCCCAGGCTCGCGATCCAGAAGAACGCGTATCCGATGATCCGCACGATCGAGCTCGTCGAGCCGACGGTGTCGCGCACGCTTGTGCTCGTCACACGCAAGAGCGCGCAACTGTCGCCCGCCGCCCGTGCGCTGTACGACATGATCTTCGAACAGGCGACACCCTGTCGATAGTGTCAGGGGCGTGTCACGGAAGCCGTGCCTTCGGTTAGTATCGCCACACGCGGTCGCGACGACCGGTGCCTACCCGGCGCCGCACGCGTCGTGCCACCGCTGCAACGGCTGTTCCTCACTACCCCAGCACGGAGCACTGCATGGCCTATCGCAACTACCACAAGCGCAAGATTGCAGACCGGGAACTCCATCCCGAAACCCAGATGATGTCGTACGGCTACGATCCGTTCCTGTCGGAAGGATCGGTGAAGCCGCCCGTGTTCCTCACGTCGACGTTCGCGTTCCGCACGGCCGAGGACGGCGCCGAATTCTTCGACGTCGTGGCCGGTCGCAAGCCTTTGCCCGAAGGCGAAGGCGCGGGCCTCGTCTACAGCCGTTTCAATCACCCGAACCTGGAGATCGTCGAGGATCGCCTCGCGCTGCTCGACGATTCCGAAGCCGCCGTCGTGACGTCGAGCGGCATGTCCGCGATCGCGGCGATCCTGCTGACCTTCCTGCGGCCGGGCGACTGCGTCGTTCAGTCCGTGCCGCTGTATGGCGGCACCGAAACGCTGATCTCGAAGTTCCTGCCCGAGTGGGGCATTCGCTCCGAAGTGATCGCCGACGGGCTGTCCACCCTCTCGATCCGCGCCGCGCTCGAAGCAGCCGCGCAGAAGGGCAACGTGCGGATGTGCTACATCGAGACGCCCGCCAATCCGACCAACGCGCTGTTCGACCTCGACGGCCTGCGCAGCGAGATCGATGCGTTCGAGGCGCGCCACGGCTATCGCCCGCTGTCGGTCTGTGACAACACGCTGCTCGGGCCGCTGTATCAGAAGCCATCGCGACAAGGCATCGACCTCAGCGTGTACTCGCTGACGAAATACATCGGCGGGCATAGCGACCTCGTTGCTGGTGGCGTTACGGGCTCCCGCAACCTGATCACGAAGATCCGCTCGATTCGCAGCACGCTCGGCTCGCAGCTCGACCCGCATTCGTCGTGGATGATCACGCGCTCGATGGAAACGCTCGTGCTGCGCATGCAGCAGGCCGCGCGCAGCGGCATAGACGTCGCCCGCTGGCTCGCCGGCAATCCGCATCGACCGGTGCGCGTGCTGCACCCCGAGCTCATCGACGATCCGGCCTACCAGGCCGTCTACCAGCGCCAGTGCAGCGGGCCCGGCTCGACGTTCGCATTCATCCTCGACGGCGGCCGCGAGCAGGCGTTCAGGTTCATCAACCACCTGACGCTCTTCAAGTCCGCGGTCAGTCTCGGCGGCACGGAGTCGCTGATCTGCCATCCGGCGTCGACGACGCATTCGGGCGTGCCGGCCGATGCGCGCGCCGCGGCGGGCGTGTCGGAAGGGTTGATTCGCGTGTCGGTCGGGCTCGAACATCCGGACGACCTGATCGCCGACCTGTCGTACGCACTGGAGCATTGCTGACGCAGGTGACATGCGCCCCGTGCCGTTCGCGCGGGGGCAGTTCCCGCGCCGGCGCGGGGCGGGCATTCAGTGACGCCGCCCACGCCCGGATGCCCACGTTCGAGCCGCGTCATCGTGCTTGCACAAGGATCAGCACCATGAACACCACGCGGCATACGTACCGGATCACCGATCTGCAAGGCGCGCCGATCGCGTCCATGGCGATCGTGCAGGCAATCGAAAAACTGGACGGGTCACCCGATCGCTACTGCACGGGCCGCGTGTCCGTCGAACTCGAATACCTGGAATCGCGATTCGGATCGACGACTCGGGTCAAGAAATTCCCGTTCGATGAAGGATGGCTTCCGCTGGACGAATCGTCGTTCAAGATGCACGTCGGCGACTTCATGCTGCCGCCGGAATTGTGCTGCCGAGGCATCGGCACGCTGTGCTGGTCGGAGATCCATCGAACGCTTCCCCTTCCGCCGGGCTTCTCGCTCGTTCTCGCCGGCAGTCTCAGCGAAAGGGATGCAACGATTACCGGCACGATCCTCGGAAAGATGCGAACGATCGACAACATCGCACGCCGGAACGCATTCTGGCGCCGCATGCTGGATCCGGCCAACCAGACGTTCATGCCCGACGAGAACGGTGGGGGATATTTCGGAGGCCGGTTCGTGGATCCGGCCTCTCACGGCAGCTACACGCCAAAGGCGATCGCCACGAAAATCTGACCGTGCGAAGCAAGCCGGCGGCACCGGTTCAAAGCACCTTCACCATGAACACGCGCGCGGTCCCTTCCGGCTCGCACGGCACTTCGCCGAATGTCTCGTAACCCTGCTTCCGGTAGAAGTCCGGCGCCTGGAACGAGATCGTGTACAGCACCGCCCGCGCACAGCCGCGCCGTTTCGCTTCCGTTTCGGCCTCGCGCAGCAACCGGCTGCCGAATCCGCCGCCGCGCAGCGATTCGGGCAGGTAGAACAGATCGATGAAGAAAAGACCGAGCGACGTGCGCCCCGTCAGGCCGCCGACGATCTCGCCGGTCGCGGGGTCGGTCACGTAGACGTCGAGCGCGGCCGCGTCGGCGCGCCCCGTCATCGCATGGTTGAATTCGCCGAGCTTGCGGCTGATGAAGTCGCGTGCGGCCGGCTGCTCGGTGTCGGTCAGTCGAAGGGTAACGTCGGGATGGGCTGTCATCGGGCGAACGCGTGCGTGATAAGGCCGCCGGGCATGCAGCACCCGCTGCGGGCGTCGCACGACTATAGCGCGTCGCCCGCCGCGACGCGACCGCGCTACTCCCGCGCGATATCGCGCGCCATGTGGAATTCCCACGCGTTGTTCGGCCACAGCGCGAACCCGAACCACGGTGCCGACGGCACCGCCGCGAACCGCGTCGGCTGCGTCGCCTTGCACGTCGCATCGTCGCCGTATCCGGCCAGCTCGGTCACGAGCGAGCTCGCGTTCTTCAGCAACTCGGCGCTCGTATCGTCGAACATCGATTGCGGGAACCCGCTCTGCGAATACGCGCGCAGCACGGCCCTGCCGATCGACGGCGCGTACCAGAACACTTCCTTGCTATAGCCCGACACCGAGCATTCGCGGTCGTCGCAATGCATGTCGCCGAGCGCCGCATCGGACGTGCCGGGGGCGCTCTTGGTCCACGACGTGGTGCGCGCAATCACGAACGTATCGAACGTGCCGGCGCCGACCTGCCGCTTCTCGGTGCCGATCACCTCGCTCGACGCGACGGCCTTGTAGCGGTAATGCCATGCGTGCCCGCCGCCGAGACTCGTCGTCACGGTTTCGTCGAACCGGTCCTCCCACTGCTTGCCCTGCTTCAGCGGAAACACCATCAGCCGGCGCTCGCCGTTGCGTCCCGGATTCAGCGGCGTGTAAGTGTCGACCTGCTCGTCGAGCTTCAGCGACGCGGCGCCGGCCGGGCCGATGTCATAGCTCGCGATGCCGTTGTGCACGCCCTTGAGCGTCATCGCCGACATGTGGCCCTCGCCGACGCTGTAGCACCAGGTGGTGCCGGCGGCCGGCAGCGTTCGCGTCTGCGCCGTCGGCGTGTCCGATGCGGCACCAGCCGCCAATCCGTGGCACATCAAAGCGATGGCGACGGCAACGCCGGCCGTCGGCGGCATCCTGCGTTGAAGCGTGAAGCGGAACATGGTGCAGGCCCGTGTCGTGGAATCGTCCGACATGATGCCAGCAAAGCACGGCCGTGACGCAAGCCCGCCCGCTTCACGCCACGGCCGCTCACGCCACCGCGAACGCCGCCTTCATGTCGGCCACCCGGCGCCGTTCGCGCGCGATCATCATCCGGTTCACGACGATCACGCCGATCGTCACGGCCGTGATGAACAGCGTCGCCAGTGCGTTCATCTCCGGGTTCAGCCCGAGCCGCACCCGCGAGAACACCACCAGCGGCAGCGTCGTCGACCCCGGCCCCGACAGGAACGCCGACAGCACCAGGTCGTCGATCGACAGCGTGAACGACAGCAGCCACCCCGACAGCAGCGCCTGCGAGATCAGCGGCAGCGTCACCACGAAGAACACCTTCAGTGGCGTCGCGCCCAGATCGAGCGCCGCCTCTTCAAGCGACTTGTTCATCTCCTTCACGCGCGACTGCACGATGATCGCCACGTACGACACGCACAGCATCACGTGACCGATCCAGATCGTCAGCATCCCGCGGCCCTTCGGCCAACCGAACATCTGCTCCAGCGCCACGAACAGCAGCAACAGCGAGATGCCCTGGATCACTTCCGGAATCACCAGCGGCGCGTTGATCATCCCCGTGTACAGCGTGAAGCCCTTGAAGCGGCCGAAGCGCGCGAGCACGAAACCCGCCCACGTGCCGATCACGACCGACGCGGTGGCCGTCAGGAGACCGATCTTCAGTGACAGCCACGCGGCGGTCAGCAGCTCGTCGTCCTCCAGCAGCGCCGCGTACCACTTCAGCGAGAAGCCCGACCACACCGTCACCAGCTTCGACTCGTTGAACGAGTACACGACCAGGCTGATGATCGGGATGTACAGGAACAGGAAGCCGAAGGCGAGGACGCCCGTCGACAGCGGTTTGCTCGGCTTGATCATTTCGCTTCCTCCAGTTCCTTGACCTGGTAGTACTGGAACAGCGCCATCGGCACCAGCAGCAGCATCACCATCGCGACCGTCACCGCGGACGCCATCGGCCAGTCCATGTTGTTGAAGAACTCATCCCACATCACGCGACCGATCATCAGCGTGTCGGCACCGCCGAGCAGTTCCGGAATCACGTACTCGCCCACCGCCGGGATGAACACCAGCAGGCTGCCGGCGATGATCCCGTTCTTCGACAGCGGCAACGTGATCCGCGTGAACGCGACCCACGGCTTCGCGCCCAGGTCGTACGCGGCTTCGAGCAGCGTGAGGTCCATCTTCACCAGGTGCGCGTACAACGGCATCACCATGAACGGCAGGTACGAATAGACCATCCCGATGTAGACGCCCGCATCGCTGTGATACAGCCGCAGCGGCGTGTGGATGATGCCGAGCGCGATCAGCGTGTGGTTCAGCAGGCCGTCGTCCTTCAGGATGCCGATCCATGCGTACACGCGGATCAGGAACGAGGTCCAGAACGGCAGCATCACGGCCATCATCAGCACGTTGCGGCGGTTCGGCTCCGAGCGGGCGATGTAGTACGCCATCGGGTATCCGATCAGCAGGCACAGCACGGTCGACACGGCGGCCATCTTCAGCGAGCTGAGGTAGGTCGCGATGTACAGGTCGTCCTGCAGCAGGAACGCGTAGTGCGACAGCTGCAGTGCGAAGTGCACGACGCCGTCCTTGAACTCGACGAGCGACGTGTACGGCGGGATGCCCATCACTTGATCGGCGAAGCTGATCTTCAGCACCAGCACGAACGGCAGCGCGAAG
Organism: Burkholderia sp. YIM B11467; assembly: GCF_052952715.1. NCBI lineage: Bacteria > Pseudomonadati > Pseudomonadota > Betaproteobacteria > Burkholderiales > Burkholderiaceae > Burkholderia > Burkholderia sp. YIM B11467. Next base: position 830,085 of record NZ_JBQVSQ010000001.1, read on the forward strand.
AAGACCACGAGCCACAGGAACGGCACGCCGATCGCGACGCTGCGGCCCGACGGCAGCAAGCGCGACAGCGCGGCGAAGCGGCCCGGGCGGGCCCGGCCGGCGCCGGTGCTCGCGGCGCCGGGCGACACCGGCGTGGACGGAGTGGAAGCAGAGGTTCTCATCGTGTCGTCCTCATTGCGTCAGCACGACGCCGCTCGCCGGCGACCACGACACGAACACGTCGTCGTTCCACGCCGGGGCCGTGTCGCTCATCAGGTGCGAGCTCGACAGGTTCGACACGACCGTCTTCCCGCTCGGCAGGCGCACGTGATACAGCGAGTAGCTGCCCATGTACGCGATGTCGGTCACGACGCCGCGCGCCCAGTTGTGCTTCGAGCCCGGCTTCTCGCGCGACACGTGCACACGCTCCGGGCGCACCGAGATGCCGACCGGCATCCCGAGCGGGCCGGTGATGCCGTGGCTCACGTACATGCGTGCTTCGAGATCGTCGCTCTCGACGAAGATGTGATCGGGCTCGTCCTCGACGACGCGGCCCTCGAACAGGTTGGTCGAGCCGATGAATTCGGCCGAGAAGCGGCTGTTCGGAAACTCGTACACTTCGCCCGGCGCGCCGATCTGCACGATCTTGCCTTCGCTCATCACCGCGAGGCGGCTCGCCATCGTCATCGCCTCTTCCTGGTCGTGCGTGACCATCACGCAGGTTACGTCGACCTTGTCGATGATGTTCACGAGTTCGAGCTGGGTCTTCTGGCGGATCTTCTTGTCGAGTGCCGACATCGGCTCGTCGAGCAGCAGCAGCTTCGGGCGCTTGACCAGCGAACGCGCGAGCGCGACGCGCTGCTGCTGGCCGCCGGAAAGCTGATGCGGCTTGCGCTGTGCGTACTTGCTCATCTGCACGAGCGCGAGCGCGTCGGCCACGCGTTCCTTGATTTCGTTCTTCGGCGTGCCTTCCTGCTTCAGGCCGAACGCGACGTTCGATTCGACCGACATGTGCGGGAACAGCGCGTAGGACTGGAACATCATGTTCACGGGGCGACGGTACGGCGGCAGCGATGCGAGGTCTTCGCCGTCGACGAAGATCTTGCCGGAGGTGGCCGTTTCCAGCCCGGCGAGCATGCGCAGCAGCGTGGACTTGCCGCAGCCCGAGCTGCCGAGCAGCGCGAACAGCTCGTTTTTCGCGATCGTCAGGTTCACGTTGTCGACGGCCGTGCTGTCGCCGAATTTCTTCACGACGTTTTCGATGCGCACGAAGGCATCGTTCGGCTTGAGCATTTCCGTCGTCGTGCGACGCACCGCATCAGGTGTACTGAATGAATCCCGTTTCATGATGGTCCGTGTTAAGCAAGTAAGCGAATCTCAGGCGTCAGGCGCGACCGGTCACGGGGTCGCGCGGTACAAGCGGAGAGGGATCGAGCGATTCCTCATCCGGAACGAATGGCGCAACGAGGCAGGTGTGGGGCAACGCACGGCGATCGGCGGCAATCAGCCGCGACCGGCATCGGTCGTCGCGCTGGCTGTCATGAACATTTCATTGGTTTTCATCGGGCTTTCCGCACGTTTCTGTCGTCTCCAGTGCGAATTTTTAAACCCGTCAAAAACTTTATGGATCGCGGATTTCCGTTCCGGACATTGAACGGGATCGATGTTTGGGGAGGCAGGAAAACGGGGGCACGACCCGGGCCCGCGCGGCAGCACGGGCGCCCGGCGGCACGGCAGCCGTCGGGCAGAACGGAGGGTGGGGAAAACGAGCAGCCGGGGCGGCTGCGCCGCGCGACAGGTGCGTCGCGCGGGTCACGTCACTTCGCGTTCAGTTCCTTCCAGCGACGGTAGACGCCGATCGCGTCGCCGTGTTTCTGCTGCACCATCGGCAGCCTCCGTTCGCCGATCGGCTTTGCGAACTCGGCGTAGAACGTGTCGAGCTCGAAGTACTTGCGGTCGTCGCGGTAGAACGGCGCGTAATCCTCGCGTGTCGTGATGTAGATCACGCGCTTCGGGCTGCAGTAGTACAGCGAGCCGAGGCACATCGGGCACGGGCTCGCGAGGATGTAGATCTCGCAGTCGGTCAGGTGCTCGGTGCCGAGCTTGCGGCACGCGTCGCGCACCGCGAGGATCTCGGCATGTGCCGTCGGGTCGCTGGTCTGCGCGACGAGGTTCGGGCTCTCCGCGACGATCTCGCCGTCGCGGACGATCACCGTCGCGAACGGGCGGCCGCCCTCTTCCACGTTCTTCATCGCAAGATCGATCGTACGCTTCACAAAATCCATGGCGGTGTCCTCGTTGAAACGGGATGACGGAAACGCGCGCCGGCCCGCGGCCGACGCACGTCGAGCGAACCCGCGCGGCTCCGTCGTCGCGGCGCCGCGCAGTGCCGGCGTCAGAACGGCTTGGTCGGCAGGTACTTGCCGTCGAGCGTGATCACCGCGCGCGAACCGCCTTCGGGATCGTCGACCTTCTTCACGTCGAGCCGGAAATTGATCGCGCTGATGATGCCGTCGCCGAACTTCTCGTGAACGAGCGCCTTCAACGTCGTGCCGTACACCTGCAGCATTTCGTAGAAGCGGTAAATGGTCGGGTCGGTCGGCACGCGATCGTCGATGCTGCCGCGCAGCGGGATCGACTGCAGCAGCAGCACCGCGTCATCGTCGAGGCCGAGCTTGTCGGCGACGACGCGCGCCGCGTCCGCCGGCAGCGCATGCTGGCCGAGCAGCGCGGCCGTGACGAACGCCTCGCTCAGGCCCGTACCTTCGGTGAGTTGCGCGAACGACAGGTTCTTGCGCGCCTTTGCGAGGACGACGGTCTCCGCAAGCGCGTGGCGGGCGGTCTGGCTGTGTTGGGACTGGATCATGGCAATACCTCGTGGGTGGGTAGGTGGAAAGGGTTCAGGCTGCGACGGAAAGCGCCGCGGGCGTGGCGCGGACGCCTGGATGGTCCGCCAGGGAGACGAACCGGCCGGTCGCGCCGTCGTAGGCGTCGATGCAGCCCGATTCGATGTCGTAGACCCAGCCGTGCAGCGCGAGGCGCCCTTCTTCGAGCGCGAGCCGCACGGCGGGGTGCGTCTTCAGGTTCGCGAGTTGCGCGACGACGTTCTCGCGCACCATCGAGTCGATCCGTTCGCGTTCGCTGCGATGCGTACGCGCCTCGTTCACGACGCGCGCCGAATCGGCATAGCGCAGCCAGTGGCCGACGGCCGGCATGTGGTCCATGCACTGGCAGGTCGCGATCGCCGTCATCGCGCCGCAATCGGAATGCCCACAGATCACGACGTCGGTCACGCGCAGCGCGGCCACCGCGTATTCGACCGACGCCGACACGCCGCCCGGCTCCGGGCCGTACGACGGCACGATGTTGCCGGCATTGCGGATCACGAACAGATCGCCCGGTTCGCGCTGCGTGACGAGTTCCGGCACGAGCCGGCTGTCCGAGCACGAGATGAACAGCGCACGCGGGTTCTGGCTGCGCGCGAGATCGCGGAACAGCGCGGCGCGCGCCGGGTAGGCATCGCGCTGGAACTTCAGAAAGCCTTCAATGATGTCCTTCATCGCTTGTTCTCCGGTTCGGGTGAAATCGATGAAGGGCAGGTTACGCCGCGCTTCCAATAAGGTAAAAGACTGATTTATGATCAGGCCGATAAGCACGACTTATAGGAACCACCATGCTGCTGCGCCATATCCACTACTTCCTGGCCGTTGCCGAACACCGCAGCTTCACGCGCGCGGCCGCCGCGCTGCACGTGTCGCAGCCCGCGCTGTCGCAGCAGATCCGCCAGCTCGAGGAAACGCTAGGCGCGCAGCTGTTCGACCGCACCGGGCGCGTCACGCGGTTGACGGATTCAGGCGAGGTGTATTTCCGCTATGCGCGGCAGGCGCTGCACGATCTCGCGGAAGGCCGGCGCGCGATTCACGACGTGCAGGATCTCAGCCGCGGCTCGCTGCGGCTCGCGGTCACGCCGACCTTCACGAGCTATCTCGTCGGGCCGCTCGTCGAGGCGTTTCACGGTCGTTATCCGGACGTGTCACTGTCGGTGCGCGAGATGTCGCAGGAGCGCATCGAGGCGCTGCTCGTCGATGACGAGCTCGATGTCGGCATCGCGTTCGAAGATGTGCAGACGGCGGATATCGAAGTGGAAACGCTGCTGGTCGAGACACTCGCGCTCGTCGTGAACCGTCGGCACGCGCTCGCCGGGAAACGCAAGGCCGGCCTGCGCGCGCTGCACGACGCACCGCTCGTGCTGCTGACCGCCGAATTCGCGACGCGCACGCAGATCGACCGTTATTTCCGCGAGCACGACGTGCAGCCGCGCGTGCTGATGGAGGCGAATTCGCTGGGTGCGGTGATCGAGATCGTGCGCCGCACGAATCTCGCGACGCTGCTGCCCGCGACGATCGCGACCGGGCACGACGATCTCGTTGCCGTCGCGCTCGACCCGGCCGTGCTGCGGCGCACCGCCGTGCTGCTGCAGCGCAAGGGCGCGTACCGGAGCGCGGCCGCGCGTGCGTTCGTCGAGCTGGCGCTCGCGCAGGGGGCGGGACCGGCCACACGCACGCGGTAGCATGGCCGCCGAGCCGGTCGCGCATGACGCGCCGGGGCCGCGCTACCCGTCGGCACCGCGACGCCGGAGTCCCGCGATTTATCCTGTAAAATCGCCGATCGAGAGAATTTGTACGATAAAACCGGCGGTCGACTCGCCTCCCTGCTCATCGTTCTCGATTCAAGAGGGCCACGACGATGAATTCCCAAGAACTGGTTCGCGCGATCGGCGGCGGCCTGTTTCAGCAAGCACGCCTGCTCAAGCTCGATACGCCGCTGGGCCAGAATGTCCTGCTGCCCCAGACCGTTCACGGCGTATCGCGGCTGGGCCGCGATTTCTCGTTAACTGTCGACGCCGTCTCGACCCGCGACAATATCGAGTTGAAGAAGCTGATCGCGCAGCCCGTCACGCTGTGGATCGAACAGCAAGGCGACACCTATCTGCCGTGGCACGGCTACGTGCAGACCGCGCGCCGGCTCGGCTTCGACGGCGGCATCACCGCGTACCAGATCCGTTTCATGTCGTGGCTCGGCTTCCTCCGGTACCGCCGCGACCAGCGCATCTGGCAGGATCGCACTGCCGACGAAATCCTGACCGACGTCTTCAACCAGCATCCGCAAGCCGCCGGCATGTTCCGGTTCGCGCTCTCGGCACCGCTGCGGAACCGCTCGTTCTGCATGCAGTTCGAGCATGACTGGCATTTCGTCCATCGCCTGCTCGAGGACGAAGGCCTGTTCGGCTATTTCGAGCAGGCCGAGGACGGCTCGCACCATACGCTGGTGATCACCGATTCGCTCCATTCGCTGCCCGCCGCCGCGCCGGCCCGCGTGCCGTTCCAGCGCACGGCCTCGGGCGACGAGACCCAGGCGCTCGTCCAATGGTCGGGCACGCGCACCCTGCAGAGCAGTCATTACACGACGCGCACGTTCGACTACAAGTCGCCCGGTACCGCGCTCAACCCGAAGGGCACCGATGTCCCGACCCGGCCGAACCAGGGCGACCTGCCGAATCAGGCCGAGGTCTATACGTACACGGGCCCCTATACGTACGGTGCCCAGGGCGACGGCAATCGCCAGTCGACCATCCGGATGGAAGAATGGGAATCGCGCGCGAAGCGGTTCCACGGATTCGGCGGCATGCGCGGCATCGACGCGGGCCGGGTGTTCGAGCTGACCGACCATGCAGCCCATCCGCCGTCCGAACAGGACGGCAACCGGTTCGCCGTCGTCGAGACGGTCTGGTGGATCAAGAACAACATTCCTGCTGCGCCGTCGCATTTTCCGCACGGCCTGGCCGCGCAGTTCGACGCGATGAAGGCGCAGCTCGGCGACGCGGCCGGCGCGATGACCGTGCGCCACACCGACGGCAGCGAGGGTTTCTATCTCGTCGAGATCGAAGCACAGCGCCAGACGGTGCCGTTCCGCAGCCCGTTCGAGCATCCGAAGCCCGAGATGCACCTGCAGACCGCGACCGTCGCGGGTCCGAAGGGCGAGGAAGTGCATACCGACGAACTGAACCGGATCAAGGTCCGGTTCCACTGGGATCGCCTGAACGAAGGCGACGAGCGCGCGTCGTGCTGGCTGCGCGTCGCGTCGTCGGACACGGGCGGCGGGTACGGCAGCGTGCACGTGCCGCGCATCGGCGAGGAAGTGGTCGTCGACTGGATGTCCGGCGACTGCGACCGGCCGATCGTCACCGCGCGGCTCTACAACGGCGCGACCCAACCGCAGTGGCACACGGACGGGTTGCTGTCCGGCTTCCGCTCGAAGGAATACGCGGGGAGCGGCTACAACCAGCTCGTGATGGACGACGCGACCGGGCAGAACCGCTCGCAGCTATTTAGCAGCACCGCGAACAGCCTGCTGCATGTCGGTTATCTGATCGAGCAGTCCGGCAACACGCGCGGTGCGTACGTCGGCAGCGGCTTCGACCTGAGGACCGATGCATACGGTGCCGTGCGCGCGAACCAGGGCCTGTACGTCACGACGCATCCGAAGACCGTGTCGAGCCAGCCGCTCGACGTGCGCGAGGCGCAACAACAGCTCGTCGGTGCCGAAAGCCTGCTCGAATCGCTGTCCGACGTGAGCGAGACGCACCAGGCAGACACGCTGAAACCCGGTCGCGACGCGCTGAAGACGTTCACCGACGCGACCCAGCAGAGCGTGCCCGGTACCGCATCGGGCGGATGCACGGCAGGCGGCGGCACGGGCAACGCGAACGCGTTCACGCAGCCCGTGATGCTGTTCGGCAGCCCGGCCGGCATCGGGATGGCCAGCCAGCAATCGCTGCAGATCGTTGCCGACCGGCATGTCAACGTCGTCAGCGGCCAGAACACCCACATCGCGGCGGGGAAATCGCTGGTCGCGAGCGTGATCTCGTCGGTCAGCCTGTTCGCGCAGAACGCCGGGATGAAGCTGTTCGCCGGCAAGGGCAAGATCGAGATCCGCGCGCACGACGACGATGTCGAACTCACCGCGCAGAAGACCGTGAAGATCGTCGCCGCCACGGCGCAGATCGACCTCGCATCGAAGCAGCCGATCCTGTTGACGTCCGGCGGCGCGTATATCCGCATCGGCAACGGCAACATCGAGATTCACGCGCCCGGCAAGGTGGATTTCAAGGGCGGCAACCACAGCTTCTCGGGCCCGGCCAGCACCGACTACCCGCTGCCGCGCCTGCCCGAAGGCGTGTGTTCGGAATGCCGGCGCAGCGCCGCGAAAATGAAGTCCGCATTGACGCCCCGCACATGAATTCCGCCGCCTCCATGAAACCGTTTCACGATCTGACGCGCGCGTTGCCGCTGCCGGCGCAATGGCCGCGCACGACCGCCGTGCAGCGGCACGACGGTCTGCGCGACTGGCATCGCACGCAGCAAGCCGCTCACACGCGCCCGCTGCGCCTGCTGGCGCTCGTCGACGGCGCGCTGGACGACACGATGCTCGGTGCGGCCCGCGCGCGCGGCATCGCGTGGCAGTCGCTGTATCCCGCCGCGATGCTCGAGGCGTCGCGGCCTGAAATCGGCCCGTTCCTGCTCGACCTGAGCGCAGACGACGACGCATCGCGCGCGACGATGCTCGACCTGCTGAATGCCGGCGGCGAGTCGGATCTCGTCGTCTGGCTCGCGACCGGCCATGCGTTGCCCGAGCTCGCCGCTTATCTGCACCCGCTTGCCGAGGCGACGTTGCCCGACACGCGCCAGGCGCTGCTGCGTTACTACGATCCGTCGATCCTCGAAATCCTCGTGCCGGTCCTGACGCCTGCGCAACGGCGCGAACTGCTGGCCGCATTCGTCGAGCTGCGTTACCGGTTCGATCCGTGGGAGGCGGTGGCGGGCGAGGAACATGGGCCGCTGCCCGCGTCCGCCGCGACGCCGATCGTGTTCACGGACGCGCAATACGACGCGCTCGCACGCGAAGGGTTCGCGGAAACGCTCTATTTCCAGTTGCGCGACGAATGCCTGCCGCCCATGTCGGCTGTACCGGACCGCTGGGGCATCCGCTATGTGAAGGATCTGGTCGCGCGGGCGCGGGAGCGGTACGGGCTCGCGAACGAGAACGATCTCGCGTATTTCGTGCTGGTCGGGATGAACGTGCATCCGGCGTTCGACCTGCATCCGGCGATCGCCGAGAAGATTGCGGCGCGCGGGGACGATCCGCCGCCGTTGTCGGACACGCTCGCGGCGGTCGATGAAGCGGTGTGGACGGAACTGCTGGATGGGCATCCGCTGGCGGGTTATGCCGCCGAGCGGCAGCAGGCGATGGTGGCGGTGGTCGATACGCAGCCCGAAGCAGGTTGAGTGGCGGGAGATGGGAATGTCGAGCGGAATGCGTCGGGTGGTTGGCCGGGTGGCTGCGACAGGGATCGCGATCGCTGGGGGCTTGTCGGGTATGCAAGCGCACGCCGAGAGCGACGGGCCGTATCGCGTCATCGGATACAACTTCACGGATCGCGGTATCGACAGTTTCACTATCGACGGGTTTGGGGCAGGTAACGTACGCGCACACAAACCTGGTGGATATATCGAGTTTTACTTCCTCCCGGAACGCAAGATCGATGCTCGATGGGTGATATCCCCGACAGATCCGCACAACCCGAATACAACGAGCAACGCGTCGTCCACGACGAACTGAATGCCAGGAACACCGACATGCTGAATCTACTTCGCCGCCTCATTCGCAACCCGATCGTCGTCGCTGTACTACTGCTGAGCGGCGCATGGTGGGTACACGCGCAGACTGCGAGCTACGGGCCCTATCGCGTCGTGGGTTTCAACTACACCGACCGCGGTGTATATAACTTCGTCGTCGACGGCTTCGGCGCAGGCAGCGTGCACGCCCGTCAATTCGGCGGCGGCGGCGGCACCGTCTGTTGCATGGAGGTACCGCGCAGCAAAAAAACCTGGCATCTGAAAGTCACGTACGACCTGACGCCTGAAGAAGATGCCAAGAACCTGTCGCCGGAAATCTACGAGACGGACATCGCCGTCCCGAAGTTGCCCAACAAGCGCGACGGCTATATCGAATTCCATTTTCTGCCTGACCGCAAGATCGAAGCCCAATGGGTCGAATATCCGACGATGCCGCGCATGCGCGCCACCAACTAGTCGAGCGAGGAAAGCATGCCGAATGAAGCCGCCGCCGCACAAGGCGCCACGCAAAGCCAATCCGAATCGGGCGCCGCGGCATCGCGAGCCGCACGCGCCGCGAGTGTCAGCGCGCAACTTCCGGCCGAACCGCCGAGCCCGTGCTTCCGTTGCAATCAGGAGATCTATCAGAGCTTCTTCTTCGACGGCTTCGCGCAAGGAATGGCCGACACCGATCGCCTGTCGAATATCGCACGTCTCTTCAACGCGCACGCGGACAGCAGCGACGAGTTCGGCATCTACAAGATGTATTACGAGGGCATGGGCCGGGACCTGTCGGTGCAAACCGTCGGCACGGCCAAGAAGATCGTGACCGACTCCAGCGCCGCGCTGCTCAAGGAAGCCGACGGCAAGCTGATCAAGGATCCCGGCAAGAAGATCGCTACCGACATCGGCAAGCGGTTTCTCGACACCCCTGCGGACAAAGGGCTGCTGACCCGCGGCAAATCGTCGATCCTCGACGGACTGGAGCACGCCGGGGAAACCGCGAGAGGTCAGATCAAGGAATCATTGACCGCCAAGAAGGTGGCCGCCGACTTGCTGCCCGCTGCCGTGACGATAGTGGCGGATTCCGTTCCGGCTGTCCGCGACAGTGAATTCTCTGCCGGCTATATGGGTACGGGTTTCGATGCACGCGTCAACAAGGCGGTCGACGATTTCAAGAACAACGTCGCGCATGCAAAGGCAGCCGATCCGCGTGAAATCAAGCGCATCCGCGTGTCGCTTTTCGGATATGACCGTGGCGGCGTGATTGCGCGCAAGTTCGCGAACGAACTGATCGGAAAGACCTGCAAGCAGAAAGACGGAAAAATCACTTACGACGGCATCGAAGTCCAATTCGATTTCATGGGACTCTTCGATTGCGTATCGACTTCCTACGCGGATTCGATTTTCACCAAGGTCGTCGCACCGGCACTGGGTGTCATTCCCGGAGAGGGAAAGGTCGCCAGCCTGAGCATCAAGGGATTGAGCCTGTTCGTCGCGCTGTCCAAACAAACGCTCGGGCAATTCGATATCCAGAAGGAATTCAAGGCGATCGTCCACCACGTCGCCGCGACCGAACTGCGCTTTTACAAAAACCTGGATTCGCCGCGAAAGTCGTCGGATCACGCGAATCTTCAGGAAATCGTCTATCCGGGCAGCCAGTCGGATGTCGGCGGCGGATTCGTCGAAGGAGAAGATCAGAAATCGGCCGAGCTGGCTCGCATATCCGCACGCAACATGCTGGACCGTGCGTGGTCGGCCGGCGTACCGATGCTGCCGCTCGCAAAATTGCGGGCGATATCGCCGATGGCTGCACGCGAATTCGACTATCGGAAGACCGTCAACGTCAACGGCAAGGATCTCAACGTCAACGATCTGTTCGGCGCATACAACGCCATGCTGCCGAAATCGAACGGCCCGCTCGAAAACCACTTCCTCGAACACCAGAAGCTGTTCGTGTCATGGGCGCGCTTCGTTCACGATCGCACGGCTCACTCGAGCACCGGCAGCAACTTGTTCATCAATACCGTTGATTCCGACGTCTACAAGTCGATCTTCACGAGTGGCGGCGGCTTGCCCGACTACGAAGGCCGGGACTGGTACTACAAGGGCCAGGATCCGAATTCCAAGGTCCCGCAGTTCACCTTCGGCGAACGCCGGACGGTCGACGACATCTCGGACAAGACCGTGCGCGCATTGGCCACCGCATGGGTGCACCCGCCGAAGCTGTCGCCGGAAGTGATCGCGTTCTTCGACAACTTCGTGCACAACACGATCACGCGACTCAACAACGTGTCGCTCGGCGACGGCGTGTTCATGACGCTTCGCGAAATCGAAGAGAAAGGCTGGGTCGCACGCCAGACCGACGTCGCGAAGGACTACGTGAAGAAAGTCCTCGGCAACGTGTCGAAAAACCTCAAGGACGCGCAGGACGAGTACGTCCGGCAGGTCACGTCCGGCCAGATTCCGCACGGCGCGTCGATCGGCGATCTCTCCGGCGACTGAGCAGTACACCCCCGCCAATCAGCCAACCCGCCCGGCCGCACACGCGACCGGGCGCCAGCCGCATCCGGTCCCGCGTCAGTTGTACCCGAGAATCGCCACTGCCGCGACATCCGGCCGATCGAGCGTATTCCCGACGAGCGACGTCATCGGCTCCTGCAGCACGGCCTGATACGACGTCACGCGCGCCTCCTCCGGCACGCCCGCGTCATCCGCCAACGGTTCGTCAAACGCATCGAAACCACTGAAGAACGCCGCCGGTTGTTTCTGCGAAAAAGTCATCTCCACTCCTTACCTTGATTATGTTGTCGATGTTTTAACCAGCCTGCTTCAACGTCGCCGCATGCACGGTCGTGCCGTCATGCGCGGCTTCCGATCGTGCAAGCTGCGCACGCGTGCGCCGCGTGATGTGAATCACCGCGAACACGACCGGTGCGATCAGCAGGCCTTCCGCCAGTTCGGGATCGACCGGCAGGTTCATCACGTGCAGCGCCTTGAACGCCGCCGTCGCGAGCGACAGCACGTAGTACGAAATGGCCGCCACCGACAGCCCTTCGACCGCGTGCTGCAGATGAAGCTGATTGCGCGCGGTGCGCTCCATGCCCGCCAGCAGGCGCGTCACGTCCTTTTCCTGAGCGAGATTGACGCGCGTGCGCAGCAGGTCGACCGCGCGCGCGATCCGCGCGGCGATCTGCTCGTGGCGCGCCCACACGCTGCGGCACGTTTCCATCGCCGGCGCGAAACGCCGCTCCATGAACTCGGCGATCGTCGGCATCCCTTCGATGCGCTCCTCGCGCAATTCCTGGATGCGCGCCAGCACGAGCTTCTCGTACGCCCGCGACGCACTGAAGCGCGCGCCCGATCCCGCCAGCGATTCGACCCGCACCGCGAGATGCGTGAGCTTGACGAGCAGCGCCGCGTCGTCGCCGTCGGCGCCGCTCGCGTCCATTCGCTGCATCAACGCATGCAAGGCCGCGTGGATCTCGTCGAGCTCGCGGCTCATTCGCCGCGCGACGGGCAGCGCGAGCAGCGCCATCATCCGGTACGTTTCGATTTCATAGAGACGCTGCAGCAGGCGGCCGCCCTGCTCCTCGCGGAAATCCTCGTCGACGACGAGAAAGCGCATGAAGCCGTCGTCGCGCACATGCCAGTCGCAGAACACCTTGCCGCCGCCGAGCACGTTGCTGCCGACGAGCGCGGGCCCGTCGATCCAGCGGCGCAGGTCGCCGCAGACGAGCCGCGCGGCGTCGCCCGACAGCAGTTCCATCCGCACCGCGACGAAGCGGATGCCGGCGAGCCGCGCGAACCACGCGGACGGAATGCCTTCGATCGCCAGATCGTCGAAATAGCCGGTGTCGCGGCGCGGCGCGACGAACGTGAAGGTCGAGAATTCGGTGTGGCGTTCCCACTTCAGGTGCCAGCCGCATGGCGACTGCACCGCGTAGTGCGTCGCGCCTTCGTGCGGCGCGGTGATGCCCGTGTCGCGGCACAGCGCGTGCAGCAGCGTTTCGTGGATGTCGGGCTGGCCGTCCGCATAGATCGCGTAATGCGTGAGCGACACGGCTTCGGCGAGCCGCAGGAACGGCCGGGCATGCAATTCCGCGGCCAGTGCGGCGCGCAACGGATGGTCGATCATCGAGACACCACTTTTCCCTGTTCAAGCCTGCGTGCCGGGCGGAGCGCCAGCGTGATCGCACTATGGCAGACACACAGCAACAATAAAAACGCATAATGTTGATCGTTACATTCAGTTTTCCTGATACCGATGAAGATGCTCGATCACGACGTGCTTGCCACCGTCGTCGCCGTCGCGGAGACGGGCAACATGACCCGCGCCGCCGAGGCCGTGAACCGCTCGCAGTCGGCCGTGAGCATGCAGATCAAGAGCCTCGAGGACGCGATCGGGCGGCCGCTGTTCGTGCGCAAGCCGCGCAGCATCGTGCTGACGCGCGAAGGCGAGGTGCTGCTGGGATTCGCCAGACGAATGCTGGCGCTGCGCGACGAGGCATGGGCGGCCGTGGTACGGCCGGAAGTGACCGGCAAGGTCGTGATCGGCGTGCCGGACGACTATGCGTCGTCGCTGCTGCCGTCGGTCCTGAAGAAATTCTCCGGCACTTACCCGAAGGTCGAGATCCAGGTGATGGGGCTGCCGAGCAGCGCGCTCGCGCCGCTGATCAAGGACGGCACCGTCGATCTCGTGTGCGGCACGCGCATCAAGGGGCTGTCCGGCGACTTCATCCGCCACGAGCCGATGGCGTGGGCCGCGATGACGAACGGGCCGCGCGTGTGGGAGGAACGGCCGCTGCCGATCGCGGTGTTCATGCCGGGCAGCGTCGCGCGCGAGAACGCGATCCGCAGCCTCGAACGCGCGAAGGTGCCGTACCGCACGTCGTATGAAAGCCCGAGCCTGCTCGGGCTGCTCAGCATGGTCGAGGCCGGCCTCGCGGTCGCGCCGCTCGCGCGCTGCGCGATTCCCGCGCAACTGTCGATGCTCGGCCGCTCGCACGGTCTGCCCGACCTGCCGCCGCTCGAACTGATCCTGGCGCGCAGCACCAAATCGAAGCGGCCGCCGTGCGACTTTCTCGCGGAACAGCTGATGGAAGACCTGCAGCGGCAGACCGGGCAAACCGGCGACGCGTGATCAGCGCGTCGCGCCGAACCCCGCCGCACCCAACGCCGCATTGACGTTCGCGGCCACCGCATCGACCAGTGCCTCGAGCGTATCGCCGCGCACGTGCAGGTGTTCGGGTGCGACGTGCTCCACACGTTGCCAGCCCCACTGCGCGCCCGACGCGACCGACAGCGTCGCGCCGAACCGGTTGCCATGGCGGCGGCCGAAGATGCTCACGCGCCGCTCAGCCAGATACGCCTGCTCAGGCAGACAGAGACGGATCTCGACCGCGACCTGGCCGGGATCGTTGACGCGTGCGGCCGGGCTGACCGCCGGCGCGAACACCTTGCCGATCCGCAACGTCACGCAGGTCTCCCAGGCCGCGAGCGGCCCGCCGTCCGCGTCGACCCGCTCGGTGTCGACCGACCACTGATGCCCGTCGGGTACGACGATCGCCTGATGCAGCAGCACTTCGGCGACGCGAACCGTCGTCACGAGCTGACGCGCGAGCTGCTGGCTCGACGGCAGCGACGCCGTCCGCACGCGGCGGCTTGCCGGCCGCGCGGTACGCACTTCTTCCGTCAGGTACATAGGCACTCCGTATTCAGGAACCGCGCCACGCACGACGCGGCGCGCAACCGGCATGTCCCGGCTCACCGGGCCTTCGACCCGATCCGCAACCGGCGCGCGACCGGCCCGATCACCGCGTCGGCCTGCTGGGCGATCAGCATGTGCAGCGTGAAATCGAGGTCTTCCGGCGCGATGTCGAAGTGCACGTGGATCACGTCGCGCACGGCGCGCGCGCTGACGACGTATACGCCGAGCGGGGAATTCAGCAGCGCGGCGAGCCGGGTGCGCGCATGCTCGCCGGAGTCGGCCGTCAGCGTGACGGGCAACTGCAGGCGCGGGCGCGGCGGCGGGAAGGGAATGACGTTGTTGTGTGCACCGGCGCGCAACTGGCGGCCGGCGACATCGAAGGCGGGAACGGGATGGATGAAGGTCATGGAGCGGACGGAAGCCGTCTCGGCTGTTCGACACATCCCCAGCTTAGAAGAGACCGCATAAACGTCGTGCAAAAAAACGGGGAGGCAGTGCAAAAAACGGCATGCGGGACGCATTGATCCGGCCCCGTGCCGCGTGGCCCGCCCCGCCCGCTCCCGCTTCGCAATTGCCCGGCTACGCGAACGCCTCGAGCGATGCGCGTCGCCGCTCGTCGACCATCGATTCGATCAGCGACACCAGATCGTCGGTCAGCGGGTCGCAGATGCCGGGCGAGCGATGCAGTTCGAGATCGGCCGCCGGCAGCGGCGGCAGCCCGTCCGTTTCGTCGAGCACGCGCCAGTTCTCGGGCAGCGTGCAGCGATCGATCATCGTCACGGCCGCGCCGTGGTTCACCGCGATCTTGATGCCGGTCGGGCTCTGGCTCGTATAGACGACGTGATACGGCCGCTCGGCCGTCGCGAGCGCCTGCAGCCCGCGCTGCCGGTAGCAGCACGTCTCGGGAAACAGCGCGAGCGGCACCGACGCGTGCGCGCCGAGCGCGAAATCCCGGTGCGCGGCCCACACGACGTCGTGACGGCCGAGCAGCCGCCCGCCCACGTTCGGCCCGTGCCGCACGACGAGCGCGACGTCGAGCTCGCCGGCCTGCAGCCGTTCGAGCAGTTCGAGCGACGTCCGGCAGTGCACGTGCAGGCGCGCACCCGGCCGCATCGCATAAAACGACTTCAGCAGGTCCGGCAGCCACAGCTCCGCATAGTCCTCGGGCAGCCCGAAGCGCACCACGCCGCGGTCGCTGCTCGTCTGCTTCAACGCGATGATCGCGTCGTTCTGCACCTGGATGATCCGCCGCGCGTGGATCAGGAAATTCTCGCCGTCGCGCGACAGTTCGAGCCGCCGGCTGTTGCGCATGAACAGGTGCGTATCGAGCCGCTCCTCGAGCGTGCGGATGCGCAGGCTGATCGTCGACTGCGTGCGATGCAGTTGCCGGGCCGCCGCGGTGAAGCCGCCGCTTTCGACGACGGCGACGAATGCCCGGATCAGCTCCGGATCGAGCGAACTCAGCTTCGACCAATCGGGCTTCTGAATGGCAGCCATCGGAATTACTCGCTTTCGAAAAGAAAAGGGAAGACGAAAGATAGGGCTCGGAGTACGCCGATTGTTGTCCAGATGCGCTCGGCCCTCCAACCCCTGCCCGGGTATGACAAACCCGGAGCCGGGACGCGAACGTCCACCCGCCGATGCCGTTCCGCCAGCCGTCACGACGGCGGCCGCGGCCCGCCCGGCGGGCGTTTGCGCGCTGGGCCAAGGGCTTTCCCGGAGACGACGAAAACTCATACCTCGATCAGAAAACATCGATTCACCGGCCGCTCCGCGGCCCACCACAATCGCCTCACACCAACCTTATCGACGAGACACCGCAATGACCGCATCCCAACCCAGGCAGCTCTACATCGGCGAAGGCTTCGAAGGCCCCGGCGTCAACCTCGCGCACATCAACGTGCTGGTCGGCCCGCGCAACGGCCCGGCCGGGCAGGCATTCGCGACCGCGCTCGCGACGCCGTCGGCCGGCCATGCGCCGTTCGTCGTGATCGCGCAGCCGGGCGTGCCGACCAAGCCGCTCACGCTGTACGTGAACAAGGCGCAGATCGCCAGCGACTTCCACGGCAACGCCACGTGGGGCGCGTCGCAGGCCGGCATCGCGAAGGCCGTGGCCGAAGCGCTCGAGAACGGCACGCTGCCGCCCGAAGCGGAGAACGACTGGGTCGTCGTGTCGGCGAACTGGGTGAACCCGCAGACCGACGATCTCGACGCCGTGTTCGAGAACAACTACCGCGCGTGCCGCAACGCGATCGTCGCCGCGATGGAAGGGCTGCCGCATCGCGACGCCGTGTTCGCCGCCGCGCGCGACGTGTCGAACCCGTTCTACACACCGAAAAAGAACTGACAGACAACGCGCGGCCGGCCAGGCCGCACCAGGAGGAAGCATGGAATACGTCCGCCTTGGCCAGTCCGGCCTGAAGGTGTCCCGCCTGTGTCTCGGCACGATGAACATGGGCACGCCCGAGTGGAAGCCGTGGATCTTCGACGAAGCGCAGAGCGAGCCGATCGTGCGCCGCGCGCTCGATGCCGGCGTCAACTTCATCGATCTCGCGGATTTCTATTCGACCGGCGTCGGCGAGGAAGTGGTCGGCCGCATCCTGAAGCGCAACGCGCGCCGCGAGGAGCTCGTCGTGACGACCAAGGTCGGCTACGACATGGGCAGCTACCCGAACGCGGGCGGTCATTCGCGCAAGCACGTGCTCGACGGCATCGACGGGTCGCTGAAGCGCCTCGGGATGGATTACGTCGACATCTTCATGCTGCACTTCTTCGACGTGAACACGCCCGTCGAGGAAACCATGAGCGCGCTGCACGACATCGTGCGCGCAGGCAAGGCGCGCTACATCGGCGTATCGACGATGTACACGTGGCAGTTCGCGAAGATCATGCAGGCGTGCGAGCGCAACGGCTGGGACAAGCCGATCAACATGCAGCTGCAGCTGAACCTCGCGTATCGCGAGGAAGAGCGCGAGATGGTGCCGTACTGCATCGACCAGGGCGTCGGCGTGTCGGTGTTCAGCCCGCTCGCGCGCGGCCTGCTGACCTGCGAGCCGCAATCGACGCGCAACCAGACCGACTTCTTCACCGCGCAGATGTACGGCGACGCGTCGTCGCTCGCGATCGCCGAATCGGTCGCGAAGGTTGCGAAGCGGCGCGGCGTGCCGCCCGCGCAGATCGCGCAGGCGTGGGTGCTGAGCCGGCCCGGCATCGCGAGCATGCTGGTCGGCGCGGATTCCGTCGAGCAGTTCGACAGCGCACTCGGCGCGCTCGAAACGCGGTTGACCGAAGAAGAGCTGCACGAACTGGAACGCAACTACACGCCGTGCGACCTGATCAACGACTACACGGCCGGCAAGCGCATCGCGCGCGAGTCGCGTCCGGCGCAGGGCAGTTTCGCGGCAGACTGAAGCACTGAGGGAACGACACACGATGAGCGAATTTCTGAGAACCGGCCATTACATCGGCGGTGAATGGCACGAATCGCATGGCGCGAGCGACGCGACCTATCCGGTGCTGAATCCCGCGACCGGCGAGACGATCGCGAAGGTCGCGAAAGGCGGCGCCGACGACACGCAGCGCGCGATCGACGCGGCCGCGCACGCGTTTCCCGCGTGGCGCGCGCTGACCGCGAAGGAGCGCGGCGCCCGCGTGAAGCGCTGGGGCGAGCTGATGCTCGAACACCGCGACGCGCTCGCCGAGCTGCTGACGCGCGAACAGGGCAAGCCGCTTGCGGAAGCGCGCGGCGAAGTCGCCTACGCGGCGAGCTTTCTCGAATGGTTCGCGGAAGAAGCGAAGCGCATGTACGGCGACGTGATCCCGAGCCCGAAGCCGAACACGCAGATCGTCGTCACGCGCGAGCCGATCGGCGTCGTCGCGGCGATCACGCCGTGGAATTTCCCGCTCGCGATGATCACGCGCAAGGCCGGCCCCGCGCTCGCGTCCGGCTGCACGATGGTGCTGAAGCCGTCCGAGGAAACGCCGCTGTCGGCGTTCGCGCTCGCGGTGCTCGCCGAGCGCGCGGGCGTACCGGCCGGCGTGTTCAACGTCGTGTCGGGCGACGCGGTCGCGATCGGCGAGACGCTGACGAGCTCGACCGTCGTGCGCAAGCTGTCGTTCACGGGCTCGACGCGGGTCGGCAAGCTGCTCGCGAAGCAGTCGGCCGACACGCTGAAGAAGCTGTCGCTCGAACTCGGCGGCAACGCACCGTTCATCGTGTTCGACGATGCCGATCTCGATGCGGCGGTCGAAGGCGCGATCGCGTCGAAGTTCCGCAACACGGGCCAGACCTGCGTGTGCGTGAACCGCTTCCTCGTGCAGGACGGCGTGTACGACGCCTTCACGCGCAAGCTTGCGGACGCCGTGCGCAAGCTGCGCGTCGGCAACGCGCTCGCGGGCGACGTCGACCAGGGGCCGCTGATCAACGAAGCGGCGCTCGGCAAGGTCGAGCGGCACGTCGCCGATGCCACCGCGAAGGGCGCGAACGTGCTCACCGGCGGCAAGCGCCACGCGCTCGGCGGCACCTTCTACGAGCCGACCGTGCTGACCGGCATGACGGCCGGCATGCTGATCGCCGAAGAGGAAACCTTCGGCCCGGTCGCAGGCTGCTTCCGCTTCACGACCGAGGACGAAGCCGTCGCCGCGGCCAACGACACGCCGTTCGGGCTGTCCGCGTATTTCTACACGCGCGACCTCGGCCGCGCGTGGCGCGTGTCGGGTGCACTGGAAAGCGGGATGGTCGGCGTCAATGACGGGATCATCTCGACCGAAGTCGCGCCGTTCGGCGGCGTCAAGCAATCGGGGCTCGGCCGCGAAGGCTCGAAGTACGGCCTCGACGAATACGTGGAACTCAAGTACACGCTGATGGCCGGCCTCGGCCGCTGACCCCCGACCGCTCTCCGCGGTCGATCCGCGCCGCGCGCCGCCTGGCCGCGCGGCGCCTCGCACGGTTTCGCGGCGTCGTCCGACGCCCGCGCGCCGCATGCATGACAAATCCGGAGGCAGCTTGACCCAAGCCAACGTTCAATCCGGCACCGCCCGCGCGCTGCCGCTGTCGCGCGGCGCCGATGCGCCGCACCGCCCCATCGCACTCGACGACGTACCGCTCAACCGTTTCCACGTGAAGATCGCCGGCCTGACGTTCGGCGCGCACTTCACCGAGGGCTACACGCTCGGCACGATCGGCTACGCACTCGCCGCGCTCGGCAAGCAGATGCCGATCGACGCGTTCTGGATGGGGATGATCGGCAGCTCGGCGCTGATCGGCATCTTCTTCGGCAGCCTCGTGTTCGGCTGGCTGTCCGACCGGATGGGCCGGCAGAAGATCTTCCTGACGAGCTTCGTGATCATCACCGCGGCCGCGTTCGCGCAGTTCTTCGTGAGCTCGCCGCTCGAGCTGTGCTTGCTGCGCGTGCTGATCGGCTTCGGGATGGGCGGCGACTTCACGGTCGGCCACGCGATCCTCGCCGAGTTCTCGCCGCGCAAGCATCGCGGCGCGCTGCTCGGTTCGTTCAGCGTGATCTGGACGATCGGTTATGTCGCCGCGAACGTGCTCGGCCTCGCGTACAGCGACGCCGCGCCCGACGCATGGCGCTGGCTGCTCGCGTCGGCCGCGTTGCCCGCGTTGATCGTGCTGGTGCTGCGGATCGGCACGCCCGAATCGCCGCGCTGGCTGCTCGGCAAGGGCCGCGTGAAGGAGGCGCGCGCGATCGTCGCGAAGCATTTCGGGCCGCACGTGATGCTCGACGGCTCGGCCGAGCCGCATGCGAATGCGGGCTTTGGCCGGCTGTTCCAGCGCGACCTGATCCGCCGGACGATCTTCAACTGCGCGTTCTTCGTGTGCCTTGTGATTCCGTATTTCGCGATCTACACGTTCCTGCCGACGATCCTGAAGACCATCGGCCTCGCCGAAGGCTTCGGCGCGGATCTGCTGCTGAACGGCTTCCTCGTGCTGGGCGCGCTGATCGGCATCTGGCTGACGATCCGGCTGTCGCGGCGCGGCTTCCTGATCGGGTCGTTCGCGGTGACGTGCGCGTCGCTCGTCGCGCTGGCGGTGCTGCCGTCGTCGGCGGCCATCGCGATGATCGTCGCGTTCGCGATCTTCACGCTGACGATGTCGGCATTCAGCAACCTCGTCGGCGTGTTTCCGCCCGAATGCTTCCCGACCGAAGTGCGCGCGTGCGGCGTTGGCCTGGCGATCGCGTGCAGCAGGCTCGGTTCGGCGATCGGCACGTTCCTGCTGCCGGTCGGCATCGCGACGCTCGGTTTTCACGCGACGATGTTCGCGCTGGCGGGCGTGCTGCTGGTCGGGATGATCGTGTCGATCGCGTGGGCGCCGGAGACGAAGCATCTGACGCTCGAGGAGGCGTCGGGGCATTGACGATGGAGGCAGGCGTCGTGCCTGCCTGTGGCGATGTGCACAAGCGCTTTCGCATCGACACGCCGCTTATGTGCGGCGGTAATGCGGAATGCGGATTGTGATTCGAACGAACCCGGCCGAGGCCGGGTTCGTGCATTCTAGCCGGCCGTTTTTCTACCTTCCCGACAATACGCGATGCGTGTAATCGCTCAGAAGAGAATCGACGCGTAATCGCGCGCGCCGTGCAGGATGTGAAGAATATCGATCCGCGTCGGCGGATCGCCGACGACCCGATAGAAGATCTGGTAGTTGCCGTACACGCGGTGTCGCACACCGTGACGCTCGAAGCGCGGCACCAGCGGAAACGCCAGCGGCATCCCGGCAAGGCCCAGACACTTGTCGCGAATCTCCCGCACGAAGGTCACGGCTCGTTGCGGATTGTCACGTGCGATGTAATCCGCAATCGCTTCGAGTTCGGCAATCGCGAAGTCCGACAGGCGGACGGTCATGCCTGACGATTCGCCTGTGCCCGATACTTCGCTTCGAGGCGATCGAATACTTCCCGAGCATCGGCGCCGCGTCCTGCTTCCGCATCGGCCAGGCTGCGCGCGATCACCGCGTCCAGCGCATTCAGTTGCGCCTCGCGATCCTGAATCAGGCGCACGCCTTCGCGAAGCACCTCGCTCTTGGACCCGTAGCGCCCCGATTCGACCAGCTTCGCGACATAAGCCTCCAGTTGCTGGCCCAGTTCCGCACTGATCATGTCGACCTCCCGACGGGATTGAATTCGATGCATGAAGGGTAACCTGGTTATCAACAGTTATCAAGGAAATGAACTCCAGTCGAATCGGCACGAATGCAGACGCCGCCAATCGCGCATCCTGTTCTCGCCTGCTTTCAGGTCGCCTTGCAGGGCTCTCCCGGTGCGAACGCCGATCATGATTGAAGGCATCGTCACGCCACAACCCGGCCTGAAGGTCTATCCATCGGATGCCGTCGTCTTCGCCGAGACCGCTGCCGGGCTCGCGCGTCACCTGCGTCCGCGTGTTCGAACTGGCCGTTCGGCGGACTCTGCGAACCGGATGCGCGGCGATATGCTCGGTGCTTTCCACTCAGCGCCCGCAGCCATGCCCGCCCAGCGTGTCGATCTCAGTCATGTCCTGCCGTACGAGACGACGTATTTCGACGATCGGCTCGCGATCGATCGAAACGATCTGGATATCGCTGCGTTGCTAGGCGTGGACGGCGACGTTTCGGACGAATTGCTCGTTTCGTTGTGCGGAGCGCCGGCCGGATCGGAAATTCAAGCGTATCTCGACAGCGCGGACAGGTTGACGTTGAGCGTCACGCACCCTGCGTTGATCCGATCCGAGAATCGCGTATCCGTCGTTCGAAAATCGGACGTATCCGCACTCGAACTCAGGACAATCGATCTCGTCGATCATGCGATCGCCGGACTCGGCGCGGTGATGTTATGGCGAATCGTTCGGGCATGCGATACGTTGGGGATCGCCCAGATCCGCACACTTGCGGCGGGCGGGCGCAAGGTCGCACCGAAGCCTGGCGGGCGCCGACTGTTTGGCTATTACGCGTGGCCGCGATTCGGCTTCGATGCACCCATTCCCGCCCCGCACGGCGACGAAGCGGCACTGTTTCAGTATTTCCAGGAGAACCCGGCCGGTCTGGCCGACGGATCGCTACGGACGCTGCGTGCGCTCTACTCAACGCGATTCGGGCGAGATTTCTGGCGCGTAGCGGGATCACATCGCTGGATGACTTTCGACGTTACACCGCACGGCAAGTCCATGCAGACGTTGCAGGAATACTTGATTGAAAAGGAGATTTACGAATGACCGCAAAGCACACGCCTATCACCGGATTCCGGATTACGCGGCCCGCAGCGACGCGTGGCCGCCCGATGAGCGAGCATCGTCCCGTTCGCCTCTCGGAAGCCCGCCGACTCCTTGACACGTTCGTCACGCGCGAACTCCATCACAGCCTGGCACGCGTCATGCGCAAGTCCGCCGTCGAGCACGACGCACGAGCGGCGGCTGCAGCCGCCGCAGCCGCATCTCCGCCGCAGCGAGCCGTCTTCAACGTGGGGCGCATCGATCCATTGAAGTGTCAGTTGCCGATCTTCACGGACGCCGAAGCAGAAGCCATGGCCCGCCGCGAAACGCTCATGCATTTCGGGCTGGATCCCGACTCGTAATCGGCAACGATGGAAAGAAAGCGTATGCCTCGAGTCGTTGGCGATCGTGCCGATCTCCACTCTCAGTAACGATCGTTGACAGATACAGCGACCGGAAGCACGGCAAGACAAGCGCAGACTGATCCGACTGTTTCCACGACCTGGTCAGCCACGTCTCATCGTCAACGTCCACCCCTACCCCCGCCTCACCGCCTGCTCCCGCAACCACGCGGCAAACGCGATCACATGCTCGACCGCGACGCTCTCCGGCTCGACATCGAGCCAATAGCCGAACGGCCCGATCGGCTGCACCGGCGACAGCCGCACGAGGCTGCCTTCGCCGATCTCCTCCTCGATCATGTTCAGGTCGACCACGGCAAGCCCCGCGCCCTTGCGCGCCGCGCGGATCGCCTGTTCGAGCGTCGAGAACTCGATGCCGTCGCCGATCCGCGCCACCGGCACACCCGCCTGCTCGCACCAGTCGGCCCACAGCGTCAGGCGCTTGCCCTCGTGCAGCACATGCAGCGACGGCAGCCGGCCGAGCAACACGTCGAGCGCATCGCCGCGATAACGCGGTGCGCCGACGAGCGCATGCCGCTCCATCATCAGCAGTTCCGATTGCATCCCGGGCCGCGCCGCGCGCCCGAAGCGGATGTGGCAATGACAATCGTCGGCCGGCTCGGTGCGGATCGACAGCTCGACGTCGGGCAGCGCCTCCGCGAGCGTGCCGAGTCGCGGCGAAAACCACTGCGTGGCAAACGTCGGCGGCAGCGACACCGTCAGGCGCCGCTTCGCGCCCGGCCGCGCGGCGGCAACTTCGCCGACGCCTCGCTCGATCGTGTCGAACGCCTGCCCGATGAACGGCAGCAACCGCTGGCCGGCATCGGTCAGGCGCACACCCTTGTGATCGCGCTCGAACAGGCGCGCGCCGAGCGCTTCCTCGAGCAGCCGGATCTGCCGGCTCACCGCGCCCTGCGTCACGCACAGCGAGACCGCCGCGCGATTGAAGCTCAGGTGACGCGCGGTCTCCTCGAAAAATCGCAGCGCGATCAACGATGGCAGGCGTCGCATGATGTGTGTTCCTCTCGTTCGTTCTGTTGCCGGCCGGCACCGCCGGCCATCGTGCGGGCAGCTTTATCGCAGAAAAGCGCGCCGGCCGTCACACCGTGAAAACCCCGAGGCCCGGCCCGCCACTGCATCACGCGTCGCCCCGTCCCGCCTACAATAACCATCCCGCACCCGACACGACACCGCCCCGTGAGACGCAAGATGCCGGCGCTGAATGCGCTGAAAGCCTTCGAGATGGCCGGCCGCACCGGCAGCTTCACGCGCGCGGCCGAACTGCTCAACGTCACGCAGAGCGCGGTGAGCCGCCAGGTCCGCCAGCTCGAAGGCCAGCTCGGCGAAACCCTGCTCGAGCGCCGCCATCACCAGCTCGAACTGACGGCAGCCGGCCGCGTGCTGCTGCGCGCGCTGCAGCAGTCGTTCGACAAGATCGAGCTGACCGTGCGCAGCCTGCAGGAAAAAACCCACCTGAACCGCCTGCGCGCGAACGTGCCGCCGACCTTCGCCGCGCGCTGGCTGATGCCGCGTCTCGGCCGGCTGCGCGATGCGCATCCCGAATTCGAACTGAGCCTCACGACCCGCATTCACGACAGCCTCGGCGAATCGCGCGTGCTCGACTGCGCGATCCGCTTCGGCGACGGCGAATGGGACGGCTTCGACAACGCGCTGCTGATGCAGGAGCAGCATATCGCCGTCTGCGCGCCCGCGCTGTATGCGCGGCTGCGCCAGGACGGCGCGCCGATCGACCTGAACCGCTTCACGCTGCTGCACGTGCTCGCGACCGACGACCAGCGCTACCTGACCTGGCAACACTGGCTGAAGGCAGCCGGCATCACCGACGTCGACACGCGCGGCGGCTACGAATTCGACCTGCTCGACCATGCGATCCGCGCTGCGATCGACGGCCTCGGGATCACGATCGCCGACCGCCACATGGTCGCGCGCGAACTCGCGACCGGGCAACTGATGCAGGTGCTCAACGTCCACGTCGACGGCCACCAGTCATACTGGTTCGTCACGCGGCCCGAGCAGACGAACCTGCCCCACATCGTGCAGTTTCGCGACTGGCTGCAGCAGGAAGTGTGGCTCGCGAAGCGCCACCTCGAACCGTCGTCGCCGCTGCCGCAGGTGCCGCTGGCCTAGCACACGCTCCGCCCCGGCCGGCGCCCGCGGGCGACACCTTAGCGCCTTCCGCGCCCGCCCGCATTCGGACCAGTCGGAAAACGCGGCCTGACCACCGCCCGCGCCGCATCCCGCCACCGCCATACCCGCCTTGCCGGACGGGCGATTCCGGCCGATTCGCCAAGTAACGTGCGTTTTTCTCATGCTCGGCGCGAAAATAAGTCGTTTGTCGTGCGCTAAACGCATGAAGAGAATGGCCTCTATCCCGTTACGCGCGTGTCGCCACTCGAAGCGATCCGCCCGCATCCATCGGAGGAGTCACTTCATGCGCACCGAACGCAACTATGTGAACGGCCGTTTCGCCGTCCCGGAAAACGACGCGTTCATCGTCGTCCACAATCCCGCCACCGAAGCGCCGTTCGCGCGCGTGCCGGCCGCGACGCCGGCCGACGCGCTCGCCGCCGTCGATGCCGCGGCCGCCGCGCAGAAGGCGTGGCGCAAGCTGCCGAGCGCCGAGCGCGCCACCTACCTGCACCGCTTCGCCGACGCGCTGACCGCCCGCGCGCCGGAGATCGGCGCGGCGCTCGCGCAGGAATCCGGCAAGAGCGTCGAGGACGCGTCGAACGAAGCCGTCTACGCCGGCCAGATCACGCGCTACCACGCCGAGTGGGCACGCCGGATCGAGGGCGAGATCATCCCGAGCGACACGCCCGACGAGAACCTGTTCCTGCAGCGCGAGCCGATCGGCGTCGTCGCGTGCCTGATCCCGTTCAACTATCCCGTCTACACGCTGCTGCGCAAGATCGCGCCCGCGCTGATCGCCGGCAACACGGTGGTCGTGCGCCCGAGCAACCACACGCCGGTGTCCGCGTTCGAGATCGCGAAGGCCGCCGACGATGCGGGCTTCCCGCCCGGCGTCATCAACATCCTGACGATGGACCACGCGACGGCCGAGGCGCTGTGCACGCATCCGGCGGTCGGGATGATCACGCTGACGGGCAGCGTGAACGCCGGCCGCAAGGTGCTCGACTACTGCAAGGCGAACATTGCGAAACCGTCGCTCGAACTCGGCGGCAAGACGCCCGCGATCATCGAGCCCGACGCCGACCTCGAACGCGCGGCCGCCGCGCTCGTCGCATCGAAGACGACCCACTGCGGCCAGCTGTGCACGGCCATCGAACGCGTGTACGTGCACGACAGCGTGCACGACCGCTTCGTCGCGCTGCTGAAGGAAAAGATGGGCGCCGTACGCAGCGGCAACCGCGCGGCCGATCCGTCGAACATGGGCCCGCTCGTCAGCGCATCGGCACGCGCGCACATCCACGGGATGGTCGAACGCGCGATCGCGGCAGGCGCGACGCTCGAAACCGGCGGCGCGATCCCCGACGGCCCCGGCTTCTTCTACCCGGCCACGCTGCTGACGAACTGCCGGCAGGACATGGAGATCGTGCAGGAGGAAACCTTCGGCCCGATCATGCCCGTGCTGCGCTACTCGACGATCGACGAGGCCATCGGCTTCGCGAACGACCACCAGTTCGGGCTGTCGTCGGTGCTCTACACCGAGCAATACCGCACCGCGATGACCGTCGCGAACGCGATCGAGGCGGGCGAGCTGTACGTGAACCGCACGCCGGCCGATCCGTACCAGGGCTTCCACGCCGGCTGGAAGCGCTCGGGCCTCGGCGGCGACGACGGCAAGCACGGAATGCTCGAATTCACGCAGACGCGCCTCGTCGTCATGAAGTACTGACGCCGCACCGACGCTCCGTTTCCGGCGCGCGCATCCCGACACCACGCCGCGCGCGCCGCCCCTGATCCGATCGAACACAAAACAAATCTGCAGACTCCGCCTGAAGGAAGTCTGATGGAGGAAGACATCATGCCGACCCAACCGTCGACGCCCGCCGCGTCGCTCGCGTTGCACGACAAAACGCACGCGTCGCCCGACTCGCGCGCGCAACGCTACCTGCAACTGCTGCTGCTCGTGATCGCCGCAGGCGCGATCTACCCGATGCTGTACCTGCGGCAGGTGTATCAGCCGACGATGCTGCAGTTCTTCCGTATCGACGACGTGCAGCTCGGCTACCTGTATTCGTCGCTCGGCACGATCTTTCTCGTCAGCTACCTGCCGAGCGGCTGGCTCGCCGACCGCCTGTCGCCGCGCTGGCTGATCTGCTTCTCGCTGCTGGCGACGGGCGCGCTCGGGCTCGTCTACGCGACCGGGCCGTCGTTCAACCTGCTCGTGCTGATCTTTGGCGGCTGGGGGCTGACCACCGGCCTCACGTTCTGGGCGGCCGTGATCAAGCGCGTGAACATGATCGCGGGCCCCGACGAACAGGGCCGCTTCTTCGGGCTGCTCGACGGCGGCCGCGGGCTCGTCGAGGCGCTGCTCGCGACGATCGCGATCACGCTGTTCGCGTACGTGACGCAAGCGCGCGGCGGCACCGATGCGGCCGGCTTCAAGCTCGTCGTGCACCTGTATGCGTTCTTCTGCATCGCGCTCGGCGTGCTGCTTGCGCTGGTGAAGGATCCGTCCCGCGCGAACGATCGCGCGGCGGCCACCGAGCGCCGCAAAGGCAGCGTGCTGACCGACTTGAAGACACTCGCGGCGATTCCCGAGCTGTGGCTCGTCGCGGCGATCGTGTTCTGCGGCTATCAGGTGTTCTGGGCGACCTACAGCTTCTCCGCGTACCTGCACGAAGGCAATTTCGGGCTTAGCGCGACGGCGGCCGGTTTCATCACGACGCTCAAGCTGTGGATGCGTCCCGTCGGCGGCATCGGCGGCGGCTTCCTCGGCGACCGCGTATCGAAGGTGTCCGTGCTGTTCTGGGCACTCGTGCTCGCCGCGCTGTCGCTCGTCGGGCTGATCGCCGCGCCGCCGCACAGCCCGCAGGCGATGCTCGTCGTGCTCGTGCTGTTCATCGGCATCCTCACCTATGCGATCCGCGGCCTGTACTGGTCGCTGCTCGACGACTGCAAGGTGCCCACGCATTGCGCGGGCCTCGCGATCGGCCTGATCTCGGTGCTCGGTTATTCGCCCGACGTGTTCGTGCCGCTGATCAACGGCTACGTGACGCAGACCTACCCGGGCGCGCACGGCTACCAGCTCTATTTCGGCTATATCGCGGCCATCGCGCTCTGCGGCGCGGGTGCCGCCGCGTTCCTCAAATACCGCCTCAACCGCCTCAAGGAGTCCGCATGAAGATCGTTTCGCTCGAAACCCACATCGTCGCCGTGCCGCCGCCGCATATCGGCGGGATGTACTGGATCTTCGTGAAGCTGAAGACCG
This sequence comes from Burkholderia sp. YIM B11467, assembly GCF_052952715.1. Classification (NCBI taxonomy): domain Bacteria; kingdom Pseudomonadati; phylum Pseudomonadota; class Betaproteobacteria; order Burkholderiales; family Burkholderiaceae; genus Burkholderia; species Burkholderia sp. YIM B11467. The sequence continues at coordinate 858,474 of NZ_JBQVSQ010000001.1, forward strand.
ACGACGGCATCGAAGGCGTCGGCGAGATCTACTCGGCGACGTTCCATCCGAAGGCGATGGGCCCGATCATCGACGACGTGTTCGACCGCTACCTGCTGAACCACGATCCGCACCACGTCGAGCGGCTGTTCCGCCAGACCTATTCGAGCGGCTTCACGCAGCGGCCCGACCTCACGATGATGGGCGTCGTCAGCGGCCTCGAGATGGCGTGCTGGGACATCATCGGCAAGGCCGCCGGCAAGCCCGTGTACGAACTGCTCGGCGGCAGGATCCACGAACGGCTGCGCTCGTACACGTACCTGTACCCGAAGAACGCGAAAGGCGAATACGACTACGACGATCCCGACCTCGCGGCCGAATGCGCGGCCGAGAACGTGAAGCTCGGCTTCACGGCCGTCAAGTTCGATCCGGCCGGCCCGTACACGGCGTATTCGGGCCACCAGCTGTCGCTCGAAGTGCTCGACCGTTGCGAGCTGTTCTGCCGTCGCGTGCGTGAAGCGGTCGGCAGCAAGGCCGACCTGCTGTTCGGCACGCACGGGCAGATGGTGCCGTCGTCGGCGATCCGGCTCGCGAAGCGGCTCGAAAAATACGATCCGCTGTGGTTCGAGGAACCCGTGCCGCCGGGCCAGGAAGAAGCGATCGCCGCAGTCGCGAAACACACGTCGATTCCGATCGCGACCGGCGAGCGCCTGACGACCAAGTACGAATTCCACAAGCTGCTGCAGGCGGGCGGCGCGTCGATCCTGCAGTTGAACGTCGCGCGCGTGGGCGGCCTGCTCGAAGCGAAGAAGATCGCGACGCTCGCGGAAGTGCACTACGCGCAGATCGCGCCGCACCTGTACAACGGGCCGGTGGGCGCGGCCGCGAGCATCCAGCTCGCGACCTGCACGCCGAACTTCCTGATCCAGGAAAGCATCATGACGTGGGGCGGGTTCCATTCGGAGGTCGTGAAGACGCCGATCCGCTGGGAAGACGGCTACATCATCCCGTCGAACGAGCCGGGCCTCGGCATCGAGCTCGACATGGACGTCGTGAAGCGGCACACGCCCTACACCGGCGAACGGCTGCACCTGCAGATGGGCGACAAACCCGTCGACGTGAAGGATCTCGCCCCCGCGAAGGGCTGACCAGGAACAACGCGACCATGACTTACGACTACATCATCGTCGGCGCGGGCTCGGCCGGCTGCATTCTCGCGAACCGCCTCAGCGAATCGGGCCGGCATTCGGTGCTGCTGCTCGAAGCGGGCGAGCGCGACGCGTCGTTCTGGTTCAAGGTGCCGGTCGGTTTCACGAAGACCTACTACAACCGCCGCTACAACTGGATGTATTACAGCGAGCCCGAAGCGCAGCTCGCCGATCGCAAGCTGTACTGCCCGCGCGGCAAGGTGGTCGGCGGGTCGGGCTCGATCAACGCGATGGTCTACGTGCGCGGCCAGCGCAGCGACTACGACGACTGGGCCCATGCCGGCAATCCGGGCTGGGCGTACGACGACGTGCTGCCGTACTTCCGCAAGCTCGAAACCCACGCGGCCGGCGCGACCGATCCGCAGCATCACGGCGCAACGGGGCCGATCCACATCACGTCGATGAAGGCCGACGTGCATCCGATCGTCCACGAGTTCCTGAACGGCTGCGCGCAGCTGAACCTGCCGCGCACCGACGATTTCAACGGCGCGCAGTTCGAAGGCGCGGGCATCTACGACCTGAACACGAAGAACGGCGAACGCTGTTCGAGCAGCTTCGCGTACCTGCGGCCCGCGCTGGGCCGTGCGAACCTCACGCTGCGCTCGGGTGTGCTCGTGCGGCGCGTGACGTTCGACGGCACGCGCGCGACCGGCGTGGTCGTCGCGGGCGAGCACGGCGACGAAACGCTCGTCGCCGCGCGCGAGGTGATCCTCGCGGCCGGCGCGGTCGATACGCCGAAGCTGCTGCAATTGTCGGGCGTCGGCGATCCGGCGCTGCTCGCGCGCGAGCGCGTGCCGCTCGTGCATGCGTTGCCGGCGGTCGGCCGCAACCTGCAGGACCACCTGTGCGTGAGCTTCTACTTCAAGGCAAACCGGCCGACGCTGAACGACGAGATGGGCACGCTGCTCGGCAAGATGAAGATCGGGCTGCGCTACCTGCTGACGAAGCGCGGCCCGCTCGCGATGAGCGTGAACCAGGCCGGCGGTTTCTTCCGCGGCACGGCCGACACGCAGGAGCCGAACATCCAGCTTTACTTCAACCCGCTGTCGTACCGGATTCCGAAGAGCGACCGCGCGAGCATCAAGCCCGAGCCGTATTCGGGTTTCCTGATCGCGTTCAACCCGTGCCGGCCGACCAGCCGCGGCACGATCGAGATCGCGTCGAACCGCGCGGAAGACGCCGCGAAGATCCGCATCAACGCGCTCACCACGCAGAAGGATCTCGACGAAGCCGTGCAGGGCAGCAAGGTGATCCGTGCGCTGATGCGCGCGCCGGCGCTGAAGTCGATGACCGTCGAGGAAATCTCGCCGGGGCCGCAGGTCGACTCCGACGAAGCGATGCTGCAGTATTTCCGCGAACAATCGGGTTCGATCTACCACCTGTGCGGATCGTGCGCGATGGGGCCCGATGCGGCGACGTCGGTTGTCGATGCATCGCTGCGCGTGCACGGGCTGCAGGCGCTGCGGATCGTCGATGCGTCGGTGTTCCCGAACATCACGTCGGGCAACATCAACGCGCCGACGATGATGGTCGCGGAGAAAGGCGCGGATCTGATCCTGGCGGATGCACAACGCGCGGAAACCGCCGGCACGCGGATGCCCACCCGCGAATCCGTCCCGCACTGACGCGACCGCGTCTCCGGCGACGTCGGCCGGCCCCGTGCATCGTCTGGTCGGAACAATGCCCGCCGGTACACGGGAAAACACCCCCATGAACATGCCGCTCGGCCCGTGCGCACAGGCTCGAAACGTGCATTCGGTTTGACGGAAGTCCCCGCGAAACAGGTGTCGCCGTGTCGTTCGGCCGGCGGGACGTGACGTCGTGGGGACGTTGTGCACACGACAAACCAGTGTCGGCGCGCGGCCTCGCTGCCGAAGTTTCATTGCGTTCGATCACGCACATCGATGCGGCCGGAGAGATCCTTTGGCTCGCGTGCGATGTGACGCGCGTTCAGCGCTCGCGTGACGTGACGCGAAGCGAAGCGATCCGGGGCAACGCGCGCGCGGCCTGCCGTCGGCGTGCACCGGGGAGAGAACCGCGGGCCCGATCGTGGAGGCGCACCGTGAAGCGCATGCCATTTCGCTGCATCCAAGCCATCAGCTATGCAAGCGTGCTGCTCTTTCAGGCCGAAACGCAGGCCCAGTCGCTGGACGCCCAGTCGACGCAGGAGAACATTTCCGCACTGCGCCAGGAAGTCGATCACCATCAGCAGGAACTGAACGCGCTCAAGCGCAGGCTGGCCAACGAGGAAGCCAGTCTCTCGCGCCTGAGCCGGGCGCTGGACAACCGGGAACTCGCGGCCCGGCGCGGCACGGGCCCCGGGGACGCCGGCGGCTCCGGCGACGCAGCGCCGCAGCCCGATACCGGCGCCCCGGGCGGCACGGCAGGCAATGCCCCCGGCAACGTGCAATCCGCGGCCGGGTCCGCCGCGCCGCCAAGCCAGCCGGTCGGCCAGGCGCCGGTGCCGGACACCGCGCCGCCACCCGTCGCGCCGATCTTCGATCAGCCCGGCGTGCTGACGCCGAAGCACAAGTTCGTCGTCGAGCCATCGCTTCAGTTCAGCTATTCGTCGTCGGACCGCGTCGCACTCGTCGGCTACACGATCATCCCGGCGCTGCTGATCGGCCTGGTCGACGTGCGGGAAGTCAAGACCACCACGCTGACGGCTGCGGTCGCGGTGCGCTACGGGATCACCAACCGGATGGAAGTCGAAGTCCGTATCCCCTATGTGTACTCGACAAACGACACGATCAGCCGCGAGATCTTCACCGGTACGGCCCAGGACAACGCGTTCAACAGCCACGGCAAGGGCCTCGGCGACGTCGAAATGACGCTGCGCTACCAGTTCAATACCGGCGGCCCCGACAAGTTCTATTACATCGGCTGGCTGCGCTTCAAGACGGCCACCGGCAAGAGCCCGTTCGACGTCGTCACCGACTGCGTCACGCGCTGCGTCGGCAATGCGACCGGCACCGGCCTGCCGCTCGAGCAACCGACGGGCTCCGGCTTCTACGCGATCCAGCCGGGCCTCACGTGGCTCTTTCCGTCCGACCCGGTGGTGTTCTTCGGCAACGTGAGCTATCTGCACAGCTTCAGCCGCGACAATCTCAGCCTCACGATTCTCGATGGCCAGAAGGACTTCGTCGGCAAGGTGCAGCCCGGCGACATCTGGGGTTTCAATATCGGCATGGGCCTCGCGCTGAACGAGAAAGCGTCGGTGAGCCTCGGCTACGACCAGAGTATCGTGCTGCCCACGAAACAGAACGGCCAGACGGTCCCCAGCTCGGTGCGCGTGATACTCGGCACGTTGCTCGTCGGTTACTCGTACCGGCTGTCGCCGAAGACCACGCTGAATCTTTCGATCGGCGCCGGTCTCACGCGCGACACGCCGGACGTGGTCATGACGCTACGCGTGCCGATTGCGTTCTGATCGCCGGACGGCGCCGACGGCGGGCCGCTGCCCGCTTATCAGCCATTCATCGGTCGCGCGCCGAGCCGTCATCGTCCCGGCAACGCGCCGAGCAGCGCATGGCTCAGCGTCGACATCACGTTCAGGTTCTTGAACATCGACAGTGTGTTGACGGTCGTATTGATCGTCGTCATCGCCTGGATTTGCTGGTTGTTCAACGTGTTCTGGATCACCGCGCCGGTCAGCGCCGGCAGCGCGGCGGGCTGCGCGGTGTTGCCGGCGCCGACCTGGATCAGCCCGCCCGCATTGGCGGCCGCCAGCGCCTGCGCCTGTTGCGCCGTGATATGACTGATGTCCGGGATGTTGAAGCTGGTCGACGCGACCAGATTGCCGTTCACGAACGCGACACGCGACACGCCGAACGAAACCTTCAGGCCGCTCGGCATATCGAAGCCGCCGCGCATCGCATCGAGGCGCGCGTCGCTGAGCGCGATCGCGTCGGCTGCCGGCCAGCTCCGTTCCTGTGCGGCGCCCGGTTCCGAGGCCGGCGGCCCGGCCGCGCACGCCGCCATCCCGAGCGGCTCGGCACGCAGGCCCGGCGCCCCCCCGGCTCGTGACTCCGCGGGCGCCATATCGGCGCCCGCGTTCGTGCCGGCTGCCGGCACGACACCGCTCGTCTGCGCGACAGGCTCGACGGTTGCGGACGGCACGCCGTCCTGCATCGCTGCCGCACTCACGGACGTCACCCCGCCGCACACCATCGCGGCGATGCCGGCGATCTTCCTGGTCTCGGATCTCATGACGGTCCTCAAAAGTCGCTCGGGCCATGCTTCGGCATCACGACGTTGTACAGGCCGTCGCGGGCGATGCCGGTGTAGAGCGGCGCGCTCGGCGCGACGCGCCAGTCACGCGGGTCGTTGAACACTGCCAGCTCGGGCCGGTTGTGAATCACGAAAATCACGTGGTCTTCCCACTTCTGCTCGAAACTCGCCAGCGACATCGGCCGCGTGCCGGTGGCCGGATCGCCGACGAGCACACGCCCGTCACGCAGCCCCTTCACGACCACGAAATGGTGGTAGCCGTGCTCGGTGATCAACACGATCGCCGGCGTGTGCGTCTTGGCGAGCGTCTGCAACGGCAGCTCGTAGCCGTCCGCGACGAAGCCGTGCGCGCCGAGAAAACGCCGGATGTCGAGCAGCGAGAAGCCCTGCCGGCGGATCTTCTCCTGATTGCCGTTCTCCCACATCTGGGCGAAGGCGGTCTGCTCGGTCATCGGATAGTCGTACTGATAAGTCAGCAGCGTCGCGACGGCAGCCGACCCGCAGCTGAAATCGAACTGCTGCTTGACGGTGCGCTTGAAGCGCGCTTCCTTGAGACTCGTGACGTGCATCGCATAGCCGGCGCCCGTCGGATCGACGACCGTCATCTCGTCCGGCCGTGCAATCGGGCCGGATAGCGCGTACGCGAGCGCCGCGATGCACGCTGCGGCAACCTGTCTCATCGCTCAGTTCCCGAAGCGCACGTTGAGCACCGTCGCGTTCTGAATCAACACGTTGGCGCCGGTATTCTGGATGACTGTCGGCAGACCGCTCGAATTGGCGAACGAGCCGTCGGCGATCGAATTCGAGCCGGTCGACACCCGGTTCGCCACGTTGTCGGTCACCGCGCCAGTCAGATAGTTCTGGCCGATCAGCGCATCGCCACCCCGATGCTCGTCGAGCTGGTCGGGCGTCATCGCGACGCCGAAGCTGCCCGCTTGCGCGGTCGCGGCGCCGGTCGCAGGGGGTGCGGCGGCCTCGGCCGGAGCGGCCTGATCCGCGCGCGCGGTGGGTGGGGAAGGTACGGCTGGCGGCGCCACGCCGGCGGCTGCCTCCACCGCAACGGTTCGTGCCCCGTCATCCGCGGCATGGGCCGTCAGGCCCGGCAGCAGCGCCGCAGGCAATATCACCAGCGAAAGTGCCGTTCGGATTCGCATGGCTGTCTCCTTGGTCCCTGCGCGAGTCGGCTCGAACCCGACGCACAGGGAGCGGAATCCGCGTGACCGTCGATCGACGGAAATCAGCCCGGCCTGCGCCAACGGGAGCGAGACGGCCGTTCAGCCATCCCGCCCTCGCCGGCAGTCCTTCCGTCCGGCGATGGAACGCAAGCCGCGGGATCGCATGCGCCCGCGTCCATGCATTCGACTCGCCAGGACCAACCGGCCTTCTAACGTCCTACGGTCAGGTTCGCCTGCACGGTCACGGCCTGCTGAATGAGCGACGCCATGCCGCTGTTCTGGTTGGCGACCATGATGCCCGCCGCGGTCTGGCCGACGCTCGTCATCGCGTTGGACATGTTGAACGTCCCCGCGTCGACCGTATTGACTCCGCCTGCGCCACCCGCGCCGCCGACCGCACCGTTACCGGTGCCGCCTGCGCCGATGCCGCCTGCGCCGCCCGCGCCGCCCATCGCGCCCACTGCGCCGCTACCCGCGGTTGCGCTGCCGTTGCTGGCCGTCGTCGTCGCGCCGCCATTCGTCGCGCTGCCGCCCGTGCCTGCGCCGCCTGCAGCGCCGTTGCCCGCAACGGCCGCGCCCGAGCCGCCTGCTCCGCCCGAAGACGTGCCTGCGCCACCCATGCCCGAGCCCGATCCGCCCGAAGCGGTCGACGTACCCGCCGACCCTGCGCCGCCTGTGCCGCTACCCGTACCGCTGCCGGTCCCCGTGCCGGTGCCGGTGCCGCTGCCGGCCGATGCCGACGCGCTTCCGCTGCCATGATTCCTGGCCCACGCGGAACCAGGATTGGCGGTGCCGGTGCCACCGCCCCAGCCGGTGCCGCTGCCCGTGCCGTCGCCGCCTACGCCGACCGAAGCCGCGACTGCGCCGCCGCCCTTGCCGGACCCGTAGCCGCCGCTCGCCGTGGCGGAGCCGCCTGTCCCGCCATTGGCCACGGATGAACCGCCGTTGCCGCCCTTGCCGGCATTTCCGGTGCCGGCCGTTGCGCTGCCATTGCTGGCGTTGCCCGCCGTCGCGCTGCCGTTATGCGCGCTGCCGCCTTTGCCGCCGTCGCCGCCCGCGCCGCCGCCGCCGCCGTTACCGCCCGTGCCACCGTAGCCAGACCCGTTGCCGCCCTTGCCGCCGCCTCCGCCGGCCGCGCTGCCCGAGTTGGTCGCGTGGTTGCCGATGCCCCAGACCTGGACGTTGCTGACGTAGCCGTCGAGCTTGCTGAGCGCGACGACCTTGGTGCTGTTGTACGAATCCTGATAGACACTCGCGCCGGGCGAAACTTCATTCGCATTGGACCCGGTGGTGCTGGTCTGGCTTGAGTTGACGGTGTTGGTGAGAGTGTTCGAACCGTCATCGGCTTTCTGGCTGCATGTCGAACTGGTATCGCTGCTGCATGGATTCGCTATCGCGTAGCCGCTGCATCCCAAGGCGAGAAACGCAGCGGACGCCAATAAAGTTTTACGCATGAAATCCTCCTGAAGTAACGAGGAACGGTTGGCCGACCGCACCAATCCGGACGACACCACGCATCGGCGATGCCAATCCTGCATGCGGCATGAACACAAAGAGACCGTTGGATTCTTCACGCGCCATGGCGTGACTGCCCGATCCCGGCACGCGGTTTATGTTTCAAGCCTGAAACGCGTGGATCGGCATGGCGCCGGGACATCCGCGATATGCGGATGGATTTCCTCTTTGCATTCATACACTTGCCTGACATTCCGAACGCAGGCCCTGCAAGCGCGGAATGTTTCACTTTTGAGCCTGCCGCGTCTGGCGCATCCGGGTATGCCCATAGCGCCGAGTATTCGATCCCGATCGCAAACGCAAGCCCGGCAAGGACGCTCGCCGAATTCATTCCGCCAAGGCGTCAAAAGCCCGCATGGAACGCCATTCGGAAATGTTTCGACTGTGATAGGTCGCTTTTTCTTCGAATTCTGTCCGCGGCGAGCGTTGGCGCGCGCGGGTCGGGATATCGGCCGGAATGAGGATTCCGGCCGGCAGGCGCGATGGCGTGGCGACGCCAATCCCGCTGCGGTGCACCGCACGGAACCCGCGGACCGCCTGAGGCTCGATCATGTGCGGGTGCTCGCCGGCTGCCGCTCAAAACGCAGGCGAGACACCCCGTGCTTCGCTGGCCGTTCTCGCGCCGGCTCAGTTCACGCTCGACCGCTTCTCCACGAACCTGCGCACGTAATCGTCGGCGGGACGCGACAGGATGTCGTCCGGCGTTCCGACCTGCACGAGCGTGCCGTCGCGCAGGATCGCGATCCGGTCGCCGATGCGCAATGCCTCGTCGAGATCGTGCGTGATGAACACGATCGTCTTGGAAAGCGTCGCCTGCAGTTCGAGCAGTTGATCCTGCATCTCGGTGCGGATCAGCGGATCGAGCGCCGAAAACGCCTCGTCCATCAGCAACACGTCGGTATCCGCGGCCAGCGCCCGCGCGAGGCCGACGCGTTGCCGCATCCCGCCCGACAGCTCGTCCGGGTAATGATCACCATAGCCGTCGAGCCCGACCTTCGTCAGCCAGTTGCGCGCCGCTTCGGCCGCGTCGTGCCGCTTCTCGCCGCGCGTGCGCAGCGCATACGCCGCGTTGTCGAGCACGGTCTGGTGCGGCAGCAGCCCGAAGTTCTGGAACACCATGCTGACCTTGAAGCGGCGCAGCTCGCGCAGCCCATGCGCGTCGAGCTTGATCACGTCGCTGCCGTCGATCACGATCTCGCCGGCCGTCGGCTCGATCAGCCGGTTGAAGTGCCGTACGAGCGTCGACTTCCCGGAACCCGACAGCCCCATGATCACGAAGATCTCGCCCGACTCGATGCCGAGGCTCACGTCGTTGAGCCCGACGTTGCAGCCCGTTTCGGCCAGCACGTCGGCCTTGCGCTTGCCGGAGCGCAGCAGGTCGAGCACGCGCGCATGCGCGGCCTGCGGCCCGAACAGCTTGTACACGTGTTTGACGTCGATGGTCGCCATGTCTGTCTCCGTTCCTATGCGCGCGACGATTGCGTCGCCTGATTCGAATCGACGCCTGCCGACTGCGCCTTGCGCGGCAGCCGGTACGGTACGCGCGACGCGCCCTTCTGCCGGCGCTGCTGCGCAAGCCGGCGGCGTGCGCGTCGCTCCTGGCCGAAGCCCTGGCTGATCCGGTCGATCACGATCGCGAGAATCACGATCGCGAGGCCGGCCTGCGTGCCCTTGCCGACGTCGAGCGTCTGGATGCCCGCGAGCACGTCCTCGCCGAGCCCGCGCGAGCCGATCATCGACGCGATCACGACCATCGACAGCGCCATCATCGTCGTCTGGTTGATGCCGGCCATGATGCTCGGCCGCGCCAGCGGTATCTGCACGTTGACGAGCAATTGCCAGCGCGTCGTGCCGAACGCGCGCGCGGCTTCCGTCACGTCCGGATCGACCTGGCGGATGCCGAGATCGGTCAGGCGGATCAGCGGCGGCAACGCGTAGATGATCGTCGCGAGAATCGCGGGCACCTTGCCGAGGCCGAACAGCATCAGCACCGGGATCAGGTACACGAAGCTCGGCAGCGTCTGCATCACGTCGAGCACGGGCAGCAGCATCCGGCGCAGCCACGCGCTGCGCGAAGCGAGGATGCCGAGCGGCACGCCGATCGCGACCGACAGCACCGTCGAGACGAGCATCAGCGCGAGCGTCTGCATCAGCTTGTCCCACAGGCCGAAGCAGCCGATCGCGTAAAGCAGCAGCATGAAGAGCGCGCCGAGGCCGATGCGGCGCGTCGCATTCCACGCGATCGCACCGACGACCAGCAGCACGAGCCACGGCGGCGCCACGCGCAGCGCGCCTTCGAGCGGCACGAGCAGGTAGCGCAGCAGCATCGTGCTGAAGTGATGGAAACTGTCGCCGTATTGCGCGACGAAAGTCTCGAGCGCGCTGTTGACCCAGTCGGCGATCGACAGGTGCAGAAAGAAGCCGTTCATGTTGATTCTCCGTCGCGCCGCGAAGGCGCGTGACGGCGACGGCGGGCGCGAGCCCGCCGCCGCGCGCAGGTTACGCGCCCTTCAGGTTGCCGGCGATCTTCTGCGCGACGTCGGCCGGCACCCACTGCTTCCACATGTCCTGGCGGGTCTTCAGGAACTGCGTGGCCATGGCCGCACCGTCGATCTTCTTCGTCGTCATCTCGAGGATCGTCTGGTTCAGGAAGTCCATCGGAAAACGCACCTTGCCGAACACGCCGACGAGATCGGGGTTCGCATCGGCGAACGGCTTCGACACGCCGACCGTCAGCCGCGACACCATGTACGACGACGCGCACTGGTGCGTGCTGCTCTCGTCGCGCAGCGTCTTCCAGCATGCTTCGTTATAGGCCGGCATCTTCAGCGCCGCGAACTTGTATTTCGCCATCAGCGCGGCCGGGCCCCAGTAATAGAACACGATCGGCGCGCCGCGCTGGTACGCGGAAGCAATCGCCGCGTCGAGCGCCGCGCCCGTGCCCGGATGGAAGTTCGTGTACGACTGGTCGAGCTTCAGCACCTTCAGCAGGCGCGAGTTCACGCGCTCGCAGTCCCAGCCGGTCGGGCAGTTCAGGAAGCGGCCCTTGTCCGGTTCCTCCTCGTCGGCGAACACCTGCTTGTATTTCGGCAGATCCTCGACCGACACGAGCCCCGGCGCGACCGGCTTGATGTTGCGCGCCGGATCACCCTTCACCACGTATTCGGGCACGAACCAGCCTTCCGTCGTGCCGCCCGGCAGCGTGTCGCCGATCAGCTTCACGGCGCCCGACGCGACGGCCTTCGCGGTGATCTCGCTGCGGCCCGTCCACTGCTCGGCCCAGATCTGCAGGTCGTTGCGCGCGAGCGCCGTTTCCGTCGCGGCCGTGCTGCCCGGCACGACGTCCGTCTTGCAGCCGTAGCCCTTCTCCATGATCTGCCGCAGCACTTCGGTCGCGAACGACCCGCTCTCCCACGTGATGCCCGCGAAATGGACCGTCTTGCCGTCGGCACACGCGCCGCCGGCCGCATGGGCGGCGGGCGCGGACAGGATCGCCGCGGCGGCGAGAAGGACCGTTTTCAGTCGTCGAATCTGCATGGTGGGTCGTCTCCAAATTGAATCTGTAGTTTGTGCGTCGCGGCATGCGCGGCGACCGGCGAATCGCGAATTCATCCACGTCCGGTCAGTCTGCATCTTTGAGCCACCAATTTGTTTAGGGAAACGAGTAATTCCGATCATTGCAATCGGCAGCGCCAATCGATCGCCGGATACCCCGTCAGGCCCGCCGGACGGGCTTCTCGGCCGATTTCCCGAGGCCGATCGCGGCCCGGCGCGAGCCGTGTCGCGCCCACGCCCGGCGGTTGTTCGGCCGGCATTGCACTCCAGCGCCACGCGTGCCGTTTCGACTGTCGAAACCGCCCGTCGCGCCCCCATCGGCGAACCCGATCCCATCCATCGAAATTACTCGCTTTCGGTTCTTTTTAGGGTTGGGAAGAATGCGCGGTGTCATCGGAGGAGACACGACCCGACGCTGCCGGTCGCCGCGCCGCCGCGCATTGCGCGTTTCCGGCGCCGCGCGCGCTGCGCCGGATCGCCCCGGATGACGGGGCGCGCCTCGCCGGACGCGCTCACGACAACCGATACAAGCTGGATATCCCGGAGATCTCAATGAAAAAGACCCTGACGGCGCTGGCCGTAACGACCGCCTTCGCGTCCCCCGCGTTCGCGCAAAGCAGCGTCACGCTGTACGGCGTGATCGACGAAGGCCTGAACTACACGAACAACGTCGGCACCGGCCACGTCTACGAAATGGCAAGCGGCTACGCGCAAGGCAGCCGCTGGGGCCTGAAGGGCAGCGAGGATCTCGGCGGCGGCATGAAGGCGATCTTCCAGCTCGAGAACGGCTTCGACGTGAACACCGGCCGACTCAACCAGGGCGGCCGCATGTTCGGCCGCCAGGCCTACGTCGGCCTGAGCCAGGCACAGTACGGCACGCTGACGTTCGGCCGCCAGTACGACTCGGTCGTCGACTATCTCGCACCGACCACCGCCAACGGCAACTGGGGCGGCTACCTGCTCGCGCACCCGTTCGACAACGACAACACCGACAACTCGTTCCGCCTCGACAACACCGTCAAGTACGCGAGCCCGAACTTCGGCGGCTTCCAGTTCGGCGGCGCCTACAGCTTCAGCAACAGCACGAACTTCTCGGACAACCGCGCGTACAGCTTCGGCGCGCAGTACCAGAACAACGGGCTGCTGATCGGCGCCGCGTACCTGCAGGCGAACCATCCGGGTGATGGTTCGGCGGGCGCGATCACCGCGAACGACGCGAGCTTCATCGCCGAGCGCATGCGCGTGTTCGGTGCGGGCATCAACTACACGTTCGGGCCCGCGACGGTCGGCTTCGCGTACACGAACTCGAACTACAAGAACCCGACGGGCAACGGCTACCTCGGCACGCCGGGCGCGATCATCGCGCCGGGAGCGACGGTCAGCGCGATCAAGTACCAGAACTTCGAACTGAACGGTTCGTACCAGATCACGCCGGCGTTCATGGTCGGCGCGCAATACGTGCTGTCACTCGAGAAGTACGACGCATCGACCGGCGACGCGAAGCCGAAGATCCACTCGGTCGGGCTGATGGCCGACTACAACCTGTCGAAGCGCACCGACGTGTACGTGCAGGCCGCGTACCAGCACATCGCCGGCGACAAGACGAACTCGATCCTCGACCAGGCGTTCATCCCCGGCACCGACGCGCCGTCGTCGACGTCGAACCAGGTGGCCGTGCGTCTCGCGCTTCGTCACAAGTTCTGACGCCACGCGGTTCTCCAGACTTCACGCGACACCCGCGCGAATCCGCCGAGGTGTCTTTGCCCGCCCGCAAGCGCAAGCCTGCCGGCGGGCTTTTTCATGGGGAGCGGCCCCGCAACCGTGACAGGTCAACCGGCATCGATCCGCCGATACACTGTGCGATTCCCGCGCGCGCCATCCATGGCATCGGTCCTGCGTAATCGGCGCGTGTTCGCCCCCTGTCCCGTAGGAGCCTCGCTTGAATCCCTGGCGCCGCACGCTGTTCGCCTTCGCCGTCGGCCTGCTGGCCGCCGCTTCCATTCAGGCCCGCCCCGTCTGCACTGTGGTCGCCGATGCAAGCACCGGCCAGATCCTCGTGCGGCAAGGCGATTGCACGACTCGCGTCACGCCCGCGTCGACGTTCAAGGTCGCGATCAGCCTGATGGGTTTCGATGCGGGCATCCTGAAAGACGACCACACGCCGACGCTCGACTTCCACGCCGGCTACCCCGACTGGGGCGGTGCGCCCTGGCGCGAACCGACCGACCCGGCGCGCTGGATGAAGCTGTCGATCTTCTGGTATTCGCAGCAGATCACACAGGCGCTCGGGCAAGCGCGTTTCCAGCAGTACACCAGCGCATTCGGCTACGGCAACACGGACGTCACCCGCCAACAGGGCGAATCCAGCGGTGTGATGGGCGCCTGGGTCAATTCGTCGTTGCAGATCTCGCCGCTCGAACAAGTCTCTTTCATGCGCGGGATCGCGAACCGGACGCTGCCGGTCAGCGCGCACGCGTATGACATGACCGAGCGGATCACGTTGATCGACAGGCAGCCGGACGGCTGGATCGTGCACGGCAAGACCGGCACGGGATCGCCGGGGCTCAAGTACGACGCGTCGCACGCATACGGCTGGTTCGTCGGCTGGGCGGCGAAGGGGCCGCGCAAGCTCGCGTTCGCGTACCTGATCCAGGACGACAAGCGGCAGGCGCCGAACGCCGGGCTGCGTGCGCGCGACACGCTCCTCGACGCGCTGCCGGCGCTCGCCGAACCGGCAAGGCCGCAATGAGCACCGGCCCGCGCAACGCGCGGATCGACCTGCTGCGCGGCGTGTCGATCGTGCTCGTCCTGCTGCATCACTTCAACATCGCGTATCCGCTGCGCGACACGGCGCTTGCGCGCGTGCTCGGCTGGGACACGGTCCATGCGATCGTGCGCAACGGCAACTATGGCGTGACGATGTTCTTCGCGATCTCGGGCTACCTGATCACGTCGAATGCGCGCCGCCGCTGGGGCAGCCTCGGCGCGCTCGACGTGCGCGCGTTCTACGTGTCGCGCGTCGCGCGCATCGTCCCGTGCCTGCTCCTGCTGCTCGCGCTCGTCAACGGCCTTGCGGCGGCCGGCGTACCGATCTTTACCAACCACGCACCGCAGGGCATCGCCGTGTCGTTCTGGCTCGTGAATCTCGCGTCGCTCACGTTCTGGATGAACGTGCTGATCGGCGCATACGGATGGGTCAACTACGCGCTCGGCGTGCTGTGGTCGCTGTCGGTCGAAGAGGTGTTCTATCTGTCGTTTCCGCTGCTGTGCATCGCACTGCGCCGCGACACGCGGCTGTTCGCGTTCTGGCTGTTGATAACCGCGATCGGCCCCGTGTACCGCTTCACGCATCCGGGCGACGAAGGTGGTTTCCTCTATGCGTACTTCGCGTGCTTCGACGGGATCGCGATCGGCTGCTGCACCGCGTTGCTGGCCGAACGCGCGCGCTGGCAGGTGCTCGCGGCCGCGCCCGTGCAGTGGCTCGCGGCTGCGGCGATGACGGTGCTGTATCTCGCGTGGCCGATCGCGGAAAGTCATGTGATCGGCGTCTCCGCGATGGCGCTCGGCACGGCCGTGCTGCTGATCGGCGCGCATGCCGAACGCGAACGCGCGCCCCTCCGCGTGCTCGCGCCGCTGCGCTGGAGCGGCCGGCTCAGCTACGAGCTGTATCTGTTTCACCTGATCGTGCTCGGCGCGCTGCGCACGTTCTGGCCGCCGTCGGGTATGCACGGCGACGGCAAGCTGGGGTTGCTGGTCGTGTATCTGGCGCTGTCGGCCGGCTTGAGCGCGGTCATCGCGCGAGGCTATGCAACACCGCTCGATCGTTTGATCAAACGGGTCGCATCGCGGCCCGCGGTGCGCGTGCCGGACGGTGCGCACTACTAGCGATTCGTCGGCAATCCCTGCCGCGCGGCGGGACAAAAAAACGGCCAGGGCCCGGCCGTATCGCGCGACGATACCGGCCGGCCTGACCGCAAGCCCCGCTTACCAAATGTCGAGACCGCGCGACCGCGTCATCAGTCGCGCGTCAGTCAATCCAGGTAGTCCGCGTATTCCTTGCGCGTGTAACCGGCGAGCGTCTGCCACGGCAACGGCGCCCGTCGCGCAGCCGGCTCCGGGGTCAGCGTCAGCTTGCGCACGACGCGGCCGTCGGCACTGCGGTATTCGACCGACAGCGGCGCCTGCAGCCGTTCGCTCCACAGGATCCGGTTCACGCCGCGCGCGCCGGGCGACTCGACCGCCTGCTCGTACCAGCGGGTGCCGGGCGCATCGCCGCGCTTCCCGATCGCGAGCCGCTTCAGCTGCGACGGCGGCGTCACGTAGTATGCGTTGTCCCACGAACCGTCGAAACCCGTGGTTTCGTACTCGGCCGGCGGCACGCCGACGACCGTCCGGTTCGCCGCATCCACGTACTCGATACGCGCCGTCTTGCCGTCGTAGGTGACGTGCCGTGCGGCCGCCTGGAAGTTGAAGTGCTTGTGGCCGGCGTGCGCAGCGGCCGGCTGCACGCCGGCGCGTGGCGGATCCTGGCGCGCGCCGCCAGCGTCGTGATCATGGTCGTGATCGTCGCCATGACCGCCGCCCGCCGCCGCGACGGGCGGCACGCGCTCGACCCACACGTGGCCGTCGCGCCGCACCATCCGTTCGCGGTACATCGTGGTGCGCGTCACGCCGTCGGTCGTCACCGTGCGGCTTTCGTGCAGCAGCACGGCGTCGAGATCCGCCGCCGCGAAGGCGGGCAACGCGATCAACCCGCAAGCGAGCGCACCGAGAAGCTGGCGTTTCATCGAGGATTCCCGTTCGTCATGAAGGAAGCCACCGGCATCAGAAACCGAACGCCGAGCGCACGAGACCGAACACCTTCGTGTTGTCGATCGTGCCCTTGAACGCCTTCGCATCCGCACCGTCGGCAAACAGCATCACGTCGCCGCCGCCGTGCGTCTCCGAGCCCGCGCTGCCCATCCGCACGCCGACTTCCTGCAGATACGCCTCGTTCATTGCCGTGGCCGAATCGACCGATGCGCGCACGTTCGGACGGTTCGCGCCGTTGCCGAACACCAGCGTCGTGTAGGTATTGCCGTCGGCATCTTTGCTCGGCTGGCCGTCGCGATAGTTGCGGCTGATGTCGAGAATCGGATTGCCGCGCTTCGAATAACCGTTGATCGTCATCGTGTGGTCGTGGTCGGCCGTCACGACGATCAGCGTATTCGACAGGTCGACCTTCGACAGCGCGACGCGGATCGCTTCGTCGAACGCCGCCGTATCTTCGAGCGCGCGCTTCGCGTTGGTGCCGTGCAGCGCGTGATCGATCCGGCCGCCTTCGACCATCAGAAAATAACCGTTCGAATTCTTCGACAGCACGTCGATCGCCTTCGACGTCATGTCGGCAAGGCTCGGCTGCGACGGCCCTTCGCCCTTGCCCGCCACGCGGTCCAGTTCGTACTCGAGATGGCTCGTCGAACTGAACAGGCCCACCAGCTTGCCGTTACCCGCTTGCGCGAGCTGATCCTTGCTGGCCACGACCGTGTAGCCCTTCGCCTTCATCTCGTCGAGCAGGTTGCGCCCGTCCGCGCGCCCGCGCTTGTTGGCCACCGGATCGAACGGCGTCCAGTGGTTGCGGCCGCCGCCCATCAGCACGTCGACGCCGTCGCCGAGTGCCGCGTTGTAGCCGGCCCCGCCCGGTGCCGCCTGCGCGGCGATGTCGTACTGCGCATCGCGATGGCAGATGTGCGAATAGGTCGCGGCGGGCGTCGCGTGCGTGAGCTCGGTCGTCGTGATCGCGCCGACCGCCTTGCCGCGCGCCTTCGCCAGTTCCAGCAGCGTCGCGACCGGCTGGCCGTTGCCCGGCGCGCAGTTGTTGATGGTCTTGTTGCCGTTGACGTCGTTGCCCGGCGCGACCGCGCGCGTGTCGGACGACATCGACAGCACTTCGTTGTTCATCTTCACGCCGGTCATGTACGCGGCCATCGACGGTGCGCTGTCGGTCGTCTGCGCGTCGTTCGAGAAGGTCTTGACGCGCGCGGTGCGGGCCAGCTTCTCCATCGTCAGTTGTCCCGACTCGCCGACCTTGTAGATCCGGCTCGCCGTCACGGTCGTCGGCCCCATGCCGTCGCCGAGAAAGAAAATCACGTTCTTCGCCTGGCCGGCGGCCTGCGCCGGGCCGCATGCGAAACCCACGACGGCCAGCGCCGCCGCGATGCATTTGATGGTCGACATCCTGTATTCCCCTGTACCCGTGTTGTCGGCGCTCAAAGCTGCACCGCGTTGCGCACCAGCTCGAAGACCTTGTTGTTCTCGATCACACCGTGGAACGCATCCGCGCCGCGGCCGATCGCACCGAGGAACACATCCGTGCCGCCGTGCGTCTCGCTGCCCTTGTCCATTCGCACGACCGCCTCCTGGCGATAATCGTCGGCGCCCGTCACCGCGTCGGTGAGCGCGGTGCCCGCGCGGCTGCCCTGCACGCGGTTCTCGCCGTTGCCGAAGCCGATGATCGTGTACGGCGCGCCGTCCGCGTCCTTCGCGACCGCGCCCGTCTGGTAGCTGCGCAGCACGCCCAGCACGCCGGGCTTGCCCGCTTCGGTCTTGCCGGTGCGCGCCGCATAACCGTTCAGCACCAGCGTGTGATCGTGATCGGCCGTGACGACGATCAGCGTGTTCTTCAGGTCGGGATCGGTCTTGCGCACCTTGTCGAGCGTCGCCTTGATCGCGTTGTCGAACGCGACCGTGTCCTGCAATGCGCGCTTTGCGTTGGTGTCGTGCAGCGCGTGATCGATCCGGCCGCCCTCGACCATCAGGAAATAGCCCTTCGGGTTGTTCTGCAGCACGTCGAGCGCACGCGTCGCCATGTCGGACAGGCTCGGCTCCTTCGTCGCGCCGCGATCGAGGTCGTAGCTCATGTGGCTCGACGAAAACAGGCCCACCAGCTTCCCGCTCTTCGTCGCATCCGCGGCCAGCAGGTCGTCGCGGTTCTGCGCGAACGCGTAGCCCTTGGCCTTCAGTTCGTTGACCAGGTTGCGTCCGTCGGTGCGCTTGCCGCCGCCGTCCTTCGGTACGAAGAATTGCGTGCCGCCGCCGAGCACGACGTCGACGCCGTCGCCCAGCGCGCCGTTGTAGCCCGCGCCGCCCGGCACGAGCTGGGCCGCGATGTCGTTCTCGGCATCGCGATGGCACACGTGCGCGTAGGTCGCGGCGGGCGTCGCGTGCGTGACGCGCGTGGTCGTCACGACCCCGGTGGCCATCCCCTTCGCCTTCGCGATCTCCAGCAGCGTCGTCGCCGATTTGCCGTTGTTCGCGCCGCAGTTGCCGGTGAGGCCGGCGGTCGGCTCGATCGCCTTCGTGTCGGGCGACATCGAAATCACTTCGTTG
Organism: Burkholderia sp. YIM B11467; assembly: GCF_052952715.1. Lineage (NCBI taxonomy): Bacteria > Pseudomonadati > Pseudomonadota > Betaproteobacteria > Burkholderiales > Burkholderiaceae > Burkholderia > Burkholderia sp. YIM B11467. The sequence goes on from NZ_JBQVSQ010000001.1 coordinate 877,504, forward strand.
TTGGTCTTGATGCCGGTCATGTACGCCGACATCGACGGCGCGCTGTCCGTGACCTGCGCATCGTTCGAATAGGTCTTCACGAACGCGGATTCGGGCAGCGTGTCGATCGTGAGCGCGCCGTCTTCACCGACCGCATAGATGCGCGCGGCGGTCAGCGTCGTCATCCCCATGCCGTCGCCGAGGAAAAAGATCACGTTGCGCGCCGCCGCCTGCACGGGCGCGGGCGTCGAGCTGGTCGGGCCGTCGTCGCTGTTGCATCCGGCAAGCGCAAAGGCGCCGGCACACAGCAGCGCCGCCATTTTGATTCGATTCATGTTGCCGGTTCCCCCCGGTGTTGATGCTTTCGAAATGAAAGGCGATGTTAGGAACCTGATGTGACGGCAATATGAATGGTGTTTGGAAGGATTGGTATGGATTATGAAAGAAGTCGCCGCGGCGTCGAGCGTTGACGCCACGCGTACGGCGGCGTCAACGCTCGGCTTCGGCCGTGGCGTTGCGCACGGTCACGACCCGCGCGGGCGGAATATTTGCCCAGACGATCCGGCTGCCGCACGCAACAAATGCCGAATCGCTCAACGGATGACGGCCGGGCGATCGCAAATCGTAGGTGAATTGAATCATCACGCCGTCGACCGACAGCACGCGGCGGCATTGATCGACGATGGCCGTCACGTCCTGGCGCGGCAGCGTGCGCAACGGCAGGCACGACACGATCGCATCGACCCGCGCGGCGGGCGGCAGCAGCCGTTCGAGCTGGCGCGCGTCACCCCACACGACCGACACATCCGGAAAACGCCGCCGCAGGTGCTGCACGAACGCCGGCGAACGCTCGACCACGACGAGGCGCCGTGGCGCGACGCCGCGTTCGAGCAGCGCCGCGGTGATCGCGCCGGTGCCGCCGCCGAGTTCGACGACCAGTCCGTCTCCGTCCGGCACTGCATCGGCCATCTCGCGCGCCAGATGCCGCGAACTGGGACACAACGCGCCCACCGCGGCCGGACGGCCGACCCACTCGCGCACGAACAGTGCCGAGACACGCCACGCGTTCGGCCAGATCATCGGCACGCCCCGATCGGTTGCGCGTTCAGCCTCGATGTGCCGCTGACTTCGCGGGGCAGGGCAACGGCAATGCGGGATTCTTTCACGTGCATCCTCCTGTACGAATCGCTCCGTCGCAGGAAGCGCGACGATCAAATGGATTCTAGGAAACGCAAACTTAAGGCGACGTGAAGATTGTCCCTAATACCCCGCGACGGATCAACGATCGACGCGCTGCTGGAAGCTCGCCGGATAACGCTCGCCGACGATCCTGACCTGTTGGAGCGCCACCTCGATCGCGGCGAGATCGTCGGCCGTCAGCACGACGGCGGCCGCGCCCACGTTCTCATCGAGCCGATGCAGCTTCGTCGTGCCCGGAATCGGCACGATCCACGGCTTGCGCGCGAGCAGCCATGCCAGCGCGATCTGTGCGCGCGTCACGCCCTTGTCGGTCGCGATGCGGCCGAGCAGATCGACGAGGCCCGCGTTCGCCTTGCGGTTTTCCTCCGAGAAGCGCGGCACGATATTGCGGAAGTCGTTCGCGGCGAACGTCGTGCTCGCATCGATCGCGCCGGTCAGGAAGCCCTTCCCGAGCGGGCTGAACGGCACGAAGCCGATGCCGAGCTCCTCGAGCGTCGGCAGGATGTGCTCCTCCGGCTCGCGCCACCACAGCGAATACTCGCTTTGCAGCGCCGCCACCGGCTGCACCGCGTGCGCGCGGCGAATCGTCTGCTCACCGGCTTCCGACAGCCCGAAGTGCGCGACCTTGCCCTCGCGGATCAGGTCCTTGACCGTGCCCGCGACATCCTCGATCGGCACGTTCGGATCGACGCGATGCTGGTAGAACAGGTCGATGCGGTCGATCTTGAGCCGCTTCAGCGCCGCGTCGGCCACTTCACGGATATGCGACGGCCGGCTGTCGACACCCTTCATCGGCTCGGCGTTCTCGAAACCGAACTTGGTGGCGATCACGACCTGGTCGCGAAACGGCGCCAGCGCCTCGCCCAGCAGTTCCTCGTTGACGAACGGGCCATACGCTTCCGCGGTATCGAAGAACGTCACGCCGCGTTCGAACGCCGCGCGAATCAGCGCGATGCCGCTCGCCTTGTCGATGGCGGGGCCGAGGCCGAAACTCAATCCCATGCAGCCGAGCCCGATTGCCGAGACTTCGAGGCCGCTCTTTCCAAGCACGCGCGTTTGCATGAATTTCTCCTGCAGAAAGATGAAGACGATCGACGGGATGCCGAGGAAGCCAGTGTAGGTTGATGGATACCGCTCAACAATCGGCGTACCATTTCATGCGTTATTGAGGAAATTTCACAAATGCGGCGCACCGACATCGGCGAACTGACGACCTTCATCACGATCGCGGAGCAGCGCAGCTTCAGCGGCGCGGCCCGGATTCTCGGCGTGTCGCCGTCGGCGCTGAGCCATACGATCCGCCACCTCGAAGCGCGGCTCGGCGTGCGGCTGTTCAACCGCACGACGCGCTCGGTCGCGCTGACGGAGGCCGGCGAACAGTTGCTGCTGCGCGTGCGGCCCGCGGTGGCCGATCTCGAGGACGCGCTGAACGACGCCGCGACCGCCCGCAACCGGCCGTCCGGCCAGATCCGGATCAGCGCGTCGGAGGCCGGATCGCGTCCGTTGATCCGGCACGTGCTGCCGGCCTTCGTCGCCCGTTACCCGGACATCCACGTCGAATTCGTCGTCGATTCGCGGCTGATCGACATCGTCGAGCACGGTTTCGACGCTGGCGTCCGCGTTCACGAAGACGTGCCGCGCGACATGATCGCCGTGCGCTTCGGCGGCCCGATGCACTTCGTCGCGGTGGCATCGCCCGACTACCTGACGCGGCACGCGCCGCCGGAGAGCCCGCACGACCTCACGCGTTACCCGTGCATCCGCTTCCGCTTCGAAAGCGGCGCGCTTTATCGCTGGGACCTGATGCGCGACGGCAAGCGCGTGAGCGTCGACGTCGACGGGCCGTTGACGCTCGGCAACCAGACCCTGATGGTCGACGCGGCACTGACCGGTATCGGGATCGCGTGGGTCGCGGAAGCGCACGTCACCGGCCATCTGGCCGCCGGACGACTGGTGCGTGTGCTGCCCGAGTGGGGCCAGACCTTCGACAGCATGTGCCTCTACTATCCGGCGAACCGTCATCCGCCGGCCGCGTTGCGACTTTTTGTCGAGGCTGTACGCGAATGGGCGGCCGGCGCGCGCGAAGCAGCGCCGGATTGACCGATCGGGAACACAAGGCAAGCCGCGCGCGCTACATGGCGCATCGCGCGCGGCACTGCGTTACCGCAGGTTGGTTCTCGCCAGTTCGACGATTTCGTCGCCGCGACCGCTGAGGATCGCGCGCAGCATGAACAGGCTGAAACCCTTCGCATGCGCGAGCTCGATCTTCGGCGGCATCGCAAGCTCGTACTTCGACGTGACGACGTCGACCACCGCCGGCCCGTCATGCTCGAACGCCATGCGCAGCGCTTCCTCGACGTTCTCCGAATGCTCGACGCGTACGCTGAAGATGCCGGCGCCCTTCGCGATCGCCGCGAAGTCGGTCGGGCTCAGGTCGACGTTGGTATCGAGATAACCGGCCGCCTTCAGCTCCATCGACACGAAGCCGAGCAGGCTGTTGTTGTACACGACGATCTTGATCGGCAGCTTGAGCTGGCGCGCGCTCAGCAGGTCGCCGAGCAGCATCGACAGCCCGCCGTCGCCGGACAGCGACACCACCTGCCGCCCCGGATGCGCGCCCTGCGCGCCGAGCGCCTGCGGCATCGCGTTCGCCATCGAGCCGTGATTGAACGAGCCGTGCAGTTGCCGCTTGCCGTTCATCGTCAGGTAGCGCGCGGCCCACAGCGTCGGCGTGCCGACGTCGGCCGTGAAGATCGCGTCTTCCGCCGCGACTTCGTCGACGATCTTCGTCAGGTATTGCGGATGGATCGCGCGGCCCGGCGGCTCGGCCACCGCGAGATCGTCGAGCCCCTTGCGCGCGGCCGCATAGTGCTTCAGCGCATTCTCGAGGAAGCGCCGCTGCGTCTTGCGCGTAAGGCGCGGCAGCAGCGCCGCGATCGTTTCCTTCACGGTGCCGACGAGGCCGAGCGCGAGCGGCGCGCGATGCCCGAGCTGCGAGCCCTTCCAGTCGATCTGCGCAACCTTCGCGTTCGACGGATAAAACGGCCGGTACGGGAAGTCCGTGCCGAGCATCAGCAGCGTGTCGCACGATTCCATCGCGTGATAACCCGAGCTGAAGCCGATCAGCCCCGTCATCCCGACGTCGAACGGGTTGTCCCATTCGACGAACTGCTTGCCGCGCAGCGCATGCACGACCGGCGCGCCGAGCGTGTCGGCCAGCGCGACCACTTCGTCGTGCGCGCCCTGCGTGCCGCTGCCGCACAGCAGCGTGACCGCGTCGGACGCATTGAGCAGCGCCGCGAGCCGGTCGAGATCGGTATCGGCCGGCAGGATCGACGGCGGCGCCGATGCGCTCCACGCCGGCGCTTCTTCCGGTCCGTCGCCGAGCGCGATGTCGCCCGGCAGCACGATCACCGCGACGCCACGCTCCTCGATCGCGGTACGCATCGCACGCGCCAGTACGCGCGGGAACTGCGACGCATTGGTCACGAGTTCCGCGAAATGGCTGCACTCGCGGAACAGTTCCTGCGGATGAGTTTCCTGGAAGTAGCCGAGACCGATTTCGGTCGACGGGATGTGCGCCGCGATCGCGAGCACCGGCTGGTGATTGCGGTGACAGTCGTACAGCCCGTTGATCAGGTGCAGGTTGCCGGGCCCGCAACTGCCCGCGCACACCGCGAGCCGCCCGGTCGACGCGGCATCCGCGCCGGCCGCGAACGCGGCGCTTTCCTCGTGCCGCGTGTGCATCCAGCGGATCGAGCCGATCTGGGCCAGGCTGAACGACAGGCCGTTCAGGCTGTCGCCCGTCACACCCCAGATGCGCTCGACGCCCGCCGCCGCGAGCGTCTTCGCCAGGTATTCCGCCATGGATTGTCTTGCCATGATGCCCTCGCTGTTGATGGATCGAGACACGCATGAGCCGGACGTGCATGCGCAGCCGGCAGCGACCAAACGAGCATACGCGATTGGTCCGCGCCGCGTCGTGACGGTGAAGGCGGGCCGACTGCCGTAGGACGCGCAGGCGCGCGACGGGCTCGATCCGCTGCGGCCGGCGTCATGGTTCCGTCAGCGAACGGACAGGCGGACAGGTCGTGCGCTCAGCTCCAGTCGGACGCCGACTCGTCCGGATCGACGAGCGTGAGCCCCGCCGCCGGCAGCGGCAACGCGGTCTTGTAGCGCACCTGCTTCAGCGCGAAGCTCGACCGGATGTTCGACACGCCCGGAATCGTGGTCAGCCGCTCGATGATGAAACGTTCGAGCGTGCGCATGTCGGGCATCACGACGCGCAGCAGATAGTCGGCGTCGCCCGACATCAGGTAGCACTCCATCACCTCGGGCCGCTGCGAGATTGCCTCCTCGAAACGCTGCAGCGCGTCCTCGACCTGCTTCTCCAGGCTGACCTGAATGAACACGTTGATCCGCAGGCCGAGCGGCTCGGGATCGAGCAGCGTCACCTGCTGCCGGAACAACCCGAGCTTTTCGAGCGCACGCACGCGGTTGAAGCATGGCGTCGTCGACAGGTTCACCGCGCGCGCCAGTTCCGCGTTCGTGATCCGCGCGTTCTGCTGAAGCTGGTTCAGGATGCTGATGTCGATGCGGTCGAGCCGCTTCGGGGAAGTGCTCATGGTCTGAATATTCCTTCTCTCGTAACGATTCCAGAATATTTACACTATACAGCGACAAATTCTGAATGAAATCAGACGCATATTCTGCGGATCGGCGCGTAGCATGAGTCCCATTGATGCGTGCCGCCGCCGGCGCGCGGGGAGACTGGCATGACGGATCTGTCGAACGGTATCGAACACGCGCAGCGCGCGGCCCTCGCGCGCGTCGATGCGGACCCGGAAGAAACCGCCGAATGGCTCGAGGCGCTCGACGCGGTGGTCGCGCATGTCGGTCGCGACCGCGCGCAGTACCTGTTCGACCGGCTTGCCGAGCATGCGCGCGCGACCGGCCTCGCGTCGTCGCGCACGCCCGTCACGCGCTACCTGAACACGATTGCGCTCGCCGAGCAGCCGCCGTATCCGGGCGACCTCGACCTCGAGGATCGGCTGTCGGCCGCGCTGCGCTGGAACGCGCTTGCGATGGTCGTGCGTGCGAACCGCGCGTACGGCGAGCTCGGCGGCCACATCGCGAGTTATGCGTCGGCGTCCGACCTGTTCGAAACGGGTTTCAACCACTTCTTCCGCGCGGCGTCGCCCGCGAACGGCGACGCAACCGACACGGCCAGCGGCGATCTCGTGTACTTCCAGCCGCATTCGTCGCCGGGCGTCTATGCGCGCGCGTATCTCGAAGGTTTCCTCAGCGAGGATCACCTGAAGCACTATCGCCGCGAAATCGCCGGCCCGGGCCTGTGCTCGTATCCGCATCCGTGGCTGATGCCCGATTTCTGGCAATTCCCGACCGGCTCGATGGGGATCGGCCCGATCAACGCGATCTACCAGGCGCGCTTCATGCGCTACCTGCAGCATCGCGGCCTCGCGAACACCGCGGGCCGCACCGTGTGGGGCTTCTTCGGCGACGGCGAGATGGACGAACCCGAGTCGCTCGGCGCGCTGTCGCTCGCCGCGCGCGAGGGGCTCGACAACCTCGTGTTCGTGATCAACTGCAACCTGCAGCGGCTCGACGGCCCCGTGCGCGGCAACGGCCGCGTGATCGACGAGCTCGAAGCACAATTCGCGGGCGCAGGCTGGAACGTCATCAAGGTGTTGTGGGGCTCCGACTGGGATCCGCTGTTCGCGCGCGATCACGCGGGCGCACTGGCGCGCGCCTTCGCCGACACCGTCGACGGGCAGTTCCAGACCTTCTCCGCGAACGACGGTGCATACAACCGCGCGCGTTTTTTCAGCCAGGATCCCGCACTCGAAGCGCTCGCCGCGCAGCTCACCGATGCGGAGATCGACCGCCTGCGCCGCGGCGGCCATGACGCGCGCAAACTGCACGCCGCGTATGCGCGCGCACTTGCGCACCGCGGCCAGCCAACGGTGATCCTCGCGAAGACGATGAAGGGTTACGGGATGGGCACGGCCGGCCAGGGCCGGATGACGACCCATCAGCAGAAGAAGCTCGACGTCGACGATCTGAAGGCGTTCCGCGACCGCTTCCGGTTGCCGCTGTCGGACAGCGACGTCGAGCAATTGAAGTTTTACAAGCCAGCGGAAGACAGCCCGGAAATGCGTTACCTGCATGCCCGCCGGGCTGCCCTGGGAGGCTATCTGCCCAGAAGGCGGATGGCGGCATCGAAGGGGCTGACCGTCCCTTCGATGCCGGCCTGGGGAGCGTTCGCGCTGGACGCGGCCGGCCGCGAGATGTCGACGACGATGGCGCTCGTGCGCATGCTCGCCGCGTTGATCAAGGATCGCGACATCGGCTCGCGCGTCGTGCCGATCGTGGCCGACGAAGCGCGCACCTTCGGCATGGCCAGCCTGTTCCGGCAAGTCGGCATCTACTCGCCGCTCGGCCAGCGCTACGAGCCGGAAGACCTCGGCTCGATGCTCTATTACCGCGAAGACACGCGCGGCCAGATCCTCGAGGAAGGCATCTCGGAAGCAGGCGCGATCTCGTCGTGGATCGCCGCCGCGACGTCGTACAGCGTGCACGACCTGCCGATGCTGCCGTTCTACATCTACTACTCGATGTTCGGCTTCCAGCGCATCGGCGACCTGATCTGGGCCGCCGCCGACCAGCGCTCGCGCGGCTTCCTGATCGGTGCGACGTCCGGGCGCACCACGCTCGGCGGCGAAGGGTTGCAGCACCAGGACGGCAGCAGCCATCTCGCCGCGTCGACGATTCCGAACTGCCGCGCATACGATCCGGCGTTCGCGTACGAAGTCGCTGCGATCGTCGACGCCGGCATGCGCGAGATGGTCGAACAGCAGCGCGACGTGTTCTATTACGTGACGGTCATGAACGAGAACTACGCGCAGCCGTCCGCGCCGGACGGCGATCCCGACGCGCTGCGCGACGGCATCCTGAAGGGCATTCATCTGCTGCCGGCCGAATCGAATGCGACGGCGCGCGTGCAGTTGCTCGGCGCGGGCGCGATCCTCGGCGAGGTGCTCGCCGCGCAACGGATGCTGAAGGACGACTGGGGGATCGACGCGGCCGTGTGGAGCGTCACGAGCTTCACCGAACTGCAGCGCGACGGGATGGAAGCCGAACGGCGCACGCGACTTGGTGAGGATGCCGATACAACACCGTACGTGACCGCCGCGCTCGCCGCAACGCGCGGGCCCGTGATTGCCGCGACCGACTACGTGCGCGCGGTGCCGGAACTGATCCGCGCGTACGTGCCCCGCCGCTACGTGACGCTGGGCACCGACGGGTTCGGCCGCAGCGACACGCGCGACGCGCTGCGCGCGTTCTTCGAAGTCGATCGCGCGAGCATCGTGCTCGCCGCGCTGAAGGCGCTGGCGGATGATGGGGAACTCGATGCGGCTGTCGTGCGTGATGCGCGAGCGCGTCTCGGCAAGTCCGCGCAGCCAGGCGTCGCGCCATGGCAGCGCTGATCGGGCGACGCGACCGCTCGGCAGTCGACGACTGTTCGTCGATCCAGGCAATACAACCGATCAGCCAAAGAGGCGAGGATCCAGCGCGAACGCTTCTTTGCTGATCACTTTCACACTCGAAGCAAAATCCGCATGCAGCGGGTTCAGCAACAAGTTGAAGTCGGTCGGGCAAACGACTGACGGTACGCGCATCGCCAACGGCTCGCCCGCTTCAAGCCAGACCTGCCCGATCCGGGCGGTCGACTCCGGATCCTGCGACAGGACCGCCCAATCGTCCGGCAGGTCCGGCTGGTACGCGTTGTCATGAACGATGTCGGGCACTTCCAGCGTCACTAGAAAAAATCCGCCAGCGGGAAGCAAGCCGGACATATGGACAAGCGCCTCGAGCAACGACGTCGACGCATGGCAGCAGGTGTACAGCACACGCATGCCGCGAGGATTCCAGCGGCCACCTGCGATCGCCGCGCCGTTCCCGCTCAGGTCGTCGGCCAGGTAGTGCCCCTTTCGTTCTTTCGCGAGACGATACAACCTCACGCGGCGACCCCGAACTGGGCACGATTCAGAATGTCGCGCACCCGGTCGTAGCCGGGCTGTACGTCGAGCACTTCGAGCGGCTTCAACCCGTCGAGCTCCGCGTTCGCCCGGCTCATCCACACCGCTGCGCGCTCGCGGTCTTCAAACAGATCGGTCGCGAGATCCAGCACATAGAGCACGCGCGCAACGCGATCGGACTCGCCTTGCGACAACCGGTCGTGTTTGGCGATTTTCCGCAGAATGGTCGAGCTGGGAAGGCTCAGCGCACTCAAGAGGGACTGAACCGGCACGCCGAGCAACTCGCGCGCGACGCGCTCAATGATGACCGCATCGAAACCCTCCGCGATCGTGCGCCGCTGCGACATCGGCGCCATCCGGCGAAAGGTGTCGAAATCGCCCTTGCCGGCGCCCAGACCGTTCGAACTGCCCGCCGGCGTCGCGGCGCGGGGCGCGGCAGCCCGCTTGGCAGGCTGACGGGCCGCAGGTGTGGTTGCTGCCATTGCGACTCCCAAATGGGTTAATTTGAATTCCCATTGTATACAACCAATCGAGAATTCTCAATCGACCAAATGGCATAAACGTAACCACCGGGAACCGCCAACGCGCCACGCTACACCGGCAGCGCGTGCGTCGACAGAATCTCCTTGAGCACCATGAACGATCGCACCTGCCGCACGCCGGGCAGGTAGATCAGTTGTTCCGCGTGCAGCCGATTGAAGCTCTCGTTGTCGCGCGTGCGCACCAGCATGAAGTAATCGAACTCGCCGGTCACGACGTGGCACTCCACGCACCCCGACACCTTCTGCGCGGCCTTCTCGAACGCCGCGAACGCTTCCGGCGTCGAGCGGTCGAGCACGAAGCCGATCACGACGAGCATGCCGGCCCCGAGCGGTTTCGGGTCGAGCAGCGCGACGATCCCGCGAATCATCCCCATCTCCTTGAGCCGCTCGACGCGCCGCAGACACGCCGGCGCGCTCAGCTTCACCTTCGCGGCGAGGCTCACGTTCGAGATCGACGCGTCCTGCTGAAGCTGCCTGAGGATCGCGCGATCGATGCGATCGAGCGCGGGTGCGGCGTCGGGTGCCGCTGCCGATCTGCTGCTTAATTTCATTGCGTTTTCCTCCGTTTTGGAGAACTCGTATTGCGCTGTCATCGATTTCAACGTCATCAACGTAGGTCAACGCCATTTATTTCGCAAGCTCATTTCTCGCCTGCATGCCTATCATTTTTCTATCGGGAGACGTCGTGCCGGCCTCTCCCGAGCACACCGATTCCCATGCACATCCCCCCTTACCGGAGACCGCTTCGATGAACCTGCAACGCTTCCCCCGTTATCCGCTGACGTTCGGCCCGACGCCGATCCAGCCGCTCAAGCGCCTGAGCGCGCACCTCGGCGGCAAGGTCGAGCTGTATGCGAAGCGCGAGGACTGCAACAGCGGCCTCGCGTTCGGCGGCAACAAGACCCGCAAGCTCGAATACCTGATCCCCGACGCGCTCGCGCAGGGCGCGGACACGCTGGTGTCGATCGGCGGCGTCCAGTCGAACCAGACCCGTCAGGTTGCTGCGGTCGCCGCGCATCTCGGCATGAAATGCGTGCTGGTGCAGGAGCACTGGGTCAACTACGAAGACCCGGTCTACGATCGCGTCGGCAACATCCAGCTGTCGCGCATGATGGGCGCCGACGTGCGACTCGTCGCGGACGGTTTCGACATCGGCATTCGCCGAAGCTGGGAAGAAGCGATGGAAAGCGTGCGGCAGGCGGGCGGCAAGCCGTATCCGGTGCCGGCCGGCTGCTCCGAGCATCCGCTCGGCGGGCTCGGCTTCGTCGGCTTCGCGGAAGAGGTGCGCCAGCAGGAAGCCGAACTCGGCTTCAAGTTCGACTACATCGTCGTGTGCTCGGTGACGGGCAGCACGCAGGCCGGCATGGTCGTCGGCTTCGCGGCCGACGGGCGCGCGGATCGCGTGATCGGCATCGACGCGTCGGCGAAGCCGGAGCAGACGCATGCGCAAATCACGCGCATCGCACGGCATACGGCTGAAATCGTCGAGCTCGGGCGTCGCATCGACGAACAGGACGTCGTGCTCGACACGCGCTACGCAGGCCCGGAATACGGACTGCCGAACGACGGCACGCTCGAAGCGATTCGTCTGTGCGCACGGCTCGAGGGCGTGCTGACCGACCCCGTCTATGAAGGCAAGTCGATGCACGGCATGATCGACAAGGTCCGGCTCGGCGAATTCGAGCCGGGGTCGAAGGTGCTGTATGCGCATCTGGGCGGGGTGCCGGCGTTGAGCGCTTACGCGGAGATTTTCCGCAACGGGTGATGCCCGCCCGATCGCAGCCCGGCGCGCGCGACTGCGCACGCCGTCGCCGAGCTGGCCCGATCGACGACCATCGACGTCGGGCCGGCGCCGCTTTGTCCCATATCCCGCCCCCTGCCATCCGCCTGCCCGCCGTTCGCCGCGCGCCGTTCGGTCGCGTCACGCTCCCCCTTTCCCCTGCTCATCCGACTACCTCCGTCGCCGAGTTCGACCGGCTTCGCGCGTCTCGACGGATGCCCACGCCGAACGGGACTCGTCCGCGTCGACACATTGACCCTACGACGCAGTCTTGAATCATTCGTACCTGTCCGAGTCTATGAGCGCCTCATTTAGTAGGCGTTCTATTTAAATCGCCCCCCTGCTTGCCGAAAATTGACCCGGTCGAGTCGATTGCAACGTTTCGCAAACATTCGCCCGCAACGGCACGGTTGAAACCGCCGATGCGAGACGCGCGACCGTCCGGCCAATCAAGCAGCGTCATCGTCCAGCGATTGCCCACCCCACGCATTGGAAGCAGCAGCGACACCCGGCCCGGTCCGGGTGTGTCGTGCTGCGCCGCGTCGGGACAACGGCCGACGCCACCTATCCGACAGAACGACAGCAACGGGGCATATGGATACGTCATTCGAAGTCCGGCACACGCAGGTGTCGCCAATCGCGGGGGGATCGATCGCACGCGCGTCCGATGTCGCGCTGATCTCGATCGGCGCGCTCGCCGCGGCGCTGGTCCTGCCCGACACGCGAATCGACCGTTCGCCCGAATTGACCGCCGTCGCATGCGCGGCAACGTTCGCCCTGGTGCTGTTCCCCGCATTCGGCATCTACCGGATGCCGCGCGGCCGTTCGAAACGACGCGCCACCGTCCTGACCGCGCTCGCGTGGCTGCTCGCGCAAGCCTGCGCGGCGCTCGTGATGCGCGCGCTGTCGCCCTCTTCGAGCACGCCGTCGAACTGGTATCTGCTCTGGACGGTGACGAGCGGCGCCGCGCTCTGCGTAGCGCGGCTCGTCGCCAGCCGGACGCTCGACCGGATCGGTCGTCCGCCCGAAGGCGGCTACCCGGTCGCGATCGTCGGCACCGGTGCGCATTGCGACGCCGTGCGCGACCGGATCGCCGGGATGCCGTCGGCAGGCTTCCGCGCCGCCGCCACGTTCGATCCCGGCGTCGCATGCCGCGAAGGCCACACCGGCGTACCGCACTTCGATGCGCTGGACGCATTCGCGCATCATGTGCGGACGCATGCGATTCCGGAAGTCTGGCTCGCGCTGCCGATCGGCGACGCGCGCACCGTCATGGCCGTGATCGACGCGTTCCGCAACGATCTCGTCAACATCCGGCTCATGCCTGACGTCAGCACCGTGTCGATGTTCGACACCGGGATGGTCAACCTGGTCGGCGCGCCGGCGATCAACCTCGTTGCGTCGCCGTTGTCGTCTCAAGCGCTGCTTCAGAAAGCCGTGTTCGACCGGTTCTTCTCCGCGGCCGTCCTGATCGGTACGGCGCCGCTGCTGCTCGCGATCGCGGCGGCGGTCCGGCTGTCGTCGAAAGGCCCCGCGCTGTTCCGGCAGCAGCGCCAGGGCGCAAACGGCAACTCCTTCACGATCCTCAAGTTCCGCACGATGCGGCTGCACGACGACAGCCGCGAAATCCGGCAGGCCACGCGCGACGATCCCCGCGTGACCCGCATCGGTGCGTTCCTGCGCCGCACGAGCCTCGACGAACTGCCGCAGTTCATCAACGTGCTGCGCGGCGAGATGTCCGTCGTCGGGCCGCGCCCGCATGCGCTCCAGCACGACAACTTGTATCAGCCGATCGTCGACGGCTACATCCACCGTTATCGCGTCAAGCCGGGCATCACGGGCTGGGCGCAGATCAACGGGCTGCGCGGCGAAACCGACTCCATCGAAAAGATGCAGCGCCGTGTCGAGGCCGATCTCCATTACCTGCGCAACTGGTCGTTCTCGCTCGACATGCGCATCGTCGCGGCCACGGTCTTACGCGGCTGGATGCACGGCAACGCGTACTGACACGCACGCGGCACCGGATTCATTCCGCGCCGCCACCTGATAAGGATTACTTATGACAAATCCAAACGACGTCCGCACGGAGCATGCCCGCCCGCGCTGCGCGCGCATGCTGCTGGCCATGGCCGCAAGCGTCGCGCTGTCGGCCTGTGCGCTCGCGCCCGGCATGCGGATGAGCCCGCCCTCCGACGCGGCCGACACGCAAGCTGGCAGCGGCGCCCCCTCGTTCCGCATCACGCCGATCGATGCCGGCCTGATTCGCGCACTCGATGCGCAATCGGCCCGGCAACAGTCCGGGCAATCCGACCGCCTCGTCGCGCCGCCCGGCCCGTACCGGATCGGCCCCGGCGACGTATTGCAGGTCACCGTGTGGGATCACCCCGAACTCGCCGCTTCGCAAGGCGCCGCGCCGCAGAACGCGCCGCGCGCAGCGGACCCGGCGTCCGGGTTCGTCGTCGATCCGGACGGCACCCTGTCGTTCCCGTTCGCGGGCAAGCTGCATGTCGCGGGGTTGACCGCCGACGCCGCGCAAGCGCGGATCGCCGCGGCACTGTCGCGCGTCTATCGCAATCCGCAGGTGACGCTGCGCGTCGCGTCGTTCCGTTCGCAGCAGGTCTACATCGACGGCGAGGTTCGTACGCCGGGCGCGCAGCCCGTCAACGACGTGCCGATGACGCTCTATGAGGCGCTGGGTCGCTCGGGCGGCCTCGGCCCCGCCGCCGACCAGAGCCGCATGACGCTGGTGCGCGGCGGCGTGACCTATCCGCTCGACCTGAGCCGGATGCTCAGGCACGGCCGCAACCCGGCCGACATCGTGCTCGCCGCAGGCGACCTCCTGCACGTGCCGGCCCGCAGCGACTACGGCGCGTACGTGATGGGCGAAGTCAACAAGCCGTCGCTCGCGGTGCCGCAACGCGACGGACGCCTGACGCTGTCCGACGCACTGTCCCAGGCCGGCAGCGTGAATGCGGGCACGGCCGACGCGGCCCAGATGTTCGTGATCCGCGGGTCGGGCACGGACAGCCCGCAGGTGTTTCATCTCGACGCGCGCTCGCCGGTGTCGATGGTGCTCGCGAACGAATTCGAACTGCGGCCGAAGGACATCGTCTACGTCGACGGCAGCGGCCTCGTGCGCTTCAGCCGCGTGCTCAGCCTGCTGCTGCCCGGCGTCAACACCAGCGCCACCGCGGCGCTCGCCGTCAAATGAGCGCGGTCGCCACGCTGCTCGTCGTGTGCATCGGCAACGTGTGCCGCAGCCCGATGGCCGAAGCGCTGTTCCGTGCGCGGCTGCCGGGCGTCGACGTGCAATCGGCCGGCCTCGGCGCACGTGACGGCCAGCCGGCCGATCCGCATGCAGTCGACCTGATGCGCGAGCGCGGTCTCGATATCGCCGCGCACCGCGCGCGCCGCGTGCCGCCCGGGCTCGCCACGCGCACCGACCTGATCCTGACGATGGATGTCGACCAGCAACGCGGGCTCGAGCGCCGCCTGCCGGCGCTGCGTGGCCGCGTGTTCCTGCTCGGCATGCCCGATCCGCGTGACGGCCGCACACGCGGCTTCGACGTATCGGACCCGTACCTCGGCCCGCGCGCGTCTTTCGAACACAGCCTGCGGCACATCGAGCGCGGTGTCGACGCATGGTGCGCGCGCATCGCGCCGGCCGCCCCTTCCACGCTTGTCCTTTCCGATTCGACCCGATGACTTCCACACCTTCCCACGAGCATCCGCACGACCGCGACGGCGAGCTCGATCTTGCCGGCGCGATCGACGTGCTCGTTTCCCGGCGCTGGCTGATCGCCATCGTCACCGCCGCCTGCATGGGCGCCGGTACGCTGTATGCGTTCCTCGCCCCGCGGCAATACCAGGCCGACATCATGGTGCAAGTCGAGGACAGCGGCGATTCGTCGGCCGCCAGGAGCGTGCTCGGCGACGTGTCGTCGTTGTTCGACATCAAGTCGAGCGCGGCCGCTGAAGCGCAGATCCTCGCGTCGCGACTCGTCATCACGCGCGCGGTCGACGAGCTGCGCAGCTACATCGTCGCGCAACCGAAGCGCTTCCCGGTCGTCGGCGAATTCGTGTCGCGCTTCAACACGGGAATCTCGCGCCCCGGCCTGCTGGGCCTCGGCGGCTACGCATGGGGCGACGAAAGCGCCGAACTGGCGCGCTTCGATGTGCCAAAGCCGCTCGAAGGCGAGCGTTTCGAACTCTCGCTGCTCGACTCGTGGCGCTACCGGCTGACGGGTGCCGCGCTGCCGGAGCCGGTCACGGGTACGTTCGGTCACCCGGAGACGTTCGCGACCGCCTACGGCCCGATCGCCATCGAAGTCACCCGCATCGACGCGCATCCCGACACCCGCTTCACGCTCGTGCGCGAATCGCGCGCCGGCACAATCGATGCGCTGCGCCGCGGGCTCGACGTCCAGGAAAAGATCAAGCAATCGGGCGTGATCGTCGCGACGCTGCGCGGCGCTGACCCGCAGCGCGTGCAGGCGCAGTTGCAAGCCATCGCGAACCACTACGTGCGCCAGCACATCGAGCGCAAGTCCGCCGATGCCGCGCAATCGCTCGCGTTCCTCAACGCGCAGTTGCCGGTGCTCAAAAAGCAATTGCAGGACGCCGAACAGCGCTACACGAACATGCGCAACGCGAACGGCGCCATCGACCTCGACGAAGAGGCGAAGCTGATCCTGCAGCAATCGGCCGACGCGCAGACGCGCCGGCTCGAACTGCAACAGAAGCGCGATGCGATGGGCTCGCGCTTCGCGCCGGGCCATCCCGACATGATCGCGCTCGACACGCAGATCGCGACGCTCGCGCGCGAGCAGCAGTCGTTCGAACAGCAGGTCAGGCGCTTGCCTGACCTGCAGCAGAACGCCGTGCGCCTGATGCTCGACGTGAAGGTCGATACCGATCTCTACACGGCGCTGCTCGCCAACGCGCAGCAGCTCGAGCTGGTCAAGGCAGGCAAGACCGGCAGCGTGCGGCTCGTCGACACGCCGGTCGCGCCCGAGGACCCGGTGCGCCCGAACCGGCCCGTCGTGATCGCGGCCGCCGCGCTGCTCGGCCTCGCGCTCGGCGTCGCGCTCGCGTTCGTGCGCGACACCTTGTTCGGCGGCGTACGCAGCGCCGACGAGATCGAGCGGCCGCTCGGTATCGATGTCTATGCGACCGTTCCGGAATCGACCGGCCAGCGGCAGGTCGCACGGCGCATCGCACAGTGCGTTCCCGGGCCGCATCTGTTGAGCGTGCTTCATCCGCACGATCCGGCGGTCGAGAGTCTGCGGAGCCTGCGCACCGCGCTCCGCTTCGCGATGCAGCGTGCGCGCAACAACGTACTGCTGCTGACGGGCCCGGTGCCCGGCGCCGGCAAGTCGTTCGTCGCGTCGAACTTCGCGGCGCTGCTGGCCGCCAACGGCGAGCGCGTGCTGCTCGTCGACGGCGACCTGCGCCGCGGCTACCTGCACGACGCGCTCGGCGTCGGGCGCGAGCCGGGTTTCGCCGAGCTGCTGTCGGGCACGGCCGAGCCGGATGCGGCGATCCGCCGCGACGTGATTCCGAACCTCGACTTCATTTCGACCGGCGCGATCCCCGCGCATCCGGCGGAACTGCTCGTCGACGATCGCGTCGGCGCGCTGCTCGATACGCTGTCGGCCCGCTACGACCTCGTCGTGATCGACGCCGCGCCGATCCTCGCCGTCACCGACGCCGCCGTGCTCGCCCGCCATGCGGGCACCGTGCTGCTCGCGGCCCGCGCGGCATCGACCCGCGTCGCCGAACTCGGCGAAGCAATCCGGCGCCTCGCGCACAACGGCGTCGACGCGAGCGGCGTGCTACTCAACGGCGTCGATCCGCGTTCCGGCGGCTACGGCTCGCGTTACGGCGCGTATCGCTACACCGAGTACCGCTATGCGCCATCGCGCTGCGGCATCGCGGCGTCGATCGGACAGTCGCTGCGCGCGTTCGCCGCACGCTTGCGGCGAGGTGCGCCGCGATGAACGATACCCGTCATCTCGAACGTCCAGCCGCCGGCGAAGCCGCGCGCATCGCGGCACGACCCGCCGCAGGAACACCCGTGACGCTCCGCGCGAACCGCACGCCGCCGCTGCGTGTCGCGCTTGTCGTCGAAGCGGCGGGCGGCGGCGTGGCCGTCCATCTCGCCGACCTGATCGACGGACTGAGCAAGGCCGGCGGCATCGAACTGCACCTGATCGTGCCGCGCGGGCCGCGCTTCGACGGTACGATCCTCGACGCGCGCGTGCTGTCGCTTTGCGCGAGCGTGCACCATGTGCCGATGCGGCGCGCGGTCGGCTGGCGCGATGCATTGGCCGTCGCGCATGTGTATCGATGCCTGCTGCGCATTCGCCCCGACATCGTGCACAGCCACAGCTCGAAGGCCGGCGCGATCGCGCGCCTGTGCATCGGGCCGTGGCAACACGTGTACACGCCGCATGCAATCTACACGCTCAACCCGGCCCTGAGCGGCCTGCAACACTGCGTGTACGGCGCGATCGAGGCGCTGCTCGGCCACTTCCGCTCGCACCGGATCGTCGCCGTCTCGCACGACGAAGCGCGGCATCTGCACGACGCGCTCGGCATCCCCGCGCATCGCGTCGCGACGATCGTCAACGGCGTCCCGGCAACCGCGACGCTGCCGCGCCGCGACGCGCGGCTGGCGCTCGGCCTGCCGAACGACGCGATCGTCGTCGGTTTCGTCGGGCGTTTCAGCCACCAGAAAGGCGTCGATCGGCTCGTGCGGATCGCGCGCGGCGTCTATCGCCAATGCGGCCTCGACGTGCGCTTCATCGCGATCGGCCCGGGCGATTTCCCGGCCGCGGCCGGCCCTGAGGCCGACGACGTGCCGCCCAATCTTCATGTCGCCGGCCCCGTCGAGCGCGCCAGCCGCTATTTCTCCGCCTTCGATCTGTTCGTGCTGCCGAGCCGCTACGAAGGCTTTCCGTACGTCTGCCTCGAGGCAATGGCCGCGCGCGTGCCGATCGTCGCATCGCGTGTCGCGGGCGTGACCGAACTGGTCGACACGCACGGCATCGGCATCGTCGTGCCGAACGACGACGACACGACGCAATTCGCCCGCACCGTCGTCGCGCTCGCCCGCGACGCGGAACGACGCCTCGCGATGCGCACGCACTGCGCGGCGACGCTCGACCATTTCTCCGCCGCGACGATGGTCCGGCGCACGCACGACCTGTATCGCGCACTCGTTCAAGGACACCTCGCATGACTTCCTCTCCCCACGTCGCGCTGCTGCACGCGTACAGCGCCAGCAACGCCGGCGACGGCCTGCTGGTCGACCTGTCCGTCTCGCTGCTGCGGGAGGCCTTCGGCGACGCGACACGCGTGTCGATCGTCGCCGCCGATCCCGCGTCGTTTCCCGGCCACGACGACGTGCGCGCAGCCCCCGTGCTCGCCGGTGGCGGCTGGCGCCGGCTGGCCGCCGCTGCCGGCGCCGCGCTGCATTTGCCCGCGAACGGCGGGCTGCGCCCGCTCGGCGACCTGCTCGACCAGGCCGACCTGATCGTCGGCGTCGGCGGCGGCTACCTGCGCGCGCGCAATCCCCTCGAGGCGCTCAAGCTCGAAGCCGGACACCTGCTGCAGATGCGCGCCGCGCGTGCGTCGGGCAAGCCGGCCGTGTATCTGCCGCAAAGCATCGGGCCCGCGCTGTCGGCCGGCCCGGTCGGCGCGCACCTGCGCACGCTGCTTGCCGCGTTCGACACGGTGTTCGTTCGCGACGACCGATCCGCGGCCTTCCTCGCCGCGAATCCGAATACGCGGCGCGCCCCCGATCTCGCCGTCCTCGATTTCGAGCATCGCCAGGACGCGATCCTGCGGCGCGCGGCGCGCGCGGATCGCGACGTGCGGCACGTCGCGTTCGTGCTGCGCCGCGCACCCGCATGGTCCGCCGCGCAACGCGCGCGCTACGACGCATCGATCCGGCGGCTCGTCGAACAGGTAAGCGCATCATGCCGGGTAAGTTTCGCGGTACAGAGCACCGGGCGCGGCAACGACGATCTGGCGTACTACCACCGCCTCGGCATCCGCGATGCACTGGTACCGCTCAGGGCGCTGCTCGAGCACGACCGGCCCGACGTCACGGTGTCGGTGCGGCTGCACGGCGCGCTCGAATCGATCCTGCACGGCGTGCCGGCATTCCACGTCAGCTACGAGCGCAAGGGCTTCGGCGCCTATGCGGACATGCAGCTCGGCGACTGGGTCGTCAACGGCGCGGACTTCGATCCCGCGTCCGTCGCCGACACGATCTTCGCGCCCGGCGCGACGGCGGCGTTCTGGGACACCGCGCAAACCGGCTTCGCCCGCATTCGCGCGGCGCGCCTGCGCGTGATCGATGCGCTGCGCGCCGCGCTCGATACCGACAAGGGCGAACGATGCTGACGCGCCTGTTGTTGCGGTTCTCGGCGCTCGGCCTCAAATTCGCGCTCGCGATCGTCGTTGCGCGTACGCTCGGCTTCGACGCGATCGCCGCGTACGGGCTGGCGGTCGCCGCGTCGGTGATCGCGTCGAAAGTGCTGGGCCTCGGCTTCAGCCCCGAGCTCAATCGGCGCCTGAGCGAAGCCAACCCGCTAGCGGCCATCGGCAATGCGCGCCGGCTGTGCGTCGTCTATGGCGCGCTCTACCTGTTGCTCGCCGCCGCGCTTGCCGTGGCGACGCTGAACGAAACCGCCGCCGCGCTGCTCGCGCGCTTCGGGCTGCCGATGTCGCTCGCGTGGAGCGTGCTGCTCGTCGCGCTGTCCGAGCACGCGGCATTCGAGACGAACGGATGGCTGTTCTCGCTGCACCGGCCGCGTGCCGCGTCGCTGCTGCTGTTCGCGCGCACCGGCGCGTGGGCTGGCATCGCGTGCGCGGGGCTGCTCGCGGGCGTCGTGCAATCGATCGAGACGGTGTTCGCGATCTGGGTCATGACCAACATACTCGTCGTGATCGCGTGCCTGCGCCGGATCGATGCGTTCGCGCACCGCGCGCGCGGCATCCGTTTCCCCGGGAGCGCGGCCGATTCGGGCGGCGTGTTCCCGGTCTGGTTGCACGGGCTGCCCTTCTACGCGGCCGGCGTGCTCCTCGTGGTGCTGCAATACGCGGAACGCTTCATCGCCGGCAGCCATGTGAGCGCGGATGTACTCGGCCAGTACGTATTCGCATGGTCGCTCGCCAACGCCGTGCAGACGGTCGCGTTCGCGACGGTCGTCGCGACGGCCGGCCCGCGCTTCGTGCGAACGCTGGCCGATACGCCCGGCGCGTTTCTGCATCAGGTACGCCATGCGGCGGCGGCCAGCGTGGGCGTGACGCTGCTCGCATCGGCCGCCATCGCCGTCGTGTACCGCGACCTGTTCGCGTTCGCGCACGAGCCGGCGGACACCGGCCATGCCGCGCTGCTCGCGGTGCTGCTCGTGTCGTTCGTCCTGCGCGCGGTGGCAGACGTGCTGTGGGCCGCAGCGATCGCGCTGCGCGGCGGCGGTGTCGTGCTGGCCGCATTGACGATAATCGCGCTGCTGTACCTGCCGGTTGCGTCGCAACTGATCGCGCGCGACGGTGTCATGGGCGCAGCGCTCGCCCATCTGGCGACGAGCGTCGCGGTCACCGCGATGCTCGCGCTGAGCGTCGCGCGACTCGCGCGCCGACATCGACACATCCCGCCCGCCACGGAGCCGCATCATGCTGGATAGGCTGATTTGCGCGGGCCCGCGGCTCAGCCACGGCCTGATACGCGCCGTCGCCACGCTGGCCGTGCTGGCTTACTGGGGCATCTATGCGAAAGCCGGTGCGGTTCTGCCCGAGTTCATCTTCCGCGATGCGGAGAAGATCCAGAGCCAGATCGGTGGCGCCAGCACCTACGAAGGCACGTCGTTCGATGCGGTCGCGCGGCTCTACGCGGCGCTCGGCGCGACCGGTACGCATCTGTTCGTCGCGTCGGTCGGCGCGCTCTGCATCTGGTTTGTGCTCCACCATGGCAAGCGCGTTGGCTCGATGGCGGCCTGCATGGTGCTGCTCGCGCCGTGTGTGTTCTTCAACCTGTTCGTCGCGAGCAAGGACACGCTCGTCGTGCTGATGGCCATCGTGCTCGCGCGAATCGCGCAGCGTCGCGCCGCGCTTGTTGCGATCGCGGCCGCCGTCGTGCTGTACAGCGCCTATGCAGCCTTTGTACGCAGCTATTTCGCGCTGATTCCCGCGATCGCGTTCGGCGTGCTGCTGTTTCGGCGAGGCGCGTGGTCGCGCAGGATGGTGCTGATGCTTGCCGTGCTGCTGGCGATCTTCCTGCTGCCGAACGATGTGTACTACCTGCTGCAGCATCCGCGCGACATGGCCGCGGACTATCTCGAATACGGCTCACCGTTCGGCGCTCGCACCAGCTTCCGCAACCCGGCGGAACCGGTTTCGTTCATCGCGTTCTGCGTCAACTACCTGTACGCAGTGCTCCGCCTGAATCTGCCGGTACTGTTTTCGCCCGGCCCGAAGGAAATCGCGATGCAGGTGTTCGTGTGGATCGCGCTGGCCGCCGTGTGGCGACGTGCGCGGGGCGATGGCGGTCCCGGCCGCGAGGTGCTTGCAGCCCTCGTCATTGGACATGTTGTCGTATCGATGCTGTTCGAGCCCGATCTCGGCAGCTATACGCGCCATTTGTCGAGCGTGTCGTTGCTGTGCGCGGTGCAGTTCGCGGGTGCGGCGCGTGCGGCGCATCGGCCGGGGCGGAGATCCGGTACGTCCGGCGCATCCGACATCGCCGCCGGCCACCGCGACCGTCCTGCGGTATCGCGAGCAGTCCCGTCGGGAGATCGCCATGCATGACACCGTGCGCCAACGCGCGTTCTTCCCTAATATCCAGGCTGCCCGCGCGTTCGCGGCCCTCGCGGTAGTCGCGTATCACATGCACGTGCTTCCGTTCGGCCAGGCAGGTGTCGACGTCTTCTTCGTGATCAGCGGGTTCATCATGTCGTGGGTCGCGCCGGACGAAGGTCGTGCGTTCTTCCGCAAGCGCCTGGTCCGGATCGTGCCACTCTACTGGGTAACGACGCTCGGCATCTACGCGATCGCCGTGCTGCATCCGCACTGGCTGAACACGACGACGGCAGCGCCCGAATACCTCGTCAAATCGCTGCTGTTCGTGCCTTACGTCAAGGAAAACGGCCATTGGGGCCCGCTGAACCTGAACGGCTGGACCCTCGAGTACGAGATGCTGTTCTATCTCGCCGTTGCGGCAAGCCTTGGGGTCGTCCGCACGCGCTACGCGACTGCATTCGCGGCGCTGATGCTCGCGTCGCTTTGCCTGTGGGCGGCAATCGATGGCACGCCTGGCACCGTCGCCCACCGTCTCGGGCAACCGTTCGTGCTGGAGTTCGGCCTGGGTGTCCTGGCGTACCGGGTCCTGCAAACCGGAATCGTGCGCCGAATCGCCGCGCCGGCTTGGGCCTTCGCAGCAATCGGCGCCGTCGTGGCGATTCCGTTATCTCATGCCGCGCACGGCACACCACAAGCGTTCGCGCGTATTGTGCTGTGGGGCATGCCGGCATGCGTGCTGATCGTCTCGCTGGTCGCGCTCGACATGCTGAACCGGACGATCTCGAACCGCATCGTGGCTTCGCTCGGAGCCGCCAGTTATTCGATCTATCTGATCCATCCGTATGTCATCGGGGTCGCCGAGAAGATCGTCGGCGTGCGCGCGAATCTTCACACGTGGCCCGGCGTCGCTACCGCGTGCGCAATGCTCGGCGTGATCTTCCTGTCCGGACAGGTTTGCCATATCTGGATTGAACGGCCGATCGTGTCAGTATTGAATCGATGGCTCCGACAGTCGCGCTTCTCGAAGCGTTCTCCGTAATTGCACCCGAAACGTCGCACCCCCGCGCCGCATCTGCCTGAACCAGCTCGAAACCGATTCAGCGACCAGTGCGCTTTCCCCCGGTTCATCGGATGATTGCCACGCCATTCGATCGGCCGTACCGACCTACCATTGTTTGGAATTTCCGCTTGCCGCCGAATCCGGCCCATAGCTGACAGGCGTCGTTTCATTGTCGCAGCAGATCCGAATGCCGACACCGCTGGCAGTCGAATCGACTCCAAGGCCCAGCGTATCGGCTGAATTCAGCGGATTCGAAGTGTCGATCATCGGCGCGTAGCGATACCGCTCCGGCCCCCGATGCGAGCCCGCTTTCGGCAGTCCGGAAGCACGTCCCGCTTATTGATAGCTCATGGTGAACGTGGCGGCGCCATCCGCTTTGCCAGGCGATACCGTGGAAGACGTTCGCACATAACGAGCCTTGAACGGAATGGTCACGTCGACATTGCCGAAACTCCCGATGCTCCATTGATTCGGATTGCCTACCGCCGCAGAGTCCGGACCGTAACTGACCAGCGTGTCATCCGAACCATGAAGTATCTGAATGCCGACGCCTTTGACTTGTGAGCCGCGCGCAAGGGAGAGCGTATCGGACTCGTTAGCGGGATTTGCCGAATCCGTCAGCGTCATGAACATTTTCGTCGACGTACCCGGATTCCCACCAGAGCACTTGAGACGCACCTCGAATGATTTTGGTGATGACGTTGCGCCGATGTTTTTCATATCACCGACTAATGCCTTCCCGAGGTCGACCGCTATATTCTTGGTTAACACATTGCAGGTCGGCACTTTTGGGATGATATTTATCGAGCCATTCGTCACAATTGATCGAACTTTCTTTTCATGCGCAATAAAATAAGTCATACCAATCTCTCCACTCAAAACGCCTGCCGCCGTGATATCGCCAGTTTTTACGAGCTCAATCGTAAAATTCGATGCCCCGTCCAGCCCATAGCTGGTGTTGGCCGAGGTAATCGATTGCGGCCACCACAGATCCGTATTGATACCCCCTCTTATTCTAATTCCCACTCCGGAAACTGGTGTGGGGTACGTTTCGTATTTCCCGGGAGCAACGCTTGTCGTTCCGAAATAGCCGACAAGACCAACGGGTGAGTCGCATTTCACCATGCCTCCCAATCCAGTTGACGTCCCCGATGACGTGTAGATCACCGTTCCCTCAGCGATATTGGGATCAAATGCAGGCGGAGAGAATTTCGGCAGCGTGATGACGAGATTATCCACGACGACGTTATCGTTTCTTGTGACCGTGCATTTCGCATGGGCAAAATTTGACAAGAGAACCAAAATCAAAAAACCGATGAATTTCATTTTTCCGTGTCCATGGTTGATTTCGTGTTTTCCGGCTTTCCAACGTGTGTTGGCTACGGGGTCTGGCAGCCGTCCGCCCGGCTTCATCGGGAAAGCAAATTGCAGCGCGGCGCAACTTGTCCCCCTGTGCCAGACGGCTGGCGGCAAGTGAGCGGCACCCGCTCCGAGGACAACGCCTTGTTCTGCGGCTGCAGCCAGTAGTCGACCTTGCAGCTATCCCCCAGCACACATCGATACAACCCTCGTCCTCGACACCGAACACCAGCAACCGCGACTGGTTGTCCGCCATGCCGAGCAGCTTGCCCTTCGCGTCGTACGCCTGCGCGCCGAACGGCACCTTGCCGCCTTCGTCCGTACTCAGCTCGAACTGCACGCGCCGGCCCGATTCGGCCTCGAGGCGGGTCTTCACGATCGCCCCGCGCGTAGGCACCACAGTCTTCGCGTTGTCGGTGATCTCGGTATGGGTGTCGATGGTGGACCGAGTCACTCCGCCCGCGGCAGGCCACCGCGTTGTCGCCCAACACCCGGCCTAGTTGTACTCGATCACATAAGTCATGGTGGCATCGGCCTTGCCCGGCTTGACTGCGCCCGTGGTCAGAACGTACTTGGCAACACCGGAGAATCGGTAGATCTCGCCTTCCACATCCGACCGGAAGTGATCGATCTTGATCGAACGCGATTGGTCGAAGGGCAGTTTCACGCCCTTGTCGTTGACCAGGGAAATACCTATACCACTGGCCACGCCTTCCTTCCCCTTGCCTGAAAGCGCAAGCAGCCCGTCGGTGCTGGAATCGCCGGCGAAATAGACTTTTACCGGGGCAGTGGTGGTGGGTTTCAGTCCAGTGCAGCGCACATCGAAATTGAACGGGTGCACCGCGGCCTGCCCCGACTTGATGTGAGCGATGGCCTCCCTGCCCATCTGCACATTGACCATGGTATCGACCCCCTCGCAACCGGTGAACATCACATCGTTGACCACCTCGGTGCTGCCGGTGGACTTTACGGTGTAAGTCACTCCACCCGCAGAATGCGTTACTTTGAAGTTGGTGGACAAAGTTCCGGAGGCTACGCCGGTATCGATGCGGATCAGTTGGAAGGTAAGGCTCCTCAGCGTAGGGCTGTATGGATTGCTTTCGGGACCGCCGTAAGCCGTGTAGGGCAGATAAACCGAGCTTAATTTGCCCCTGATCCCGACGCCCGGAATGCTGGTCTTGTAGACATTCTGGTAGCTAGAGAGTTCGAGCCCGCTATCGAACTTGGTGTAGTGTGCAGTGTAACTATCGCAGTTATAGCCTTCACTCATATCCCAGAGGGTAAATGAAGTCGATGCCATCACCTCGCCAATCTTGGCGGCCTTGATGGACATCTTTGCAGGAAACGTGATGGTTTTCTCCATCGTTGTGGATGGCTTGAGGAGGGTGCAGGCGGCGAAAGCGTTGCTCCACGCCAGACTGGCGGAAAGCGTCAAGCCAAACAGAATCAGCTTGCGCATGGTATTGAGGATCATTGCATCGGCTCCATAGCTGTCAGAGTTGCGGCTCTGTAATTCGGTAACGGCAGGACGCGGCGACCGCAGGGCAGCGTCGCGCCTCGCGCCCACCATTCAATTCGTGCGCAAGCGCCGTCGCTCCAGCACACATCGATACGGCCCGTGATTCCCGATGCCGAGCACCCGCAGGCGGGACCGGTTTTCCATCAGGCTCACCGCCTGAGCCGCACGATGTGCAGCTCGTACGAGCGGCTATCAGCAAAGCGTGGCATCAATCCAGCACGCGCGCCGAATGATGCTCACTTGACGCTGGTGACTGTCCCGGCGCGTACACAACTCGCTGCCTGTCGCTCATAGGCCAGTTCCTTGTTCTGCGGCTTCAGCGCGTAGCCGATCGTGCATTGCTTGTCGCCCCAGCTCACGTCGATGCTGCCCTGGTCTGCGACACCGAACACAAGCAGCCGCGACTGGTTGTCCACCATGCCGAGCAGCTTGCCCTTCGCGTCGTACGCCTGCGCGCCGAATGGCACTTTGCCGCCCTCGTCCGTACTCAGCTCGAACTGCACGCGCCGGCCCGACTCCGCTTCGAAGCGGGTCTTCACGATCGCGCCACGCGTGGGCACCACCATCTTCGCGTTGTCGGTGATCTCCGTATGCGTGCCGACGCTCGACGGATCGATGTTCAGCCAGTTCTGACGGTACGGCTGCAGATACGGCACGATCGCGTAGCCGCGCCGGTCGGTGCGCACTGTCGGCGCTCCGCCGAACGTCACGTCGCTCACCTTCGGCACCTGAACCACCGCGAACGTCTCGCCGAGCGGCTGGCCGAGCGTGACACCGCCGCCATGCACGACGACCGAGCCCGATGCGCTCGCATCGAAATGCCGGCCCGAGCGATCCTGCGTGAAGTTGCCGGCCAGCTTCGCGTTCGGCGTATCCCAGCCCGCGCTGACGCCGCCCGAGCCGCCGCCGTCCCGGCTGTAGCCGGCCTGCACGCCGTAGTTGACGGTATTGCTGTCGTTCAGATAACCCGACGCGCCGGTCTGCACGTTGAAGTCGCCGCGGGTCGACGACACCGCGTTCGCGTACAGGCGATGCGAACTCGACGCCTTGCCCAGCGGAATACTCACGGACACGCTGAACTGCGTGTCCGGGCGCGCGAACGGCCCCGACTCCTGGATGTGCGATGCCGACACGCTGTAGCTGACGTTCCTGTAGCTGTTGCTGTAGCCGACCTGAAAGCGCCGGCTGTGTCCTTCACCGTTCCAGTAGGTCGTGTCGCCGATGCCGGCGAACATCGAGCCGCTGCCGAGCGGCTGGTTGACGTTCACGTCCAGGCGGCTCTTCTGACGCATGAGGCGCGGCCCATACGTATGGTCCGTGTCCTCCACGTGCTGGCTCAACGTACGGTAGCCGTCCGTCGAATAGCGGTAGCCGACCATCGTGAACGTGGTGTTGGTCGGATACAGCGTCTTCGAATACAGGAACCGCAAGCTCTGCCCTTGCCGCGCGCCCGTCGACGTGCGCGACCGGCTCGTCGTGACGTCCAGCGACATGCCGCCGATGCGCGTGTTCATGCCGATGCCGAGGGCGGCCGCCACGTAGTTGTCGGCGGCAATAATCCCGCCGTAGCCGGTGAAGTTGTCGGACACGCCGTACACCAGCGTGCCCTGCGTGAACTTCGGGCTCGACTGGCCCTGCACGCGATACTGGCCGGCAGCGAACGCGTAACGCAGGCTGCCACGACGAACCATGACCGGCAGGTACGAGTACGGCTGGGTGAACCGGCGCACGCGCCCGTCCGACTCGGTGATCCGAATCTCAAGGTCGCCGTTCGAGCCACTCGGATAGATGTCGGAAATCTCGAACGCGCCCGGCGGCACCGGCGTCGAATAGATCACATAGCCGTTCTGCCGCACCTCCACGATTGCATTGCTCTCGGCAATCCCGCGCACGACCGGCGCGAAGCCGACTTCGCTGTCGGGCAGCATGCCGAGGTCGGTGCCGATCTGCGCGCCAACGAAGCGCACGCTGTCGAAGATGTCGCCCGACGTATACAGCTCGCCGGCCGCCACCTTGCTGCGCAGGCGCCGGATGTCGCGTTCCACGTAGGTACGGTTGCTGGAAAAGCGGCTGCCCGCACCCGTGGTGCCGGTGAGCGACGATTCGTTGCGGAAACGCCAGCCGCCGGCATTGAAGCCGTTGCGCAAACCGACGAAGTAATACTCGTTGTTGCGGCCGTGGCTATCGTTGCGGCTGTAGCTGACCTGATAGTCGCTGTACAACGCGGGCACGCCGTCGTCCCACAGCGACTGGTCCACATAGCCGCGCGAGGTTCGGGACACGTACAACTGCGGAAAACTGATGTTAAGCGACAGCGTATTGGATTCGAACTCTACCGAAGCACCGTCCACCACGGCGGGCAGGTCCACGATCGTCGCGTCGTCCGCATCCGCGGCAATGCGCCCGTCCTTCTCCAGCCGCGCGACGTTGACGCCGGCGGTGCGCAACAACCCGAGGGTCACCGCCGGCTTGACGGCGCCGCCGGCATCCGCACGGAACACGACGTCCTGGCGCTTGACGAGGGTATGGTTCAGGTAGACATCGACGTCGTAGCTACCGGGCAGCACCGAACTGCCCTTCTCGAAATAGCTCAGCTCGACGGGCGCTTCGCCCTTGCGCAGAAAGGATTCGTTGAATTCCACCGCGTGGCCCTGCGCCGGCAGCACCAGCCCGAGCAACGCAAGGCACGGCGCACCGATCTGCGCGGGCGTCCAGATATCCACTTCCTTTCTGACGTTCTCCATACCCTTTCTCTATGTTGATTCACCTCCTGAGCGAAATCGCAAGCGCGAACGTGCCCCGCCCCGCGGCACCGGCCCGGGGAAAATGAAGATGAAGAGGAATGCGATGTGTCGAGCTGGTCGCGTCAACCAGCGGTGGTACCGTCGTGCGGTTCGACTGCGCCGTAGTCGTTGATCGATTCGAAGTGAACCTTGACGCCCGCTGCGGCGGCGCCAGCCGGCAAATCCTTCACGGCAAAATGGCGGGTGGCGGACGGCGGCACCATCTCGGCGGCCGCGGCATAGTCCCGGCCGCCGCTACGCACGTTGATCGATGCCAGCGACACGAAGTAAGCCGACGGATTGCTGACTTCGAGCTGCGTGCGACCGTCGCGTTGCACGAGCTTCCAGCGGAGTTGCGCGGGCGCCTCCTCGACCTTGCCGGGCAGGCCGGCGGGCCGGTAGAAGAACTTGATGCGCTGACGCACGGCAATTTGAAGCGTGTTGTCGCCCTTGGCTTTCTGCGGGATCTCCTGCACGTTGAGCCAGAACACCGACTCGCGATCGGCGGGCAGGCCCTGACCGTAGTAGAGGACGCGCAGTGTCTGCTGCTTCTCCGCGCCGAGGCGGTTGAGCGCCGGCGTGATCGCGAACGGCACATCCGCCTTCCCGTCGCTCGCGTCCATCCACGACTGGATCATCACGTCGGCCGGCGCGCGGTTGCGGACCAGAATCGACGCCTCCTTGCTCGGCGCGGCCAGCACGACGCGGGTTCCGTCGAGCGTGACGCCAGCGAGCGAAGCGCCCGAAGACAACAACAGCGAGCCGGCCAGGGCCAGCCCAGCAAAGTGGAATCGTTTCATGTCGAATGGGATCTTGTTGATCGGGCGAGGGCACTCCCCCGCCCGGAGGTGGATTACTCGTAGGTCAGCGTGAACGGCAGCGTGCCGTTGGCGGTACCGGCCTCGACGTCGTTACCAGCCTTCACGTAGCCGGCGCGCAGCGCCAGGTCGGCCGTGTAGGTCGGCGCTTCGGGCGTGCCGCCCTGGACCAGCGGTGCGTCGAACGTTTCGTTGGCGTTCAGGTTCAGCAGCGAGCCATCGGTGTTGTAGATACCGATGCCCACGCCCTTGGCCGTGCCGGTGGTCTTCAGCAGCTTGTTGTTGTTGCTGTCCACGCCCGAACCGCTGGCCGGGTCGAAACGCACCTTGACCGTGTTCAGGCCCTTGCCGGTCGCACCGCAATCGAGATTGAGGTTGATCGCCGTACCGGCCGCGATACCGCCGCCGGCGGTGCTGCCCAGCGCGTCCACGCTGACCTTGCCCATCTTGACGTCGATCGACTGGTCACCCTTGCCGCCGGTCACCGACGTGCCGTTGCCGCCCGTGATGCCGCACGACGCAGCGACGATCTCGCCCGTGAAGTTGATCGTGCCATCCGCAGCATGGGCAGCGCTCATCGCCGCGAATGCGAGGCCGGCAGCCGACATCATCATTGCAATCTTTTTCATTTCGGTTTCGCTCAGTTTTAAAGGATTATTGCGATAATGAATGCAAGGTTTAAACCCGCATTCGCCGCGTGGAAGATCATTTCCACTGACAATATTTTCAAGAAATCTCTCAAAGCGAGAAATAGGACGATTTTTATATTCGGCTTCAAACAAATAGTACGAGTACGAATCTCGTCTTTTCGGCAAGCCGGCCCCACTTATTGCCAAGTCATCCTAACTACTCTCTTGAACCCCTGATCGCACCGGGTGACGAGGTTCCCGTCCACGCGCATCACGCAAGCCCGGGCATCGGGAATGGCGATCACCTCACGGTCAATGGCGGCGGTTATCGGAAGACAACAGAAGGAGTGAAGCGGCAAGGCGCACGGCGAGTTCCGTTCGGCGTAACGCCGGAAACTGACATCCGCGCACGCGTCGGCATCTGACACATCGCGCAGATGTGCGCAATCACGCGTTCATGCGTGTCGAGTTCAGGGAAGGAAATGGGGCGCGCAAGCACCCGACGGGCAACGAGCGATGCCGGAATGCACGGCGGTCGACGTTCGAAGATTTCAGAACAGCCGTGAAAAGGTGAAGTCGACCCGCGCGGCTGTGAAACGGGTCACGCGCCGAAACGCCTCGACCGAACAGTCAAATCTCGGCTCTCCGGCACTGCGCTTTGTCGTTGTTCGAGCAATACGCCACGCGACGGGCCCGCGGATCGACGATCGTGGCGCGCCCACGCCGCGTCACACTCCGTCGTAAATCAGATCGGCTCCGGCGAGCCGCACGACCCACTTCCGGACAGCCGCGCCAGCGCGCATTCGATCCGCGCGTCGAACGCCTGCCATTCCGCCTTCATCGTTTCGATGCCGTCTTCGGTCACGGTCCGTTCGGCACGCGCGCACACGTCACTCGCCTCGGTGTCGCCTGCCAGCGCAAAGCCGCCACGCATCGAGTGCAATTCGATCCTTATCAGATCGATCTCGCCGGCCGCCAGCGCGCTTCCGATCACCGCCAGCGAATGCAGCGTCGCCGCGTGTAACGTCTGCCGCATCTCGTCGGTCACGACTGGCGGCCCGCCATGCACCGGCGCATGTGCATCACCGCTCGCCACACCCCGCCGCCCGCCATGCCTGCGCAATACCGCTTCAAGCGTCGTGATCGACAACGGCTTCAACACGACCTCCACCGCCCCCGCCCGCTCACAGCGCCGGCGATCCTCATCGGTCGCGTGCGCGGTCATCGCGATCACCGGCACCGTCGTCCCCTGCTCCCGCAGGAAATTCGCCAGCGCAAACCCGTCGAGTTCCGGCATGCCGAGATCCGTCAGCACGACGTCGAACGGATGCTCGAAAAACGCGCGCATCGCTTCCACGCCGTTGCAAACGATCGTGGCGTCGTAATGCAGCGCATCGAGCTGGTCGCGCAGCAATGCGCGACTCGCCGGATGATCCTCGGCGACGAGCACACGCAGCGACTCCTCGTCGTCGTCCCAGGCCAGCGTGCCCGCTTCGGAACCCGCCGTCGCGCGAAGCACGTCATCCGCTTCGGATGCCGATCCGTACCCGCGCACCGCATCCGCGAACGCCGGCAGTTCCGGCACGTCGATACGCCACCCGGGCGCGGCATCGGGCAGCGGCAACGCGGCTGTAAATGTCGTGCCTTCGCCGAGGCGACTTTCGACGTTCAGTTCGCCGCCCATCAGCGTGACGATGCGCTTGCACAGCGGCAACCCGAGCCCCGTGCCGCCGAAGCGGCGATACACCGATGCGTCGGTCTGGATATAAACGTCGAACAGCGTCGACATGCTGTCTTCGGGAATACCGATACCCGTATCGCGAACGACGATCTCGACACGCGGCCCAGCCGTGCCGGCCGGCGCGGGTCGCGCTTCGACCGTCACGCCGCCGCGCTTCGTGAACTTGATCGCATTGCTGACGAGGTTCGACACCAGTTGACGCAGCCGGGTCGGATCGCCGACGTAGCCGTCGGCCAGATCCGGGGCCACGCGACAAGCAAGTGCCAGGTTCTTCTCGTCTGCGAGCGGCCGGAACATCGCGGTCACGTCGTCCAGCATGCGACGCAGATCGAACGGGATGCTTTCGAGCACCATCTGGTTCGACTCGGCCTTCGACAGGTCGAGCACGTCGTTGATCACGCGCAGCAACGCATCCGACGACGACGCAACCGTATTCAATCGCCGCTGCTCCGCCGACGGCAGCGACGCGCGCGCCATCAGTTCGAGATTGCCGATGATCGCGTTGAGCGGCGTGCGGATCTCGTGACTCATCGTCGCGAGGAACGTCGATTTGGCCTTGTTCGCGTCCTCGGCGGCCACGCGCGCTTCACGGAGCGTCTCCTCCACTTCCTTGCGCGCGGTGATGTCGATCAGCGTGCACAGCAACACGTCGATGCCGCGGTACTTGGCACGCACCATGTGAGCGTCGAGATACGCGGTGCCGTGCTCCGCTCGCTCGATCGCGAATTCATGCGTGACGAGCCCGTGCGCGCCATCGTCGACGCGCACCTCGTCGCGATAAACCTGCCACAGTCGTTTGCCGAGCGGCGACCCCGACACGGCCTTGTCGTAGGCAGCCATCGCATCGTTGCGCACGATCGCGTCGCCGTCGGCGAGCGACAGCAGCGCGAGGCCGGCCGGCGCCGTGCGAATCAGCGTGCGATTCAGCGCCTCGCTTTCGATCAGTCGTACCGCGCGCCGATTGGCAGGACGCAGCGCGCGCCGGTCGAACATCACGATCGCGGTCCACAACACCGCGATGCCGAACAGCGCCAAGACGCACGTGATGCCGATACGCGTGGCATTGGCAATCGCCACGCTCTGCCACGAAACGCTCTTGATCAGCACGAGGTCGGCCCCAGGCAGGCGATCCCCCAGCACGAAGCGGCCGCCGATGCGATGCGGGAGGGCTGGCGCACGATCCCGATTCAGCACGCGATCGAGCATTCGCGCGACGACGCCGCTGTCATGCGTCCGCCCCATCACGATATGCCCGCTCGTGTCGACGAGCACTTTCTCTTCGTCCGGAGCCTGCGGCGCCATGATCCGGTCGAGTTCGGGACGCCCGTTGAAGACAAGCCATGCGAACGGCTCGCCGTTCGCGTTGCGCAGCCGTTGCGCGATCCGGGTCACGGGCCTGCCAAGCAACGGATCGTCGCGCGTCTCGATGACGACGCGGTCATCGGCACCCGCCGGTTCAAGGCGTCGCGCCAGCGCTTGCAGATCGGACGGGGCCAGCCGCGCGGGAGCCCGCTCAGCCAGTTCGGCGCCGAACAACACCAGATAATCGTCGTTCACGCCGATCAGGTAAGCCGAGAAACTCAGTGCAATCGAAACCGGCGACGGCGTGGCCACGGCGTGGCCCATCCGGTAGAGCGCGCCGATATAGCGCAGATACGCAGCAGGCGAATGCCCCGGCGTGATATCGGCAAACCCGACGACCCTCGACTTCCCGTACGGGTTCGGCCAATCCAGTCTGCCGCCGTTATCGATCAGCGCTTGCAGATCGGACGGCGGCACGACTTCGGGGTTGCTGTTGGCCGCGGTCATGTTGTCGGCGAATCGTCCAAGCAACACCTTCGTCACCTGCAATTCG
This sequence comes from Burkholderia sp. YIM B11467, assembly GCF_052952715.1. Lineage (NCBI taxonomy): Bacteria > Pseudomonadati > Pseudomonadota > Betaproteobacteria > Burkholderiales > Burkholderiaceae > Burkholderia > Burkholderia sp. YIM B11467. The sequence goes on from NZ_JBQVSQ010000001.1 coordinate 911,638, forward strand.
CCGTGTAGTTGCGCCGCGTCCCGCAGGAACGACGAGCGCATCTGGGCAACGTAGTCGCCAACGGCGAGCCGGACGACCAGGATCGCGCACAGCACGATGAACGCGGTGATCGCCACGCCGCCGCCGTACAGCAGCGCGTGCTGCTGGCGCCGGACCCGGACCGGGTCGAACGGCTTGCCGCCCACGGCGGCGGCCTGCGCGGCCAGCCTTTTCAGTTTGTCGGGCATACGATTCGCCGTGGTTTCACTGTTGTCGAACGTGAGCCGGTATTCGCCCGTGCCGGCGGCAGCTTGCCGTGGGCGCAACCGTCACGCATCGAACCTGCGCGCAGGAACATTGCGGCACCGCGCCGCCCTCACGGCGCGCCTGCCCGTGGCCCTTACCGAGCCGTGTGTGCAGGTCAATCACGCGCGGCGGGTGCGCCCGGAGCGGACGGATCCTGCACGTCGCCTTCGTCCGCATACCGGATCAGGTCCGCGTCGCGAACGATCCCCAGCTTCTTCATCGCGCTCGACTTCTGGGAACTGATGGTCTGCTTGCTGCGATGCAGCTGCGTGGCGATCTCGCCCACCGTATAGCCCGCGCCAAAGAGCCGGACCACCTCGATCTCCCGGGTGGTCAGCGCACGCGCGACGGGCACGGAATCACCGTCCTGCAGCAGCTGCTTGACGAACGGCGACATGTAGTTCGCGCCGACGTAGGCCGCATGCACGGCGCCGATCAGGTGCGACAACGCATCCGACTTGCTCAGGATGCAGTGCACGCCCTGCTTGTGAATGGCGCGCAGCACGCTCGGATTGTCGATCATCGTGATCGTCACGATACGCAGCGCGGGGTAACGACGCTGCAGGAACGACAGCAGCACGAGACCGTCGCCGTACTTGCCGCCGGGCATCACGTAATCGAGCACGAGCACATCGCTCGGTTGCGCGTCGAGCGCCGCAACCAGATCCGTCGAGTTCGAAACGGCGCCCGCGAGCTTGATCGTGCTGTTGCCTTGCAGCGCCTGCGACATCCCGAGCGCCGATGCCGGATGATCGTCCGCCACCATCACGCGCACTGAGAATTCGTCCATGTACCAGTTTCTCCCCGAGGCTTTCGTTCACGCATCCGGCGCGCGCCGCGACAGGCGCGCGCTCGCGTTGTCGGCCGATAGTCAGCCGCGTTCGGCTCACCGGACGACAATGACTTAATTTTAAGATAAATCCGGCTTCGTTTAGCGGTCGGGCGCGACCGTCCACGCGCCGCGCATCTTGCGCGCCAATGGGCAGGCGCGCTTCGGCCCCGCCCTCTCGCGGCTCGCGCAGCGGCCGAATCGAATCCGGGTGCCGTGGACATCCGCCGTGCGGCCCGCACCGTACACGGCGACGGCGGCGCTGGCGATCGGGCCCGAATCGATCGATCTTACCCGCGTATCGTACGCCGGGCAGCGCGACGGGCAAGCGCGGCGTGATCCCGATGCACGTCTGCCCTACATCACGCGCTACCGGTTCGCCGACTCGCGACGTTCGTCATGCTGGCTGCCTTCCTGATGCATTTTCCATTCGTTGATCGCGCGCCGCCGCTGGGCCGGCGACATCAGCAGATACTCGTTCATCATCGTCAGAAACTCCCTCCGTGATTTTTCGGACAGTGTCGCGAATTCGATCAACAGCGCGAATATCTTCCCCAAGTGACGCACGGCCTTCCCCTCCGGTGTGATTTGAAATCCGCCGCGTTACAGACGTCGGTCCCCTGCCTTTGTTATCTCGGACATGCGTTGCTGAATTCACTGTTGCCGGTTACCTGCCATGCAATGCCGCCTCACGATCGGCCGTCCTGCTTGCCGCGTCGCACCGCTGCCACGCGGGCGCGAGCGCGCCGCGCAGGTGCGCGAGCGTCACGGGTTTCGTCAGCACGCGCCGCACGCCAGCCGCGATGCAATGGCGCATGCCTTCGGGTGTCATGTACGACGTGACGACCAGCACGTCGCACGCCGCGGCGCGGCCGCGCGCGGCATCGGCCAGTTCGTGCGCGGGTAGATCGGGCAGGTCGCCACCGATCAGCAGCACGTCCCAGCCTCCGCCGGCCAGCGATTCGAGCGCCGCGCGCCCGGACCCGACCTCGGTCACCGTGCAGCCGAGCGCATGCAGTTGCTCGCGGAAAATGGATCCGTCGACGGCTTCGTCGCGGGCGACCAGCACGCGCAATGCACGGGCGACGAACGGCTGCAGCCACACGGGCGCAGTGCGCCGCCGGCCCCGGATATCGACGTGCGACGGCTCGGCGGCAGATGAAGGGGCGATCGCACTATCGCGGGGACACGATTCCATGCACGTCAGCGCGGCGCGCAGACCGCCGAGCGAATAACTCGATACGCGCACCGTACCGCCCGCGCGGTGCGGTTCGAGCGGGCCGTCGCGCGTCGCCAGAATCAGCGGCGCACAGCCGCGCAGGCTGCCCAGTTCCACGTGCGACCAGGTGTCGGGATCGCCGACCAACACGACCGGGCCCGCCAGTTCGCCCGACAGGCGCGACGGACTGTCATACACGTCGACGTCGAATCCCCACGCACGCAGATGCGGCAACACAAATTCGCGCCACTCGGGCTGCGCGGCAACGAGCGTCAGCACACAGGCTTGTGCACCGTGCAGCCGGCCGCGCGCGGCGATGTCCGTGCCGAGCGGCACACGCATCGTGAAGCAACTACCGATGCCCGGCTCGCTCGTGACCTCGATGCGGCCGCCCATCGCCGCGACGAGCCGGTCGCACAGCGCAAGCCCGAGCCCTGTGCCGCCATAACGCCGCATGATCGACGTATCCACCTGCGAGAACGCCTTGAACAGCTTGTGCCGATCCTCGGCGGCAATGCCGATCCCGGTATCCTCGACCGCGATCGACAACGCCGGCCCATCGTGACCGCCGGCGACAACGGCGCAACGCACGGTCACGCGGCCCGCATCCGTAAACTTGATCGCGTTGTTCAGCAGGTTGCCGAGTACTTGGGCGAGCCGCGTCGGATCGCCGCGCATCCGCTGCGTGCTGCAGGCGTCGACCTCGCAGAACAGTTGCACGCCCTTCGCCTTCGCGATCGGTGCGAATGCGCTCAACTCGCGCGCGACTGTCGCGATCACGTCGAACTCGATCGACTCGACCCGCATCGCACCGGCCTCGATCTTCGAGAAATCGAGAATGTCGTTGACGAGCGCGAGCAGGCTCGTCGCCGACGTGCGCAGCGTGCCGACCCGGCCGTGCTGGACCGCATCGAGCGCCGAGCGCTCGAGCAGTTCGAGGTTGCCGAGGATCACGTTCAGCGGCGTGCGGATCTCGTGGCTCGTCGCCGCGAGGAACGACGATTTCGCGGCGTTGGCTGAATCGGCTGCGCGCACGGCCTCTTCGAGGCGCTGCGTGAGCTGCCGCTTCGCGGTCGTGTCGGCGACCGCGGCGATCAGCACGTCCGCGCCCTGATAGCGCGCGCCGCACGCAATGAATTCGAAATGCAGGTGCGCGGCCTCGTCGCCGCCGAGCAGCAGATCGTCGTGCAGCACGCCGCTCGCGTCGCCGCTCGCGACATGCGCCTGCCACGCGGCAGCCACCTGGTTCGACAATGCGTGATAATCGCCGCCGAGCCGCGCGACCATGTCCGTCAATGCGGGGCTCGCGAGCAGGAAATGCCCGTCGTCGCGCGCGATCAGCCCGAGCCCGATCGGCGCCATCTCGATCACGCTGCGGCACAGCGCCTCGCTGTCGAACACGCGCTGCGAGCGCGCGTAGAGCGGCGCGAACTCGCGCCGGTAAAAGCGCAGCAGCAACCCCCACATGACCGCGAGCGTCAGCAGCGTCGCCACCACCAGCGTGCCGGCCGAACGCGCGACGCCGGTCGCGATGTCGGCCCACGACAACGCGTACGAGAGCGTCCAGCCCGTCGATTCGAGCTTGCCGTGAAACAGCAGGAAACCGTCGCGGAACACCGGCGAGCCCGACGACGCGCCGCCCCGCCACGGAGCCAGCTCCAGCAGGCGCGCCGCGCGACCGGCGTCACCCACGGCGGGATCCATCGCGACGAGCCGGCCATCGGCCGTCGTGATGGTGAACGCGCCTTCGGGACGATAGTCGGCCAGCCACGACAACAGGTACTCGGGCGGGTATTCGGTCGCGAGCACCGCGAACGTTTTACCGTTGTCGTGCGCCTCGGCCGCGATCCGGATACGTGGCTGCCCCGATACGGGATCGGTGAACGGCGCCAGCCATCGCACGTGCGGACGGGCATCGACGACACCCGGATACGCGCGCTCGAAATCGATGCGCAGCGCGTCCAGCACGCGTGCGCGAGCGTCGGGTGATACCAGCGCGGGATCGTCGCGGTTCCGATTCGGCACCAGCCCGAACATGCCCGTGCGCGTGCTGTAGTGGTAGCCCTCCAGCGTGCGTCCGCGATTGATCGAGCTCGCCGCGCAGATGCGCGACAACAGCACCGACAGCGACAGGTAGCGCGCCACCTCGGCGCGGTCGCCGGTTTGCCCGGGCACGCCGAGCACGAGCGACGGATGCGGCCGGAGCGCGACGCGTTGGTCGTCGCGGAAGAATGCATCGACAGCCGATGCGGGTGCGCTATTGGCCTCGCGCCAGATCAGCTGCGCATTAGCGACGCCGTTGCGGAACGACGTCTCGCTCACCTGGATCTCGTTAAGCGTCTGCTCCAGCCCATTCAGGTAGTTGCGTCGTTCGCCCTCGACATGGCCCGAGACGATCGCCACCATCCCGAGACCGCACGCGATCAGGACCAGGACCGTAACGACAATGCCGCCACCGAACACCGAAATGCTCAGATAGCGGCGGAGGGATTGAAGCGAACTCTGCGGCATGACGCGCGGCGGCGGCCGCGACCTCGAACAATGCCGATTCGGATCGCAAGCCCTCGCCGGAACTCACCATGGAAAAGATGGAATGAATTCCGACGATGCCAAACGCGTGTACGAGCGTCCACCCCGAGTGAACCGTTTCGTACACGTCAAGTGTCATTGAATCGATATTTAGAACTTGACCTAGATTCGATGCCGTAAAGGGCCGCAACAGGACGCGTCCCAGCCGTGCGTCGAAACATGCGACGCGCGGCCGGGAGGGGAAGGAATGAGGAAAAAAGCGGGGGCGAGCCCGAAAGCGGCGGGCCCCCGCGGAGACGCCGCGCAAGCGGCGAGGCACATGGACAACCGGCGAACGACGGCCGGTTCAGTTCTGCGTAAGCGGGTTGAGCGTCGTGCACAGGAAGCCCGTGCAGTTCGTCGGCTTGAAATAGAACGACGCCATCACCGGGCTGGTTGTGCCGAGCGCGAGATCGCTCAGATACGCGGAGCCCTGCGCGCCGTACGTGTTCGACTGCTGGACGAACGCGGCGCCGGTCGACTGGATCGTGGCCGATTGATACGTGAAGGTCGGCGACTGCGTCTGGTCCTTCACGTAGACCCACGAGATCGTGCTGCCGAACAGCATCCCGCCCTTCGCGCGATAGCCCTTTGCGCCTTCGCTGTTGGCTTGCGCGATGAAATCGCTGACGGTCGTCGTCGGCACCAGCGCATCGTACGTATAGGTCGCGCTCGACGCGTTGTTCTTCATGTACACGTTCGCCTGCACCGATCCGACCGCCATCGGGCCCAGGAACCAGTAGCCCGACTGGCCCTGGCCGTTCGCCTGCGTGAGGAACGCGTTCGGGTCGGCCGGCAAGCCTGTCGTCGTGTACGTGTAGGTGGCCGACGAGCCGCCGTCCTTGCGATAGAGATAGCCGTACGTGAGCGGCCCTTCGTAGCGGTAGCCGCTTGCGCCCTGTGTGTTGGCCTGGCTGACGAAACCCGGCATGTCGGCCGGCGTCGCCTGCAGTTGGTACGTGTACGTCTGCACGGTGCCGTCACTCACGAAGATCGAGCGCGACCCGCCGCTGGATGCGTTGTAGAAGTAGTCGCCGAGATAGCGGTAGCCCTTCGCGCCTTCGCTGTTGAGCAGCGTCAGGAAGCTCGCCTGATCCGCCGCGGTCGGCTGTGCGTCGTAGCGCAGCGTCAGTGTACTGCCGCCCGAACCGCCGCTGCCGCCGGTTCCGGTACCGCCCGACCCCGTGCCACCGGTTCCGCCGTTATTACTCGTGCCCGATCCGCCGCCGGACGCTGCGGGCGAGGAAGCGTCGTCGCCGCCGCAAGCGGTCAGCGCCAGACAGGTCAATGCGATCAATGCAGCGACTTTCATCGGGATCACCTCGAAACGTAAAGGACGAGCGAAGCCGGAACGCGCGGATCACGCCGCGCGCACGGACCGTCGGGAATCAGGAATTGGCCGGCGGCACACCGCCGGCCCGCGAACGTCAGTTGACCTGGAGTTGGCCACCGCGACCGAGACCGCCCTTGACGTCCTGCGCCTTGTAGCTGCGTAGTGCGACGACCATCTTGTTGTACGCGTCGATGAACGCGACGACGGTCGCCTTGCCTTCCGGCGTCGTCGAGAAGCCGGCAAGGGCGCCGCCCACGCCGCCGCCGAAACCACCGAGCGCCGCGCCGTAGTTGGTCGCCGTCGAGCTGCCTTCCGACGCCGCGATCTGCACCGCGGAGCGCACGTCGAACAGCGTCAGCGTGACGACCGATGCCTTCGTCTGCAGATGGCCGGCCACCGCCGCCACCGCGCCGTTGCCGATCAGCCCGCCGATCATGCTGCCGATGCCACCGATCGGCGAATCGTTGATGACGATCTGCGGTTCCATGTAGTAGTCGGCCGCGACACGCTGGCCCTTCTGCTGCTTCGAGCCCGCGCGGTATTCGCCCGAGTTGCGCTGTAGCTGCGTGATGCGCGACAGGCGCGCGTCGCTCTTCTGGTTGCCGATCGACGTGATCACGAAGCAGTTCGATTGCTGCACGGCCAGGCGCAGCAGCGGATCGATGGTCGTCATCTTGGTCGCGCTACCGAACGGGCCCCACCAGTCGGCGTTACGGCCGTCGTCGACGGCGATCGTGCCGAGCGGCGACGCGCAGCGCTGCAGCCCCGAATCGGCGCCGGCGCTCGTGCCGCCTGCTGCCGCGCCCGTCACGCCGGCGTTCTGGCCGCCGGGCGTCACCACGCCGCCGCAGCCCGCGACGGAGGCGCAAAGCGCTGCGACCAGCGCACCTTGAGTGAGACGATGGGAAAGGATGGTCTTCATGTCGTTATCGTTCGATAGAGTCGTTGTTCGGCTTATGTGTCCGTGCGAACTTCGTAAGCCCCCCGGGCTTGGCGCGATGGTGGTCTCCCCGCTGCCGCCCCGTTGCTTCCAGCCCGGTCAGTAGTACCAGTACGTCTGATTCCAGACGCCGTAGTACGGATAGCCCGAGTACCAGTAGCCGTAATAGACGTCACGCCATTGCGTGCGCCATTTCCAGTCTTCTTCGTCTTCCTTCTTGGCTTTGCGCGCGAGCTCGAGCAGCTTCTTCGATTCCTTGTCGCCGCGGCCCGCCGCGATCGACAGCCACTTGTCCGCTTCGCGCGGATCCGAGCCCATTTCCTCGAGACCGAACAGGTAGAAACTGCCGAGCGCCTTCTGCGCCTGCAGGTCGCCGCGCTCGGCTGCGTCGCGCATCCACTTGAGTGCCTGGTAGCTGTCCTGGCGCACGCCGTCGCCGCGGAAATAACGCAGGCCGAGGTCGTACGCGGCCTTCGGCTGGGTCTTCGCGGCTTGTTTCAGCGCAACGATGCGCGGCTCTTCCCGGTCTTCCGCATCGTCCTTCTTTTGGTAGGAGACCTGATCTTTGGGACGATCGGAACAGCCTGTGTCATCGCAGATTCGCACCGTGTTGCTCGTCACGGACGGATCCTGCGCGCACGCGGCCAGCAGCAGCAACAGCAGCCCCGGTGCGAGTAAACGGCGGTACATTGGTACTTTCCTCAAGTTTTATTTGCGCCGCAATTCTTCGAGCTTTCACCCCCGTGAGCTCGCACCCGGCTGCGCGCGGCGCAGCGGATACAATCCGCCGACGCCGACACGCTATCCAAGGCTCTCTCAGGTTCTCTCTTCGAATCGTTCAGTCACTGCTTCATTGCCGTCGCTTTTCGCTCGACCGGTTATCGCCGGTATCGATCTCAAAACATGACGCGACAAACAAAGGTGACGTGGTGAGCAATAATAATGAAGAAAAATGGCATGTCAAGGTCATTCGCTTTTTCAAAGCTTGCATGACGCGTCACTTTTGATATGCTCTTCCTCGCCCAAAACCCCTGGAGACCCCATCGAGATGTCCAACAGCGAGCAGGCCAACGTCGACCTCATCACCGCCAACAAGGTGCGCGACCTCCTGAACCGGAACGGCATTCCGCCGCGAAGTCACAACACGACGATCGCGAATGTGCTGGGCCTCAGTTTCTCGGTCGTCACGCGCAAGATGAAAGGCCTGATCCCGTGGAACCTGTCGCAGTTGCAGGACATCGCGACGCACTTCAGCGTGCCGCCCGCGATCCTGCTCGACGACAAGGGCACGCAGCCGGCCGCGGTCGAGATGATCGACGCGACGCTCGTCATCGAGTCGCGGCGCTTCCGCTGCCGGGCCGCGATCTCGGCGAAAGCCAGCAGCCAGATCGAAACGGATTTCGTCGCGCTGCAGTGGCAAGGCGAATGGATCGTTACAGAACGTCAACATGCGCGCGAGGGCCGCACGTATCCGGTCGACGTCGTCGAGCTGCGCTCGACCCAGCCGAACGTGTATGCGGCGCGGATCGCCGTGGTGGACGATTCGCAGGACGTCGCCGAAACGGTATGTGAATATTTCATCGAAAAAGGCGTGAACGCGATCCCGTACTTCGACGGCGCGACGTTCCGCAAGGCGCTGGAGGTCGAGGATTTCGACGGCTACATCCTCGACTGGATGCTCGGCGACCAGACCGCCGCCGAACTCGTGCGCGGCATCCGTTCGAGCGAGAACAGTGGCGCGCCGATCTTCCTGCTGACCGGCAAGATCTCGACCGGCGAAGCGAGCGAGGACGAGATCGCGCACATCGTGTCGCACTACAACGCGCGCTGCGAAGAAAAGCCGGTGCGCCTGCCGATCCTGTTCGCCGAAGTGGCGCGCGAACTGAAGATCACGCTGCCGGCTGCGGCCATCGCGAGCTGAGGCCGGAGCGACCACCAACAACCAACAACTATATGACCGAGGGAAAGACATGCGAATTTCGACCATCTGGACCAAGAGCCTGCTGACGGCCTGCCTGCTCGGGTTGGCTGCCGCGACATGGGCCGCTTCGTCGTTTACGTTCACGGTCGACGGCAAGATCGACAAGAGCAACCAGCAGGCCAAGAAGGTCTACGTGTTTTCCGAGCAGGCGCTGATGGCGCTGCCGCAGCATACGATCGTCACGTCGACGAGCTGGACACCGAAAGCGACCTTCACCGGCCCGCGCCTGTCCGACATTCTGAAGACCGTCGGCGCGCACGGCACGCAGATCGAATTCCGCTGCATCGACGAATACACGTTCACGATTCCGGTATCCGATGCCGACCGGTACGGCGTGATCCTCGCGCGGACGATGAACGGCAAGGTGCTCGGCAACGACAACTACGGCCCGCTGTGGATCATGTATCCGCGCGACCAGTATCCCGACGAGCTGAAGACGCCGCTCGGCGAAGCGAAGTTCGCGTGGCAGATCATCGGCCTGACCGTAAAGTGAAATGAAACGCCGGCGGTGGAAAAACAGAAAAATCATCCTGGTCCTCGGGTCGCTGTGGATCATGGGATTCGCCGCATGGGCGTTCCTGCTGTGGGACCTGCTGGCGACCTCGGTCAACGAGGGCGTGCTCGAAGGGCCGCGCGAAGGCGTGTTCTGGACCGCCGCGCAATACCGGAACGTCTATACGCGGTTCGACCGGCAACTGATCCTCTACGCGACGCACGAGGACGACGACTTCGACCACGTGCAGATGCAGCTCGACAGCCTGTCGGTGTCGTTCGGGTTCCTGCAGCGACCGTCCGAGGTGTCCGAATACTGGCTGCGCATCCCGCGCGCGCGCAACGAGATCGACGCGCTAGGCGAATTCATGGCGCGCCTGAAGCATGACGTACCGTTGCTGCGCGACAAGCCGAAGGATGCGCAGCACGTGATCGACGACGTCAACGCGTACTGGCCGAAGGTCAACGGCCTCGCGAACTACTTCCGCGCGATCGAGATGGCGCAGCGCGATTTCACGTTCCATCAGCTGAAGGAAAAGCAGCGGGCGATCCTGATCCTCGGCAGCGTGCTCGGCGTGATTCTGTGCGCGCTGTTCCTGCTGCTGTTCTATACGATGCGCACGCGCGACGACCTGCTTGAACGGCAGGACGCGGCGCTCGACGCGGAACGCAAGGCGTCCGACCGCGCGTTCGAGATGATCGAGGCAAAGAACGCGTTCCTCGGGATGGTCAGCCACGAGCTGCGCACGCCGCTCCAGGCAATCTGCGGGTCGATCGAGATCCTGCTGGCGCGCCCGCAGTCCGACGCGAACCTGAAGACGATCCGGCGGCTGCAGAATTCCGCGTTGTCGCTCGAAGCGCTCGTCAAGGATCTGACCGACTACATCAAGCTGCGCTCGACGAAGCGCCTCGCCGAACTGGAAACGGTCGGCATGGCGTCGCTGCTGATCGAAGTGATCGAGCCGCTGCGCAAGAAGATCGCGGCCAAGCGGATCGCGATCACGCAGCAGGTCGAGCCGCACGATCTCGCGATCCGTTCGGACCGCAAGCTGTTGCGACAGGTGCTGTCGAACCTGATCGAGAATTCCGTCAAGTACACGCTCGGCGGGTCGATCAAGGTATCGATCACGCTCGCCGACGCGCCGGCCGGCCAGCAGCTGACCATCGCCGTGCGCGACACGGGCGCCGGTATCGCGAAACAGCATCTGTCGAAGATCTTCGAGCCGTTCTACCGCGCGAACGACGCGGTCGGCCTGCATGTGGACGGGATCGGCATGGGGCTCGCCGTCGTGCGCGAAATCGTGACAACGCTGCGCGGGCATGTGGATGTTCGCAGCGTCGTCGGCGAAGGCAGCGAATTCGTCGTGACGCTGCCGGCCGAGGCGCCCGATACGGACGAAGCAACCGGTGACGTGCACGCGCTGCCGCACGCTGCCGCGCACCGCGACCGGCGCGCGCTGGTGGTCGACGACAACGACAACGCGCGCGAAACACTCGGCGCGATGTTGTCGGCGCTCGGCATCGACGCCGACCTGTGCGGCACCGGCCAGGAAGGCGTCGCGCGCTTCGGCACGGGCCGCTACGACATCGTGGTGCTCGATCTCGAACTGCCGGACCTGAGCGGCTTCGAAGTCGCGCGGCGCATGCGCGCGGTCGCGGAACCCGACGAAGACGGCCGGCATCCGGCGATCCTCGGCGTCAGCGCGTATGAATCGGCCGCGCTGCGCGAGAACAAGCAGGTGTTCGACGAATTCCTGCCCAAACCCGTCCACCTGCGCGAACTCGGCACGCTCGTCGAGAAGCTGCTCGGTTGAGCGCGCCGCTCACTCGCCGTTCACTCTCCGATCAGATGCAGCACGATGTCGCGCCGGTGCGCCGCGCGACGATGCTCGAACAGGTAGATCCCCTGCCAGGTGCCGAGCACCATGCGCCCGTGCTCGACCGGGATCGACAGCTGCACCTGCGTGAGCGCCGTGCGCAGATGTGCCGGCATGTCGTCGGCGCCTTCGGTGTCGTGTTCGTAGCGCGTGTCGTCCTCGGGCGCGAGCGTCGCGAAGTAGCGTTCGAGATCGCGCCGCACCGACGGATCCGCGTTCTCCTGGATCAGCAGCGACGCCGACGTATGGCGGCAGAACACGGTGAGCAGGCCCGTGCGGATCGACTGCTGGTCGACGAACGCGCGCACTTGCGACGTGAACTCGACGAGGCCGCTGCCGCGTGCGTCGACACCGATGTGCGTGATGGCTTGTTGCATGGCCGTAGTGTCAGGCGAGCGCGGCGAAGCCGTCGGCTTCGATCTGCTTCGCGTCGGCGGGACGCACGACGCGCGCGACTTCAACGCCATCGCGCAGGAACACCAGCGTCGGCCACAGCTTCACGCGGAATGAACGGCCGAGCGGGCGGCCCGGGCCGTCCTCGATCTTCAGGTGCCGCACGGCGGGATGCGCGGCGAACGACGCGACGATCGCGGGTTGCGCGCCCGCGCAGATCCCGCACCAGTTCGTGCCGAATTCGATGACGGTGGTGCCGGCCAGTGCGTCGACTTCAGCGCGCGTCGGCGCGTCTTCGGAATAGCGTTGCGGAGTGTGCATCGGGGCCCTCATGTGGAATTCCGGAACGTGACCGCGCAGGGTCGGTGGGTGCCGTCCGCGCTGTCCTACTGTAGCGGAAAAGCCCGCGCGCTGCCGGCGCGCGCGGGCGCGGAAACCGGCCGTCGAAATGGCCCGCGGCCTTCGTGGCGCCGCCTGCGCATCGCGCGCCATGCCCGTTCCTCCATCGCGCCGCCCCCGCCGGAATGACACGACAAGATTCGGAGCGCCGTGCCGCCGCGACGGGATCAGCATGCAGACTGATCCCGTCAACGAAGGCTCCGATCATGAATGCTCCGCATCGCGTCACCGAACCGAACATCCTCTATTTCGGCACGCCCGTCGTGCTGGTCAGCACGCTGAACGAGGACGGCACGGCCAATCTCGCACCCATCTCGTCCGCGTTCTGGCTCGGCTGGCGCGGCGTGATCGGCATCGCCGCCAGTTCGCAGACCACCCGCAACCTGATGCGTACCGGCGAATGCGTGCTGAACCTGCCGTCGCCGGCGCAGGCGCATGCGGTCGACCGGATCGCGCGAACGACCGGCACGTATCCGGTGCCCGACGGGAAGCGCGCGAAAGGTTATGTGTTCGAACCCGACAAGTTCGGTACGGCCGGGCTCACTGAAGCGGCGTCGCAAACCGTCGCGCCACCGCGTGCGCTCGAATGCCCGGTGCACATGGAAGCGGTCGTCGCGGCCACGCACGGGATCGGTGAAGAAGCGCCCGACCTGCGCGGCTACATCCGCGTGTTCGAACTGCGCATCCAGCGCGTGCACGTGCATCCCGACCTGCTGATGGACGGGTATCCGGACCGCATCGATCCGGACAAGTGGTCGCCGCTGATTATGAGTTTCCAGAAGTTCTATGGCCTCGCGCCGCAGCAGGTACACCCGTCGCGGCTCGCCGAGATTCCCGAGCGCGCGTATCGCAGCCCCGACATCGAGCGCTCACGCGAGGCGGGCGTGGCGGTCGACGCCGGGCGGTAGTGAAGCGCACTGGTCGCGCCCGATGCGGCACATGCAGTTCATTCGGCTTTCGGACAAGAGGGAGAGGCGCCGGACCGCGTTGTGTGACTAACTTGGGACCGCCGATTGGTGACGCGCAAAGTTGGATTTGCGCATTGACATTCTTCTATAGGAGATTTAATCTCCGATTGCTTCAAGTGTGGCGCCAGGGGAATCTTCCCGAACTGCCGACCGTAGACAAGCGGGAACGTCCGAGGAGATCGGACACAAGCCATCCGCGGGTTGCCACACGATATTTTGCAGTGCGTATTGAATTTCTGCGTCATCGACCGGTGCCGACACGAACGATAAAAGTGAACTGTCGGCGCCGATCTGTTGTTTCTATTCAACCGGATCTTCGAAGGAGCCTGCCATGAGCATCACGTTGCACAATCCGGCCAGCATTGCGCCGCCGTTTTCCTGCTACAGCCAAGGCGCCTCGGCGTCCGGTGACGCACGCTGGCTGTATGTTTCCGGACAAGTGGGCATCACGCCGGATGGTGTCGTTCCGGACGACCCGGAGAAGCAAACCGAGCTGGCCTGGGATAACCTCCTGGCGGTGCTGGCCGATGCCGGGATGACCGCGAAGGATCTGGTCAAGGTCGACGGCTTTATCACGAGCCCGGACCTTGTGCCGTTCTTCCGCAAGGAGCGCGAGCGGCGATTTGCGGGGCACGCTGCCGCTACCACGATGGTCATCGTTGCCGGATTGGCTGAACCCCATCTCCTGGTGGAGATTCAGGCAGTCGCGGCCCGCTGACGCAATTTCATCTCCGATCGAGCGGCGAACATCCTTTGATGTGTGTTCGCCGCTTGAACAAGCGCTCGGCCCGAGCAGACGTCCCCACCGCCTTGATCCGCTACGGCACGCCGCTTCCGTTGCCCCAAACGACCAGTCACAACGATATCGATGCGATTTTGAAAGCAGGCCCGACTAGGCGCGGCGAGAAATGACCATGAAATAGCCGCACGGCTCCGCCGTCTGATTGACGAAAGAGAGCTCGACGTCAGCCTGGAAGAAGATCGAGTCGCCGGGCCCCAGATATTCCTTCCTGGCTCTGAACTCCACAACGAGATTCCCGATCGTCACGACGATCTGTTTCTCCGATCCGGACGGGTAGGCCGGAAGCCATCCAGTCGAAACGCCGGGGGGAAGATAGTGATAGACGAGCTCTACGCGGCCGGCGCCTGTCGCCGGTGAAACGATGTGCCGTTCAAAACCCGTTTCGGGGTCGCGAAAGATCGGACGTGCCGCCTTGCGCATCACCACCGTATTGTCTTCGGGCTGATTTCCCCCGACCAACTCCGTCAGCGACGCCTGAAGGCTGTGCGCAATTCTCGTTGCGATGCCGATCGTCGGGCTCTTCTCCCCGCGTTCGACTTTGGAGAGCATTGCGCGGCTGACTCCGGAAAGTTGGGACAGTTGCTCCAAAGTCAGACCGGCCGCTTCCCGCAATCCGCGGACACGGCCTCCAAAGGCGCGCGAGAGCGAGTCGTTCTCGTCCGATGCGCTCGAATCGGTGTCTTGTCCCTGCGGCATGTGTCCCTTTCCGGTGGTGAGTCGAATCAACAAACGGATATTATCATCCACCATAGAAGAAGCAGTCGAGCCTCGAAGATCGCTGCTTCCGCTGATATGCGCCCACGGCATCGAGATCGCGCGACGCTGCCAGTGATCACGCCGGGCGTGATGTCGGGCGCACGGGTCGCATTCAATTCGAATCGATAGGTGCTGAAAAGCTCATCCTGCTGAGCAGGCGGTCAGGCATGCGCGGGCTGGAAAGCGGTGGAACGGCCACTTGGGACATGCGGTTGTGATGGCTGAGCGCTGCCCTTGCTCCAGTCTCCCATGGTAGATACACTTCTACTCAATAACGAATGGTTATCCGATTTCGAGGGTCATCGAATATGGACACGAACGCCATGAAGTTGATTGCAAAGGGGCAGAACTTTGCGTCCTTTCAGTTTGGCGATCTCAAGATCGTTGCGCTCCGAGACGGATACGTGGACATGCCCGCCACGAGGCTTCGACGCGTCGATGGGGGCACGTTCGACAAACCGCCAGTCGGGACGCAATTGGTCGACAACCAATTGCGACTGTCGGTCAATGCGTTCCTCATCATCGATGGTGAGCGCGCCATCCTCGTCGACACCGGGGCGTCGAACACGTGGTATTCCACGATGGGAGCACTGGTGGACGCGGTCGCTGAGGCCGGAATCGATAGAGCCAGCATCACGGACGTTTTGCTGACGCATACCCATGAGGATCATGTGAACGGGCTGATTGCGCCGGACGGCTCCGACGCGTTTCCGAAGGCGACGAGAATCCTCGCGGGTCCGGAAGAAATCTCGGCATTTACCGGCCGGTTGGCCCGACTGCGGGATCGTGTCACCCCGGTTACGGACAATTTCTCCGTGAGTGACCGAATAACCGCGGTTCGCGCGACCGGGCATTCTCCCGGGCACACGGCGTACGAAGTTGCAAGCAGTACGGGACATCTATTGGTTTGGGGGGACATTATTCACGTTCCATCGGTGCAGTTCGGGCGTCCCGAAATTTCGTGGGAGTACGACAGCAACCAGTCGAAGGCTCGCGATACACGATTGGCGCTGTTGGAGCGTGCGGCCCGGCCGAATTATTTCGTGGCGGGCGCCCATCTGGATTTCCCCGGCATCGGGAGCGTAACGACCAGCGGTGGCAGTTTTGCCTTTCATCCCCTCGGCGGGGAGTGAGACTCGTATTGCGCCATACGTAGCGCAAGCGAGCAG
This sequence comes from Burkholderia sp. YIM B11467, assembly GCF_052952715.1. NCBI lineage: Bacteria > Pseudomonadati > Pseudomonadota > Betaproteobacteria > Burkholderiales > Burkholderiaceae > Burkholderia > Burkholderia sp. YIM B11467. The sequence continues at coordinate 927,649 of NZ_JBQVSQ010000001.1, forward strand.
TCACTCACGTTGCTGTTCGGCGAGATCGCACACGCGACGGGACGCAGCAGCCACACCATCCGCCGGTACGAATCGCAGGGGTTGCTGCCCGGCGTACAGCGCGGCGCGGCCGGCCGGTGCGCCGAGGCCGATCGGATAAGATACGGCCGGCCACGCACTTTGGCCCCTGACCGAACCGACGGAGTGTTTTCAGTGATTCAACCGACCCCAGTATTCAAGGACAACCTCGCGCAACTGCCGGCCATCGACGGCATCGCGCGCATCGATCTCGTCGGCACGAACGGCGACGTGGTCGCGACCATCGAGAACCAGCCGGGCAAGCAAGGCTCGCTCGCGGTGTACAACTACCTGCAGCACGCATTCGGCACGCTCGACGCGAAAGCCGCCGAGCACGGCCTCGCCGTGTTCGGCGAACATACGGCCGACGCGCGCAACCGTCCGGGCGCGCATCCGAACGTCGATCGTCTGCTGGCGATCGTCGCCGGCGGCGAAGCGCTGCGCATCGACGTCGTCGCGAAGGGCTGAGTCGCCGGCGACACGCCCCTGACGCGCGCGCGGAAACCCGCGATCATCGCGTCCGTACCGCTTTCCCCGGAGACCGCCCGCGTGTCGCGCTTCCTTGCCCTGCCGTTTGCCCGCCGACTTGCGTCGCACGCTGCTTACGCTTCGATCGCGGCCGTTGCCTGCGCCGCACTCGGCGGCACGGCATCGGCCGAACCGCTGCATACGGCATCCGACATCGCCGGCGCATCGCTGGTGCCGCTCTCTGCGCTGCCGCGCTCGCCGGAGAACGGCTCGCTCGACGATTTCTGCGCGCAATACCGCGTGAAAAAGCTGACCACGGCGGCCGGCCGCGACGTCGCGAAGCTCGGCTGGATCGTGACGTCCGAGGCGCCGCTCGGCCGCTACACGGTCGTCACGTTCGCGAGCGGATTCAAGCCCGGCACGAGTGCGATCTGTTTCGCACGCAACGGCAACATCGGCGTGTACGACGGCACGACGCTCGTCGCGCTCGGCTATACCTCGCGCGCGGCAGACTGGCAGCTCGGTTCGGCCGATTCACTGGAAAACGGCGCGCTGCTGATCTGGGGCGGCGACGGCCCGGCGCCGCCGGTCGGCGAGTTGCACGAAGAGAACGGCGGCCTGCGCCTGACCCGCGTCGCCGCCGAACATACGTACTGCCGCGGCCGCACGGTCGTGCCCAACGTCTACGGCAAGCCGCTCGACGCGGCGCGCAAGGTCCTGATTGCGCATGGCTGGCAGCCGCTGCGTCCGCGTGAAAAGCCGGACGCGACGGACGGCGCGGCAACACTCGCGAAGCACGGCATCATCGAAGCCGAAGCCTGTTCGGGCACCGGCATGGGCTATTGCGCGCTGCGATACCGGAACGCGGCCGGCGTGCTCGGCGTGACGACAGTCGGCGGCGAGCCGGACAAACCGTCCGATAACACCGTGATCGACTATCAGGTCGCCTGCCGCAAGCCGTGACATGTGCTCCGGCCGTGCGCGCATGACGCAGCACCTGCGCGCGCCGTTGAGTCTGCCGCGGGCCGCATCGTCGTGCCTGAGGCGGGACGCATGCGTCGACGCCCGGCGCTGCCTGAGCGCCGGATCATCGCCCATTCGCGCAATTGACCCGCGTCGCGCGCGCTCCTAAACTGACCTCCCTTTTGCGTCGCTCCGACGAAAGGGACTCCCATGATCGACCTCTCCACGCTCGCGCTGTTCTCCGGCGCGTGTCTCGCGCTGACCGCCACGCCGGGCCCCGACATGCTGCTGATCGCGTCCCGTAGCGTGAGCCAGGGACGGCGCGCGGGTTTCGCGACGCTCGCGGGCATTCAGGCCGGCACCTACTGCCACGCGCTCGCGGCCGCGCTCGGGCTGTCGCAGCTCTTTGTCGCGGTGCCGATCGCCTACGACGCCGTGCGCTTCGCGGGCGCCGCGTATCTGCTGTATCTCGCGTGGAAAACGTTCCGTTCGGATGCGACCGCGCTGTCGCCCGTCGCATCGCAGCGGCGCCACTCGACCGCGACGATCTTCCGCCAGGGCCTGACGACGAACCTGCTGAATCCGAAGATGGCGCTGTTCGTGCTCGCTCTGTTCCCCCAGTTCGTGCGGCCCGAGCACGGTTCGATCGCCGTGCAGATTCTCGTGCTCGCTACGGTGCTCAACCTGATAGGGATCGTCGTCAACGGTGCGGTCATTCTCTCCGCGAGCCGGCTGAGCCAGCGGATCGGCGCGCGCCGCCGCCCGTCGAAGCTGCCGCAATACCTGCTCGGCACGGTGTTCGTGGGGCTCGCGGCGCGGCTTGCGGTGGCGGGGCGGAACTGATCCCGCGCCCTCCCGAAGCACACGGGCAGGCCCGATACCCATTCGGCTAGCTGGTCGAATTCAGGCCGCCGACAAACAATCCGGCTCGCACATCAGCAGCGAAGCAACGGAGAAGCGCCTGAGCGTTGCTCCGCTGCTTCCGTGCATCCGGCGAGTCGCCCTCACGACGTACGCGACGGCGCTCCTTCTTGCAAGGAAATAACATATTTGTTACTATGCGAACCGTCGCGTATGAAATCCGTTTCTTCAGCGAGCACGTCGAGGCAGGCGTGTTTGCGCTACCGAAGACGCTGACCGCCAGGTTTTTCGCACTCGCTGACCGTATGGAACAGTACGGCCCGAACCTGGGCGAACCTCACACCAGGCCGATGGGCGACGGCTTGTATGAAATGCGCTTGAAGGGCCTGGAAGGTATCGCCCGTGTGTTTTACTGCGCGGTCGTCGACCGGCGGATCGTCATGCTTCACTGCTTCGTGAAGAAGACGCAGAAAACGCCGCAGAAGGAACTGGACACCGCACGCCGCCGGTTGAAGGAGATTCGATATGGCAACCTATAAGGCACTGCGCGAACGCGCGTTGGCCGATCCAGCGGTACGCGCCGAATACGACCGGCTGAACCGCGAGGAATTCGCGCTGCTCGACGCCATGCTGGCTGCCCGGCGAGAGGCCGGCCTGTCTCAAGCCGATGTCGCGGAGCGTATGGGCACGAAAGCGCCGGCCGTGACACGGCTCGAGCGCGCGCTCGCAACGGGCCAGCATTCGCCGTCCATCGATACGCTGCGCAAGTATGCGGCGGCTTGCGGCAAGAAACTCGTGATCTCGTTCGCCTAGTCACGCCACCCGCAAGCGGCCGACGCCCCGTCACTCCGCGTCACGCTCGCGCGTATCCACCACAACACGCAACGCCCCACTGCCAAGCAGGCTCGCCGGCGTCACCGTGCGGCGGCGCCACGGAATCCGGCCGAAGTACCAGATCTTCCAGAAGCCGAGCGGATGATCGGGATTTCGGCGCAGCAGCGTGTCGAAGGTTTCGACGTCGCCGAGCACGATCCGCGTCGCATCGCGCACGACCTCACGCACGAAACGCGAGCAGAACTGCCGGCTTGACGCGAGATTGAAGCCCGTATCGTAGACCACGCCGATCCGGCGCATCGCCGCGTCGACGAGCCGGCGCCGCTGCGCGGCATCGAGCGGCTGCTTCAGCCGCGCGATCACGCATGCACCGCGATCGGAGCGCGAGAGAAACCGCGACATCGTCGTGACGCGCGACAGCGGAAACGTGCTCTCCGCAACCAGCGCTTCGCCGCCGCGCTCGCCGACGACGATCCCGACATGATTCGTCCATGAGCGCGTCGCGCTCGCCACTTCGAGAAACGGCCGCACCGTCACGCGGATGAAGACGATGTCGCCGATCTCCGGCTCGACCGGCAACGGCACGTCATGCGACCCGGAAGCACCAACGGAGAAAAGACGCCGCCGGCCCACGCCGGACGAGCGGATCATGAGCGGCTGGCAGCCGGTGTCGACAAGCATACGGACCTCGCGCGAGTGAACATGGCGCGAGCATGGCAGCCGCGACCGCGCACCGCATCCGCTTCTTGCGCGAGGGTGCGAATCCGTGCCGCGGGGTGGCGGATTTCGATACCACCATGAGGCATGACGCGTGACGCCGAGCCTTCAGCGCGTCGCGCCCAGCGCCACGCGTAACCGTTCCATCAACTGCGTGTAATACCGCAGCACGTCGTCCTTCGACACGACATTCGCGGTTGCGAAACGCTCGGACCACGCCGGCTTCCATTCATACGAGCCGTGCACGCTCCGATCGCCGTCGGGCGCCTGGATCAGCGAACGGATCCGCGCATCGTGGCCCGGGCCCGTATGCATGTCGAACAGCGCGTGGATGTACGTGTGATACGCGTCGTACACGTCGTCGTCGAACAGGTAGCGGTAGATGTGGAACGTGCGGTCGAGCTCGCGCTTCGCGCGGATCACGTCGTCCGGCGAGATGTCCTTCCAGTAGCCGATCCACGTATAGAAGCACAGCAGCGCATTGAGCTGCGGCGCGACCGCGTCGTACAGCGCGAGCCGCTTCTCGATCAGCCGCTGGTTGGTCCACTGCACGAGTTCGAGCCGCTTCAGCCGGCGCGCGACGAGCCAGCCGAGACACGCGACCGACAACGGCGTCAGCACGCCGAGCGTGAGCTTGACGATTTCCAGCGAATTCCACGGATTGTTGAATGGCTGCATGAATGGCCCGACAAGAAGAAACACACCCGCGCCGGCACATGATTCGGCGCGCGCGCCGCCTGCCCGATCGCATTGACATTGACCGTTAGTTGCTTGCGCATCGAACGTCGCACGGTGGTGCGAGCCGTGCGGTCGATGCGGCGTGACTCGCCAGTTTACCGGTCGATTGTCACCGAGCCATGACCGTTCGTCGACTCGTCGACGCACGCCCGCGCTGCGCTACGTCGGCAGCGCCGACGTGAGCTTGACCTTCTGCATCGGGATATCGGTCTTCACGCTCAGCACGCCGGGAATGCGCGTCAGCGTTTCCATCTGGAAACGGCGGTAGTCGTCGATGTCGGCCGCGACGACGCGCAACAGGAAATCGCAATCGCCGGCCATCAGGTGGCACTCGACGACTTCCGGCATCTGCTGAACGGCATCGGCGAAACGGTTCACGGATTCCGCGTCCTGCCCCTTCAGCCACACCCGCGTGAAGATGGTCAGCCCCTTGCCGACCTTCGCGGGGTTCAGCACGGCGACGTATTTCTCGATCACGCCGGCTTCCTCGAGGAGGCGCACGCGCCGCAGGCACGGTGACGGCGACAGCCCGACTTCGTGCGCGAGCTCCACGTTCTGCATGCGGCCGTCGCGCTGGAGGGCGCTCAGGATCCGGCGGTCGATGGCGTCAAGTTTCATTTGGCATCCGATTCCAATAAATTCGCAAATCACGCGTTCAATGCCAAATTCTCGGAAAAATCTGGCCACAACGCAACCCGATTCGAGTCAAAAAAGCAGACAATTCCTCCCCCGAAGGAGGAGTAATGAGCAGTAGCGTTTCAACGTCGTCCGGGCTTCGCGACAAGCCCGCCTATGTCGCCGAGATGGGTCGCGGTTTGCGCGCGGCGCTGCCCGTCATGCTGGGTTTCGTGCCGTTCGCGCTGGTGCTGGGCGCGCAGGCCGCGCAGAAAGGGCTGAGCCTGTTCGAGGTGCCGATGATGACGGGCCTGAACTTCGGCGGCGGGTCCGAATTCGCGGCGATCCATCTGTGGACCTCGCCGCCGCACATCGCGCTGATCGTCGCGATGTCGTTCCTCGTGAACTCGCGCCACATCCTGATGGGTGCGGCGTTCGAGCCGTATATCCGGCGCCTGCCGCGCCGCCGCGCGTTCGTCGCGCTGTTCTTCATGTGCGACGAGAGCTGGGCGATGTCACTCGCCGACGCGCGCTCGCGCTCGGCCACGCACATCAGCGTGCCGTATTACGCGGGCATCTGCGTGGGGCTCTACCTGACGTGGATCTCGATGACCACGCTCGGCGCGGCGGTCGGCCCGACGATCGGCAACGTCGAGCAGTACGGCTTCGACATGGCGTTCACGGCCGTGTTTCTGGTGCTGCTGCGCGGAATGTGGAAAGGGATGCGCGCGAGCCGCCCGTGGTTCGTCAGCCTCGTCGTCGCGGCGGCCACGCACCTGGCCGTGCCCGGCGCGTGGTACGTCGCGGCCGGCGCGTGTGCGGGACTGATCGCCGCGTTGCTGTGGGAGCCGCGCGATGCCTGAGCTTCCTGATTTCAGCACGGTCGCGACGATCGTGCTGATGGCGTCGACGACCTATCTGTCGCGCATCCTCGGCTACGTGCTGCTGCGCAACCGCACGCTCAGCCCGCGCATGGCATCGGTGATGGAGAACGTGCCCGGCTGCGTGCTGATCTCGGTGATCGCACCGGCCTTCGTGTCGACGCGCCCGGCCGACCTGCTCGCGCTCGCCGTCACGCTGCTGGCGGCAACCCGCCTGTCGATCCTGCCGACCGTCATCGTCGGCGTCGCGTCGGCCGGGCTGCTGCGGCACCTGCTCGGGTAAGCCGTTCCGACCCGCCGCGTGCGCGGCACCTCCACCGACCAACGGGCGCGCGATGCGCCCGTTGTCACATCCGCGCCGGCGACGCGACACGGCAAGGCTCACGCGGGGATGCTAGCCTTGTGGCTTGCGCCACGCTGCACGCCCCCCTCTCATCGCCCATCTCCGCGAGGATCTTCCCGATGCAAGAAACTCCGCTGTTCGACCGCGTCCTGCTCACCAACGACGACGGATTCGATGCCCCCGGCCTGGAAGTGCTCGAACAGGTCGCCACGCAACTGGCGCGCGAAGTGTGGATCGTCGCGCCGGCGGAAGACCAGAGCGGCACGTCGCATTCGCTGAGCCTGCACGAACCGCTGCGCGTGCATCGCAAGGGCGAACGCCGCTTTGCCGTGCGCGGCACGCCCGGCGATTGCGTCGCGATCGCGGTCAGCCACCTGATGAAGGACGCGCGACCTGACGTCGTGCTGTCCGGCGTGAATCGCGGCGCGAATCTCGGCACCGAGACGGTGTTTTCCGGCACGGTCGGCGCCGCGATGACGAGCATGCTGGTCGGCGTGCCGGCCATCGCACTGAGCCAGGCGTTCACCGATCGCCAGGCGGTGCCGTGGAACACGGCACTCACGCTCGCGCCAGACGTCATTCGCCGGCTCGCCGCCGCCGGCTGGGACAGCGACGCATGCCTCAACGTGAATTTCCCGGCGCGCCCCGCGCAGGACGTGCACGGGCTGAAGGTGACGAACCAGGGCACCGGCACGCTGCAGGGTGTCGAGATCGTGACGGGCCGCGACCCGCGCGAGCTCGACTATCACTGGCTGAAGCTCGCTCGCGCACCGCGTGACGACGACGCGGATTCGGAAACGGTCGCGCTGGGCGAAGGCTATATCGCCGTCACGCCGCTGAAGTTCGAACGCACGCACGACCACGCGCTTGCGCGGCTGCGCTCGAACCTCGGCTGAGCGCGCATTCCGCGAAGCGGCCCCGGCAGGTGCGCGCGATGCTGGCGCGCGGCTGCCCGGCGGCCGGGCTGCATCCCCGCGTCAAGTCAGGTTCAAGCCCCCGTCGAGCATCACGATCTCGCCCGTCACGTAATCGGACGCGACGAGCATCGCAACCGTCTGCGCGATGTCGTCCGGTGTCGCCGCGCGGCGCATCGGCGCGCGCTCGCGCCACAGCTGCTGCGCTTCCGTCCAGTCGGCGGTCAGCGGCGTGTCGACCAGCCCCGGCGCGACCGCGTTGACGCGAATCGCCGGCGCGAGCGTGCGCGCCAGCAGCCGCGTCGTGTGATTGAGCGCGGCTTTCGCCGCCGCATACGGAATCGACGCGCCCTTCGGCCGCACGCCCGCATGCGAGCTGACGTTCACGACGCAACCGGCCCGTCCGCGCGACGCCGCGTCGAGCAGCGCGGCCTGCGCTTCGGCGACGAGCCGGAACGGCGCGATCACGTTGATCTCGTGCATCTCGCGCCACACGTCGGGTGTCGCCGCGGCGAGATCGTCGTGCGGAATCACGCGGCTGATCCCCGCATTGTTGACGAGCACGTCGAGCCGCCCGTGCACGGCGAGCGCGTCGCGGATCAGCCGCACGCGCTCGGCATCGTCGGCGAGATCGGCCTGCACGTAGGCCGCGCCGAGTTCGCGCGCCATCGCGTGCCCCGTGTCGGCCGAGCTGCGGGAATGCAGGATCACCGCGTAGCCGTCCGCGGTCAGGCGGCGCGCGATGGCCGCGCCGATGCCCGACGTCGATCCGGTGACGAGCGCGACCGGCCGATGCAGGCGCGACGCGCGCGGCTCGGCCGCGGCTTCGGTTTCAGGTGCCGTTTCGGCAATCGGGGCATGCTTCGGCGGGAGCGGCGCGTCCATATCGGGGAACCCTGTCAGTGGCGTTCCCGCATCATAAGCGCGACGACGCACCCGGACGCGAACGTGACGACGGCCACCGCCAGAATCGCATCGGCGAAGCCGAAACGGTCGGCCATGAGGCCGGCCGACAGCGCGCCGATCGCATAACCGAGATCGCGCCAGAACCGGTACACGCTCAGCGAACGCGCACGCCAGCCGGGCTCGGACGCATCGGACACGGCCGCGATCAGGCTCGGATAGACCATCGCCGTGCCGAGGCCGAGCAGCACGCTCGCAACGAGCCACCAGCGAAACTGCCCCGTCAGCGCGGTCAGCACGAGCCCGGCCGCCTGCACCCACATCCCGGCGACGATCAGCCCCTTGCGCCCCCACCGGTCGCTCAGCGGCCCGGTGACGACCTGGCAACTTCCCCATACGATCGGATACACGGCCTTCAGGATGCCGATCCGCTCGATGCCGAGCCCGAGCGTCGTGAAGAACAGCGGGAAGATGCCCCAGCTCATCCCGTCGTTGAGGTTGTTGATCAAACCGGCCTGCGACGCCGCGAACAGGTTGCGGTCGCGAAACGACGTCAGCATGAATACGTCGCGGAACGACAGCGCGGACGCGCCGGCCGGCTTGCCGCTTTCGAGCCGCACATGCGCGCGCGTGTCGCGCACGACGAGGATCGACAGCAGCAGGCCCGCGATCGCGTAGAACACGCCGAGATAGATCGGCATCGGGCGCAGCCCGTAACGGCTCGCGAGATAACCGGTCAGGAACGCAGTCAGGCCCACCGCGAAATAACCGGCGAATTCGTTCAGGCCGACCGCGAGGCCGCGGCTCCTCGGCCCGACGAGATCGACCTTCATGATCACCGTCATCGACCACGCGAACCCCTGGCTCAGCCCGAGCAGCACGTTCGCGGCGATCACCCATTCCCAGTTCGGCGCCGCGATGATCATGAACGGCACGGGCAGGCCGACCAGCCAGCCGACGACGAGCACGCGCTTGCGCCCCCAGGTGTCGGCGAGCTGGCCCGATACGAGGTTCGCGAACGCCTTGACCAGCCCGAAGCTGACGATGAACGACGTGATCAGCGCGGTCGATTCGAGATGAAACTGCTCGGAGCCGATCAACGGCACGACCGTGCGCTCGATGCCGACCATCCCGCCGACGAACGCGTTGACCAGCACGAGCAGCGCAAACTGCCGCCAGTTCTCGCGCAGGCCGAGCGCCACGGCACGCTCGCCGCGCGCCACCGCTACGTTTCCCATCGCGCTAACCTCCCGGAACGGGCGGCGGGAATTGTCTGACGATCATCGGATTGCTCCCATCCCGCGAATGCGGTAACATTCAATCAATTTGATTAATGATTGATCGAGGAGAGGCCACGTGTCAAGCACGGGACCCAAGCAAGCGATCTATGCGAGCCTCGCCGAGGTCGCGCAGGCGATCGGCCACCCGAACCGGCTCGAGTTGCTCGAACACCTCGCGCAGCGCGAGCGGTCGGTCGAGGAACTGACGGCGCTGTCGGGGATGACGTTCGCAAACACGTCGCGGCACCTGCAGATCCTGCGGCGCGCGCGTCTCGTCGATACCGAGCGGCGCGGCAAGCACATCGTGTACCGCCTCGCCGGCGACAGCGAGGTCGTCGTGCTGATGAAGGCGCTCGGCCGCGTCGGCGAGCGCAATGTCGCCGAGGTCAACCAGGTGCTGGGCGATTATTTCCATGCGCGCGATGCGCTGGAGCCGGTGTCGCGCGGCGAGCTGACCGCGCGGCTGGCCGACGGGCTCGTCACGCTGCTGGACGTGCGACCGCACGACGAATTCGCGCTCGGGCACCTGCCCGGCGCGGTGAACATTCCGTTGAGCGATCTCGAAGCGCGCCTCGGCGAACTACCGGCCGACACGGAGATCGTCGCGTATTGCCGCGGCCCATACTGCGTGTTCGCGTTCGAGGCCGTTGCCGCATTGCGCGCGCGCGGCTTCAAGGCCGTGCGGCTGGAAGACGGGTTTCCGGAGTGGAAGGCGGCCGGCCTCGCGGTCGAGACCGACGCCGCGGAGTGAAGGAACATGCGGCCCGCGTCGAAGCGGGCCGCTTGCTGCTGCCTGCTGCTACTTCCCGCTACTTGCTGGTCAACGCCAGCGACGGCGCAAGCGCGCTATTGGGATCCTGCCCGTTCCACGTGCCGACCCACGCGTCGTTCGGCGTCGACCCCATCACGAAGTCGAGCTTGCCGCCGGCCTTCATCTCGTCGTACGTGATGTAGGGCCGATGCAGCGGCGTGCCGTTCAGGCTGACCGACTGAACGTAGCGATTGAGCGCCGACGGTGCGCCACCGCTGGCCGTATGCGCGGTCACCTTGAAGCGCCGCGTCGCGCCGAACTTCAACGCGCCGCTCGCCCCGCCACCCGATGCAACCGGGATGTCGATCGTCGCTTCCTCGAACAGCGGCGTGCCGAGGTAAAACACGCCGCCCACCGGGTTCAGCGAATAGATGCCGAGCGCGGACAGCACGTACCACGCGGACAGCTGGCCGCAATCGTCGTTGCCGGGAATGGCGGCGTTACGCACGCGCCTCGGATCGTCCAGCGCGGCCTTCAGGCTGTCGCCGCTCAGCAATGCACGGTCGCCCGCCGTCAGCGTCAGCGAGTACATGTCGTCCATTACCGTGCGAACGCGGTCCTGCGTCTTCGACGGCATGCCCGCGACGTCGTACAGGTACGGCAAGTGATTCGCCGGCTCGTTCCCCGCGAAGAACTGGCCGCTGCGGCCGGTCAGGTCCGGAAAGCCCTGGTTATCGAGGAAGGTCAGCGGGTTGGCCGGATCGAACGTGCGGTCGAGTTGCGCGATGAACTGGCTCTTCCCGCCCAGCAGCGCAACGAGGCCGGGCAAGTCGTGGAAGATGTTCCACGTATCGACCCACGAGTTCGATTCGGAGAAATCGGTTTTCTCGGCGGCCGTCGGGTCGAAGCCCGGCACCCAGTTGCCCTGCGCGTCCTTCGGCTGTGCAAACTTCCAGCCGTTGTTCAGCACCGGGTTGAACACGTTCCGGTAGTTCTGGCTCCGTTGCAGGTAGGGCCGGTAGTCGGCCGTGCTCTTGCCCGCGGCCTTGCCGACCGCGGCCGTCGCCCAGTCGTCGAACGAATAGTCCTGCGTCGTCGACACGGATGCGTTGTCGCCGGCGAACACGTAGCCGTTCTGACGATACTGGTCGAAGCCGTGCGCGCTCGCGCTCTGGGTCGTCGTCAACGCGGTCCAGATGTCGTCGATGCCCGCGTTCGTCAGATGCTTCAGATACGCATCCGCGATCATCGGAATCGACGGGTGGCCGGCCATCGTGAAGGTTTCCGTTTGCGCCAGCGGCCAGACCGGCAGCTCGCCCTTGCCGTTCTGCTTGAACTGCGTCAGCAGCGACTTGACCCAGCCGTCCACGCGCTCGGGCTGCACCAGCGTCATCAACGGCGATTCGGCGCGGAAGGTGTCCCACAGCGAGAACGTCGACGAATAGTCGAAGCCCGGATTCGCGTGCTTGCTCGTCGTCGGCGGCGACGTCGTGCCGTCGTTGGTCGAATCCGTGCCGACGTAGCTGCCGTCCGCGTTGTTGTAGACGGTCGGCGCGAGCATCGTGCGATACAGCGACGTGTAGAACATCGTCCGCTGATCGGCGCTGCCGCCCTTGATCCGGATCCGGTCGAGCACAGCGCTCCACACGCGCTCGGCCGCGCCGCGCACCTGGTCGAACGTCTTCGCGCCGACTTCCGATGCGAGATTGGCCTGCGCATCGGCGATGCTCGACGGCGAGATGCCGACCTTCACCGTGACGGCGCCGCCGCCATCATTCCCGTCGGCCGCGAACGTCAGGTACGCCTTGAAACCGTCCGCGCTGAACGCGACGTTCTTCGTATCGAACGGCTTCGAGAAACGCGCGACGAAATACGTCGGCTTGTTGTTTGCCCAGTTGTTCGTGATCTCCCATCCGGCGATCGTCTGCGCGTCGATGACCTGGATCCTGCCGCTCGCGGTCGACCCGCCGATCGGGTTGTCGATGCTCACGATCATGCTGCGCTGCTGCCCGGCCGCGCTCGGGAAATACGTGTAGCGATGCACGCCCGCGTGCGAAGTTGCCGTCATCTCCGCGAGGATCTTCGCGCCCTGCACGTTCCACGGCGTGTTGCCGCTGCCGACCGGCGACATCCGCACGCGGTAGTAGCCGGGGCTCGCGCTTTCGTCGTCGTGCTTGAACGACGCGTTGTAGGTGATCGACGCATCGGCGGCCACCTTGGCCAGCGTCGCCTTGTCGATCGGCGCCAGCGTCGGCAGGAACCGCACTTCGCCGCCCGAGCCGATGCCGGTGCCCGACAGGTGCGTATGCGTGAAGCCCGTGATGAACGGATCGTCGTACTGGTAGCCCGACGTGCGATCCCAGTTCCACGGCAGCGTATGCGCGCCGCCGGTCGTGTCCGGCCCGAGCTGCACCATCCCGAACGGCACGGTCGCGCCCGGGTACACGTGGCCGTGGCCGCGCACGCCGCTGCTCCAGTCCGCGTTGATGTCGAGATTCGCGGTGCCGATCATCGGATCGACGCTGCGCAGCACCGACCGCTTGCCCACGCCGCTGTTCTCGCCCTGGTCGTTCTGATCGCCCTGATCGTTCTGGTCCCCCTGCGACGATCCCGATCCGGCGGCGTTCGACATCTGCGCGAGCACGCTCGCATCCGTCGAAGCCTGATCGCCCCCGCAACCCGACAACACGGCAAGGCATCCGATACCCACCACATGACGTAGCTTCATTCGTTCGTCCCTCCCTTTCTCTGCGTCGATCCTGTTGGCAAGAACCGCTCGTTGAACTGCCTCCGTCTGCAACCCGTGCTGAATGCGTTGCGCCGTTCGCGACTTACGGCGCGCTCGCCGCCTGCGGGAACGACGGCATCGCGGATGCATCGGTGCCCCACGTCGCGGCCGCCGCGTCCGCCGTCATCGCGTACGACAACGTGCCGCCCTTCGCGATCTTCTCGAGCGGCAGCCATGCGGCCGAATGAGGTGCGCCGTTCAGTCGCAGCGACTTCACGTAGAACGACGCAGTGTCGGCAGAACCCGCACCAGGCGCGGCGATCCGCAGCAGGCGGTAGCTGCCGTCCATCTGCCCGACGCGCACGTCGATCTTCTCGAACTGCGGGCTCGACACCGCGACGCCGCTCACGCCCGGCACGACCGGATAGAGGCCCAGCGTGGCCCACACGTACCAGCCGGATATCGCGCCGAGATCGTCGTTGCCGGGCAGTCCCGCCGCGCCGGTGCCGAACTCGTTCGCGAGCGACGCGTGCAGCACGCGCTGCGTATGCGACGGCGCACCGGCCCACGCATAGACCCATGGCACGGCCATCGTCACTTCGTTGCCGACGTAGAAATACGGTTGCACGGTGCCGATGTTCAGGTGCGTGAAGAACGTGTCGAGCCGGTTGACGACCGACGCAGCGCCGCCGGCCTGCGCGACCACGCCGCCGAGATCGTGCGGCACGTACCACGTGTACTGCTCCGAGTTGCCTTCCATGAAGCCGGTACCGTCGGTGACCCACGCGCCCGCCGACGTCTTCGGCTGGATCGCGTTCTTGTCGAACAGGTTCTGCCAGTTGCCGCTCGACTTCAGCAGCGCGCCGGCCGTCGCCGTATCGCCGAGCGCCGTCGCGAAGCGCGACACCGCGAAATCGCGCACCGCGTATTCGAGCGTGTTCGATGCGGTCTGGTTGTCGCCCGAGCCCGACGACGGCACGTAGCCGAGCCGGTCGTAATCCGCGCGGCTGCCCATCACCGGCGTGCCGGCGCACGCGGCGCCCGGCGCCGTGCTGCTCTTCATGATCGACAGCGCGCGCTGCGTGTCGAAGTTCGTCGCGCCGAATGCATACGCGTTCGCGGCGATGATCGAGCCCGCATCGCCGGGCATCACGGCCGTCTCCGTATTGAAATACGCCCAGCGCGGGAACGCGCCGCACGCGGTCGCATCGAGCACGAGCGACTGCACGATGTCGCTGGTGCGCACCGGATCGAGCAGCGCCTGCAACTGAATGAACGAGCGGTCGATGTCCCAGCCGGAGAAGTTCGCGTACATCGTGCGGCCTTTGTCGACCTGACGCGTCGGCGCGGTCGATGCGCCGTTCGACGCGTAGAAGTCCGGATACTGGCCGTTCACGTCGTTGAATACGTTCGGATGCAACGATGCGTGATAGAGCGCGGTGTAGAACTTCGTCTTGTCGGCGTCGCTGCCGCCCTTCACCTGGATCGCGTTCAGGCGTGCGTTCCACGCGGCGCTCGCCGCGCTTCGCACCTTGTCGAAATGCCAGCCTGCGCGGCCGTGCGCATCGCTACCCGGGTTTTCCGCGTCGAGGTTCGCCTTCGCGTTCGCTTCGCTGACGAACGAAATGCCGAGCTTCATCATCACGGCCGGGTGCTGCTTGTCGACCGCGAACGTCACGGCGACCGGGCCGTTGGCGGCCAGCGACGGCTTCGCCGCGAACGGCTGGCTGAACTCCGCGTAGTAGTAGAGCGGCACCGCATGCCCCGCCCAGCAGAAGCCGCTGCCCGCGATCGTGCCGGACAGCGCGCGATCGCCGACCTGCTTCACCGTGTCGGCCGTCGAGCCCTGCGAGCGGTTGTTCTGCACCGTCGGATCGATCGCGATGGTCGCCTGCTGACCCTGCGCGAGCGATGGATACGTGAAGCGCGCGAAGCCGGTGCGTACCGTCGTCGTCAGTTCGGCCTTGATGCCGTTGCCGAGCGTGACGCCGTAGTAGCCGGCTTGCACGGTTTCGTTCGCGTGGCTGAAGCTCGCGGGCGTGCCGGCGTCGCCGGGCGCAAGCTGCGGCATCACGTTCAGGTAGCCGCCGTTCGCCCAGCAGCCGGTGCCGCTCAGGTGCAGCACACTGAACGCATTGATCGCGGTATCGCCGTACCAGTAGCCGCCGGAGAAGCCGGAGCCGTCGCCCTTGCGCGAGTCGTACTGCGCGGTCGGCGTCATCGGGCTCCATTGCATCATCCCGAACGGCACCGTCGGGCCCGGGAACGTGCCGCCGCCCAGGCCCGAGCCGACCGGGTCGGCCGGTTGATCGGTGGCGTAGTCGGTGCCGATCAACGGATTGACGTACTGGACAACGCGGATGTCGGCGTTTTTCTTCGACGCGCCGTTGCCGTTCTCGTTGCCGTTGCTGTTGTCGTTACCGCCGGCATTGCCGTTCTCGTTGCCCTGCGCTTGCGCAGCGGCCGACAGGTTTGCGGCCGCCGCCGACGGTGAATCGCCATCGCCGCCGCATGAAGTCACGGCAACGCACAGCGCCAGCAGCGCCGTTCCCAACCCCCAGTTCCTCGACATCGCTTGTCTCCGTATCGTTCTTGAATCAAGCCATTGTTTCGAACTACTTAGCTTTAAGTCAGGATTCTTTTCGTGACGTGTCGCCTGCCCGGCCAATCGGTCGAAAATCCCGGGCGCATGTATTTATTTCCGCCTTCGGGTGCCTGGAAAAATACGCGCCGGCATGTCGAAATACCGGCGCCCAGGAACGAACAATGGGCACAAGCGTGCCCAAATAAACGGGTTTTCTCTACCCCGTGTTTTTACGAATTTTTATTTTGTTTATCTAAACAAAATATCGTTGCATCGATTTTTACTTGATACTTATTTTTTCACGCAGGGTGCGAAAGTCACTGCAACGGGTCGATGAAGCCGTCGCTATCTACACTGCCTCCCGAATCGACCCTCGTCTCGCGATCAGGCATTAATCGTTGCCTCCGCGCGCTCCACACTCGTCAACACATCGGCCAAAGAGGGGATCTCGTGGAAGATCATTCCCGTCATGGCGACATAGTCGCGCCGCAAGGCATCGAGCATCCCGGCAGACGGCATCAGGGTGAACGTGCCGTGACGAGCGATGTCCAGCCGCAGGTCTGGGCTACCGAAGAATAGACGGGCATGACGGGCACAGTCTTCGGCCAGCTCGAGATTTGCCATCCATTGCGGTGAATCCGGACTGCGGAGCAGTTGATGGATATCGTAGTAGTGTCGAGAAACCCGCTGACCGCCGTGGCGCAGTTCTCCGCGCTGCTCGAACCATTGCCGCAGGCCATGAAGGATCACGATTTTGTCCCAGAAGGTACGTTCAGGCTGAACAGTTAGAACGTTCGCCACGCGCAAATCAATATGCGGCAGATCGTCGGCAACGTAGGGATTGATGATTACCATTGCATGCGGGTCCAGCGCCGACTTTGCACCGGACTCGATCTTGACGGCAGAACGGATGTACTCGTCTTGTCGAGCTGTCGCCGTGGGATACCAGAAAAGCAAGCTCTGCCCTTCCGCATCGTCCGGGTCGGACTCCAGCGTAAAGTCCTGAGGGATAAGCTGCGTCGCGCAGGTGTGCAATCCGGTGTTGAAATCCCCTTGGATAAAGGCTTGGCACGCTTCACGTATCGCGTCGAGTCGGACGCGGCGTTGCTTTCCGCTCAGGGCCTCGATATCCGCCGGCTCGACATGCTGCCCGAGATCGTCCCGAAATACCGTGATGTCGATGTCTTCCGAAAAGCGGGAGATCAGCCCGAACCCCTTGGACAAGGATGTGCCGCCCTTGAACAGGAGACGCGGACCGCCTGAAGGCAGCCCATTGAACAGCGCATCCAGAACCCAGCATACCCAGAAGTCTTTCTCGACGTTCTGCACTGCCGTACCCAGACGCGTCGCTGTACCGATGAACAAATCGCGACGATCCGCGTCACTGGCCGCGATGATTTCCCGATAGGCCTCGTTCATCGAGGACCTCCACCCACTTCCGGCGGCACCGTCTTTTTACCCGGTTCTTCGGAGACGCGGAGCAAGGGTGAATCGACGAGCCCCTGGTCAAAAGGAGGAACCGAGCGCAAGAACTCCTGCATCCATGTCGGCAAATGCGCAAAGCCCTGAGCCAGATCATTGGCAATGATTCGCCCATGTTTTGGGTCTGAGAGGACGGACTGGAGCCGGGCACGAACCCTGTCTCCGTCGCCCGGCAGCGTGTCCTTGAGCCAGTGGAGCGCCTGCACGACGCGCATGGCGGGTCGCCCGGCCCAGACAAGGCGACTGGGGGCTGTCTGCTTGAAATCGATTCGCAGTTCGTCCAGTTGAACCGCGCGCCGACGCGCATCAGTATGGATGGTCACTCGCGCAGGAACCCCATCCGTGAACCCAAGATCGTTGGCTGCCGTCATACCGTCGACCAGCAGACGCAGTTGATCGCGACGGGCGATTGCGTCGAGCACGGCGCGATAATCAGGGGCCGTCGGCCGTTTGGTCAGCTTGTTGATTGCCGGGAGGTCATATAGCCCCCGATCGATGCGTCGCAGGGTTCCGCTGGCGACAAGACGTTGCAATGTCTTGTCTATCACATCGCGCGAACCGAGATGCGCAAAGTCGGCTGGCACCCAGACAGTGCCGGGGTCTGCTTCGCGAACGAGCGTGACGATGCGGGTACCAATGTCTGACATGCGAAATCTCCTTGTCCGAAATTTGTATACATTTTTCGGACAAAGATCAAGTGAATAACGTCCGAAAAAGTGCTACAAATTTCGGACAAACTCAAGACTTCCAGGGCCAGAGCCGGTCGTTGAGTTGCCTGAAACCGCTCGGATAGAACCACTCTGACCTCGATGCAGGTCAGTCGCACGAGCCGCCGCGCCAGCAAAAACGAGGATTAGCGCAAATTGTCACAACCGATTACGGCTGTTTCGGCAGATCGACGTAATCCTCAAGTTCGCCGGCGATATGAAGCCGCTTGCCGATTCTCGGGTATTCGCACACGTCGTGTTCGAGGCGCTGCCCGGCCACCAGCATTTCGAGCGGCACGTCGCCCGTGTTCTGCAGCGTGTGCGCTTCGCCGCCGCGCGGGAAACCGATGAAATCGCCGGGCCCGACATCGTAGAGGCGTTCGCCGATCGTGACCGTGCCCGTGCCGGACAGCACGTACACGCATTCTTCTTCATACAGGTGACGGTGATACTCGGCCGACTCGTGGCCGGGCATCAGCGTGAGCAGATGGACGCCGAATTGCGTCAGGCCCGTCAGGTCGCTGAGCTGCCTTTTGAGCCTGACGGCATTGGGATTCAAAGAATGAACCGCACGCGTCGGTTCCATCTTCGCGATGTCGGCAGCCTTCAGCAGCTCCCGGTGGGGTGTCGTCGACATAGGGATCTCGCAAGCGTGAATGCTTCGGTTGAACGCGGCGCCGGCGCGGCGCACGTATCGGCTATTGTCCGATATTTTCACGGCTGCAAGCGTGCCACGGGCACCTCCATGCCGCGCGGCTAGCGCGCGCAATCGGCCAGCAGGTTCGCCAGCACCGACGCGCCTTGCGCGAGATGCACCGGATCGGCATCTTCCGCCTCGTTGTGGCTCAGTCCAGCCTTGCACGGCACGAACACCATCGCCGTCGGGGCAACGTACGACAGGTTCACCGCGTCGTGCCCCGCGCCGCTGCACATCTCCAGATACGGATAACCGGCAGCGGCCGCTGCCTGCCGAACGCGCGCGACGCACGCTGCATCGAACGCCACCGGCGCGTATTCGGCGATGGTCTGCACCTGCACGCTCGCGCCGCGCAGCGCGGTGCGCTGCAGGCAGATCGCCTCGATGTCGGCGACGAGCCGCTGCAGCGCCGGCTGCGACGGGTGACGCACGTCGACGCTGAACCTGACCTTGCCGGGTATCGTGCTCGGCGAGTTCGGCTGGCACGCGACATGCCCCACCGTCACGCGCGCATCGGCATCGAATTCGTGACCATGCTCGACGATCGCGGCGATCATCGCGGCCGCCGCCCCCATCGCGTCCTTGCGCACGCTCATCGGCGTCGTGCCCGCATGCGACTCGAAACCGGTCACCGTGACGTCGAGTTCGTAGATGCCCTGCACGCCCGTCACGACACCGATCGGCAAACCGGCCTGCTCCAGCACCGGCCCTTGTTCGATATGCGCTTCGAAATAGGCCTTGGGCATCTGGCGCTCGCGCTCGGGGCCGGCGAAACCGGTGCGCGCGAGTTCGTCGCCAAGCAGCACGCCCGTCTGCATGCAGGGCCGGGCCAGTGCATACGCGAGATCCAGCGTGCCGGCATAGACGGCCGAGCCCATCATGCCCGGCGTGAAGCGCGATCCCTCTTCGTTGGTCCATGCGACGACGTCGATCGGATGGCGCGTCGCGATACCGTGCTCGTTCAATGTGCGAATGGCCTCGAGGCCGGCGAGCACGCCATAGACACCGTCGAAGCGGCCGCCGAGCGGCTGCGTGTCGAGATGGCTGCCGCACATCACGGCCGGTGCGTCGGGCTGCGTACCCGGCCGGCGCGCGAACACGTTGCCGATCGGATCGATGCGGATCTCGCAACCGGCTTCCTCGCACCAGCGGATGAAACGACGCCGGCCCAGCACGTCGTCGTCGCTCAGCGCGAGCCGGCAACTGCCGCCGTGCGCGGTCGCGCCTATCGTCGCCATTTCCATCAACGAATCCCACAGCCTTTGCCGGTTAGCGAAAATCATCGTGACCGCTCCTTAAAAACACCGAGCATATACACTCGATCCGACAAGAAAAATCCAAGAGTTTGTTGTGGACGATAAGTTTTTCTTGTCACCCGGTGTTCCGCCCGGAACCCCGCGTTTCCCTAGCGATCGGACCGCTCACCCATGAAGCTCAAGCAGCTCGATGCCTTTCTCGCGGTCGCCGAGCACCGCACCATCCGCGGCGCGGCGCGCGCGCTCGGCGTCACGCAACCGGCCATCAGCAGCATCGTGCGCGAGCTCGAACTCGAGCTGGGCGTGCCGCTCGTCATGCGCAGCGTCAAGGGCATCGCGCTGACCGATTACGGCAGCGCGCTGGCGATTCGCGCGCGGCTGATCGCCGAGGAGATCCAGCGCACGCGCGACGAAATCGAGCAGTTGCGGCTGGGCACGACGGGATCGGTGTCGATCGCAGTCAGTCCAACCGTCGCGCTGACCATCCTGCCGCGCGCATTCGACGCGTTCACGCGCGATCTGCCCGGTGCGACCGTGAACGTCGACGATGCGCTGACCGCGACGGATCTCGCGCGGCTGCGCGACGGCACGCTCGATTTCATCGTCACGCATCAGTTGTCGAACGCGATACCGGACACCGACGAATTCGCCAGCATTCCGTTGTTCAGCACGGTGTTCGCGGTCGTGGCAAGAAGGCGGCATCGGCTCGCACGCGCTCGCTCGTTGCGCGAGCTCGGCGATGCTCAATGGTGCGTGCCGCGCTACGGGGAAGGCGGAGACGATCTGGTCCGCTCGATCTTCATGCCGCTCGGCATCGACATGCCGAAGCGGGTGATCCACTGCCCTTCGTTTGCCGCGACGCTGGGGCTTGTGTCGCAGACGGACGCGCTCGGCGTATTCGCCCGGCCGCTCGCCGACGTCGAGCACAAGTCGCGCGGGATCGTCGCGTTGAATCTCGTCGAGCCGCTGCCGGCGTTGACGGTCGCGATCGTGATGCGGCGGCATGCGCTGCCGACGCCGGCCGCGCTGCATTTCATCGAATGCCTGAAGGCTGCGTCCGCAACCATTTCGGACCAGGACGGCGGCCGGTGATGGGAACCGGCGACGCGAATGTCGCGCCGCCGCCGCTCAGCGCACGTGCACGCCGCGCAGCTCCGTCAGCAACGCAACGAGACGATCGATGTGCGCGTCTTCCGTGCGCCACGACGACACGCTGATCCGGAACGCCGGCCGCCCCTGCCACACGGTCGCGCCGAACCACACGTCGCCCGAATCCTGCGCGGCCTCGCGGATCGCGACGGTCTCGTCGTCGGTGCCGGCGCGCACCAGCACCTGGTTCAGCACGACGCGGTTCAGCACGTCGTAGCCGGCCGCACGCAAGCCGTCCGCGACACGCGAGGCCTGCGCGCAATGCCGCTCGATCATCGTGGCCAGCCCGGCGCGGCCGAGCGAGCGCAGCGCGGCCCACACGGGGATGCCGCGCGCGCGCCGCGAGAATTCGAGGTTCAGGTTCTTCTGCGAGTCCTGCGCGCCGCTCAGGTAAACGGCATCGCTGTTCATCGCGGTCGCGAGTGCGGCCGCGTCGCGGCAGATCACCATCGCGCCGTCGTACGGCGTGTTGAGCCACTTGTGGCCGTCGGTGGTCCAGCTGTCCGCGCCGTCGATGCCGTCCGTCAGCGCGCGCTTCGACGACGCGCGTGCCCACAGGCCGAACGCGCCGTCCACGTGTACCCAGGCGCCGGCCGCCTTCGCACGCGGAATCAGCGCCGCGAACGGATCGAATTCGCCGGTGTTCACTTCGCCGGCCTGCACGCAGAGGATCGTCATGTCGTCGAGCGGCGGCAACTGCGCCGGATCGATGCGGCCATGTGCGTCGACCGGCGCGATGACGATGCGCTTCATCCCGAAGCCGAGCACGCGCAGCGCCTTCTTCACCGTGATGTGCGCGAGTTCGGAGATCACGACCTTCACCTCGGGTGCGCCGATCAGGCCGTCCTCGTCGATGTCCCAGCCCTTGCGCGCGAGCATTGCCCGCCGCGCGGCCACCAGCGCGACGAGCGTGCAGGCCGTCGCGCTCGTGCCGAAACCGACCGCGCTGCCTTCGGGCAGCGCGAGCGCGTCGACAACCCAGCGCGCGGCCTGGCGCTCGAGCGTCGCGGCCACCGGCGAATTCGCGTAAGACGATGCGCACTGGTCCCATGCGAGCATCAGCCGCTCGGCTGCCGCCGCGGCCGGCAGCGTCGCGCCAATCACGAAGCCGTAGTAGTTCGGGCCGTTCGACGCGACGGTCGCGGGCGAGCCGTTCTCGTCGAGCAGGCGCAGCCCGTCGTCTGCCGGGCGGCCGATATCGGGCAGCGGCTCGTCGAACGCGGCGAGGCCGGCCAGCGCGGTCGCGTCGGGAAACGCGCGCCGTTCGTTCGTCGCGGCCAGATACACGTGCGCGCGCCGGTCGGCGTCGGCGAGCAATGCAAGTTCATCCATGTCGGTTGCCTCGGTCAGGGTCAGTCGAATCAGAGTTGCGAGAGATCGCGGCCGAGCTGCTGCAGCGCGGCGTCGATCCGCTTGTAGTACGTGAACTTGCCGACGCGGGTCGCACGCACGAGCCCGGCATCCGCGAGGATGCGCATGTGCCGTGTGGTCGTGGCCGGCGCGATGCCGAGCTTCTCGGTGATGTACGTGCAGCACACGCCGAGCTCGTCGAAATCGCCGTGCGGTTGCGGCGGGAAATGCTTGCGCGGCTGCTTGAGCCAGCGCATCACGGCCAGACGGCTTTCGTTGGCCAGTGCGCTGATGCGGGTGACGTCGTCCATGGGGTTCTAGGGCTGCGCTTAACGTTTTGAATATTAGCTAAATGACGAAATGTGGGCAAGCGGATCGGAGCCCGATTTCAGGCTGTCATGTCACGTTCCGAATCACCCCGTCGGCATTCGATGCGATCGGGGCGAAACCGGTATCGCGACGATTCGCAGGCAGCATGAGCACGCGCCTTCACTCCCCCGCGAGCGCCTGCGCCAGCCGCTCGATCAGCGCGCGCACGCGCCGCGGCTGCACGGCACTGACCGGATAGACGATCTGCAAGTCGATGTCGCCCGGCGAGAACGCGCGCAGCACCTCGACGAGCGCACCGGACGCGAGATCCTGTTCGACGTCGACCAGCGACTTCAGCGCGACGCCGTGCCCCGCGACACACCATGCGCGCACGAGCGCGCCGTCATTGGCGACGCGCCGGCCACGCACCATCACACGCTTCAATTCGCCATCGATGCTGAACGGCCATTCGGCATACAGGTCCGGCCCGAAACGCATCACGATGCAGTCGTGCGCGGCGAGATCGTCCGGGTGCCGCGGCGTGCCGTGCGCGGCGAGATACGCGGGCGACGCGCACACCACGCGCCGGGCACGGCCGAGCGAACGGCTGCGCAGCGAACTGTCCGCGAGCGTGCCGCGGCGGATCGCGAAATCGAGCCCCTGCCCGACGAGATCGACGTAACCGTCGCCGAGATGCAGGTCGACCGTGACGCCCGGATGCTCGGCCAGGAACGCGTCGACGACGGGCACGACGCGCTCGCGCCCAAGATCGGCCGGCGCGCTCAGGCGCACGGGCCCCGACAGCGTCTGCGCGCCCACGCGCACGCGGCTTTCGAGTTCGTCGGCCTCGGCCAGCAGACGCCGCGCGCCCGCGACGAGCGTGCGGCCCTCGTCGGTGAGGCTGATCGCGCGCGTCGTGCGCGTGAGCAGCGCCGCGCCGTAATGGCGCTCGAGCGCTGCCAGCCGCTCGGACACCGTGGCCGGCGACAGGCCGGCCTCCCGGCCCGCCGCAGCGAGTCCGCCCTTCTCCACGATGCGCAGGAACAGCGCGAGGTTATCGAGCAACATTGTTCGCCTTATCCGAAGGATATTTTCGAAGTCTGCCCAATTATCTGAAATATCCGCAAGCGATACAGTGTGACTCCGCCGACGAGCGCCCGTCCGGCACGCGCCGGGCTTCGACCATCATTCAAGGGAAACGCACATGGAATACCGTACGCTCGGCCGCTCCGGCCTCAAGGTTCCCGCGCTGAGCTTCGGCGCAGGCACGTTCGGCGGTACCGGCCCGCTGTTCAGCGCATGGGGCAACACCGGCGTCGACGAAGCGCGTCGCCTGGTCGACATCTGCCTCGAAGCCGGCGTCAACCTGTTCGACACGGCCGACGTGTATTCGGACGGTGAATCCGAACGCGTGCTCGGCGCGGCGATCAAGGGGCGGCGCGACCAGGTGCTGATCTCGACGAAGACGGGCTTGCCGACCGGCGACGGCCCGAACGATGCGGGCACGTCGCGCGCGCGGCTCGTGCGCGCCGTCGACGCCGCATTGCGCCGCCTCGACACCGACTATATCGACCTGCTGCAGTTGCACGCGTTCGATGCGGGCACACCGGTCGAGGAAGTGATGTCGACGCTGGACGATCTCGTGCGCGCGGGCAAGCTGCGCTATATCGGCGTGTCGAATTTCGCGGGCTGGCAGATCATGAAATCGCTCGCGGCGGCCGACCGGCACGGCTGGTCGCGCTACGTGGCGAACCAGGTCTACTACTCGCTCGTCGGCCGCGACTACGAGTGGGACTTGATGCCGCTCGGCGCCGACCAGGGGCTCGGCGCGCTCGTGTGGAGCCCGCTCGGCTGGGGCCGGCTCACCGGCAAGATCCGTCGCAACGCGCCGCTGCCCGAAGGCAGCCGCCTGCATGAGACGGCCAGCTACGGGCCGCCGGTCGACGACGCACGCCTGTACGACGTGGTCGATGCGCTCGACGCGATCGCGGAGGAAACCGGCAAGACCGTGCCGCAGATCGCGCTGAACTGGCTGCTGCAGCGCCCGACCGTGTCGTCGGTGATCGTCGGCGCGCGCAACGAGGAACAGTTGCGCCAGAACCTCGGCGCGGTCGGCTGGGCGCTGACCGATGCGCAGGTCGCGAAACTCGATGCGGCAAGCGCCGTGGAAGCGCCGTATCCGTACTTCCCGTATCGCCGGCAACAGGCGTTCGCGCGGCTCAATCCGCCGATGCGCGGGTAAGCCGCGACGCACGCGTCCATCGTGGCACCAGAAACCGCGACCGTCATGGGCCTACCCAGCGCGCCCCGAACTTCCTATCGTTGATGCCTGCGTCGTGGGCGG